>JBHJIR010000077.1:0-31368 GCA_050043265.1 Kiloniellaceae bacterium
GCCGCCCGGCGGCGAGAAGGTGACCGCGTTGCTGATCAGGTTGCGGAACACCTGGCCGAGGCGGCCTTCGCTGCCGGGCACCGAGAGATCCTGGTGGTCGAGCACATCGAGGCGGAAGCGCGGCCCGTCGTCGCGTTCGCCGGCTTCCTGCACGGCGACCAGTGCCCGCAGCAGCCCGCCGATGTCGACCGCGGCAATCTCCGCACGCGACAGTTCGGCATCCAGGCGCGAGGCATCGGAGATGTCGCTGATCAGGCGGTCGAGCCGCTGCACGTCGTCGAGAATGATCGACATCAGCTTTTTCTGCTGATCGGGATCCTCGACCCGGGCGACGGTTTCCACGGCACTGCGCAGCGAGGTCAGCGGATTTTTGATTTCGTGGGCCACGTCGGCAGCGAAGGCCTCGATAGCGTCAAGGCGCGCCCAGAGGGCATCGGTCATCGCCCGCAACGCGTCGGAGAGGTCGCCGATCTCGTCGCCGCGTCGGGCGAAGTCGGGCAGTTCGAACTGGCGGCCCTTGGCCGAGCGCACCTGGTCGGCGGCCTGGGCCAGGCGGCGGATCGGCCGGGCGATGGTGCTGGCGAGATAGAACGACAGCAGCACTGTGACCGCGAAGGCGACGCCGCAGACGATGAGGATATCGCGGCGGCGGTCGTCGACCGCGGCGTCGACCACGGCGCCGTCCTTCGACAGCATGAGGGCGCCGAGCACCTGGCGGTAGCGCTGCACCGGCACGGCGACCGAGAGCACCAGGCGGCCCTGGCGGTCGATGCGCACCATGCCGGGGCTCTGGCCGGCGAGGGCGCCGGTGACCTCCCCGTAGTCGCCGGCCCGCTGTTCGGGCGCTTCCTTGTACAGGGGGAAGCTGTCCTTGCCGGGCAGCCACTGAGGGACGAGGTTCAACAGCCGGCGCAGCAGGCCAAGACCGCCGTCGCGTTGGGGCGGCAGCGCCTGGATCTGGACTTGGCCGCCGGGACCGCCGAGGACGAAGCTGTCGGCCAGGATTTCGCCCGAGCGCGCGAAGATGCGGGCGCGCACGCCGGTATCGACCAGCAGCACACGCATCAGGTTGCGGGTCACCTCCGGCAGCAGCCGCTCGTCGCCGACCTGGGTGGCAACCACCGCCGTCGAGCCCAGCGAGAGCGAGAAGGCGCGGCCCTGGATACGCAGCGAGTCGATCTCGGCGGCGATCAGGCTGTCGCGGTACTGATCGAGATGCATGAGGCCCAGCACCGGGATCAGCAGCACCAGGACATTGATGGTGAGGATGCGGCGGACCAACGGCGACCGCCAGCCGCGCGGACGGCGCCGCGGCGATCGGGGCGCCGGTCCGGACGACGAACCTGACGTCGGGGCGCCAGACGTTGTGGCGCCAGACGTTCGGGCGGCGGACACACGCTTGACGGCCGTCCCGTCGCCGCTGCCTCCCCCGTTCTGCCGCCGAAACATCGTGGTGCCCTGCCCCCTCAGGCTTCCGGAATTGCCGCCGGATTTTTCAGCGTAAGTTCCCGGGATTTCCCGGCCGGCCGCGCGGCGCGGCTCAGGCCTCCCGGTAGCGATAGCCGACGCCATAGAGCGTTTCAATCTGCTGGAAGCTGTCGTCGACATCGCGGAATTTCTTGCGCAGCCGCTTGATTTGGCTGTCGATGGTGCGATCGTCGACATATACCGACTCGCCGTAGGCCGCGTCCATCAACTGGTCGCGGTTCTTCACGTGGCCCGGGCGCTGGGCCAGGGCCTTCAGGATCAGAAACTCGGTGACCGTCAGGTTGAGGCGCTCGCCCTTCCAGGCGCAAAGGTGGCGCGCCGGATCCAGCGTCAACTCGCCGCGCACCAGCGGCGCTTCCGCCGCCTCGCCGGTGGCCTCGTCGTCCTCGCCGCCCTTTTCCCGGCGCAGCAGGGCGCGGATTCGCTCGATCAGAAGGCGTTGGGAAAACGGCTTGGTGATGTAGTCGTCGGCGCCCATGCGCAGGCCGAGCACCTCGTCGATCTCGTCGTCCTTGGAGGTCAGGAAGATGATCGGCAGGTTGGAGGACTTGCGGAGATGGCCGAGCAGTTCCATGCCGTCCATGCGTGGCATCTTGATGTCGAGCACTGCCAGGTCGACCGGATTGGCGGCGATGCCGCGCAGTGCCTCGGCGCCGTCATTATAGGTGCGCACCCTGAAGCCTTCGGCCTCCAAAGCGATGGAAACCGACGTCAGAATGTTGCGGTCGTCATCGACCAGGGCGATGGTGTCCTGCATGGCCGTCGACTGTAAAACCCCTCTCAACTAAATCCGACAAGGCGGTGCCGGATGTCCCGTCCGGCCTGCCCCGCCGGCTACCAAAGCAGACGCCCGACAAGGGAGCAAGCCGGCGATGCCGCCCGGCGGCGCGCGCGCCATACAGCCAGGAAGCATCGCGGATCAGCCTGCAAACCGACTGTGGCCTTTTTGCGGCGGTTTCAGGATAGATGAGGGGACGACAACCGCTTGAAAGCTTTCGTAAAACCTGCCGATTATAGTCGTTTCGCTTGATAGGGCGCACTAACTCAGAAGCTTAGGCATCCTTTCTCAGGAAGCAGCCCGGCCCTGTGCCGCCCCAGGCCGGCCGCCCCAGCCGTCTGCCCCGGCAGGCGGCCGCGGCGAGTCGCCGGGAAAACGAACCGCAAAACCAAGGACGACGACGCTCCACCGATGGCCCTCAAAGACGACACGCCCCAGCCACGCCCGGCGATCACCACGCAGTGCAGGACGCGGGATTTCCTCGCCGACTGCCCGGCGCGGGTCGCCGAGTTGTTCGCATACTGGGACCGCCAGCGGCAGGACCGCGCCATGCCACGGCGTGCCGATTTCCAGCCCGAGGCCGTGCCGCGCCACCTCTCCGGCATCCTGTTGGTCGACGTCGAGGGCATCGACGACGAGGGTATCGGCATCTATCGCTACCGGGTGGTGGGCACCGACGAGGTGCGGCTGCGCGGCCACGACCCGACCGGCAAGCTGGTACAGGACGGCTTCTTCTGGTCCAGCCTGGAGGAGGCCCTGGCGACCTACGACTCGGTCCGTACCAGCAGGAGCTTTCTCTACGAAGTCGCGGAATTCGTCTCGCCGGAGGGCCGCTGGCGCTCGGAGTACGGCATTCTACTGCCGCTTTCCGAGGACGGCGAGAACGTCTCGCAGATCCTGGTCTATTCGCTGGCGCGCAGCAGCCAGGACGGCTGAGGCCTCTCCCGATCGAAAAAATGCTGCGCAGCATGAGAACGCATGTTGCGCAGCAAATATATTGAAATCAGATACTTAGATTGCCAGTCAGGTTTCAAGGTCGCGAAAGGCGCGGTGCAGTTTAGCCTCGGAGGAGGTGACGAAGGCCTCCATGCTGCGGATGCGCTGTTCCTGCTCGCGGTAGCGATGGCGCAGGCGGGACAGGCTCTCGCTCGGCTTCACCCGCAGCTGGCGCCAGAATTCCTTCTCGGCATCCGATTCGTAGTGGTAGCTCGGCGCACGGGAGATCAGCAGGGTCGCCATGAAATAACAGAACACGACCGGTGCGGTGAACATGAAGAGGGCGATCACCGCGACGATGCGCACGATGAATCGGCTGATGCCGAAGTAGTCGGCCAACCCGGCGCAGACGCCGAAGATGACACCCTTTTCCGTGTTGCGGTACAGACGGCTCGGCCGCGGACCTGCCGGGGTGTGGTCCGACTGGCCGGACGAACCGTGGTTGCGATGGGAACAGGTCACAGCTGCTTCCTCCAGTCGGTCACCTCGGCGTCGAGGATGCGTGCCAGCGCGTTGATGCGCTGCTCCAGGCGCTCGGAGTTTTTCCACAGCTCTGCGAGCATCTGCTCCTCGTCGCTGGAGAGCGCCTTGGTCGCCTTCCAGCGCGTGGTGTAATGGGCGATGATCCAGATCGGCGCCACCACGGCGAGGAAGAGGATGCCCAGCACTTCGAAGTCCATGATTTTCTAACCTTTTCAGGCATGCCGTTCAGCAGGCGGCAGGCGTTAGGCGTTAGGGCGGCTCACACGGGGTTGGCGGACTGCGTTATTCGCCGTCCGACGGCTTGTCCGCTCCCTTGCCTTTCGCGATGCGCGCCTTCAGCGCCGCCAATTCGTCCTCGATGGCCGATTCGGTGGCCAGCTCCGAGATCTCCTCGGCCAGCGACTTGCCACGGCCCAGGTCGAAGGCCTCGACCTCGCCTTCCGCCGCGTCCAGCTTCTTTTCGACCTGTTCGAAACGGGCGAAAGCGTCGTCGACGCGCCCGTCGTAGAGGTTGCGCCGCACCTTCAGGCGGGAGGTGGCGGTGTCGTGGCGAGCGGCCAGGGACTGCTGCTTGGCCTTGGCCTCGCGCAGCTTACTCTCCAGCTTTGCGATATCGGCCTCGCCCTGGCTCAGCATGGCGTCGAGTTCTTCCAACTCGTCCTGCAGCATGCCCGCCGCCTCGGCCAGCTTCGACTTCTCCACCAGCGCGCCCTTGGCAAGATCCTCGCGGCCCTTGGACAGCGCCAGCTCGGCCGTCTGCTCCCAGCCGGACTGGGCGTCGGCCAAGCGGGCCAGGCGGCGCGTCGCCTCTTTCTTCTCGGCAATGGTCTTGGCCGCAGTCGAGCGCACCTCGACCAGGGTGTCCTCCATCTCCTGGATCACCAGGCGGATGATCTTCTCGGGCTCCTCGGCCCGGTCGAGGATGGAGTTGAGGTTGGAATTGATGATGTCGGTGAGGCGGGAGAAAATGCCCATCGGTCGCGTTCCTTGTCTTCGATCTCGGTTATCTCGGGGTCGCCGGCCGCAGGCGCAAGGGCTTCGGCCAGAGTTTAGGGTCAGGTCTTGCTCACTAGCCGAGCAGGGCGCCGAGCAGCAGCCCGGCGGCGAACATGATCCAGTGGTCGGCGGTGCGGCTCTTCAGGTAACTGCGGGTGCGCTCGACCCAACGGTCGAAGCGCTGCTGCCCCCCACAGGCGCGCCCGAAGAAGTCGCGCCCCCGGCCCGCGTAGGTGCCGGCGGGCCCGGAATCGTGTCCAGAATGGCGAAAGTCGGTTGTGTCGTCCCAGCGGTTCATCGTCGTGCGGCTCTCTGGCTTGGTTTGGAACTTGGTGCTTTTCAGCTGATGTCTTCACCAGGGTTAATGGCAAACCCCGTGCCAAACTGACGAAAAATCGACAACCATCTGATTTATATAAACTAAAAGTCCAAAACCGGCGCCGCGGAGACTTAGGGACTCTTGAGAAAATTACCAATAATTAGTGTTTTTCGCCGCATTCCGGCTATATTGACAGTATGACCAGCCCCGATCTACCGCCGCTGCTTGGCGAATCCCCCGCCTTCATGGCGCTCGCCGAGCAGATATCCCGCGTCGCACCGCTCGACCGCCCTGTGCTGGTGATCGGCGAGCGTGGCACCGGCAAGGAGCTGGTGGCCGCCCGGCTGCACTTCCTGTCGCGGCGCTGGGGCGCCAGCTTCGTGAAACTGAACTGCGCGGCCCTGGCCGAGAGCCTGCTGGAGACCGAGCTGTTCGGCCATGAGGCCGGCGCCTTCACCGGCGCGGTGAAGCGGCGCAGCGGGCGCTTCGCGCTCGCCGACGGCGGCAGCCTGTTTCTCGACGAGATCGCCTCCGCCAGCCAGGCCGTGCAGGAAAAGCTGCTGCGCGCCATCGAGTACGGCGCCTTCGAGCGGGTCGGCGGCAATACGACCCTGAATGTCGACGTGCGGGTGATCGGCGCGACCAACGAGGACCTGCCGGCGGCCGCTGCCGAAGGCCGCTTCCGCGCCGACCTGCTGGACCGCCTGGCCTTCGAGGTGATCACCCTGCCACCGCTGCGCGCGCGGCCGGAGGACATACCCCTGCTGGCCGGCCACTTCGGACGCGAGATGGCCAACGAGATGGACTGGCCGCAGTTTCCCGGCTTCTCCGAGCAGGGAATGGAGCGGCTGCTGACGCATGACTGGCCGGGCAACGTGCGCGAGCTGCGCAACGTGGTAGAACGCTCCGTGGCGCGCGGTACGCCAGACGAAGAGATCGACGCCGTCGTCATCAACCCCTTCGCCAGCCCCTATCCCCTCGCCGCCGGGCCGACGCCCACCTTACCCCGCGAAGGCCGAAACGAGGGCAGGGGCTCGGCGAAGAGGGAACCGGCGCCCGCGGCAGGGCCGTCCGGCGGCAGCCCGACCCCTGGCGTCCCGGGTGGCATCCTGTCGGATCCCTTGCGCGCCTTCGACCTGCGCGAGGCGATGAAACGGGTGGAGCACGACCTGCTGAGCCAAGCCCTGGCGGCGCAGCGCTACAATCAGCGCGCCACGGCGCGCCAGCTCGGCCTCACCTACGACCAGCTGCGCGGCCGCCTGCGCAAACATGGCCTGCTGGGCGAAGGATCGGAAGGGAACGCGGGCTAGAAGGGGCCGATGGAAGCCCGTTCCCTATAAAGCCAGATCCAGGGACGAGCGTTCGCCGAGGTCGTCACGATGGGCCTTCAGCCAGGCCTCGGCCGCCGTGCGGCCGGTTTCCTTGAGCTGGCAGAGGAAGCCCCAGTCGGCGCGCTGCTTGGAGGCAACATCCAGGCCCTGCATGGCTTCGCCGCCGTTCAGCATGTGCAGGTTCAGGTCCTTGACCTTGGCGCTGAGGCCGCAGCCACGCGTGCCGGTCATCCGGCCCATGTAACCGAGCGCCTCCAGCTCGCGCATCAGCGGTGCGTTGAACATGATCTGGCTGCGCCGGGTGTCGATCTGGCGCGGGCTGCGCGGCACGTCCTCGGTGGTCAGCGCGTCGATCTGCACGATCAGTACGTCGCGGGCTTCGCAATTGAAGACCAGCGGGAAGATCGTAGGGTTGGCCATGAAGCCGCCGTCCCAGTAATGCGCATCGCCGATCGCCACCGCCTTGTAGAGATGCGGCAGGCAGGCCGAGGCCTGCAGCACCTCGACGCACATGTCCTCGTTCTCGAAGACCACGGCGCGGCCCTGCTTCAGTTCGGTCGCCGAGATGAACAGGCGCGGCGCGCGCGGATGCTTCAGCGCCTCGAAGTCGATGACGTCCTCCAGCAGGCTGCGCAGCGGGTTCAGGTTCAGCGGGTTGAGTTGATAGGGCGAGAACATGCGGGACATCATCTGCAGAGCCGGCGCCGCCATCAGCGGCGGCCCGAAATCGGCCAGATTGCTGACCCGGCGCCATAACCGGTCCAGTGTCGCACGGGCGCCGGCCCGGGCCCCCTTGGGCCGGCCGGCCCCGGCCCCGCCGGCTGCCCGCGCGGCCGCAGTCCGCGCGCCGGCACTGGCGCCGCTCAGGCCATCGATCTCGATCCAGGGTTCATCCAGCAGGCGGTCGAGAACACCCCAGGTAAAGGCGCCGTGGGCACCGCCGCCCTGCAGGGCAAGACTGAGCGGCCGCCGCGCAGGGCGCGCCGCCGTCCGACGTGCACGCGGCAGGACCGGCCGGGCCCCAACAGGGCCTCGCGGGGTATTTCGTATAACAATATTCTCGGCAACCATGCGGCCTCCAGACGATGTCCGGGGCATTTCCCTCAGGGGCTGGCTCTTGGCGGCCTGGCAGCGCGGACGGGTATCGACGCCGCGCAGCAGGTAGCTTCTAAATTGTATTGATGAACAAGCGCTTAAGCATCGCGTACGGTTAATTCCGCTTCGTCATGGCTTACGTTTGCAGGCAGACGTAAGCGCGGAAACCCGCCGTTGCGGCGCGGTAAGAAGCCATATTGGTCTTGTGGAAATGCCAGCAGGATTCAACTATCTGTCGGCGTGTTATCGCCGGAACGGGAAGGCGGCCGCAACCGCCCAGGGGTTCGCCAGAAGACCCCGGGAACAGGACATCGGATGGAGGACGGCCCCCTGGCGACGGCCCCCGGGCCAAGTCCCCCATTGGTTCATCATGGGAGGAAACTGCGTTGGAACAAATCGGTAAGGTCATCAGCCGCAACGGGCTCGACCGGCACGGCCTGAAGGACATCCGGACCGCCTACTGGAACCCGGACGTCGCGGCGCTCTACGAAGAGACCGTGAAACGCGGCGAGGGCCAGTTGGCCGAGGGCGGCGCCCTGGTGGTTCTGACCGGCAAGCACACCGGGCGCTCACCCAAGGACAAGTTCATCGTTCGCGAGGCGGCGACCGAGGGTGACATCTGGTGGGGCGACGTGAATGTCGCCATCGACGAAGCCGGATTCGAGCGGCTTTACGGCAAGCTGGTCGACTACCTCAGAGGCCGCGACGTCTTCGTGCAGGATGTCTATGCCGGCGCCGATGAAGAGCACCGCCTGCCGGTGCGCGTGGTCAGCGAGAGCGCCTGGCATTCCCTCTTCACCCGCAACATGTTCATCCAGCCGCCGGAAGCCGACCTGGGTGATTTTCAGCCGACCTTCACCGTACTGCACGCGCCCTTCCTGCATGCCGACCCGGCCACCGACGGCACCAACAGCGAAAGCTTCATCGTGGTCAGCTTCGCCCGCCGTATGGTCATCATCGGCGGCACGGTCTATGCCGGCGAGATAAAGAAGTCGATCTTCTCGATCCTCAACTATCTGCTGCCGGAAAAGGACGTGCTGCCGATGCACTGCTCCGCCAACATCGGACCGGCCGGCGATACGGCGATCTTCTTCGGCCTGTCCGGCACCGGCAAGACGACGCTGTCGGCCGACGCCAGCCGCAGCCTGATCGGCGACGACGAGCACGGCTGGGGGCCAAACGGCGTGTTCAATTTCGAGGGCGGCTGCTACGCCAAGGTGATCCGCCTCGATGCCCACGCCGAGCCGGAGATTTATGCCACCACCGGGCGCTTCGGTACGGTGCTGGAAAACGTCGTCATGGATCCGGCGACGCGGCTGCTGGATCTCGACGACAACCGCTACACCGAGAACACCCGGGCCAGCTATCCGCTGGACTTCATTCCGAACGTCGTGGACAGCGGCCGCGGCGGCCAGCCCAGGAACATCGTCATGCTGACCGCCGATGCCTTCGGCGTGCTGCCGCCCATCTCGCGTCTGACACCCGAACAGGCGATGTACCACTTCCTCTCCGGCTACACGGCAAGAGTCGCCGGCACCGAAAAGGGCATGGGCAACGAGCCCTCGGCGACCTTCTCGACCTGCTTTGGGGCGCCCTTTATGCCGCGCCATCCTTCCGTCTACGCCAAGATGCTGGGCGACAAGATGGCGGCCAGCGGCGCCAACTGCTGGCTGGTCAACACCGGCTGGACCGGCGGCGCCTACGGCACCGGCAGCCGCATGAAGATCGCCTACACCCGCGCCATGGTGCGCGCCGCGCTCGACGGGCGACTCGGCAGCATCGCCGTTGCCAAGCATCCGGAGTTCGGTCTGCTGATGCCGGAGAGCTGCCCCGACGTGCCGGCCGAGGTGCTCAATCCGCGCAACACCTGGAGCGACAAGCAGGCCTACGACCTGACGGTGCGCGACCTGACCCGGCGCTTCGAGGCCAACTTCAGGCAATTCGAAACCTACGTCGACGACGGCGTGAAAGCGGCCAGCATCCGCCCCGCCGCCTGACCTTTCAACTTTTCTCGCGGCCCGCTTCCTTTGTGGAGGCGGGCCCATGTGTCGAGCCCGGGGAATCCTGACCCCTGCGCCCGTCGGTTCAGTCGAAGTACGACGGCAGATGGGCGATCGTCGCCGTCTGCACGATGTCGTGGTTCAGCCATAGCTGCGCGCCCTCGTCTTGGACGACCGCATCGACGCGCTCCATTGAGCGCCGTGAATTCTCCGGTTCGCTGTTCATGCTCGGTACGCAGCGGTGCTTCAGCGTGTAGCCGTAGTGAGCGACGTCGCCAGAAAGAAGCACCGTCCCGGTGTTCACCAGGCGGACCAGCAGCGAGCAATGGCCGGGCGTGTGCCCGGGCGTGGATAGGACTTCCACTGATCCGTCGCCGAAGATATCGAGATCGCCCTCCATCAGCTCGACCTTCGCCTGCTTAAGTTCTTGGTAGATTGCGGGCACGTAGCCATAGCGATTGTAGCTCGGCCCGAACATGGCCTCGTACTCGCGGCGCTGGATGTGCCAGGTCGCATGGCGGAACATCGCAGCGTTGCCGACATGGTCGAAATGGGCATGCGACAGAATGACCCGACCGATGTCCTGCGGTGTTATGCCGATGTCCGACAGTTGAGCGCGGATGGTTCTGACGACAATACCCCTGATGTTGTGGGCAATTACCCTGCCGCCAGACTCCTTTGCGACCGCGTCGGGGATCCCGGTATCCCACAGGATCCATTCATCTTCGCGGCGCAGCAGATAGGCATTGCAGCTAAGCGTGATCGCCTCACCCTCGCGATACCCCGGAGAGTAGACGGATTGATCGGGCACCACCGCAATCCCGGCATTGAGAGCGTAGAGCCGCTGGATCGTTCCGGATTGTGTCGGGTTCTGTGACATTCGTGTCTCCTTCTCTGCTACGGCTCCCGCGCAACTGGGCTCCACCCCGCTGGCAGCAACGGGGCCCGCCGTCGCCTGCATCCCGATCAAATACTTTGGCCGCCAGAAACCTCGATCCGCTGGGCGTTGACCCAGCGATTGTCCTCTGACAGCAGGTTCGCGACCATTGATCCGATGTCGTCCGGCAGGCCGACACGGCCCAGCGCGGTCATCTCCGCAAAAACCTTGTTGAGATCGGGTGTATCGCGAACGGCACCGCCCAGAAAGTCCGTCTCGATCGCTCCCGGCGCTACCGTGTTGACCGCAATACGGCGGGGACCGAGTTCTTTCGCCAGATAGACGCTCAGCACCTCGACTGCACCCTTCGCTGCCGAATAGGCCGCAAAACCAGGAAAGGATGTCCGGGTCAGGCCGGAAGAGAAGTTCACGATGCGCCCGCCGTCCGCGATCAGTGGCAACAGCGCCTGGGTGAGAAAGAACACGCCTTTGAAGTGAACATCGACCAGCTTGTCGAATTGTGCCTCAGTCGTCTCCATAATCGGTGCCATGTCACCGTGGCCAGCATTGTTAACGAGATAGTCGAAAGTCTCGCACTGCCAGGTCTCGCGCAGCGCCGTCCGCAGACGCTCGGCAAACAACGGGAAACCGGCGATGCTGCCGGTATCGAGTTGGAAAGCATCCGCCCTACGACCCATGGCTTCGATCTCGGAAACGACGGCCTGCGCGTCTTCCTCGCGGCTTTTGTAGGTGAGGATGACATCGCCACCGTGGCGGGCGATGCTGAGGGCGGTATTGCGGCCGAGACCCCGGCTGGCACCGGTAACGAGGGCAATCTTGGTCATGATAAAACTCCTGATTTGAAGACCTCCCTCATGTGGAGTGGGCGGCCCGGCCATCCTTGCCGGAACCTCGGCGTTCCTTGCCTAATCCTCCAACAACTATGGGCACCGCCGCGGGGTATCGTTTAAGATCACAGGCATGACCGAAACGTTGCTCGACGCAGTGCGCCGTCATTCGGAAGCGCATGCCGACACGGCAGGCATTTCCCAGACTCCGATCCCGGGTCTGACGACCATCCGTGCGACCGCGCCCAGCGACCTGCAATACGCGATATCGCGACCGCTGATCTGTCTTGTGGTACAGGGAACCAAGCGTGTCACGATGGGGAGCCAGACCTTCACATTCAGCGCCGGCGACTCGCTGCTGATCACGGCGGACGTGCCGACCGCCAGTCAGATCACGGGCGCGAGCATCCCAACGCCCTATCTGTCGCTGGTGCTGGACCTGAACCTGGCGACGATCGCCGACTTGGCGGTTGAGATGGAGGCTGCGCCAGTCACAGAAGGCGAGGCCGTGAGGGTCGAACCGACCGATGCCCAGGTCGCTGGGGTGGCCCTTCGCCTGATGCAGTTGCTCGAACGCCCGGCGTCAATACCGGTGCTGCAGGCACAGTTGGTGCGCGAAATGCACTACTGGCTGCTCACCGGCCGGCACGGCCCGTCGATCCGACGCCTCGGGAGCTCCAGCGGGTATGTGCAACGCGTGGCCAAAGCGGTCTCGGTGCTGCGGGCAGAGTTCGCTCACCCGTTGCCTGTCCACCGGCTTGCGGCCGTGGCCGGAATGAGCCCCTCGTCGTTCTATCAGCACTTCCGCGCCGTTACCTCGCTCTCGCCCCTACAATTCCAGAAGCAACTGCGTCTCATCGAGGCACGCCGCCTGATCATTTCGGAAGGCGTGGCGGCGAGCAGCGCTGCCTTCGCGGTCGGCTATGAGAGCGTGCCGCAGTTCACCCGGGAGTACGGCCGGATGTTCGGTTTGCCGCCCGTGAAAGATAGAGAAGCGATGAAAAGGCGGGCGGCGGCCACCACCCAGGCTTAGCCTTCGCCTTCGGTTTCGATCTTCAGGGTCTCACCGCAGTGCTTGCAATGGACTGCGTCAGGCTCGTGCCGGGTGAGCCCGCAGCTCCTGCAGGTGTGGCGCACCTTCGCCGGCCGGAACACGGTCTGCGCCAGGCGCAGGAAGAGGGCGACGCCCACCACCATGATCACCACCGCCAACAAGCGCCCGGCATCGCCTTCCATGGTGATGTCGCCGAAGCCGGTGGTGGTCAGCGTCGCCACGGTGAAATACAGCGCGTCGACGTAACTCTCGATGTCCGGATTGCGGCCGTATTGCAGGGTGAAGACCAGCGCCGTGGTGACGAAGATGAAGACGAAGAGGTTCACGCAAGCAACGATGACTTCCTCGTTGCGGCGAAAGAGTGCGGTCTCACGCCGCAAGTCGCGCAGCACGTGATAGGAGTGCAAAAGGCGCAGCGCGCGCAGCACCCGCAGGAAGGAAAAATTGGTCGACAGCAGCGGTGCCAGCAGCAGTGTGAAAATAACCAGGATATCCGCCAGGGTATAGACCTGACGCAGCATGCGCAGCTTGCCCGGCGCGATCCAAAGGCGGGCCAGGAAGTCGGCGAGAATGACCAGGCCGATAAAGAAGTCGGCGACCAGAATGAAGGGCGTCGGAAACTCCGGCGCCGTCGCGACGAAGAACGCGATGGTCAGCAAATCGAAGGCCAGCAGCCCATAGCGGAAGTTGGTCGCCCGCTGACTGCTGCCGGTATAGAGGTGGTTGATGCTCTGCTTCAGCCCTGCTGCGGCCATGCGGACTCCCTAATGAGCTTCCGCCCAGTTGGCGCCGGTGCCGGCGTCGGCGACCAGCGGCACGGAAAGTTCCACCGCCGGTGCGCAGGCGTTCTCCATCACCTCGCGCACCAGGGCCGAGGTTGCCTCGACCTCGTCCTGGGGTACTTCCAGCAGCAGTTCGTCGTGCACCTGCAGCAGCACGCGCGCGCCGAGCTTGGCCTGTTCCAATGCCGGCGCGACGCGGATCATCGCCCGCTTGATGATGTCGGCGGCGGTGCCCTGGATCGGCGCGGTGATGGCGGCGCGTGCGGAGAAGCTGCGCATCGCCGGGTTCTTGTCCTTGATGCCGGGCACATGGATCTTGCGTCCGAACAGCGTCGTGACGAAACCCTGCTCGCGCGCTTCCTGCTTCATCTTGTCCATATAGTCGCGGATGCCGGGATAGCGTTTGAAATAGGCGTCGATGTAGGCCTTGGCCTCGCCCTGGGGGATACCGAGATTCTGCGCCAGGCCGAAGGCGGAGATACCGTAGATGATGCCGAAGTTGATCGCCTTGGCCTTGCGCCGCGTCATCGGGTCCATGCCTTCGACCGGGATGCCGAAGACCTGCGAAGCGGTGATGGCGTGAATGTCCTGGCCTTCGTGGAAGGCCTGCTTCAGGGCGTCAACCTCGGCGATGTGCGCGGTGAGGCGCAGCTCGATCTGGCTATAGTCGACCGACAGCAGCACGTGACCCTTTTCGGCGATAAAGGCGGTGCGGATCTTGCGGCCTTCCTCGGTGCGCACGGGGATGTTCTGCAGATTGGGATCGTTCGACGACAGCCGCCCGGTGGAGGCGATGGCCTGTGAATAGGACGTGTGAACCCGGCCGGTATCGGGATTGATCTGGTTCTGCAGTGCGTCGGTATAGGTGCTCTTCAGCTTGGAGACCTGGCGCCAGTCCAGCACCCGCGCCGGCAGATCGTGGCCTTGCGCGGCGAGGCCTTCCAGGATATCGGCGCCGGTGGCATAGGCGCCCGTCTTACCCTTCTTGCCGCCGGGCAGCGACATCTCGTCGAACAGGATCTCACCCAGCTGCTTGGGCGAGCCGATGTTGAATTCCCGCCCGGCCAGCTTGTGAATTTCCTTTTCCAGTTCGCCGAGGCGGGTGGCGAAGTCGTTGGACATGCGGCGCAGGGTATCGCGGTCGACCTTGATGCCGGTCAATTCCATCTCCGCCAGCACCGGCACCAGGGGGCGCTCGATGGTCTCGTAGACCGTGGCCAGGCGGTCCGTCACCAGGCGCGGCTTCAACACCTCGTAAAGCCTGAGCGTGATGTCGGCGTCCTCGGCGGCGTAGTCCAGCGCCTTGTCGAGCGGCACCTTGTCGAAGGTCACCTGGTTCTTGCCGCTGCCGGCGACGTCCTTGAACTTGATGGTCTGGTAATCGAGGTGCAGCTGCGCCAGTTCGTCCATGCCGTGGCCGTGCAAACCGCCCTCGACGACGTAGGAGAGCAGCATGGTGTCGTCGATCGGTGCCACCGATATGCCCTGGCGCGCGAAGATCAGCATGTCGTACTTGATGTTCTGGCCGACCTTGAGGACGCCGGGGTCTTCCAGCAGCGGCTTCAGAACGGCGATGGCTTTCTGAAGGGGGATCTGCTTGGGCGCCTCGGCGCCGCCATCGAAATCCAGGCCGCCGTTGTTGGTGTCCACGGCCGTGTGTCCCACCGGGATGTAGCAGGCCTTGCCGGCCGCGGTGGACAGCGACACGCCGACCAAGTCCGCCGCCAGCGGGTCGAGCGACGTGGTCTCGGTATCCACCGCGACGATGCCGCGGACCTGGGCCGCCGCCACCCAACGTTCCAGGTCGGCCAGTTCCTGCACCAGTTCGTAGGTGGCCTCCTCGGCGGACTCCGGCGCGGCGTCCGCCGCCGCAGCGATTTCCTCGGCGCCGCCGATCTGGTCGGAGAGGCGGCGCAGCAGGGAACGGAACTCATAGCGTTCCAGGAAGCCGCGCAGGTCGTCGGCCACCGGTTGCTTCAGGCCGAAGCCATCGAGAGAAACCTCCACCGGCGCGTTCTGATCCAAGGTCACCAGTTGCTTGGAGATGCGCGCCAGTTCGGCGTTCTCAAGCAGCTTCTCGCGGCGCTTGGGCTGCTTGATCTCTCCGGCGCGCGACAGCAGCGTCTCCAGGTCGCCGTATTCCTCGATCAACTGCGCGGCGGTCTTGATGCCGATGCCCGGCACGCCCGGCACGTTGTCGGTCGAATCGCCGGCCAGGGCCTGCACGTCGACCACCTTTTCCGGCTGTACGCCGAACTTCTCGACCACCTCGTCGCGGCCGATCAGCCGGTCCTTCATCGGGTCCAGCATGGCGATGCCGCCGTCGACCAGCTGCATCAGGTCCTTGTCGGAGGAGACGATGGTGACCTCGATGCCCGCCGCCTTGGCCAGGCGCGCATAGGTGGCGATCAGGTCGTCGGCCTCGTAGTTCTCCAGCTCGCTGCAGGGCAGGTTGAAGGCGCGCGTCGCCTCGCGGATCGCCGCGAACTGCGGGATCAGGTCTTCCGGCGGCTCCGGACGGTGCGCCTTGTATTCCGGATAGATGTCGTTGCGGAAGGTCTTGCCCGACTTGTCGAAGATGACCGCGATGGCATCGGCGTCGCTGTCGCGCAGCAGCTTCACCAGCATGTTGGTGAAACCGAAGGTGGCGTTGACCGGCCTGCCGTCGGAGGTGCTGCGCGGTGGAATGGCGAAATAGGCCCGGAAGATGTACCCGGAGCCGTCGACCAGATAGAGGTGCTTGTAGGGGGCTTGCGTCATGCCGGGGAGAATGCCGGAGCGCTCCGGCTAAGTCGAGCGCTCAAGGGCTGCCGGATACCCCAACGGGTCCCGAAGCTGACAGCTGCTGACTACTCTGCCGCGGTTTCCTGATTCAGGACGAAACGGCGCCCGCAGTAGGGGCAGTCGATCTGGCCCTTGCCCTCCATGTTCAGGAAGACGCGCGGATGGCCGAGTCCCCCCTTGCCGCCGTCGCAGGCCACCGTGGACTTGTCCACGTTGATGATTTCAGCCGGCTCCATAGGTTCTCTCCGAAAAGGCTGTCTGGGCGAATTCGTCATTGTGGCCGCGATGATAGCGCCGCCGCCGCCTTAATCAATCCCTCTAAACCACGACCTCCGAGCGGAAAGTCTCGAACTTGCCGCCCGGGCCGCGCGGGATTTCCGCCGGGTAGCTGAAGGACACGGTGAAGGGGTAACCGGCGCGGTCGTGCAGCCAGGCCCGCAACTTCGCTTCCTCCGCCGCCCCCAGGGAATGTTCCGTGGCCAGCCTGATCTCGACATCCTGGAGGGTGTGCTGGATGATCTGGTACTGTCGGATGCCGCCCACCCCGGCGTGATAGATGTCGCCCATCAGCGGCCAGCCGCGCCGCCCGTCCGGGTAGCTGAGGGTGTTGCGCACGCGCCCCAGAATGCGGCTGAGCACCGGCAGGCCGCGGCCGCACGGGCAGGGCGGCCCGACCTCCGCCAGGTCGCCCACCAGATAGCGGATCAGCGGCATGGCAAAGTTGTGCAGCGAGGTCACCGCCACCCGGCCGACCCCGCCGGGGCCGCAGGCCCGGCCGTCGTCGTCCAGCACATCGCCCCGCGCTGTTTCCGCCTGGATATGGTAGTGCCCCTCCTGCTGCGGGCACTGAAAGGCCAGGTAACCGTTCTCCTGAGTGCTGTAGAGATCGACGATCTTGAGGCCCCAGACCTCGCGGCACAGCGCCCGGGTCTCCGGCGGCAGCAACTCGGACAGCGTGCGGACCTCCCGCAGCCCCGGAACGGCGATGCCGCGATCCCGGCAGTACAACAGCAGATCGTTCAGCGCCGAGGGATAGGTCAGCAGGTAGTCGGGCCGCACCCGCTGCAGCCAATCGGCCTGCTCGGCCGGAGAGCTGATCACCGAGAGCATGGCGCTATGCCCGGTGGCGAACAGACCGTCCATGGAACGGCCCCAAGACGGATACCGCGCGCCCGCGGGATAGTCTGCCGCGCCGGCAGGAAACGGACGGATTGCCGCCATCGATCCGGTGAAGTCGCGCCGATGCCAGAGATGTTCCCGCAGGGTGAGGGCATCCCAGAACATCTGCGCCAGGCGGGTGCCGCGCACGGTTACGACCTGGCCGGTCGACCCGCTGCTGGACAGTTCGTAGGTGCGTCCGTGGTCTTTGGGCAGCGCGGGGCTGTAGAGGGCGGCCCCGGCGGCCTGCAGTTCCGCCCGGGTAAGCGGCGGAATCCGCGACCATACCGCCGGCGTCAGCCCCTTGTCCGGCACGAAGCCGGCCTGGGCCAGGCGCGTGCGGTAAAACGGTACCTGCCGGTAGGCATGCCGCAGCAGGACCGCGGCCTGGCGCAGTTGGGCGGTCCGGAGTTCCGCCGCCGGCCACCATTGGCTGGCGTCGAGTTGCCGCACCAGGGCCATCCGCAAGGCCGCCGTGGGGGCGGGCAGCCCCGGCCAGACGACGTTCGGGTCGGCCGAGAGCAGGGGCTGGTAGTCCTGTCGGCGCATTGCCTGTTCTCGATCTCCGCGGCGCTACTGTTTCAACTGACCCGTCAAACGCCCGGCATGGCGCTGCGAAAATCCTGGTACTTGCCGGCTGCGCTGCGCGGGATCTCCTGATGATACGTCACCCGCACCGGGAAGGCATGGCCACTGCGCTGGTGCAGCCACTGGGCCAGCTTTGCCTCCTCGATGCCGGTCAGCCGGCGGTCGGCGACGATCTTGATCTCGATGTCGTCAACGGCGTGCTGAACCACCTGGAACTGCCGAATCGCCGGAATCTGCTGGTAGTACATGTCGCCGAACAGGGCCCAGCCCTTGCGGCCGTCTGGATAAGCCAGCATGTCGCGGACCCGGCCGAGAATACGCGTCAGCACCGGCAGGCCGCGCCCGCAAGGGCAGGGGGCACCGACTTCCGCCAGATCGCCAACCGCGTAGCGGATCATCGGCATGGCGAAATTGAGCAACGAGGTCACCACCACCTGACCGACCTCGCCGGGCGCGCAGGGCTCGCCCGCGTCATTCAATACCTCCAACAGCACCGATTCCGCCTGCACGTGATAATGCTCGTGCGCCGGACACTGGAGGGCCAGGTAGCCGTTCTCCTGAGTGCTGTACATATCGGCGATCCTGACGCCCCAGACCTCACGGCAGAGTTCCCGGGTTTCCGGCGGCAGCAGCTCGGACAGCGTGCGCACCTCGCGCAGAGTGGGCAGGACGATGTCCTTGTCGCGGCAGTACAGCAGCAGGTCGCGCAGCGCCGAAGGGTAGATCAGCAGGTAGTGCGGCTGCACGCGCTGCAGCCACTCCGCCTGTTCGTCGGTCCGGCTGGCGACGGTCAGCACGGCGCTGGATCCGGTCTTGAAAACACCCTCGGTGGCGCGCCCCCAGCCGGCGCCCTGCCCTCCCTCGGGATAATCCGCCACGCCATCGGCCACCGCGCGGATCGCCGCCAGTTTCAGACTGAAATCGCGCCGATGCCAGCCGTGCTCGCGCAGGGAGATCGCATCCCACATGGACTGCATCAGCTGGGTGCCACGTGCCTTCACCGGCCGTCCGGTCGACCCGCTGGAGGATATCTCGTAAATGCTGCCGTGATCCTTGGGCACCTCCGGGCAATTCAGCGCCGTACCGGCTTCCTGCAGTTCCGCCCGGGTCAGCAGCGGAATGCGCGACCACACCGCCGGCGTCAGGGCTTTGCCCGGCACGAAGCCGGCCTGGGCCAGGCGCTCGCGGTGGAACGGGACCTGGCGATAGGCATGGTGCAACAGGGCATTGGCCTGGTGCAGCTGCAGGGCCAGGAGTTCGTCGGGCGTCCACCACTGGCTTTGCTCGAACTGCATCAGCACGGCGGCCATGCGGGCGGCATCCGGCGTCGGCAAGGCCGGCCAGACGATGGAGACATGGCCGCTTTTCAGCGGCTGGTAGAACGGCGGCGGAGGCTTCATCGATCCTGGATAGCCCGGACTAGCGCTTTCGGACGGGGGACAGGCGGGGTCTTGAAATCGCCCGGCGGCGCGCCCAGTCTAACCTGACTGTCGGGGAGCGTAAAAAGGAAGCTTGGCCCGTGCTGCCCGGCGGAGGCTTCCCGGGATGGCCCTCGCCTGGTTGACCGCCGGCGGTCCTCCGGTTGACCCTTTGGGGCGGCCGGTGCTACCCATGGCCGCCGCCCGCTGCCGCCAGACAAGCGCCCGTGCCCCTTAGGGCCGGTACCCCCAAGTCCCGAGAAATCGGGGCCCGATCCTCTGAGCCCCTGCTAGAATAGGCCGTCATGACCCTGGACACCCCCCGCCCGTCTGCCTATAGCCCATCTGCCGACCGCCGGGCCGCCGATCCCCGGGCCGTTGATCACCAGTCTGGCGCCCAAGCGGGCCCCGCCGATATGCCGGAACTGGCCGTTTCGGTGCGCGGCCTGACCAAGACCTATAAAGCCAGCGGCAAGACCGCGGCCAAGACGGCGCTGAAGGGCGTCGACCTGGACATCCCGCGGGGCTGCCTGTTCGGCCTGCTGGGCCCCAACGGCGCCGGCAAGTCGACCCTGATCAACATCCTGGCCGGCCTGGTGAACAAGACTTCCGGCAGTGCCACCATCTGGGGCTACGACACCGACAGCCAGCCTCGCCAATCCCGCGCCGCAATCGGCGTGGTGCCGCAGGAACTGAACATCGACCCCTTCTTCACGCCGCGCGAGCTGCTGGAGCTGCAGGCCGGCCTCTACGGCGTGCCGCCGGCCGAGCGCATCAGCGACAAAATCCTCGCCGCCATGGGCCTGGCCGACAAAGCGGAAGCCTATGCCCGCACCCTGTCCGGCGGCATGCGCCGGCGCCTGATGGTCGCCAAGGCGATGGTGCACCAGCCGCCCGTGCTGGTGCTCGACGAGCCGACCGCCGGCGTCGACATCGAACTGCGCCAGCAGCTCTGGGCCAACGTGCGCGAACTGAACCGCGCCGGCACCACGGTGCTGCTGACGACCCACTACCTGGAAGAGGCCGAAGAGCTCTGCGACCGCATCGCCATCATCAACCACGGCAAGGTGATCGCCTGCGACGACACCGACAAGCTGCTGGCGCGGCTCGACAACAAGGCGCTGACTCTGGTGTTCGACCGCGATCTGGATGGCGTGCCGGACAGTCTGGCCGGCTTCGAGCCGGAGACGACCGGGCCGCGGCGCCTGCAGTTCCGCTACCACGTCAGCGAAAGCCCGGTGCAGCAGATCCTGGAGGCGGTCTGCGCCGCCGGCCTGTCGGTGGTCGACATGTCGACCGAGGAAACCGACCTGGAGGACATCTTCCTGCAGCTGACCCGCGGCGCCCATGACGGATCCGAAAACAGCGGCGATGCCGCCGCCTGAACCGGCCGCGCGGCGGCACGCGGTTCCGCCCCACCTGCTTCCGGGCCTGCTTCCGGGCCTGCTGGGCCTGGTTCTGCTTCTGGTGCTGGGCGCCTGCGCGCCCCGCCTGGCACCGCCGGGACCCGGCCTCTCGGCCCTCGATTTGAGCGCGCCGACCTTCACCGAAGACCGCTTCATCACCGCCGACGGCAGTGCCCTGCCGCTGCGCCAATGGTTGCCGCCGCAAGGTGTGACACCGCACGGCGTGGTGCTGGCCCTGCACGGATTCAACGACTACAGCCATGCCTTCGCCGAGTCCGGTCCCGCCCTGGCGGCCAGCGGCCTGCTCGTCTATGCCTACGACCAGCGCGGCTTCGGCGAGGCGCCCAACCGCGGCCTTTGGCCGGGCATCGAGGTACTGACCGGCGATCTGGCGACGGCCGCCGCCCTGTTGCGCCGCCGCCATCCCGGCCTGCCGCTCTATCTGCTCGGCGAATCCATGGGCGGCGCGGTGATCCTGGCGGCCCTGGGTGATCGGGCGGCCGGTCAGGCAGCCGGCCCCAACGCACGAGCCCTCGACCCAGCTACCGAGGGGCCACCTCCTGGTGGGCCACCGGCCGTCCTCCTGGCAGACGGCGTGATCCTGGCGGCCCCGGCGGTCTGGGCCCGTTCGACCATGCCATTCTACCAGCGTGCCGCCCTCTGGCTCGGTGCCCGCCTGTTTCCCGCCGCGCATTTCACCGGGGAAGGTCTGGGCATCCAGGCCTCCGACAACATCGAGATGCTGCGCGGCCTGGGCCGCGACCCGCTGTTCATCAAACGAACCCGGGCCGACGCCATCTACGGGCTGGTGAACCTGATGGACGCCGCCCTGCAGGCCGCCCCCAGGATCGAGGCGGAAACCCTGCTGCTTTACGGCGAGCGCGACGAGGTGGTGCCACCCGGGCCGACCTTCCAGTTCTGGCGCGGCCTGCCGCCCGAGGCCGCCGCGCGCCAGCGTTTCGCCTTCTACCCCGAGGGCTGGCACATGCTGCTGCGCGACCTGCAGGCCCAGGTGGTGATCGATGACATCGCCGCCTGGACCCGCGACCCGGGGGCGCCGCTGCCCTCCGGCGCCGAGGCCCACGCCGCCGCTGCGCTGCGCCAACCGTCCGGCCCGACGGAGAAAGAGAGCGCCGCGGCAGTCTGCGACGGCATAAGCTGCTGACTTCCGGGGGCGGTTTCAGGCCCTCGGCACCAGCGCAAAGCCCTTTGCGCGCCTCGCCTTCTTGCAGTATTGTCCCCGCCATTCCTGGGCCCACGCCCATAGGGACCCGTAGCTCAGCTGGAAAGAGCGCTGCCCTCCGAAGGCAGAGGTCACAGGTTCGAATCCTGTCGGGTCCACCAGATTCTCCCCGTCTTTCCAGACGCATCCGGCGCACGCGACCCTGCGATGAACTCAGCATCTCCCGCCACCGCAAGTCGCCACAGCCCCCATCGCAAGGTCGTGCTCTACGGGCGCGAGGAACTGGCGCGCCTCGCCTGGTACTGCCTCAGTCACGATAGCCCCTATGACGTGGCGGCTTTCACCGTTGCGGCAGCGGAAATACCGAAAGGCGAAACCAGCCTCTGCGGCCTGCCGCTGGTGCCCTTCGAGGAACTGGAAGTACGCTTCCCGCCGGAAACCCATGCCCTGTTGATCGCCATCGGGCCGCACCAGGTGAACGGCCCGCGCGCCGCCCGCTTCGCCGAGGGCCGGGCCAAGGGCTACGGCTTTGCCAGCTATGTCTCCAGCCGCGCGCGGACCTGGCCGGATCTGGAGATCGGCCCGGGCTGCATGATCTTCGAGAATGCGGTGGTCGAGCCGTTCAGCCGCATCGGCGCCAACAGCATCCTGCGCGCCAACGTCCACGTCTCCCACGACGGCCGGGTCGGCGATCACGTCTTCCTGGCGCCGCGGGTCGCCATGGCCGGCAAGTGCCGCGTCGGCGACCGCTGCTTCCTGGGGGTCAACACGACGCTGCGCGATGGGGTCGCCGTCGCGCCGGGCTGCGTGGTCGGTGCCGGCGCCGTGGTCGCCCGCACGCCCGCGCCCGACGGCCTCTACGTCGGCGTACCGGCCAAGCGGGTCGGCGCCGCCGCGGATGTGAAGGTGTGGCCGTGAGGCCGCGGCCCTAAGCGCATCAGTCGAAGCGGATCAGTCGCCTGGCTGCCGGGTATCGTCGTCGTCCAGCGCCGGCATGTGCGCGCGCATGAAGTAGACCTGGGAGGCGACGAAGACGAAGGTCAGGCCCATGATGCCGAACACCTTGAAGGTGACCCAGAAATCGGTCGACTGGGTGCGCCAGACCGCTTCGTTCAGCCCGGCCATGACGAGGAAGAAGAGGCCGAAGCGGAAGGAAAGTTTGTTCCAGCCGTCGTCGTCCAGTGGCCAGGCGGAGCCGATCAGCGGCTTCAGCAGGGGGCGCTTCAGCAGCAGGCCGCCGAACAGGACGCCTGCGAAGATGACCTGCACGATGGTCGGCTTCATCTTGATGAAGGTCTCGTCCTGCAGCCACAGAGTGAGGCCGCCGAACACGCCGATCACCGCGGCGGTGACCAGCGGCATGATCGGGATGCGGCGCTCGACGATCAGCGCCAGCAACAGGGCGACGGCGGTCGCCACCATGATCGCCACCGTTGCAGCGGTCAGCCCACGCAGCCAATAGACGATGAAGAAGGCCGCCAAAGGGCCGTAATCCACCAGCGGACGCAGCCAGGAGGCGCTTTTTTGCCCAGTCGACCCCGTCGACACCATCGAAAAACCTCCTCACGCAGTCCGCCCGCCGGACATTTTGAAACACACCGTGGGAATATAGGGCTCTCATCCCCCGATTGCACCCCGCGATCCCCGCCGCCCGCCGGGAGGGGCTGGGTGAGTCATAGGGGGGCCGCAGGGGATTTATCGGGGCAGGGAACGGCGCATTACCTCAAATTGAATCAATCCCTTAACAGCTTGTTAAACGCTGCTGTGACATTCTCCAGTCAATCATTGGTATGCACGGCAGGGAGCCGGTTCATGTTCCAGCAGTCCGCGACACCTGAAAATCTCGGCCCCGTTTCCACGCCTGCCGCTCCCAAAACCGCCGCCCCGCTGGGCCAGATCCAGGGCCCGAACCAGCCCCAGGCACAAGCCCAGGCACCATCGCCGACCCAACCGGGGCGCGATGCCTTCCTGGATCACTATTTCAAGCGTATCGACCCGGACGTCGCCGCCTCCTTCACGGAGGACCAGTGCGAGGCCATCAAGGCGATGTTCGGCGCCCGCGGCATCGTCAAGCATTCGGTGGAGGTCCGCCGCTCCCTGCCGATCGGCCGCGGCCGCTACTACCTGGTGCTGCTGCTGGGCCGCGAACGTCGCACCTTCGGCCGGCTGTACAGCGAAGGCGGCGTTTCCAGCGGATTTAACTTCCTGGGCTATGCCATTACCGCCGCCCTGTGGATGCTGCCGGCCGTCGGCACCGCCCTGCTGCTGCAGGCCCTGCTCTAAAGCCACACCCCAGAAGCGATCCGAAGCGCCGTCCCGGCGCGACGGCGCCCCCATGACAGAAGAGCGGCCGGCGGGTTATCCTGCGGCCCATGCCGATCCCACCGAACAGCCACCTGAAGCCGCTGCCGGGCCCTGCCGCCCGCGCGCCCGCCCCCCTCCTGCATCGTTCCAATGCCGCCGCGCTGCGGAACCGCGGCCTGACTCGGTTTTTTGCCGCTCACGGCGTGGTCAGCCTGCCCGAGGTCACCCTCGCGAACGGGCGGCGCGCCGACCGGCTCTGCTTCGATGCCAAGAGCCGCATCACCATCGTCGAGATCAAGTCGAGCATCGAGGATTTCCGCTGCGACCAGAAGTGGCCGGACTACCTGGACTACTGCGACCGTTTCTTCTTCGCGGTGCCGGAGGGCTTTCCCCAGGATCTGATCCCGCAGGACCAGGGCCTGATGGTGGCCGACGGCTACGGCGCCACGGTGATCCGCGAGTCGGGCGATTTCGTGCTGAACGCCGCCCGCCGGCGCGCCCTGCTGATGCAGTTCGCCCAGCTTGCCGCCCGGCGCCTGCAGGCGTTGACCGATCCGGACGGCCTGATGACGGGTCCCGACAGCGTCTAGCGGGCCAGCCGGGCAATGGTGGCGGTGGTCGAATGGCCTGGTGCCAATTCGGCCAGCACCACGCGCCCGCCGTAGCCCTGCACGATGTCGGCGCCGACCACCCGGTCCAGGCTATAGTCGGCGCCCTTCACCAGCACATCCGGCTTCAACGCCTCGATCAGCGTCAGCGGCGTGTCCTCGCCGAACACCACCACCCGGTTCACGCTGGCCAGTGATGCCAGCACCGCGGCCCGCGCCGCCTCACCCTGCACCGGCCGCGTCTCGCCTTTCAGGCGGCGCACCGAGGCATCGCTGTTGAGGCCGACCACCAAGCGATCGCAGGCTGCGCGCGCCTGTTCCAGCAGCGAGACGTGACCCGGATGCAACAGATCGAAGCAGCCGTTGGTGAAGCCCACGCTCAGGCCTGCCTGGCGCCAGCGCGCAACCTGCTCGGCCAGGCTTTCCAGGTCCGACACCTTGGCCTCGGCGGCGAGCAGTTCGGTGGCATGCAGCGCATGCAGGATCTCGCGCGGCCGCGCCACCGCGGTGCCGAGCTTGCCGACCACGATGGCCGCCGCCACGTTGGCCAGTTGGGCCGCAACGACGGCCGGCAGGCCGGCCCCCAGCGCCACCGCAAAGGCCGCCACCACGGTGTCGCCGGCGCCGGAGACATCGTAGACCTCGCGCGCCTCAGCCTTCAGGTGGTGCACCGTTTCGTGCGCCCCCTCGCCGGACACCAGGGTCATGCCCTGCTCGCTGCGCGTCGCCAGCACGGCGCCAATCCCGGCCTCGGCGATCACCTTGCGCGCGGCGGCGGCCGCCGCGGCATCGTCGCCGGCCGGCAGTCCGCTGGCCTCCTGCAGTTCACGGCGGTTGGGCGTCACCCAGGTGGCGCCGCGGTAGCGTGCGAAGTCGCGGCCCTTGGGATCGACGACGACCGGACAGCCGCGTGCCGCCGCGGCAGCGACCACCGCCGCGATCAGCCGCGCGCTGAGCAGGCCCTTGCCGTAATCCGAGAGGACGACCGTCGAAACCCCGTCCAGCGCGGCCAGTGCGGCGTCGGTGACGCGCGTCTCGGTATCGCTGTCCAGCTCGCCTTCCGGGTCGCGGTCGACGCGCAGCAGTTGCTGACCGGCGGCGATGAAGCGGTCCTTGATGGTGGTCGGGCGGCTGGCCATACGGATCAGGTCGATCCCGCCGCCGGCCGGCTGCAGGCAATCGCGGGCCAGAGCCTCGATTTCGGCGCCGGCGGCGTCCTCGCCGACCACGGCGATGCCGTGCGGCCGGGCGCCAAGGGCCGCCAGGTTGCGCAGCACATTGCCGGCGCCCCCCAGCATCGCAGCCTCCCGCGCGATGCGCAGCACCGGGATCGGCGCCTCCGGGGAGATGCGCTCGACCGCGCCGTAGACGAAGCGGTCCAGCATGATGTCGCCCAGCACCAGCACGCGCACTCCGGCCAGGCATGCGACCGCGCCCGCCAGAGCGCTACGGGCGTTGGCGGACGCTGACGGGCCGGCCGCTTTCACATCATGGGTCATGCTCGCGTACCGGCACCGGGCCGGCCTCCAAGGTCGTGCAGCGTGGTTGAACAGGCTGTCACGTTAACACTTTTTGCGGTTGTACCACGCCACGGCGGCTTATTTATTCGCCCGTTCCGCGTGTCCTTCAGGGCTTTGCCCTACTGGATCGTGCGGAAACAGGCAAGTGATACCATAAAGTCTGGAACTTGCGCGTCGGGCGAGTTCTGCAAGCGGCGAGTTAACCAAATTGAAAGCGCACTTTATCTATCCTCGCCAGAGAGGTCGGCAGGCCGCAATTCGCCCAGGGAGCCGCATTCCAAGATGAACTCAGCAACCAGCCAGCAGCCCCGTATGCAGGAGCAGGCGCTGCTCAACCACATCAAACGGCTGGAGCGCTCCGGCGGCGATCATTTAGTCGTCCAGGTCCATCTGTCGAAGTTGCTGACCTACCAACGCCTGCCGGAATGCTTCGATGTGGTGCGCACCATGCTGGCGCGCGAAGCGAAGATGTGCGACGCCAGCTTGTTTGCGACCTTCGACGACGACCTCATCATCGTCTATTCCCGTGATGCCCTGATCCGTATCGACGAGGCGCTGGCGCGGGTGTCCCATGTGCTGGGCGTCGACTCCTTCTTCGCCACCGGCGAGAGCGCGACCCAGGAATTCTGCAGCTACTTCGACCTCAGCCACCAATTCGCCGAGATGGTCGATCGGATCGAAACGCTGATCCAGGCACGCACCGAGAAGGAGCACCTCGCCCGCACGGCGAAGAAGAGCGACGATGCGGGCAAGCCGCTGGAGCTCGCCAATCTGGCGACGCTGGAAAAGGCGATCGCCCAGGCCGATCTCTCGGCCATGACCAACCGTCAGCCGATCTGCGAGGTGGGCGACGACGGCCGGGCGGTGCCGCTGTTCTTCGAGCTGTTCACGTCCATCGTCACGCTGCGGAAGACGCTGATGCCGGACCAGAACTTCTTCTCCGACCGCTGGCTGTTCCAGTATCTCACCGCCAAGCTGGACCAGCGCATGCTGGCCTGGTTGAGCAAGAACGACGATGCCACGCTGAAGCACTCCTTCAGTCTGAACATCAATATCGCCAGCCTGCTGTCGCCGCGCTTCCTGGAGTTCGATGCGCTGCTCGACAAGACGCGGCGCAACACCATCGTCATCGAACTGCAGAAGATCGACGTCTTCGCCGATATCGCGCGCTACACTTTCGCGCGGGAATTCCTGCTCGACCGCGGCTACCGCGTCTGCCTGGACGGATTGACGGCGCTTTCCCTGCCCTATATCGACCGCCAGAAGCTGGGCTTCGATCTGGTGAAGCTGCACTGGACGCCGCAGCTGCGCCAGCAGATCGAAGGCAAGGATGGCGAACAACTGCGCGCGGCGATCGAGGCGACCAACCCGCGCCGCATCATCCTGATGCGCTGCGAGTCCGACGATGCCGTCGAGCTGGGCCACCACCTCGGCATTTCGCTGTTCCAGGGTTACTACCTGGATCACCTGCTGTCGGAAAAGATCACCCGCGAGGACGCGGCCGAGCGCCTCAGTGCGGCCCTGGCGCGCCATCGCCGCGTCGCCGCACCGGCCCAAGCAGCTTCCTGAGCGGACTCTTTTCCCGGTTCAGCCGAACCCCAATTCAGACACCCGGCCTCAGGCTCTAACATTCGTTCCGGGCTATTGGTCCCGGCCTGTTCGTTCCGGCCTGTTAGTTCTTGGGCGCGTACTTCGCCAGGATGCGTTGCAGCGTGCGCCGGTGCATGCGCAGGCGGCGCGCAGTTTCCGACACGTTGCGGTCGCATTGCTCGTAGACCCGCTGGATGTGTTCCCAGCGCACGCGGTCGGCGCTCATCGGATTGCACGGCGGTGGTGGCAGCGACTCGCCGCGTTCCAGCAGGGCGGCTTCGACCTGATCGGCATCCGCCGGCTTGGGCAGGTAGTCGGTGGCGCCGACCTTCACCGCCGCCACCGCCGTTGCGATATTGCCGTAGCCAGTCAGCACGATAACGCGCGCGTCCGCGCGGGCCTCGCGCAACGCCTGCACCACCTCCAGCCCTGAACCATCATCGAGGCGCAGGTCGACCACCGCATAACGGGGCGCCAGACGCCGCGCCAGCGCCAGGCCGTCGGCCACGGTGTAGGCCGTCTGCACGGCAAAACCGCGGCGCTCCATGGCCCGCGCCAGGCGGTCGCAGAAGCGCTGGTCGTCGTCGACGATCAGCAGATTTCGCGTCGCCGCCTCCGGCAAGGCGGTGCCTTCGCCCTCGATGTCCGACTGGCCTGTCATTGCGGATTCCTCACTGCTTCATGCCTGTTCCGTTTTGCCGAGCGGCGTCGTCCTGTCTCCTGACGGTCCCCCTGCCTGGCCCCCTGCCTGGCCGCCCGCCGGTGCAGTGTCGTCACGTTCCGGCCCACCAGCAACCTCCAGGCTGCTGCGCGGCCAGCGGATCTCCACCACTGCACCGCCTGCCGGATCGTTGGAGATTTCCAGGGTCGCCCCATGATGAGCGAGCAGGGTCTGGGCGATAAAGATGCCGAGGCCCATGTGCTGTTCCTCGCCGCGCCGCCGCGCCCTGGCGCCGGTCGAATAATAGGGCTCACCAATGCGGCTGAGTACGGTGAGGTCGAAACCCGGGCCGTCGTCGGCAATGCGCAGCATCACCGATTCCTCGTCCCAGGTCAGCTCCACCTGAACCCGGCGGCGGGCGAACTGCACGGCGTTCTGGATGAGAGTGCCGACGCCGTGCAGCACCTCTGCATTGCGGGTGACGGTGGGCTGCGGCGCGGCACTGTCGACCGCCGGCGTGGCGGTGATCTCCAGATCGACGCCGTCGCGCTGGTGCGGCGCCGCCGCCGCCTCCACCAGGGCGACCATCGGCAGGTGGTGATAGGGCGAGCCGTCGTCGCTGGCAGGCCGTTCGGCGAGGCCGGCGAGGATCGAGCGGCAGCGGAGCGATTCCGCATGCAGCAGGTTCACGTCCTCGCGCAGCGGCGAGTCTTCGGGCAGTTCGCGCTGCAACTCGCGCGCCACCACGGCAATGGTGCCCAGCGGCGTGCCCAGCTCGAGCGCCGCCGCGGCGGCGAGCCCGCCCAGAGCCGAACGCTGCTGTTCGCGCGCCAGGGCCAATTGGGTCGCCGCCAGCGCCTGGGACATGCGCTGGGTCTCCTGCGCTACCGAGGAGACGTAGGAGGCGATGAACACCACGGCGATGACCAGCGCCGCCCAGACCCCGGCGATGTAGGTCGGCGACAGCAGGATGCCGCTGCGCGGCCAGGGCAGCGGCAGATGCCAGACCGCCAGGAACGATACCAGCGCCACCGCCATGGCGGAGAGGATCAGCGTGCTGCGCCGCGACAGTGCCCAGCCGGAGATCACCACCGGCGCCAGGATGAGGATGGAGAAGGGGTTCTGCAGGCCGCCGGTGAGGCACAGCAGCGCCGCCAGCAGTACCAGGTCGAAGCAGAGATTCCAGAACGCCTCGCGGTCGCTGACCCAGGTCGCCGTCGGACGGGCGATGGAGATCACCACGTTGAGGGCACCGGAGGCGGCGATCACCGTCATCGCCGGAACGAAGGGGATCATGTAGCCGAGGCCGAAGTAGACCACGGCCAGGGTCGTCGCCTGTCCGAACAGGGCGATCCAGCGAATAAGCACCAGGGTTCTGAGCCGCAGCCGGCCCTCCTGGGGCGGCGCGGCCGCCGGCACGAGAGGGAGCGGCGCGGCCGCCGGGGCGAGGGGGGGCGGCTTGGCCATGAACTAAGTTTCGTCGCGCCGGCCGGAAAGGCAAGACCCCAGGCCGAAAGGGCCCAAAGCCTTGATTTCCTACGCTTCGTCGCCGGGGCCGGAGACCCCCGCCTCGGCAAAGGTCGCCATGCCGTTGTGGCAGGCAACCGCCGCCTTCAGCAACAGCACCGCGATCATGGCGCCGGAGGCCTCGCCCAGGCGCATGCCGAGGTCGACGACCGCGCGCTTGCCGATACGCGCCAGCAGGCGCTTGTGGCCCGGCTCGGCGGAAACGTGGGAAATCATGCAGTGGTCCAGCAGGCCGGGATCGATGGCATAGAGCACCGCCGCCGCCGCGGTGGCGGCATAACCGTCCAGCACCACCGGCGTGCGGGCCATGCGCGCGGCCAGCACCGCTCCGGCGATCGCCGCCAGTTCGCGCCCGCCGAGCCGGCTCAGCACCAGCAGCGGATCCCCCAGCGCGTCGCGGTGCAGGTCCACCGCCTTTGCGACCAGCGCCACCTTGGCGGCTAGCCGGGCGGCGGCGACGCCGGTGCCGGGGCCGACCCAGTCGGCCGCCTCGCCACCGAACAGGCCGTGGCAAAGCGCCGCCGCCGACGTGGTGTTGCCGATGCCCATCTCGCCCAGTGCCAGCACGTCGATGCCGGGCTCCACCGCCATCATGCCGTAGGCCATGGCGCGGGCACAGTCCTCCTCATCCATCGCCGGCTCTTCGGAGATGTCGCCGGTCGGCTCCTCCAGCGCCATCTCGTAGACGCGCAGATCGGCGTTGGCCAGGCTGCACAACTGGTTCACCGCGGCGCCGACATCGATGAAGTTCTGCACCATCTGGGCGGTGACCTCGGCCGGATAGGCGGAGACCCCCTGGCTGGCGATACCGTGGTTGCCGGCGAAGACCGCCGTATAGGGGCGGTCGACCGAGGGCGGATTGCGGCCCTGCCAGGTCGCCAGCCAGACCGCCATCTCCTCCAGGCGGCCGAGCGAGCCGGCCGGCTTGGTAAGCTGCGCCTGGCGCTGCAGCGCCGCCTCGCCAGCCTCCTCGTCGGCTGGCGGCAAATCCTTCAGCAGATCGCGGATTTCGTCCAGGCTGGCAATGTCCTCGGCGGCCGTCATCTCTAAAAAACCTCCTCTGGGCCGCTCACCGGGATTGGGGCGGCGCGGCGACTTGACTTATAACCGGCTGCACCAGGAAGGCAAATCGGGCGCCACGGTGTTTTCTGCGGCACGACCCCGACGCCTTGAAATGCGACAGATAAAGCGGCCAACCATGCAGTTTTCCTTTTCTTCGGGTTTCTGGCCCCCCGGCTTCTGGCCCCTCGGGGGCGGGCGGGACGACCTTGCCAGCGCCACCCGGCTGCTGACCCGCCTGCCGCTCGGGACCGCGACCGCATGGCCCATCCCCGACGCTGATGGCCCCGACGCTGGTGGCCCCGATGCCGGTGGCCCCGATGCCGGTGGCCCTGAGGCTGGCGATCCTGAGGCTGGCGGCCCCGCCGTGTCGCACCCGGCGCGCTGCTATCCGCGTGTCGGCGCCGGTGTCGGCCTGCTGTCCGCCCTGGCCTATAGCCTGGCCTGCTGGCTGGCGCTGCCCCCCTTCGCCGCCGCACTGGCCGCCCTCGCGGCCGCCATCCTGGTCACCGGCG
>JBHJIR010000078.1:0-11367 GCA_050043265.1 Kiloniellaceae bacterium
GCCCCCCCCCCCCCGCTCCCTGCGCACCCTGGGGGCGGTTGGTATCTGGCGGCCGGGCGGCCGCTCCGGAGGATCTCCGGGCCCCGTCTCGCTGCACGGGGCAGCGACGGAGGCGTATAGGCCCTGGGCCCGGTTCTGTCCAGCCCCCCGGGGCCGGAATTGCCATATTTCCCAAGGAATTTTTCCCCGGAAATTCCTGGGGATTTCCGGGGAAATCCTGGGGTTTCCGGCGCCGTCCGGATGAACGGCCCCACCCCCACCCCAGGCCTCCCCCATCGAGGCGGAGGGATATCGAGCCGACGTCCTGAAAAGAAGATTCCTACCCATGCTGGCGGCAGTCCGGAGGGGCGTGACAGTCCCTCCGCCACCAAGCCTGCCGGTCGCCCCTCAGGGCGCCAGGATCAGGTCCAGGGTCTGGACGCGGCCGCGGCGCGATATCGTCAGGCGCAGGGGCTCGCCGGGTTTCTTGAGCTGGATGGCGGCGATGGCCTCGGCCACCTTGGCCACCCGCCAGCCGTCCACGGCGGTCAGCAGGTCGCCGGCCTGGATGCCCGCGGCCTCGGCCGCGCCGCCGGGCAGCACGCCGCGGACCTTCACCCCGGCCCGCCTGGCGCGCTCGCCCGGGGTCAACTCGTCGAGGCCGAGGCCGGCCTTGCCGCGGCGCACTTGGCCGAAATCTTTCAGGTCGTCGGTCACCCGGCGCACCAGGGCCGCCGAGGCGGCGAAGTTCACCCCGATATTGGCGTCGCCGTCGGTGGTGAAGATGGCCGTCAGCAGGCCGACCAGCCGGCCCTCGGTGTCCACCAGGGCGCCGCCGGAGGAGCCCGGGTTCACCGCCGCGTCGGTCTGCACGAAATCCTCGACGGGGTTGAAGCCGGTGCCGGCGCGGTGCAGCGCCGAAACCACACCGCAGGTCACCGAGAGGTCGAGCCCGAACTGGTTGCCGACGGCACAGCCCGGGGCGCCCAGGGCCGGCTCCGGCGCGTAGGGCAAGGGCGGCAGGTCGGCGTCGACCTTCAGCAGGGCAAGATCGCTGGCCGGGTCGGTGCCGACGACCGCCGCCGGGACGGTGCGGCCGTCGGGCAGCCGCACGGCAATCTCCAGCGCCTGTTCGACCACATGCAGGGCGGTCGCCAGGTAGCCGCCGGCGGCGACGGCCACCGCCGTGCCCTCCGGCGCCGCGCCGGGCGGCAGATCCGGCTGGCCGCCCTGGGGCTGGCCGGGCCACAGCGGCAGCACCGAGACCACGGAGTCGAGCACGCGCGAGTCGAAGGCATAGGCGGGCACCGCACAGGGTGCGGACGCCAACAGGATGGCCGCCAGGAACAAGCCGGGCAGGCGAAGGGCCGCGGGGCGGCGCATGATCTAGAATTCCTCGTCGGGGTCTTCGGTCGGGCCTTCGGCCTCGGGACCTTCGTTGGTGGGGATGGCGTAAATGCCCTTCATCCAGCGCCCGAGGTCGACGTCGGCGCAGCGCTGCGAGCAGAACGGGCGGAAACGGTGCAGCGCCGGCTTCTGGCAGATCGGGCACTTGCGGCGCCCGCCGTCCTTGCGCGGCAGCGGCACCACACGCTTATCGAGTTCGTCGGGATCGTCAGTCATAACGGCACTAACCTAGCACAACCTCATAGGTGGCGACCAAAGGGTCGGCAGCGATGTCAACGGTACGGCCAAGCCGACGCTCGCCGGCGGCCAGGGCCTCCGCCTGCGGTCCCCGCAGGGCCGCGACGACGCCCGGTGCGGCGCGCAGGGTGACCGCTGCCACCGCCTTGCCCAGTACCCCCGCCACGATGGCGCGCAGCGCCTCATAGGCCAGGGTCTCCGGCGTCTTCTCACGGCCCGAGCCGCCCAGGCCACAAGGCCGGCAAAGCAGTTCGTGCAGCGGCGGACGGCCACGGCGACGCGTCATCTCCAACAGGCCCGAGGGCGACACGCCGAACACCTGGCAGGGCTCCGGGTCGTCGGCCACCGCCCGGCGCAGCGCCGCGGCCAGCGCCTTGCGGTCGTCGGGCGATTTCATCTCCAGGAAGTCGACGACGATGAGACCGGACAGCGCGCGCAGGCGAAGCTGACGGGCGATCGCCGGCACCGCCGCCAGGTTCACCGCCTTGGCCTGGGCCGCCTGCCCGCTGCGCCCATCGCTGCGCCCGGCGTTCACATCGATGGCGGTCAGCGTCCGGCCCGGCTCGACAAGCAGGAAGCCGCCGTCGGGAAGTTCGCTGCGCGGATCGAGCAGGGCCTCGACCTCCGCCTCCAGCCCCTCGGCCTCGAACAGCGGCGTTGCGGCGCTGTGCAGCGCGGCCTCGCAATCGCCACCGGCCCAGTCTTTCATTTGCTTTAACAGGGCCGCGTCGTCGCAGACCACGCGCCGCGGCTTCGTGCGCTCGACGAGGCCGGCCAGCGGGCCGGCGCCGCCCGCCAGCCGCGCGGGCGCCTTCAGGCCCTGCGCCTCGGCAGTGACGCCCGTAGCGCTCATGCCCTTTGCACTCACGCGGGCGCCCTTGTCGTCAGCCGGCGCGCGCAGCACCTTCACCACCAAGGCCGTACCTTCCGGCGGCAGGTCCCCGGTCATTTCGCGCTTCGGCAGCAGGCCGGGCCGCTCCAGTCCCAGGTCGACGAAGGCACCGTCGAGACCCTTATCGAATCTCTGCACCCGCGCCAGGAACAGATCGCCGGCCTGGGGGACGCCCCCTTCACCCGAAGGACCGTCGCGCAGGATCAGCAGATCGTCGAGTTCATCGTCGCGTAGCACGGCGGCCCGCCGCTCGCCGGGCAGCACCGAGACGATCAGTTCCGCAGCCATGAGGGCTCAGATCCGGTAGCCGAGCCCGGTCAGGAGATTGCAGGTCTCCACCAGGGGCAGGCCGACCACGTTGGGGTAGGAGCCGATGATCTTGGGGATGAAGGCCGCCGCGGCGCCCTGGATGGCGTAGCCGCCGGCCTTGCCGCGCCACTCGCCGCCGGCCAGGTAGCGGCGGATCTCGTCGTCCGACAGGCGTTTGAAGATCACCGCGGTGGTGACCAGCGTCCCGACGCGCCGGCCGTCGGGCGCCTGCACGGCAACGCCGCCCAGCACCCGGTGGCGCCGGCCGGACAGCAATTCCAGGCAGCGCCGCGCCTCGGCCTCGCTTTCCGGCTTGGGCAGGATGCGGCGGCCGACCGCCACCACCGTGTCGGCCGCGAGCAGGAAGGCGCCGGGGTGGCGCGCGGCCACGGCGTCCAGCTTGTCGTGCGCCACCCGGCGCGCGTAGACGTGCGGCAGCTCGCGCCGGCGCGGCGTCTCGTCGACGTCGGCCGGGTCCACCGTGCTGGGCGCAATGCCGACCTGTTGCAACAGCTGCAGGCGCCGCGGCGAGGCCGAGGCCAGCACCAAGGGCGCCGCCGGGACCGGCTGCGTTTGCGGAGCGTCCTGTCGGGCTTTCTCTGGGCGGACTACGGCCATGCCCCGGCCCGTGGGATTATTTGTAACGGAAAGTGATGCGGCCCTTGGTCAGGTCGTAGGGCGTCATCTCGACGTTCACGCGGTCGCCCGCCAGAACGCGAATACGGTGCTTGCGCATCTTGCCGGCGGTGTGCGCCAGAACTTCATGGTCGTTGTCCAGCTTCACGCGGAACATCGCGTTGGGCAGAAGCTCAACGACGGTACCTTGGAATTCCAGTAGATCTTCCTTGGCCATCTGTCCTTCTTATCTTGATCAAGCTGCCGCCGCGGCTTCTCGCGCCGGCCCGGTTCGTCTCCTCGCCTCCCCCGCGGATTTCCCGGCTTTGGGGAGAGCGCGCGGATCATACATAAAACCGCCGATAAGAACAAACACCCCGGTCAAGGCAGCGATTTTCCTAAAACATCAAGTCTTTCCGGTAACTTAGCCGGCCACCCAGCGTCAGTGCGGCGGTTTCAGGTCCAGCGAGAAGCGGTCCTCGATGCGCTTTTTCAACTGATCGCGCACATCCCGGTAGGCCTGCAGCCGGGTCTCGCGGTTGCCCTCGATCAGACTGGGGTCGAAGGTGTTCCAGAATTCCACGTCGCAGGCCATGGGCCGGGGCAGCTCCACGGCCTGGTGCGGGGCCGCCGGCGACAGCGAGATGATGAGGTCGAAAGAGGTGTCCTCCAGGTCGTCGAAGGCCTTCGAGCGGTGCTTGGACAGGTCGATGCCGATCTCGTCCATCACCTCGATCACGAAAGGATCGATCTCGCTGGTTCGCACACCGACGGAATCGACGTAGATGCGGTGGCCGAGCAGGTGTTTCAGCAGCGCCTCGCCCATCGGCGAGCGCACGGAGTTCTGCGTACAGGCAAAGAGGACCGCTTCGGGAAGATCGCCCATCGGGCCTAGCCGCGTATGTGGAGAACGCAGATCAGCGTGAACAGCCGGCGTGCGGTGTCGAAGTCGATCTCGATCTTGCCGTCCAGGCGTTCCTGCAGCAGCTCGGAGCCCTCGTTGTGCAGGCCGCGGCGGCCCATGTCGATGGCCTCGATCCGCGCCGGGCTCGCCGTCTTGATGGCCTCGTAATAGGTCTCGCAGACGGCGAAGTAGTCGCGCACCACGCGGCGGAACGGCAGCAGCGGCAGCGCGACGGTTTCCAGCGGTTCGTCGGCCTCGCTGAGGATATCCATCTGCAGGCGGTTCTCCGCGATCGACAGATGCAGATGATAGGGGCCGCTGTAGTCGCCCTGCGGGCGAAAGGCGTTGTCCTCCAGCAGATCATAGATGGCGACCGCCCGTTCGTGCTCGACCTCGGGACTGCGCCGGATCACCGCGCTGTCGTCCAGCGTGACGCTGGTCAGCCGCTCGGGCGACGGCTCAGGCGATTGCTCGGGCGGCTCGGCCTGTTGGGCGTCCTTGTCGGGATCGTCGGTCATTCCCGCTGCCTCCGCTTTCCGCTACGAGGATTCCGGGCGGGACGGCTCCGGGTTGGCCGCAAGACGCAGGGCCACCGATTGGGCGTGGGCATCCAGCCCTTCGGCCTGCGCCAGGCGTACGGCGGCCGGACCGATCTCGGCCAGTGCCTCGGCGGTGCAGGCGATCAGCGAGGATCGCTTCATGAAGTCGAGCACCGAGAGGCCGGAGGAGAAACGCGCCGAGCGCGCCGTCGGCAGCACGTGGTTCGGCCCGGCGAGATAGTCGCCGATGGCCTCCGGCGTATAGCGGCCGAGGAAGATGGCCCCGGCATTGCGCACCTTGGCCGCCAGGGCATCGGGATCGGCGACCGCCAGTTCCAGGTGCTCCGGCGCCACACGGTCGATCAGCGTAACCGCGTCGCCGAGATCGGCCACGGTGATGATGGCGCCATGGGCGTCCCAGCTCTCCCGCGCGATGGCGGTGCGCGGCAGCGCCTGAAGCTGCTTTTCCACTTCCGCGGCCACCGCATCGGCAAAAGCGGCATCGTCGGTGATGAGGATCGACTGGGCGGCGGTGTCGTGCTCGGCCTGGGACAGCAGGTCGGCGGCAATGAAGTCCGGCCGGTTGTCGGCGTCGGCCACCACCAGGATCTCCGAAGGACCGGCGATCATGTCGATGCCGACAGTGCCGAAGACCTGGCGCTTGGCGGCGGCGACGTAGGCGTTGCCGGGGCCGACGATCTTGTCGACCTTGGCGATGGTCGCGGTGCCGAAGGCCAGCGCCGCCACCGCCTGGGCACCGCCGATGCGGTAAACCTCGGTGACGCCAGCCAGCTTGGCGGCGGCCAGCACCAGCGGCGCCACCACACCGTCGGGCGTCGGCACCACCATGACCAGCCGCTCGACACCGGCGACCTTGGCCGGCAGCGCGTTCATCAGCACCGAGGACGGATAGGCCGCGGTGCCGCCGGGCACATAGAGCCCCGCCGCCTCCACCGCCGTCCAGCGATGGCCCAGGCGCACGCCGACCGGGTCGACATAATCCAGGTCTTCCGGCTTCTGGCGGCGGTGATAGTCGGTGATGCGGGCAGCGGCCAGTTCCAGCGCGGCGACGGTCTCGGCGTCGCAGGCGTCGACGGCGGCATCGAGATCGCGCTGCGGGATACGCAGAGTCTCAGCCGTCAGCGTCAGGCGGTCGAAGCGCGCGGTATATTCCAGCAGAGCGGCATCGCCGCGCGTGCGCACCTCGGCGATGATCGCCGCTACTACGGCATCGACGTCGGCCGAAGCTTCCCGCTTGCTGTTCAGCAGGGCGGTGAACTCAACTTCGAACCCGGCGGCGGTACTGTCGAGCCTAAGCGGCATCGGCGGCCTCGCGGAAACGCTCGACCCAGCCGGTCAGTTCCTCCGAGCGCGTCTTCAACGCCGCCCGGTTGACGATCAGCCGCGACGTCACCTCGGCGATGGTCTCGACCTCGACCAGATCATTGGCCTTCAGGGTCGATCCGGTGGAGACCAGGTCGACGATGCGCCGGCACAGGCCCAGGCCCGGGGCCAGTTCCATAGCGCCGTTCAGCTTGATGCATTCGGCCTGCACGCCGCGCGCGGCGAAGTGGCGCCGGGTGATCCCGGGGTACTTCGTGGCGACGCGGATGTGGCTCCAGCGGCTCGGGTCGTCGCTCTCGGCCAGGTGCCGCGGCGCCGCCACCGCCAGCCGGCAGGGACCGATCTTCAGGTCGACCGGGGCGTAGAGTTCCGGATAGTCGAATTCCATCAGCACGTCGTTGCCGGCGACCCCCAGGTGGGCAGCGCCGAAGGCCACGAAGGTGGCCACGTCGAAGCTGCGCACCCGGATGATGTCGAGGCCCGGATGGTTGGTGGAGAAGCGGAGCTGGCGTGCGGCATCGTCGTTGAAGGCGGCCTCCGGCACGATGCCGACGTGGGCCAGCAACGGACTTAATTCCTTCAGGATCCGGCCTTTCGGGACCGCCAGGATCAACGGCTCGTTTGGCGATGCGTTCGGGGGGGGCAAGGCTAGGCTCCGCTTCTGCAAACAGGTCCGCGCGGCACCTTCTCCCGCCCGGGGGCGGAACGGGGCCGCAGCGGCCCTTGGTATGGCGATTTTTCCCCGCAATTGCCACTTACTTTTGCCGCAGGCGGCCCAGGCTTTCGCCGCGAGCGGCCCTGGCTTTTGCCGCAAGCGGCCCGGGCTTTTGCCGCAAGCGGCCCGGGTTTCAGGCCCCGAGGGGGCTGGCTGGCGGGGCGGGCGGGCTAGGAAGCCTCGGTTTCGCCAGCTTTTGCAGCCGCCTCGACCGTCGCGTCCGCGTCGTGGTGGGGGCGCCAACGGGTCGGCCAGGGATGGCCGATATCCTCCAGATGGCAGCGGATCGCCTCGACCTCCAGGCGGACCGCCGCCTCGCCGGCGAAGATCAGGGTGATGGCCTCGGGCTGGGCGGTGATGGTCAGCAGGCTGAGGATCTCGTCCTTGCCGCCGGGGGTCATGCCGCGAAAGCGCACCCGCTCCACCTTGTCGAAGCACAGACCGCTGTTGACCCGCTCGAAGGGCGGCTCGGCCCCTTCCTCGTCGAAGGCCGCGTCCTCGCCTTCGGCCAGCGGGGCCGGCGCCGCCGGGCGCTCGTCCAGCGCGGGGTCGCCGTGCCAGCGAAAGCGGTTGGCCACCATGACGAAGCGCTTTTCCTCGGCCAGGTATTTCATGTCGCCGAGCGGCACCAGGGCATCCTGCAGCAGGGCAGCCATCACGTCCATGTCGGCCGGATCGTGGGCGCGCAGCTTCAGCGGCTTGTCATCGCTCATCTCGACCTCCCCTCTTCCCTTTCCTGCCGGCCGGCCTTGTCGGGCCGGTGCCCCTCAAACTTGTCGGGCCGGTGCCCGTCAAACCGGTGTGGGCCGGCGTGTGATGTCGGCGCCACAGGCGGCCAGCTTCTGTTCCAGGTGCTCGTAGCCGCGATCCAGATGGTAGACGCGGTTCAGCACCGTCTCGCCCTCCGCTGCCAGCCCGGCCAGCACCAGCGACACCGAGGCACGCAGGTCCGTGGCCATGACCTCGGCGCCGGTCAGGCGCTGCTGCCCGCGCACCATGGCCGAGGAGCCGTGCACGTTCACGTTGGCCCCCATGCGGGTCAGTTCCGGCACGTGCATGAAGCGGTTCTCGAAGATCGACTCGGTGATCATGGCGGCGCCCTCCGCGGTGGACATAAGCGCCATGATCTGCGCCTGCAAGTCCGTCGGGAAGCCCGGATAGGGTTCGGTCATCACGTCGACGCCGCGCACCGGCCCGTTGATGCGCTTCACCTTCAGGCCGCGGGGTGTCTCGGTCACCTCCACGCCGGCCTCGTTCAGCACCTTGATGACAGCGTTCAGGTGGTCGGCGCGCCCGCCGATGAGTTCCAGCTCGCCGCCGGTGATCGCCGCCGCCATGGCGTAGGTGCCGGTCTCGATGCGGTCGGCCACCACGGCATGGTCGGCGCCGTGCAGCTTGGCGACGCCATGAACGGTGATGCGGTCGCTGCCCAGGCCCTCGCTCTGCGCGCCCATCTTGATCAGGCATTCGCCGAGGTCGATGACCTCCGGCTCACGCGCCGCGTTCAGCAACTGGGTCTCGCCCTTGGCCAGACAGGCGGCCATCAGCAGATCTTCCGTCGCGCCGACCGAGACCTTGGGGAAGACCACCTTCGCGCCGCTCCGCCCTTTGGGCGCCAGGGCGTGAATATAACCTTCTTCCAGGCGGATCTCGGCGCCGAGTTTTTCCAGGCCCTGGAGGTGTAGATCGACCGGGCGGGTGCCGATGGCGCAGCCGCCGGGCAGCGACACCTTGGCCTCGCCGACCCGCGCCACCAGCGGGCCCAGCACCAGCACCGAGGCGCGCATCTTGCGCACCAGGTCATAGGGCGCGACGAAGGAGGTGATGGTCGCGGCGGTCATGTCCAGCACGCCACCGTCGCTGCCGTTGACCGCCTCGCCGTTCATGTGGATGGCGACGCCGTGCTGGGCCAGCAGCCGCGCCATGGTCGAGATATCGGCCAGGTGCGGCACGTTGGACAGGCGCAGGGTGTCGGCGGTCAGCAGGCTGGCCGCCATCAGCGGCAGGGCGGCGTTCTTCGCCCCGCTGATTGGGATCTCGCCGACGAGGCGGTGTCCGCCGTGGATAACGATCTGGTCCATCCGGTCTCTTTTCTAAATTCTGCGGCTGCGCTTTACAGGCGCGGCAGGGTAACGCCGCGCTGGCCCATGTACTTGCCGGCGCGGTCGGCGTAGGACACCTCCGGCGGCGTCGCGCCCTTCAGGAACAGGAACTGGCAGGCACCTTCGTTGGCATAGACCTTGGCTGGCAGCGGCGTGGTGTTGGAGAACTCCAGGGTCACGTGGCCCTCCCACTCCGGCTCCAGCGGCGTCACGTTCACGATGATGCCGCAGCGCGCGTAGGTGGACTTGCCCAGGCAGATCACCAGCACGTCGCGCGGGATGCGGAAATACTCGACCGTGCGCGCCAGGGCGAAGGAATTCGGCGGGATGATGCAGACGTCGGTGTTGCGCTCGACGAAGCTCTGGTCCGAGAAATTCTTGGGGTCGACGATGACGCTGTCGACGTTGGTGAAGATCTTGAACTCCTCGGCGACCCGGGCGGCGTAGCCGTAGGAACTGACGCCGTAGGAGATCACGCCCTCGCGGCGCTGGGCCTCGATGAAAGGCGCGATCATGCCCTTGGTCTGGGCCATTTCGCGAATCCAGCTGTCCGGCATGATGGACATGGCCGTCACGCTCCCCCTTGTTCTAAGTAAAGGTGTTGGAAGGTCAGGTCGCCCCGCAGCGCCCCGGTTAGAGCGGGAGCGTAGCGCGCGTTCCTACTGAAAAGCCGCGGCATTCTCAAGATCACCCCCCCTTCAAGACCAAGCCGTTCAAGCCCCTCACCTTCAGACCCCCGGCCTTCAAGACCCGTCATCCCGGCGGCCGCGCTGCTGGGCCTTGCGCTTGCGCAGATTGTCGCGCAACGCCTGGGCCAGGCGCTCCTGGCGGGGATCGGTCCCGCCGGCAGCCGTTTTTCCGCCTTCCTGGGGCGTTTGAGGCGCGGATTCGGGCGAAGATTTGGGCTCGGGCGGCATGGCTGGCGACACTGCCCCCCGATTATGGCGAGGTCAAGGCCGCAAGCGGGCCATTTCCCGCCGTTAAGGCCGCTTTAAGCGGCACAAACCTATGACGGAGCGGCCGGACCGACGCCGCCGCCACGGCGCCGCATTTTCCGGCGGCCCGAGGGGGTTTGGCCTTGCCATCCGCCGCAGCCGGTGGCATGTTCCGGCCCCGTCGGGGAAGAAGACCCCGCGTCGTGCCGCCGTAGCTCAGGGGTAGAGCACACCCTTGGTAAGGGTGGGGTCGGGTGTTCGATTCACCCCGGCGGCACCATTCTCTACCAGAATTCCCAGAAAAAATGCCGGCTCAGATGGCGCTGCATCGCGGCGGCGTCGGCGCGTGCCTTTCTTCTGCTCCGGACAGGGCGGCCGGTGCCGGGCATTGCCTCGGTACGGTAGAATACCGTCGGCTTGTGCATTGCACAAAATTGCGGAAACCGTACAGTCATGGGGTTCCGAACCGGGGCTAGTAACGACCGGCCACAGTCGGTCCAAAAAAAATGCGACAACAAGGAGCACGTCATGAGACTTCAGCAAATCCTGAGCACCCTCGCCGCCGGCGCCCTGGCACTCGGCATGGCCGCCACGGCGCAGGCCGACCAGCTCGCCGACATCAAGGCCAAGGGCAAGATCGTCGCCGCCACCGAAATGCACTTCGCGCCCTTCGACATCCTGGAGGACGGCCAATACAAGGGCATCTGCCGCGACCTCTTCGACGAGGTGGCCAAGGAACTGGGCGTCGAGGTCGAATATCTCGACCTGCCCTGGTCCAGCGTCCTGCCGGGCCTCGAGGCCGGCAAGTTCGACATCGTCAACGCGCCGGTGACCATCACCGCCGAGCGCGTGAAGCGCTATTCCTTCACCCTGCCGATGGGCAACGCGACGGTCGCGCTCGCCAAGCGGGCGGGCGACGACTCGATCATGAAGCCGGAAGACATCGCCGGGAAGGCCGCCGGATCGCAGAAGGGCTCGGCCCAGCTCGAACAGCTGAAGGCCTTTGCCGAGACGCTGTCGGCGCCGGTCGACATCCGCGAATACGTCAACATCGACGAGGCGCTGGCCGACCTCGCCGCGGGCCGCATCCAGGCGGTCGCCAACTCCATGCCGCTGATGGGCTATGCCGCCGTCCAGCGTCCGGAGACCTTCGCCCTGGTGACACCGCCCTTCGGCGACCCTAAGTTCTTCGCCTGGGTCGCCCGTCCCGGTGACGAAAGCGCCAGCCTTATCGCCGCCATCAACGAGGCGATCGTGAAAATGCACAAGGACGGCCGTCTCACCGCCATCAACGAGAAGTGGCTCGGCACCGCGCCGGAACTGCCGATGGAAATGCCGGCGGTCGAGTAAGCTAGGCAGAGGTCGAAGCGTCGGACCCGGCGGCAGGAC
>JBHJIR010000079.1:0-26486 GCA_050043265.1 Kiloniellaceae bacterium
CGGGAGACCACCTCGATCTTCACCGATTTCTTCTGGGACGAGTTCGCCGCCCAGGTCCGTGTCGATCATAAACTGAACAACGTCGACGGCCTCGACTATCTGCCGACGGACCGCAACATCGACGTCTATTTCAACGGCACCTACACCCCCTTCGTCGAGCCCCTCGAAGACGGTTCGATGCCGTGGTACGGCCAGCCTTTCTTCGGCCTCTCGGCGGCGCTCTACGAGATCGACCGCATCGACACGTCCGACGATTTCCCGGACGACGACGCCAACAACACTACCCGGTCGGCGACCTTCTCGGCCGGGTCGAACTACCAGAGCTGGAGCTGGAGCTTCTCGCACACGGTCTATTCTTTCTCGGATCACGTCGACCTCATGAGCGACACGCTGAACAACACCACGGGGCTCAGCGCCTACGTGTTGGCTGACGATTGGCTGACCCTGTCGCCCAGCCTGCAGTGGGATATGTTCGAAGACCTGGATACCGGCGACAGGAACGAGGCCCTCTATCTCGGGCTGAGCGCCGATATCACAGTAATTCCGGATACCCTGAACGCCACGCTGACCTATAATTTGAACCATCGGCTTGGCGACGGCGACACACCGGACACCAACAGCTTTAACGGCGAGATCGTGTGGACTCTGCGCCAGGCGGAGGTCAACAAGCTGGGCGTCCAGTTGGCCTTCACCGGCTTCATCCAGGACACCAATGACGATTTTGAGAATACCCAGCCCGATCTGCAATATCAGGCCTTTACCGAACTTCGCCTGTCCCTGCCGGTAGCGTATTGAGAGGCGATGTCATGAGATTACGCCTTCTGGCCCGGCTTGCCGCCTTCCTCGCCGTCCTCATGGCGGGACTGTCGGCCTATCCGGCTATCGCCGGTATCGTCAGCGTCGACACGACACAAGCCCGCATTCCGATTTCCGTCGTCGGCCCCAGCACGGTGACCGTGACCTGGCAGGTGGTCCGCCTGGGCGGCTCCGCCGCGACCAATCCCGGCACCATCAGTTCGCCCAGTGGCGTCCTTCTGGTCAACGGCACCCCGGTCAGCACCATCAGCCGGACGCTCTCGCGATTTGCGCCCGGCGTCCCGCCCAGCACCAACGAGTCGCTGATTTTCACCGAGACCTTCGTCGTCCCGCAGGCAGTGGCTTTCCGCGCCGTCAAGGCCCGGGTCCCGATCGTCTACCAGCGCACCTTCACGGACACCGCCGGCACCTTCGGTGGCAACCCGGCAAGCCTGAGCGGCAACACCCAACTGACGCCGAGCGGGCCCGGTTCCCAGCCGCTGTCCATCGCCCGGCTGGAGCTGAGCTTCGACGACGGGTCCCGGGTCAAGGTCCTGCCCAAGGGCGGCCGCCTGCGCGCCATCGCCGAACTGCGCACCAGCGGCGTCGGCCTGATCCAGGGCGAGTGGCAGATCGCCACGGCGCCGACCACGTCCGGAACACCGGTATTCCGGACCCTGGCTTTGGTGCGTCAGCCCGTCGCCGGCAACGGCCGCACCGTCATCACCTCGCCGCCGCTGCCGACCCGCTTCGAAGGCAACAGTTTCGTGCGCCTGCTGCTGACCGACCCGACGAGCTTCTTCGACGAGCCGGAGTTGCAGTTCTACGTCACGTCGGAAAGCCCCCTGCCCGACAAGCAGGAACCGCGGCTGATGCTGATCACCGCCCCGCAGCCGGGCACGCCGCTGACGCTGACCACGCGCTTTGCCTGGCAGGCGATCCCTGGCGCCCATCTCTACAAGCTGGAAATCTTCGGTGCGCCGGTGGGCCCGGCAGCGACGGTTGCGGACACGGTCGTCACGACCCCGGTACCGCTCGACCCTGCCCCCGATACGCAGAGCGTCCAAGGGCTGCAGCCGCTGACCGGGGTCGTGCTGCCCGGCACCCTGACGGCGATCCGCCTGCAGGACTATACCCTGGCGCATCTGCCCGGAGACCGCCGCTACCAATGGACCGTCAAGGCGATCGCCGAAAACGGCGCCCTGCTGGGGGTCAGCCCGCCGCGGGAGATCTATAAACCCTAAGCATAGTGAAGGGAATTGAACCGCCGGTTACCGCCGCTCGACTTACCGGCAGCAACAGCATCCGCCACCGCGAAAATGGGGGACGCCGTTGCGCTCAACAGCTATGCAAGGAATGAGATAATGGGCGCCCGTTTTCTTCGAATGACCGCCGCACTGGCCGCGTCTCTGGCCACGTTGTCCCTGGCTCAGCCCCAAGCCGGGGCCGCCATCATCGCGGCCGACAGCACACCGGCTTCAGTCTCCGTCGGGGCCACCGGACCGGCAACGGTGACGGTGAACTGGGAGGTCTTGCGCGAGGCGGTGAACCCACCCAGCCCGGCAACCGTTTCTTCCCAAAACATCAAAATCCGGATCGGCGGCAGCGTGGTCGCGACCTTGGCACGCACGCTGACAAAAGACATTCAGGGGCAGGGTTTCCAGGAGACGGTGAAGTTCCGTGAAGTGGTGCAGCTGCCACAGGCGGTGATCTATCGCGCGATCAAGCAGGGCGGCGCGCTGCGTCTTGAGCGCGAGTTCAACGACAACGCCGACAATATCTCGAAGACGGCGGAGCTCGAAGTGCGACCGAGCGGCGAAGGCGCCGCCGCATTCGCGGTCCAGCGCCTGGAACTTGCCTTCGGGGACGACGCGCGCAGCAAGGTTCTGTCCAAGGGCAGCGAACTCCACGTGGTTGCCGAACTGAACACCTCCGGCACCGGCCTGCTCACCGGCCAATGGGAAGTTGCCGACGGCAGCACCACGGCCGGCACACCGGTCTTCCGCGCCCTCACCCTGGTCCGCCAGGGCATCGGCGGCGGTGGCCGCGCCGTGATCACCAGCCCGCCGCTGCCCACCGCCATGGAAGGTACCCACCTGGTGCGGTTCCGCGTCGTCGAACCGGGCTTAGCCTACGAAACCCCGGTGCTGCAGTACTACGTGACGGCCGCGGTGCCGGGCCAGACTGTGGCCCAGAGCCCGGCAGCCCAGCAGCAAGTGCTGATCAGTGCGCCGCGCCCCGGCGCCGTACTGGACGCGGACACCCATTTCGCCTGGAACGCGATCCCGGGGGCCGATGCCTACCGGATCGCCTTCTATGCAACCCCGGCCGGCCCCGCCGAGCCGCTCGACCCAGCCCAGAACCTCCAGGCCCAGGCGGCCCCGGAACTCCCTGACGGCGACCCGGCTCCGCTGGCCGGGATCTTCGTCGCCGGTGGCCAGACGGAGGCGGTTTTGCCGCCTTCTTCCCTGGCCCAGTTGCCCGCCGACCGGAGCTACCTCTGGAAGGTTACCGCGATTGATGGTAATGGCGCTGTGATCGGGTCCAGCTCAATCCGGAAAATCCACAAACCCTAGGCGCTCGGGGGGCCCGAGGCGCCACAAGTGACAGGGGCCACGCGTGACCCAGGACGACCGAGAGCTGTTGAACCGGATGGCAAAAGGCGACCAGTCTGCACTGGACGCCTTTTACCGTCTCTATGAAGGGCGTGTTTACCGTTTTATTCGTTCCAAATTGAACGATTCCTTCGACGCCTCCGACGTACTCAATGAGGTCATGTTCGAAGTCTGGCGCAACGCCAGCCGCTTTGAAGGCCGGTCGTCGGTGAGCACCTGGGTTCTAGGCATCGCCCACCACAAGACGATCGACCGGATCCGGCGGCGCAAACCAGGCGAGAGCGTGGAACTGGATCCGGAGATGGCGGAGGACGACGTCCCGGATGCGGCAGAAACGCTCTCAGCGGCACAGGACGCCAAGCAGGTGCGGCATTGCGTGGATCAACTCTCGGAAGCGCACCGCAGCGTGGTTCACCTGGCCTTCTTCGAGGACCTCCCCTACGGGGAAATCGCCGGCATCGTCGGCTGCCCGGAGGGAACCGTGAAGACCAGGATGTTTCACGCGAAAAAGGCACTGATGAAGTGCCTTGCGGGGCTCAAAGAGATGGGATTGTCATGATGGCTGAGAACGGAAACAGAGACGAGGCGCTGGACCTCCTGCTCCCGTGGTATGTCAACGACACGCTCGGCGCCGAGGAGCGCCAGCAGGTCGAGGCCTACCTGGAACGCAGCCCCCACGCCCGAGACGAAGTCGATCTGCTGCGCGCCCTGCGCCAGCAGGTCAAGGAACAGCGCATCGAGAACAGTCCCGGCGATCTCGGCCTGCAGCGCCTTAAGCGCGAAATCAAGCAGGACACACAGCAGTCCGGCGGCAGCGACGGAAAGACCGGCAAGGTCGTCACCGTCGCCAACTGGTGGCGCCCCCTGGCGGTCGCCGCCTGCCTGGCGGTGATGGTCCAGGCCGCCGTCATGGTCGGCCTGACCGGCGTGCCCGGCAGCGACGTCACCACGGCTTCCGGCAACGCCGCGGTGCTGCAGGTCACCTTCGCGCCCGACGCGACGGAACAGCAGATTCGCGACGTGCTGCAATCCGCCGGCGCCAGCATCGCCGACGGGCCGACGGCACTGGGCATCTACAACCTGCGCCTGGTCGATCCCACCGGCACCACCGTCGAGGAAGCCCTCGCCACCCTGCGGGCCAGCAACCGGATCGTCACCTTCGCGGAGCGGAACTGACCGTCATGGCCGCCGCGCGGACATCCCGGGTTCCCTGCCGGCTCGTCAGCCTGCTCGGCGGCTTTGCCGTTGCTGCCACGATGGCGGCGGCACTGCTGGCCCCACGCGCGGTGGAAGCGCAAGAAGCCCCCAAGCCGGTGATCGTCGGCATCGGCATCACCGGTTGCGTCGATTACGGCGATAGCCTGAAAGTACGGGGCCGCAAGCTGGGGCGCGCCGGCGGCCGCATTCTGGTCCTGCGCGACCCCAACGTTGTCGTCGCCCTGCCGGTGTCGTCCTGGACCGACATGGCCATTCGGGCGACGGTGCCGAAGAACAAGATGCTGGGGCGCGGCAAGTGGTACGTGCTGGGCATCCAGGAAACGCGTAGCGGCAAGTGGCTGTCCGGCCAAGGCCGGCCCGTGCAGATCTGTGAGGAAAAGCCGGCCCAGGCCCAGCCCCAGGCCGGGGCCAATCCCGGCGGCGCCAATCCCAACAATCCCAGTTCCAACAATCCCGGTCCCAACAATCCCGGTCCGGGCCGGCCGGACCCGCGCGAACCCCTTCGCCCGGCGGGTCAGGCTGATCGTCTGCCGCCTCCCGCCGCTCCCGCGGCCCCCGGAACCGCGCCGGGAGCCACGCCGCCGCCGACCCCCGCTGCCGTGGATCCGGACCTTGTCCCCGACGAAGTCCTCGCCATCACCGGCACGCTGACCGATGCCACGACCCTCGCCCAGCAGGTTGCCAACCTGGGTTATGCGGTACGCTCGCTGCAGGAACTGCCGACCCTCGGCTTCGCGCTGCTGCGCCTCGGCCTGCCGAACGGCGTCGACGTGCCGACGGCCCTCAATGCGCTGCGCCAGAGCTTCCCGACGATCCTGTTCGATGCCAACACGCTTTACGAACCCGATGGCACCGCATCCCAGGACGGCCCGGCTGCCGGGGCGCCGCGGCACTATGCGAAGAACCTCGTCGGCTGGCCCGAAGCGAGACCGGGCTGCACCGCCACGGTCGATGTCGGGCTGATCGATACGGCGGTCGACGCCGCCCACGAGGCCCTGGAAGGCCGCGCCATCACGGCGCGAAGTTTCATCGCAGCGGGGATTCCACCCGCGCCGCCCGACCACGGCACCGCCGTGGCCGCCCTACTGGTGGGGGCACCGGACAGCAACGCAAGCGGACTCCTTCCCGCCGCCCGTCTATACGCGGCGGCGATTTTCAGTGTGAAGCCGGACAACCGTGTGGTCGGCACCACCGACGCCATCGCCCGCTCCATCGACTGGCTCGGCCAGCAGGGCGTGCGGGTGGTCAACCTCAGCCTCTCCGGCCCCGGCAACCAGGTCATGCGGCTGACCGCCGAACGCGCCTTGGACGGCGGCATGGTGCTGGTCGCCGCCGCCGGCAACGAAGGCCCCAACGCCGCGCCGGTGTTTCCCGCCGGCTATCCGGCAGTGCTGGCGGTGACCGCGGTGGACGCCTCGCTGCAGCCCTACCGCGACGCCAACCGTGGCGACTACATCGACCTGGCGGCGCCCGGCGTCGACGTCTGGAGCGCCCGCGGCGGCCAAGGCGGCCGCTACAATACCGGCACCTCCTTCGCCGCGCCTTTCGTCTCGGCCGCGGCGGCGCTGGCCCTTACCCAGAGCCCCGATGCCTCGCCGCAGCGCATCCGTCAGACCCTGCAGGAGGTCGCTCGCGATCTCGGTGCGCCGGGCCGCGACAGCACCTTCGGCTGGGGCCTGATGCAACCGCCCGGCGGCTGTTGAGCCGCCTGACCGGTCAATCGCTCACGCAGTCCAGCAGCGGACCGAGTTGGCGGACACGGGTGCGGATGACGCTGGAACGCTGGGCGACATAGGTGTCCGCCGGCTGGGGACGCCACTCCAAGGGATTGGGCAACACGGCGGCGAGGCGGGAGGCCTGCGCCAGGGTGAGCCGGCTGGCCGGACGATCGTAGTAGTGCTGCGCCGCCGCCTCGATGCCGTAGATGCCGGGGCCCAGTTCGGCGATGTTCAGATAAACCTCGAGGATGCGCCGCTTCGGCCACAGCAGCTCGATGGAGGCCGTCAAAGGCACCTCCAGCCCCTTGCGCAGAATGCTGCGCGACGGCCAGAGGAACAGGTTCTTGGCGGTCTGCATGGAAATCGTGCTGCCGCCGCCCGCGCGCTCCCCGGCGGCATAGGCTTCGGCGGCGGCCTGCAGCGATTGCCAGTCGAAACCGCTGTGCTCGCAGAACAGGTTGTCCTCAGAGGCCACCACGGCCTGGCGCATCGCCGGAGCGATTTCCTCCCAGGCGACCCAGTCCTTTGCCAGCCCCTGCCCTTCGACCAGCCGGATCAGCATCAGCGGCGTCACCGGCACCGGCACGAAGCGGTAAAGCAGAACACGCCCGCGCGGCGCGAGGACGAAGCTCACCAGCAAGGCGATCGCCAGGCGCCGCGACCAGATCCGCATCGACGCCGGCAGCGCATCCCACCAGCCGAACCAGCGTCTGCGACGCGCCGGCCGGCGTGCCGCGGCGGCAGCCGTGCGCCCCCGTCCCGACTTCGCGCCCTTGCCTCCCCCTGCGCCCCCTCTGCCCCTGGCCGCCATCAGGACGTACCTCTCTTGCGGGTCGCACCGCTCCAATTACGCTGCCACTTGGCCAGCACCTTCTGGGCGGTCTCCGGCGGCATGCGGTCGTACATCTGCAGCAGCGCCGCCGTGTGCTCGGGCTCGTCCTCGCTGCCACCGCGCATGTGGTCGGTCAGCAGGAAGATCGATCCGAACAGCAGCTTGTCGACCCCGACAGCCCGGCACACGATGGCGAGATCTTCGCCGCGTCCGCCATAGACGATGCGCTGCAACTGCGGCGAACGCAGATCGGTCAACTCGCCGAACAGCAGCTCGAACAGCGGCAGGTTGCCCTTGCGCAAGGCCTGCACGATGGGGTGCGCTGCGGTGTCCGCTTCGCGGCCTAGCGCAGCCGCCTGCGTGGCGGCCTCTTGAATCATGGCCTCCCGAGCCCCGCCCCCCTGACCAACGGCCCGGGTCGCGCGGCGTTGGGCCGCACCGGCGGCCATGGCCGCCCTGGCAGCGGCGGTCGGCGGCGTCACGCCATTGACTTTCAACCGCGCACCCTTTGGCAGCGGCCGTGTGCTGGTCAGCGGTTGCGACAGCGGGGCCGGCTTCAGCGGCACCTTCTGGACGTCTTCTGGCGGGGCGTCCTCGGGCACCTCGATGATCGGCCGCAGAGGCGCTGCGGGCCGGGGCGTCCCCGCCGTTGCCCCAGCCGGCACCTCCGGCGACGCGGCCAGCAGCAGCGGCACCGGAGCTGGCGCGGGCGCCGCCGCACGGCGCCGTCCGGTCAGCCACAGCAGCCCACCCAACAGGATGATCGCGGCGACGGCCGCTATCGCATAGAGCGGGCGCTGTTCGATCCGCGCGAGCATAGCGGTCAGGTCGCCAGTACGGCTCCCGGCCCGGCTTCCGGCTTCCGGGGCCTGCGCGGCGGCTGGCTCGGGCATCGCCGGCTCAACCACAGCAGGAGGCCCATCGGCGGCCCGGACGGCGAGCTCCGCCGCCAGCGCCGGCGCCGCCGCCGCTTCGTCGGCCGCCCGGCGCTCCGCCTCGGCGCGGCGTGTGCTTTCGGCCGCCAGCGCCGCCTCCAGACGTGCCGACTCGGCGGCGCGGTCTTCCAGCGCCCCCACCAAGGCATCGACCTGGGCCTGCAGACTGGAGACCGCCTGGCGCGCGGCGCCGAGCTCTTCCTCGCGGGCGGCAATCACCGTCCGGGGGTCGGGCGCCGCGATGGCTTCCTTGATGCGGGCAGCGAAGACGCGAAAGGCGGCGGCATTGGGCGCGCCGCCGGCGAGCTCCGGTCGCATGGCCAGGGTTTCCAGCGGCAGCCGGGCACCGAGATTGTCGGCGATCTCGTCCCGGCTCCGGGCCACCAGCGTCTCCAACGTGACGCCCGGCTTTTCCGGCGGCGTCGCGGCAACGTCGGGGGCAACCGTCGTCGAGGCGCCCCGCACGATCTCGACCCGCGCGGCAGCGACAGCCGAACGCGGCGCCGCGGCAACAACCTCCGCCGCCGCCTGTCCGACCGCATCGGCGTCGCGGCGGGCCGCCTCACCCAGCTGTGTCCGGCGCAACGCCGGGGCGAGCAGAAGCCAGCCGCGCGTGACGGCGAAGCCATCGACCAGGGCGACGTAGTCGGACCAGTCGCGCTGCAGCCGCTCGGCCGGCGGCGCCCCGAAGGTCGCCGCCATGTCTGTCGCGAGCGCGCGGATCGCGTTGAAGGTTTCCATCTGGCGTCGGGCCAGGGCCTGACGGGCCGCCGGATCGCCCTCGCCGATGCGCTGCATGGCGAGCCAGAGGTAAGCGTCCTTGGCCTGGAAGAAGCGCGCCAACAACGGCCGTGCCAGCGGATCCTGCGCCAGTTCGGCGAAGCCGCCGACGGCGCGCAGGTGGTCGGCCAGCCAGGGCCAGTCCTGCGGCGGCAGGCGCCGGGCCAACGCCTGCATCAGCACCGGCAGCTGGTAGCCACGGCGCTGCGCCGCCGCGCCGCCCACCGCGCCCGCCTGCAGCAGGTTGGGCCGCCAGCGGCTGTCGAGGCTATCGTCGATCACGATACGGCCGTCGTCGAGGATGGCGCTGCTGCGGCCCTCCGGCAGATCGCCGATGACCAGTTTTTCTGCTGCCAGCAGTCCGCGCAGGATTTCGGCCGTGCCGGGGTAGTTCACGCTGAGGCGGCGCCAGCGCTCCTGCGCGAAGCCGTTGGTGTCGCGCACTGCAAAGGCCGCGAAGAAACGCCCGAGGGAGTCCATCTGGCCCAGGGTGGCGTCGATGTCGGCGCGCGTGAGCACGCCCGCGCCCGCAGCCGACTCAGTCGGCAGCACCTGCCTGGCCAGCGCCGCGGGCAACACGGCAAAGGTCAGGCAGAAGACGGCCAACGCCTGCGCCGCTGCCCGGCCAACCGGCCGGCCGGTCGACTCGCGTCCCCGTCGTCTCCTCTGCGCCGACCCCATAACACCTTGCACGGAATTGTTTTTCTGGCCGGAGACCGCGCCGCGGCGACCGCCCCCCGGGTGCCAACCTAAAACAACGGGAAGAGTTGCGGTAGGGCAAGCCTGCACTTCGGCTTTTTTGCCGGCGCGGTCTCTTTCCCAAGCCGGACTTCAGGCCGGCTCCGGTCCGAGAAAAGCTCTGAGTTCCGCCGGTTCACGCGCCTCCAGCAGAGCCCGGGTGGGCCCCGCCGCCAATATACGGCCGTCATAGACGAAGGCGCTGTGGCCGGCGATCCGCAGGGCGTCCTGCGGATTGTGGCTGACCATCACCACCGTCAGGCCGCGCTCAGCCTGCAACTGGCGCACCAGATCCAGCATTTCCAGCCTGAGGCCGGGATCGAGGGCGCTGAACGGCTCGTCCAGCAGCAACAGCGGACGGTCGCGCACCAGGCTGCGCGCCAGGGCGACGCGCTGACGCTGGCCGCCGGAGAGCTGGGCCGGGTGCCGCCGGCCGAAATCACCCAGACCGACGCGGGCCAGTGCCTCGGCCACCGCCCGCCGCTGAGCCGCATCGAGGCGCAGGCCGGGAGCGAGGCCCAGGCCGACGTTCTCCTCGGCGCTCAGGTGGGCAAAGAGATTGTGCTCCTGGAACAGGCTGGTCACCGGGCGGTCCGCCGGCTTCCGCGCGGTGACGTCCTGCCCGGCGATCACCACCCGTCCGGCCAATGGTTTCTCGAAACCGGCGATGAGGCTCAACAGGGTCGACTTGCCGGCGCCGCGCGGCCCCAGCACGGCGAGGCAGTCGCCGCGCCCCAGGGTGAGGTCGAAGACCATCGTCATGTCCTCGTAGCGAAAGGACAGGGCCTCCACTTGCAGCAGCGGCGCCTCAGACATGACGGTGCCGCCGAAGACCCCTGAACGCGCCGAGGCCGCCAAGGCCGCCTTCGATGACCAGGAACAGGGCGAGGCAGAGCAGCGACAGCAGCGCCGCGATGACGGCCGCCTCGGTCATACGGAAACCGCCGATGGCCTGGTAGAGCAGCAGCGGCAGGGTGGCGAAGTCCTGGCTGCCGAACAGGGCGATGACGCCGCGGTCGCCGCGCGACAGTGTCGCCGCCACCGCCAGGGCCAGCCCGATCGGACGGCGCAGGCCCGGCCACTCGACGAGGCGCAGGCGGTTCCATCCGGCGATGCCGAGGCGCTGGCACAGGCGGTCGTGGCGCTGCGCCTCCTCCATCATCGGCCCGCCCAGGAAGCGCACCACAAAGGGCAGCGCCATCAGCGCGTTGACCAGGATGACCAGGGGCATGCCCAGCGCGAAGACGTCGGCCACCTGGCGCAGCAGCACGAAGAGGCCGGTGGCAAGTACGAAAGGCGGCACCACCAGGATCAGCGAGGCGGGAAGCTCCAGCCGCGCCGCCGCGGCGGGCCGTCCCAGGCGGTGCCGCAGGCTGCGGCTGGAGATCAGGATGGCACCGCCCAACAGCAGCGCCAGAGTGCCGGCCGACAGCGCAATGACCAGCGACTGGCCGACGGCGTGCCACAGGGCCGGGCGCGCGAGCACCTCGGCAGCGGTCGCGTTGAACCCGGCAACCGCCACCGCGATCAGCGGCAGCACCACCAGGGCGCCGGTCAGCAGCAGGGCCAGTCCATCGACCGCGCGGCCGAGGCGCCCGCCGGTATCGGGCCGCTCGTAGAGGCGGCCCTCGGTCAGCGCCGTGGTGCCGGGCACCGCGAGCTGCAGAACGGCCAGCACGATGGCGCCGCACAGCAGCAACTGCACCAGCGCCAGGGTGCCCGCGCGGCCGAGATCGAAGTCGAAGCGCAGCGCCTGGTAGACGGCGACCTCCAGGGTCGTGGCCTTGGGCCCGCCGCCCAGGGTCAGCACCACCGCGAAGGAGGTAAAGCACAGCATGAAGACCAGCCCGGCCACGCCCGGCAGCACCGTGCGCATGGCCGGCCATTCGATAAGGCGGAAGAGATCGCGCGAGCGCAGGCCGAACTGGCTGGCGACCCGCCAGCTTTCCGGCGGCACGCTCTCGATGGCCTGCAGCAGAATGCGCGCGACGAAAGGCATGTTGAAGAAGCAGTGGCCGATCAGGATGCCGGTCAGGCCGTAGAGGTAATTCGCCCGTCCGATGCCGAGCAGAACCAGGACGTCGTTCACCCAGCCGCTACGGCCGTGCACGGCGGCGATGCCGAAGATGGCGACGATGGTGGGGATGACCAGCGACAGGCTGAACAGGCGTAGCAGCAGGCCGCGGCCCGGAAACTGCCGCCGCGCCATCGCCCGGGCGACCGGAATGGCAAGCGCCACCGAGAGCAGCGTGGAAAGACTGGCCTGCAGGACGGTGAACCAGACGACGCGCCACAGATAGGCGTCGTCCAGATTGCCGGCGATGTCGAACCCCGGGGCGGCGACGCCCAGGGCGACAAGCGCGCCGCCGACCACCGCCGCGACGACGCAAAGCGCTGATGTGGCGGGCAACCACCAGGGCATGATCGAAAAACCCGACGCAGGTCTATTCGCTGACCGCCTGCAGCCACTCGTCGACCCAGGCTTTGCGCTCGGCGGCCACCTCTTCCGCCGGGAACAGCAGCGGCTTCGACGGGTCCACCAGCTTGTCGTAGGCGGCGGGCAGCCCCTCGGGCAGGTCGATCACCGGATACATCCACTGCGCCGTCGGGATGGTGCTCTGGAAGCCGGGGCGCAGCATGAACTGCAGGAAGCGCTGCGCCAGTTCAGGATCGTCGGTCGACTTGGTCATCGCCGCCACCTCGACCTGCATGTAGTGGCCTTCGGCAAAGCCGGCGGCCTGATAGCGCTGCTCGTCCTCGGCAATCATGTGATAGGCCGGCGAGGTCGTGTAGCTCAGCACCAGCGGCGCCTCGCCCTTCAGGAACAGGCCATAGGCCTCGCTCCAGCCCTTGGTGGTGGTGAGCGTCTTCTTCGCCAGCTTCGCCCAGGCCTCCGGCGCCTTGTCGCCGTAGACCGAGCGCACCCACAGCAGCAGGCCCAGGCCCGGAGTCGAGCTGCGCGGATCTTCCAGGATGATCTTCAGGTCGTCGGGCGCTTCGACCAGTTCCTTCAGGCTTTTGGGCGGGCTCGCCAAGGTTTCGGTGTCGTAGACGAAGGCGAAGTAGCCGTAGTCGAACGGCAGGAAGGTGTCGTCGGTCCAGGCGACCGGCAGCGCCAGATCCTCGGCCGTCACGCCGTGGGCGGCGAACAGCCCGGTTGCCTTCGCCTCGGCGAGAACGTTGAGGTCGAGGCCCAGCACCACGTCGGCCTTGTTGCTCTCGCCCTCCAGCCGCAGGCGGCTCAGCACACCGATGGAGGAATCCAGCGCCACGAATTCCAAGGTGCAGCCGCACTCGGCCTCGAAGGCCTGCTTGATCGCCGGGCCCGGCCCCCACTCGGAAATGAAGGCGTCGTAGGTGTAGACCGTCAGGGTCCTGTCGGCGGCAGCCGCGGAAAGCGGCACCCAGCAGATCAGGGTGGCGGTCAGCAGGGTCGAAAAGCGCATCGGTCGCTCCATTGGGGCCAATGGGCGGGGCGGATTTTGAGAGACTGGGGCGAAAAGGCCGGTCGCTCAAATCCCTCCGCCGGCATTACCCGGGTCAGGTTCATCGGGTTGTCCGGATTGCGGCGCCGCCGCCCCGGTCTCTCAGCCCCTTTTTGGGCACCCCGTTGAGACAGGCGGCAGGATAGGCCGCCGGGCCGCCGGCCTGCAAGAACCGCGTCGTGGGGCCCGATCGGCCGCTGTCACGCATTCAGAGTGCTTTTCTCCGCCAATCCAGTAATGTATTGGGCCAAATAATTGAGTTTCCAATCCTCTCGACAGGGATAGCTCGCAGTTTCAGTGAAATATCGCCGGCCGGACATTGTCGCCAAAATGGGGCTGCGCAGGCGCCTGCCCCGGGCATCGATCCGCTTCTATCTGGTTCTTATGGTATGCGCGATTGCGTTGCCGGTGCTCGCCTTTGTGGCCCTGCTGCTGGCCCAATTGCAAAGCAACGAGCGCGTCGCCCTGGAAACACGCGCCGTGCGCGAGGCCCAGTTGATGGGCACCGCCGTCAGCCGGGTGCTGCAAGAGATGTCGACCACGCTACGGCTGCTGGTGACGTCTCCGGAGCTCGATGCTGGCGACCTGGAAGCCTTTCACGGCCGCGCCCAGGCGGCGCTGCGCGACGGCTCGCTGTTCGTCATCCTGATCGACAAGGACGGCCAGCAGCGCCTGAATACACGGGTTCCCTTCGCCACGCCGTTGGGAAAGACGGCAAACATGGCGGCGGTCGACTCGGTCCTGGAATCGGGCCGAACCGAGGTATCCGACGTCTTTGTGGGCGCAACGAGTGGACGATGGGTCTTCAACGTAACCCTGCCGCTGCCGTCGGAACTGTCGTCCAACGGCGCCGCCCTGGTGCTGACCAAAAACGCCGACGAAATCGCCCAGCTTGCCCTGACCTCGGGGCTGCCTGACGGCTGGTCGGCGGCGGTGCTTGACGGTGCCGGCCGGGTCGTGGCCTCCAGCAACAAGGATATAGGCCACAGTACGGTGTTGGAACACGAACTGCCGGCCGATTTGGTGCGGACCAGCGGCGTGATCTATGGTGCTGTCGATTCCGAACAAAAACTCATCGCCTACACCAAACTCAAGGACTGGTCCTGGACAGCCATCGTCTGGGGCCCCGTCGCCACGGCACAGGCCTCCATACTCACCACCTGGCGCCAGCTCATCTTCGGCGGTATCGCGCTCTTGTCGCTGGCCGTCGGCATCGCGATGTTTCTGGCCCGGCAATTGAGGGTCTCCGTGCAGGGCATCGCGGACATGGCCGAACAGGTCGGACAGGGCAACATGGTCGCCCCGGTGAACAGTCAGATCATCGAACTCGACCGGGTCGCCAAGGCTCTCTCCGCCGCCTCGGTGGACCGCAGCCATGCAGAAGACAGGATACGCCTCATGCTGCGCGAGCTGGCGCACCGCACCAAGAACCTCTTGGCCATTACCCAGGCAATGATCCACCAGACAGGCCGCCGCAGTCAGTCGATAGAAGACTTTCAGGCGGACATTACAGAGCGCATCGCCGGGCTCGGCCGCTCGACCGACCTGCTGACCTCCGAACAGTGGAGCAGAGTTCCGTTCAAACGCCTCATCGCAAATCACCTCGCGACCTTCCTCGCAACGCCGGAGCAGCTCGAAATGCGGGGCGAGGACTTCGAAATCAAGTCCGAGGCGGTTCACAATCTTGGCTTGGTACTGCATGAACTCGCCACCAACGCCATGAAGTACGGCGCCCTTTCGGTCCCGACCGGTCACCTGCTGATTGCCTGGGAAATCTCGGGGGAAATCTCGGGGGAAATCTCCGGGCAAATCTCCGGCGAAATTCCGGGAGAGGTTTCCGGGGCAGAGACAGTTGCGCCCCAGTTAAACCTCACCTGGCGGGAAACCGGCGGCCCCCCGCCTTCGCCCCCTACGGAAAAGGGGTTCGGATCGCAGATCATCGAGAGGCACGCGGCGTCGGCGTTTCGCGGCAAGGTGACGGTGGATTATGAGAGCGACCACTTCGTGTGGACGTTAACGGCCCCTCTGAAATCCTTTATCGAAGAGGACGACGCTGACGAACCGCCAGAGCTGACCCTCTAAGTCCAACGCCCATACTTCGACGGCAGACGAAGCCTGGCGGGGCCAGGATCGGCTATCCAGACGTGGCCACCCACCCTGGAGCGCCAGCCATGATCACCTGCTTCCTCCGCTACGAGATCGACCCCTGCAAGAAGGCCCAGTTCGAGACCTACGCCCGCAATTGGGGCCAGGCCATTCCGCGCTGCGGCGCCGGGCTGATCGGCTACTTCGCGCCGCACGAGGGCTCGGCCACCACCGCCTACGGCGTCTACAGCATCGACAGCCTGGCCGCCTACGAGGCCTATCGCGCCCGCCTCGCCGCCGATCCCCTGGGCCAGGAGAACTACCGCTTCGCCCAGCAGGAGCAGTTCATCCGCCGCGAGGACCGGATCTTCCTGAAGCTCGCCTCGGCGCCGCACGCGGCCGAGGACTAACTGGACCCCCGCGATTTTCCCATTTGGCCCTTGCCGGGCGGACCGCTCGTCGGCATGAGGGGAACACTTCCCCTCCTCTGCCCTATCTTTACGCCGGAACCGCCATGACCGCCCTTTACGATCCGCTCGACCACGAAGCCCTCGGCAACGACCTGGGCCAGCCCATCGGCCTGCCGATGCCCAACTGGACGCCGCGTCCCGCCCCGCCGCGCACCGCCATGGACGGCCGGTTCTGTCGCGTCGAACCGCTCGATCCCGACCGCCACGCCGAAGACCTCTTCGCCGCCTTCAGCGCCGACGGCGAAGACCGTATCTGGACCTATCTGCCCTACGGCCCCTTCGCGGCCCTGGCCGACTTGCGCGCCTGGATGGAGAAAACCTGCCGGGGTGCCGATCCCCTGTTCCACGCCATCGTCGACCGGGTCAGCGGCAAAGCCCTGGGCGTCGCCAGCTACCTGCGCATCGAACCCGCCGTGGGCGTCATCGAGGTCGGCCACATCAACTTCAGCCCGGCGCTGCAGAAAACGCCGGCCGCCACCGAGGCGATGTATCTGATGATGGCCCGCGCCTTCGACGAACTGGGCAACCGCCGCTATGAATGGAAGTGCGATGCTCTGAACGCCGGCTCGCGCAAGGCCGCCCGGCGCCTCGGCTTCACCTTCGAGGGCATCTTCCGCCAGGCAACGATGTACAAGGGCCGTAACCGCGACACCGCCTGGTTCTCGATCCTGGACAGCGAATGGCCGCCGCTGAACGCCGCCTTCCAGGCCTGGCTGGCGCCCGAAAACTTTGACGCCCAGGGACGGCAAAAGCGCGGGCTGGCGGAGATCCGCGCTTCCGCCTGAACCCGGCTAGTTTTTCTTGCGGATGATGGCGTCCAGCGACCAGGGGCCGGGGCCGGCGAAGACCAGGTAGAAGAACACGAAGCAGTAGAGCAGCGCCGCGTCGCCGCCATTAAGCACAGGAAAGAAGCTCTTCGGCGCATGGGCCATGAAATAGGCGACGGCCATGGTGCCCGAGCAGATAAAGGCCACCGGACGCGTGAACAGGCCGAGCACGAGCAGCGCGCCGCCGACCAGCTCGATGCTGCCGGCGGCGCCGGGCGGCGAGGTCAGCGTGACGTTCATCGCACTGGGCGGAAAGTTCAGCCACTTCATGGTGCCATGGGCCATGAAGGCGGCGCCGGAGGCGACCCGCAGCAGACTGAGGACGTGGGGAGACCAGGAAGTCAGCGAGGCCATGTCGATTCGCCCTTTCGTGAGTGATTTGAAAGGGCTAGCACGCCGCGCTTTGCAGCGCCAGCACGACAATCGGCCGGCAGGACAACCGCAAGACGTTGCGCGGTGACGCGGCTACCAGGGGGCGTGATACCAGCCGACCACGAGCTTTCCCAGGGTGCCCAGCAGGATCAGGATCAGGACCCAGGGTTTCGCCAGGCTCGCGAGGGCGTAGTAGGTCCGGGCGTCATTGAACTTTTTGATCCGATCTTCGCCCTCGGGCATGCCTTCCGCCTGGGCTTCCAGCAGGCAGCCGTAGAGCGCCAGCACGGTGACATAGAGCACCGCCACGGCGAGCATGAGATCCGCGATCCATCCGATCCATTTCAGGAGTGTCTCGCAGCTCATCGCGCGGCCGCTATTCGATGACGATCTTCAGGGACTTGTTCATCGCCAGCGCGATCTGCGCCAGCGAGGCCACCGTCGCCCCTTGTTTGTTGACCTTGCCGTTGGCAAGCTTCGAGACGAAAGCAGGGTCCAGGCCGCTGGCCTTCTGCAGGTCGCGCAAGGAACCCTCATAGCTGTTGAGCGCCTCGGTTACCGCATCGGCAACCTCCGCGCGGGCCACGATGCGCGCCGCCTGGCGCAACGCCTCGACATCGGAGTCCACGCCAAGGCCATCATCGTGCAGCTCCGGTTTCAATCCGCGCAGCACCTTGCCCACCGTCGAGAATCCGATCGTGTCCTTCATCACCATGATTGCATCACCATGACTGGTCCTCCTTTCGGCGCGCCTGCCGCCGGAACCGCCCGGGCGGGAGACCTGCCGCATTCCTCAACTTGGGAACGACTGTTGTTTAATTCAACAACAAATGATGGAAAATGTCAAGTCGGCCCGGCCGCCGCCCGGCAGGCCCGTTCCAGCCAGTCTGCATACTCTGGTACTACAGACCGCCAGTCGGTCCCCTGCCCGGTTTCCTGCATCAGCGCCGCCACGGCCTGCCCATAGTCGGCCTCGGCCCCGATCCAGAGGATGCGGAGCTGATTCAGTGGGGCCAGATAGACGACGAGGGCCGTCGTATCGCCCAGTTCGCGCGCCTGCGGCGGCCCATCGTCCAGTTGGGTCAGGTAGCTGTCGCCGTCGAGATCGGCCCAATCCGGCCCGCCGGGGCAACAGGCCTCGGCCGGCAGCAGCCTTTGCGCCGGCAGGTGCAGGCCGTGCAGGATGGCCGCGGCGCGCTTCGGCCAGTCCTGCGTCGCCGCCGGTCCGAAAAGCGCCGCCTGCAAGGTCGCCTCCCGGCCGTCCGCCAGGATCGGTGCTCCCTCCCGCTCCAGCGCGGCGTTCTGACGCTGGCCGAACCGCCGGCCCAGAGACTGCAACGCATTGCGCAAGGTCATCACCCGCGCGGCAAAGCGGGCGCCATAGCGGGTCCCCAGGGCAAGATAACCCTCCTGCGCCCGGTTCACCCGGCCAAGATCCAGTTCGATGGTGAGCACGTCCCCTTCCCGCGCTGCCCTTGCTTCCTTGCCTGTCTTAGCCCGCAACGACCTGCCCTTGAGAGTGCCACCCGGCACGACAGCCTTCAATGGACACAAAGGGGGCGTCACCGCTCGGCCCGTTCGCAGAAGGCACTCCCAGGACGCCCTCCCAGAAGGCGGGGCCATCGACAAGTCGGCGTTGCCCGGCTATAAGCCCGGGCCGGAGCGTGGCGGACAGGGCCCATTACCCCCCTTCCGCTTGTAGAATCGGCTCCGAAGCCCCATTTTCCGGGTAGTTCAGGCCCCGACCGAGCCCTCAAGCCCACGCCCTCAAACCCACTTAGAGTATGACCCAGCTTTCCGATGCCGTCGCACGGCGGCGCACCTTTGCGATCATCTCCCACCCCGACGCGGGCAAGACCACGCTGACCGAAAAGCTGCTGCTGTTCGGCGGCGCGATCCAGCTGGCCGGGGCGGTGAAGGCGCGTGGCGAGCAGCGGCGCGCCCATTCCGACTGGATGAAGGTGGAGCGCGAGCGTGGCATCTCCGTCGCCTCGTCGGTGATGACCTACGACTACGACGGCAAGACCTTCAACCTGCTGGACACGCCGGGCCACGAAGACTTCTCCGAAGACACCTACCGCACCCTGACGGCGGTGGACTCGGCGGTGATGGTGCTGGACGCCGCCAAGGGCATCGAGGCGCAGACCCTGAAGCTGTTCGAGGTCTGCCGCCTGCGCGACATGCCGATCATCACCTTCATCAACAAGCTGGACCGCGAAAGCCGCGACCCCTTCGAACTGCTGGACGAGGTGGAGCAGCGCCTGGCGCTGGACGTCACCCCGGCGTCCTGGCCGATCGGCATGGGGCGCAGCTTCCTGGGCTGCTACGACCTGCTGCACGACCGCCTGCTGCTGGTCGAGCGCAGCCGCACCAAGATGGGCGCCGAGGGCGAGTCCTGCTCGGGCATCGACGACCCGAAGCTGGACGCGCTGCTGCCCGCCGACGCCGTCGCCCAGTTGCGCGAGGACGTCGAGATGGTGCGCCAGCTCTGCCCGGCCTTCGATCGCAAGGCCTACCTGGAAGGCACCATGACGCCGGTCTACTTCGGCTCGGCGCTGAACAACTTCGGGGTGCGCGAACTGCTGCAGGGCGTCGGCGACATGGCGCCGCCGCCGCGCCCACAGCCGGCGCAGACCCGCGAGGTCCTGCCGACCGAGGAAAAGGTCACCGGCTTCGTGTTCAAGATCCAGGCGAACATGGACCCCAACCACCGCGACCGCATCGCCTTCCTGCGGCTCTGCTCGGGCCACTTCAAGCGCGGCGCCAAGCTGAAGCATTCGCGCAGCGGCAAGCTGATCAACGTGCACAACCCGGTGCTGTTCCTGGCCCGCGACCGCGAGCTGGCGGAAGAAGCCTGGCCGGGCGACATCATCGGCATTCCCAACCACGGCAACCTGGGCATCGGCGACGCCCTGACCGAGGGCGAGGATCTGAAGTTCACCGGCATCCCCTCCTTCGCGCCGGAATACCTGCAGGCGGTGCGCCCGGTCGACCCGCTGCGCGCCAAGCACCTGGGCCGTGCCCTGCAGCAGCTGGCCGAGGAAGGTGCCGCGCGTGTCTTCAAGCCCAACATCGGCGCCGACTGGATCGTCGGCGTGGTCGGGCCGCTGCAGTTCGACGTGCTGGCCGACCGCATCCGCACCGAATACGAGGTGCCGGTGCGCTTCGAGCCGACCTCCCTGCACACCGCGCGCTGGGTCGAAGCGGACGATCCCCTGAAGCTGAAGCGCTTCATGGACGCCACCCAGGGCGCCCTGGCCACCGACCACACCGGCGCCCCGGTGTTCCTGGCGCGCAATGCCTGGCATCTGGACCGCGCCGCCGAGGACTATCCGGAGCTGCGCTTCCTCAAGACCAAAGAGCAGATCTGATGTTCGGCGAAGAGGGCCGTCTGCCCGCCGAGCTGTGGATCAAGGCGCACATCAAGCGCTGCATCGTCGACGGGATTCCGGCCACCGTGGTCCACCGCGGCGAGAAGAACAGCGGCATGCTGATCCTCAAGATCAACCAGCTCGCCGCCGGCGTGAAGGTGCTGAGCCAGACCCGCGACATGGAGGGCGCCATCGCCTGGATGCCGGCGCTGGCCGGCGCACTGGTGCCCGAGGCCGAGGCCGACGCCTACATCGAGCGGGCGGTGAAACGGGACCCCGATGTCTGGGTAGTGGAGATCGAAGACCGCGACGGCCGCCACCCCTTCGAAGGCAAGCTGCTGTAGATTTTACCCCGCCGGTAACGAATTGCCGGATGGTGCGGTAACGCATTCGCCGCGGCTGAGCGGACGAATCGGCGATACGCATTCCTATCACGGTGCGGCGCGAAGCATACAGCGGGTCAACGGGTTAGCAGCTGCGTCTTGGCCGGCGCAATTTTTGAGCAGCCCGAACATAATCGATCGCGCTAGCCTTTATAATCAAAACTAAATACCGCCATTAACTGATGCTTAAGCGGACGTTAACAGCATCTTCATCCCCCCGTGAAAAGCTTGTCACATCGGCGAAGTCGTTTCGCTGACAGGCAACTGAAGATGAGGCTTATCATGTGGAAGATTTTAGCGCTCGGCGCTGGACTCGCCCTCGTTAGCACCAGCGTAGCGATGGCGCAGCCTCAGTGTGATCAGCGAGACTCGGTACTGCAGGTTCTGCAGAAGAAGTACAAAGAGCAGCCCGTCGCTCTCGGTGTCACCCACAACGGCGGTCTCGTCGAAGTGCTGACCACCGGCAACGGCACGACCTGGTCGATCATCGTCACCACGCCCCAGGGCATGAGCTGCCTCGTGGCCGCCGGCGAAGGCTGGAAGGCCATGCAGCAGGCCTCGATCGACCCGGAAGCGTAAGAACCGGCAGCAGCCGAACCCGAGACTCTATATCGAGGTCGATGCACTCGGGGCCTTTTGCCCGGAGCATCTTGGGACGGTTGGTTTTTTCGGAGCTCGCCTGAACTCGGCTTGTCCGACCCTTATTTGCCAGACTTTTACTTGCCCGACCTTTACTTGCCCGACCTTTACTTGAAGGCGGGATAGCGGACCCGGTCGCCGGGTTCGATGGCCAGACGGGACGCCGTTCCGGCATTCAGCTCCAGCACCGCGGAAACCGGGCCGCCCGACACGATGGCCCGCAGTGAGTGCGGCACGGTGCGCGCCTCGATCCGCACGATCTTCCCCCCGTCATCGATGAACAGCATATCCAGCGGGATCAGCGTGTTCTTCATCCACATCGCCCGCTCTTCCATGCTGCCGAAGAGGAACAGCATGCCGGCGTCCGCCGCCAGTTGACGGCGGAACATGAGGCCCTGAGCGCGCTGCTCCGGCGTCTCGGCGACCTCTACCGTGAAGTCGTGGGTCTTGCCCGCCGCCGTTTCGATGCTGAGCGTGCCGGTACCGAAGGTGGCCAGGCCGCCCTGCGCCGCTGCCGGGGCACTCCAGGCGGCCACGGCCAGGAACAGGAGGATGAGGAGTTTTTTCATGGCGCTAGATGTATCTCCCAATGTCGCCCCGAACAAGGGTGTCACGGTGCCGTCACTGACACGGCCAGGGCCCGGACGGCATCGCGCAGCGGCCCTGGGCGCGGCGCATCGGCCAGGGTGGTGAACCAGGCGTCCGGCGGGTTGCGTCCCCGGCTGTGGCGCCACGCCAGCGCCCGCAGCACCGCCTCGGCCGCGGGCGGCAGGCGGTCGGGCACCGCGAAATCGTTCAAGGTCGCCCAGACACCGGCCCAGGCGCGGCCGACCGACCAGGGATTGTAGCCGCCGCCGCCCAGAACCAGGACGCGCGGCGCCAGATCCTTCACCCGCGCCACCACCCGCCACAGGGCGCCGTTGGACAGCGCCAGCTTGCTGAGCGGGTCTTCCTCCAGGGCGTCGGCGCCGCACTGAAGTACGACCGCCTGCGGCGCGAAGCTGCCGATCAGCGGCAGCACCGCCGCTTCCATGAGGAAATCCATCTCGCTGTCGTTGAAGCCCTCGGGCACCGGCAGATTGCGCGCCATCCCACCGGCACGGTCGCCGGCGCTGCCGATCCCCTCACCCTTCATCGGCCAGCGCGCGTCTTCGTGGATCGACAGGGTGAACACCCGCGGGTCGTCGTGGAACGCATCCTGCACGCCGTCGCCGTGGTGGGCGTCGACGTCCAGGTAGAAGACCCGCTCGATCCCGCCGTCCAGCAGCGCCAGGATCGCCAGCACCGGGTCGTTGAAATAGCAGAAGCCGCTGGCGCGGTCCGGGCGGCCGTGGTGGGTGCCGCCGGCCGGGCTGTAGATCACGCCCGGCGCGTTCGCCAGGGTCCGCCCCGCCAGGATCGAGGCGCCGCAGGCAGTGGCCGGGCGGCGGAACACCTCCGGGTAGATCGGATTGCCGTTACGCCCCAGGTTGAAGCGAGCCTGCTCCTCCGCCGGCAGGCCTTGGTCGGCCTCGGCCCGTTGGACCGCGTCGATGTAAACCGGGTCGTGAAACCGCGCCAGTTCCGCCGGCGTCGCCCGCGGGCTGTCGATATAAACCTCCCCGGGCAGCCAGCCCAGGGCCCGGCAGAGGTCCATGCAGGTGGAGACCCGCGGGATCGCCAGGGGATGCCGCCCGCCGTAGGTCGAGCGGCGGTAGATTTCGCTGCCGATGAAGCGCGTCCGCACTGGTTTGACCTTGGGCCTTTAGGGGAGCCGCGCCAGGCGCTCGCGGATCAGCGCGTAGAAGCCGCCCGCGTCGATGGCATTGATGACCCGGCAGTTGGCCGGATGCGGCGTCACATCCCACCAGTCGACCACGGTCATGCCCATGGTCAGCTCCGACGCGGTCTCGATCTGCACGTTGCAGTCCTTGCCGGCGAAGAGCTGCGGTTGCAGCAGGTAGGCCAGCACACAGGGATCGTGCAGCGGGCCGCCCTCGGCGCCGTATTTTTCCATGTCGAAGCGCTCGTAGAAACTCAGCATGGCCGCCGCTGCGTCGCCGGTGCGGCTGCCGAGGTCGCGCAGCGAGTCGATCCAGGCCTTGGTCATCAGGGCTTTGTGGGTCACGTCGAGCGGATGCATGGTCAGCTTGATGCCCGAGGTGAAAACCACGTGGGCCGCGTGGGGATCGACGTAGATGTTGAACTCCGCCGCCGGGGTGGTGTTGCCGCCTTCGAAGAAGCCGCCGCCCATCATCACGATCTCGGCGATGCGCGGGGCGATGTCCGGTGCCTTGATCAGCGCGGTGGCGATGTTGGTCAGCGGCCCCAGGGTGCAGAGGGTGATGCTGCCGGCCGGCGCCGCCCGCAGGGTGTCGACGATCCAGTCGACCGCGTGCTGTTTCTGCAGCGGCATGGTCGGCGCCGGCAGGTCGGGCCCGTCCAGGCCGGTCTTGCCGTGCACCGCCTCCGCCGTGACGGGGCGGCGCACCAGCGGGCGCGCGCAGCCGGCGAAGACCTTCACCTCCGGGCGCCCGGCCAGTTCGCAGACCTTGCGGGCGTTCTGCTCGGTCAGACCGAGGGACACATTGCCCGCCACCACCGTCAGACCCAGCACGTCGAATTCGGGCGACGCCAGGGCCAGCAGGATGGCGATGGCATCGTCCTGCCCGGGATCGGTATCGATGATGATGGGTCTGGGCTCGCCGGCCATGGGCACCTCTCCTGAACACCCGCCTCCTGAACGACGGCTGGAACACCTTTAAGCTTAGCGATGCCCCATCGGGGCCGCCCTTGCAAGGCCCCGCAAGTCCCGCCTGCGACCGGCAACGGCGGCCCGACATGGGGGGACCCATGGCGGACGAATGCGCAAAGCAGACCCGAGTGCCGCGCGGTTCGTTTTACAGGATCAGGCTACAGGGCCAAGTTACAGGGGTCAGGCGTCGGTCTGCTTCCTGCCTTAAGAGGGCACCGCCGCAAGCGGTCCCCCGATTTCTTTGCGGCCTCGCCTCCCATCATAGAGCAGCCGCGGGAAACACCCGCAGAGGTCGCGGGTGCGCCTGCACAATCGTTTCCGGTAACACACTGGAAAAAAGCGCCTCCCGCCCGTTTGCGGTGCAATGCGCCCCGGCTTGCAGTCGCGAGGGTTGCGCCGGTCAGCCACCCCTCTATTATTCACCCACAACTGCACTAGCAAAGCTGCAGAAACGAACTAGGCAGAACATCTGCCGGGAATGAGGGAGGCCTGAAAATGACTTCATTTTACATGCCAGAAGTGTCAGCAAAACCCGCCCTGGCTCGGGCGCTTCGCGGGTTCGCGCTGGCCGGTGCGGCCGCCGGCCTGATCGCCGCCGGCGCCGCGAACGCCAAGGTCGAGGGCGACACCATTGTCCTCGGATCGGCCAATTCGCTGACCGGTAAGTACTCTTCCAACGGCGTCGACACCCAGAACGGCTACGATCTCGCGATCAAGGTCATCAACGACAAAGGCGGCGTCACCATCGACGGCAAGCAGTACAAGCTGGCGGTCAAATACTATGATGACGAGTCCACGCCGGCGCGCACCGCGCAGCTGCTGGAGCGCCTGATCGAGCAGGACGGCGTCCAATACATCCTCGGCCCCTACAGCTCGGCAACCACCATCGCCGCGGCGCCGGTGACCGAGAAATACCAGGTACCGATGGTCGAGGCCGAAGGCGCCTCGCGCGCGCTGTTCAACAAAGGCTACAAGTACCTCTTCGCGGTGCTGTCGACCTCCGAGCAGTACCTCTCCAGCGCAATCGACCTCGCCGCCGAGGTCGCCGAGAAAAACGGCAAGAAGCCGTCCGAGGTGCGCGTGGCCATGGTCTTCGAGAACGATGCCTTCTCGCTGGACGTGCGGGCCGGCGTGATGGAGCAGATGAAGAAGCACGGCATGAAGGCCGTCATCGACGACAAGATGCCGGCCGACCTTTCCGACATCTCGGCGACGCTCACCAAGGTGAAGGCGCTGAAGCCCGACCTGCTGGTGGTTTCCGGCCACAACAAGGGGGCCGTCACCGCGGCGCGCCAGATGAAGGAGTTGCAGGTCGAGGTGCCGATGGTCGCCATGACCCACTGCGAAGGTGCCAAGGTAACCGATCAGTTCGGCCCGGCGGCCGACGGCTACCTCTGCCCGACCCAATGGGCCGAGACGCTGAGCTACTCCGACGAGTACTTCGGCTCTGCCGCCGACTATCACAAGCTCTTCATCGATACCTTCGACGGCTACACCACCGTGCCCTACCAGGCGGCCCAGGCCTCCGCGGCGGTGATCGTTTGGAAGGAAGCCTTCGAGAAGGCCAACTCGCTGGATCCGAAGAAGGTGCGCGACGCCATCGCGGCGACCGACATGGAGACCTTCTACGGCCCGGTCAGGTTCTCCGAGGCCGGCAACAACATCGCCAAGCCGATGGTGCTGCGCCAGATCCAGGACGGCGACTACGTCGTGGTCGCGCCCTCCAAATACGCCTCGCACCAGCTCCTCTAGCCACGCGCGGCGATGTACTGAGGTTTCGTCCCCTTGCCCCCGCCCCGTTAAAGGGCGGGGGCAAGTGATTTTCCCCCTTTAACCGGGATAGATGGGCGAAGGACTCACATGCTCGACAACCTCGCTCTGCTGACGCAGCTGGCGCCTGTGCTCAACGTACAGCTGCTGCTGGACGGCCTCTTCGTCGGTGCCGTCTTCGTGCTCGCCGCCTACGGCCTCGCCCTGGTGTGGGGCGTCATGAACGTGAAGAACCTCGCCCAGGGCGAGTACGTCATCATGGGCGGCTATTTCACCTGGCACCTCGGCACCTTCGGCATTCACCCCGTTCTCTCGCTGCCGATCGTTTTCGGGCTGATGTTCGTGTTCGGTTGGGTGGTCTACCTGCTGGTCATCAAGTGGGTGATCACCCGCGACCTCTTCACTTCTCTGCTGGCAACCTTCGGCATTGCCCTCGTGGTGCAGCAGGCCCTGAACCTGGCCTACGGTCCCGAAGTGCGCACAGCGGACGCGGGCTTCGGCACCAGCCGACTGTTCGACGGCCTCGTCACGGTCGCCGACATCAAGCTGATCTCCTTTGGTCTGTGCGTCCTGCTGGCCGCCAGCGTCATCGTTTTCATGAAGAAGAGCCGCATGGGCCAAGCGATTCGCGCGACGGCGCAAGATCCGCGCGCGGCCAAGATCATGGGCATCGACACCGAGCGGGTCTACGCCTTCACCTACGCCCTGAACGCCGCGAT
>JBHJIR010000080.1:0-26068 GCA_050043265.1 Kiloniellaceae bacterium
CGCCCCTACCCTGGGGCCCGCCTCCCGCCCCGCCGCCACCTCCCCCACCCCCTCCGCCTAATCCCCCGCGGTCGCCCACGCCCCCGGCGGCCGGTATTCCCCGCCCGCCGTTCTCGTTCGCCGACGTTGCTATTCAGAGACGAAGAGTCCTGCCGATGACCGCGATGAAAACGCCCCTGCTGGCCTTGGGCCTCGCCGCCCTCGCCGCGGGCTGCCTGACGACCGCGCCCCTGACCGCCGCCAGCGCCGCCGATGCCGACGCCGGGCGCCAGAAGGCCAGGAACTGCCAGACCTGCCACGGCATCGACGGTATCGCCAAGATCCCGATCGCCCCGCATATCGCCGGCGAAAGCCAGGTTTACCTGCAAACCCAGCTGAAGGCCTTCCGCTCCGGCAAGCGGGTGCACGAGATCATGTCGGTGATCGCCAAGGATCTGAGCGACGAGGACATCGCCGACCTCTCGGCCTGGTATTCGTCCATCAAGATCACCGCCACCATGCCGGAATAGGCAGGCGCGCTCCGCAAAGAGGAAACGGCATGCGGTGCCGGAGGAACGCCGCATGCCGTCGGGGACCGATTGGTGAGAAGCCTGCGGCCGGACGCTGCGCCTCCGGCCGCTGCGCCGGGTCCTCCTCAGCGCCCTGAGCTTGCTTGGATGCTGCTATTGGGCACCAAGAGTGACGCCCACCGGTGCCGAGGCCTCAAGCTGTGCATCCGCGATGCTGCGGATGATCGGCCAGTTGTTGTTAGCACCCTTCAGAAAACCCGGCACGTTCTCGCGCCACTTGACCTGAACGTCTCTGTTGAGGTTCAGGTACAGCTTATCGTCGACGATGGCCCAGGCCGTGGGATCGCCGTCGAACTTGCGGCCCATGGCGGTGCCGAACGCACAGAAGCCGCCGAACTGGGGTGCGTACCTGGCCGGCGAGGCGACGAAGACGTCGCGGTGCTCGGCGCTGGCGAAGCGGTAGGTCGCCCCGTCGAAGGTGGCGGTAAAGCGATCGTTACCCGGCACCGGCTTGCCTTCGGTAAAATAGGCCACCACGTCGTAGCCGTGGACGGCATAGCCTTCGACGATATTGATTTCCTGAGCCGCGACGGCGAGCCCCGGCAGAAGCGGCATCACTGCGACGGCCAGGGAAGCGGACAGCAGGGCGCCACGCAAAGCATTGGTCACGTTGGACATGTCATTTCACTCCGATCTGGAATCATTGTTTCTCGCGGGCCGGGTCCCGGCGATACCGCCCGGCGTGCCGGCCCTTGAGCAGAACCTAGCAAGGCGAGGCTGACCTTTTGTCCGAACAAGCGCGCCGTCCGTCCGAAACCGCCGAACTCTTCCCCTGGCTGAATCGCCACAGCCTGGGCGCCAGCGTGTTCTTCACCGGCCGCCTCTGCGGACGGCAGGACTACGCGGCCGGCCGTCACGGCCACCTGCACCTTGTCCAGCGCGGACCCGTCGACCTCACCCGCCCCGGCGCGGCGCCGCATCGCATCGAGAAACCGAGCCTCATCCTCCTGGCCCGCCCCACCGGCCACCGGATCGACGCCGACGAGGCGGCGGGCGCCGACCTGGTCTGCGCCCAGCTGTCCTTCGACAGCCCGGAGGCCGAGCTGCTGCTGATGGGCTTTCCCGACTTGCTGGTCATCGCGCTCGACGAGCTGGACGGCCTGCAGCCGGTACTGCAGAGCCTCTTCGCCGAAGCCTTCGCGACCGGCTTCGGCCAGCGCGCCGCCGTCGACCTGCTGATCGAACTGCTGCTGGTCATGCTGCTGCGCCATTGCCTGGAGCTCGGTCTTCTGGAGCACGGCCTGCTGGCCGGCTTGTCGGACCCCCGGCTGGGTCGCGCGCTCGCCGCCATTCACGCCGCGCCGGACAGCGAGTTCAGCATCGAGCGTCTGGCCGAGATCGCCGGCATGTCGCGCTCCACCTTCGCTTCTGCCTTCAAGGCGCGCGTCGGCGTCTCGCCCGGAGACTATCTGACTACCCTGCGCCTGGCGCTGGCCAAGCAGGCGCTGCGGGCCGGCCGGCCGCTGAAGGCGGTGGCCGCCGAGGTCGGCTACAACAGCCCCACGGCGCTGGCACGCGCCTTCCAGCGCCAGCTCGGCTGTGCCCCCCGCGAATGGCTGGCGCGACAGGCCCCGACCGCCGAAACCGGCGACATTCCAGGCGCCTGACGGTTAACCCATAAGAGATTCGATTCCTCGCCGTCCGGCGGTAAAATGGCCGCATGGTCGGGCCCTGGCGATACCCCTTGCTGACCCTGTGTTACGCGGCGGTGCTGCTGAGCGCTGCGCCGGCGCGCGCGCTCGAAACCGGCGAACTAAAGGAACTGGAGGGCCTGCTGCGCGATCTCGGCTTCGACCCCGGGCCGGTCGACGGTGTGGTCGACACCGACACCACCGAGGCCATTCGCCGCTACAAGGAATTTGCCCTGGCGCCCGGCGCGCCGGAGCCCAGCGCGGCCCTGCTGGACGAACTGCGCGGCGTCGCCGCGGCCTTCGCCGCCCTCAATGCCGGCAAGGCGGCGGCCCCGCCCCCGGCAGGTCCCACGCCCGCCCCGCTGCCGGACCTCGGCACCGGCCCGGAGGAAATGCCGGTCCCGGAGCCGGTCGCCGAGAAGGTCGTCGTTCCGCCGCCCCCCGCGCCGCCCAAGCTGAAACCCCAGGAAGAAGCGGCGGAGGAAACGGTGGCGGAAATTCCCCCAGTGGCGGCGTTGCCGCCGACGGAAGACGCGACACCGGAAGAGGAGGCCGAGCCGGCCGACAAAACGCCCGCACTGATCGACGCCGAACTCGCGCCGCATCGTGCCGACCTCGACAGCGGTGCCGTCACGCCGCAAGCCCTGGCCAAGCAGTTCAATGCCGAAGGGCGCAAGCTGCTGCAGGCCGCGCAATACGACGCGGCGATCCTGAAATTCACGGTGGCAATCCAGCTCGACCCCGATTTCGCCGGTGCCTATTCCAACCGCGGCACCGCCTACCAGCGCCAGGAACAGCAGGATCTGGCCACCGCCGACTTCGACAAGGCCAAGGAGTTGGGCTTCGGCGGTCTGCGCCTGCGCGACGGAACGAACCCGCTGAACTAGGGCGCCTTGGACCGAGAAAGCGCGCTGCCAACGTCACGTCCTCAACCGTCACCCTCGGGCTTGTTCCACGGTTGTCGGGTTAAGCCGCAGCAGGACCGATACGGGCGTCCAGCGAACGCGTGGCCCCACCCCCCTCCTAACCTCCCCCCATCAAGGGGGGAGGGATTTTGTTGAACGGCCGCAATAAATTATTCCCTCCCCCTTGATGGGGGAGGGCTAGGGTGGGGGTGACATCATAGCGGCAGCAACCGGCCGTCAGCCGCCCAGCGGCTCCGGCACCTTCTGTGCTGCCGCCTCGCCGGCCTTGCGGGTGCGGTAGGTGAAGTCGCTTCCGGCCTTGCCGGATTTCCCCCCGGACTCGGCCGTCGCCAGCGCCTGCATCTCTTCGTGCAGCGGCGACTTGGCGCAGGCCGGATCGACGGTGCCCGCATCCCCGGTCAGCGCGAAGGCCTGGCAGCGGCAGCCGCCCCAGTCGATCTCCTTGCGCTCGCAGGAACGACAGGGCTCCGGCATCCAGTCGGTGCTGCGGTAGGCCTTGAAGGCGGACGAATTCTCCCAGATGTCGCGCAGGCTCTTTTCGCCGACGCGGTCGAAGGTCAGGTCGGTGATGGACTCAGCAGCATGGCAGGGCAGCACCTTGCCCGCCGGCGAGATGTTGAGGAACTGCCGGCCCCAACCGCCCATGCAGGATTTCGGGCGCCGCGCGTAGTAGTCCGGCACCACGTAGTCGATGACCATGATCCCCTTGAGGCGCTCTCGCGCCGCCTCGACGACGGCGGTGGCCTCTTCGAGTTGGTCGCGGGTCGGCATCAGGGCGGCGCGGTTCAGGTAGGCCCAGCCGTAGTACTGCACATGGGCGATCTCGACGCGCTCGGCGCCCAGCCGCTCGGCCAGCGCCAGCAGGTCTTCCAGGTGCGCCAGGTTCTGCCGGTGCACCACCATGTTGAGGGTCAGCGGCAGGCCGGCGTCCTTCACCCAGCCGGCGCAATCGAGCTTCCTGGCGAAGCCGCCCTGGTAACCGCCGATGCGGTCGCAGCCCGCCGCCTCGCTGTCCTGGAAACTGAGCTGCACGTGATCCAACCCCGCCTCGGCAAGCGCGTCCAGACGGTCCCTGGTCAGCAGCACGCCGGCGGTGATGAGGTTGCTGTAGAGCCCAGCGGCGGCAGCGGCCGCGACCAGTTCCTCCAGGTCGCGGCGCGCCGTCGGCTCCCCCCCGGAAAAATGAATCTGCAACGCCCCCAGGTCGGCGGCCTCACCGATCACCGCTTTCCACTGTGAGGTCGTGAGTTCGGCGCTGCCGGCTTCCAGCGCCAGAGGGTTGGAGCAATAGGGACACTGCAGCGGACAGCGGTGGGTCAGCTCCGCAAGGACGGCGAGGGGAAAGCTGAGTTCCGTCATGCCCTGCCCCTCATGCCGCCCGACCGGCCGAGAGGATCCGCTTGTCGGCAAGGTCCTGCAGCAACGCGCCGACGTCCTTCAGGATGACGTCGCGGGGCGCCGCGAAGGTTTCGGCGAGATCGTTGACGATCTGCGCCACCGAAGCCTCGCCGTCGCAGCGCTTGACGATCTCCAGGGCGATGGCGTCCAGCACGAAGAGGCGCTCCGGCGCCAGGAGGACCCATTGGTCGCGCTGCTTGTCGAAGCGCAGTTTCACGCCCCGGGGCAGCCCCGGCACCGAGTCCTCGGTGATGGTGATACGGGCGCTTTTTTCCATAGCGGCGTTCACAGGTCCAGTTCCGTGACCGGCACGCAGCCTTCCGGCACGAAGGCGCCGGGCGGGATGTGGCCGGGTGCCACATAGGCGTGATAGAGCGCGTCGAGCTGTGCCCACAAGACGTCGGTCTTGAAGCGCACCGCCGCGAGCACCTGTTCCTGCTGCTCGCGGGTGCGTGCCTCGCGGAGCACGTAGCCGAGGCCGAATTTCACGTCTTCGGGCGCCTCGCTGAGGCGGCGCTGGAAGTAGGCGATGGTGCGCTCGTTGGCGAAGTCGTAGTGCTCCAGCAGGCCGGCGATACGCTCCTGGTGGATCTTCGGCGCGAAGAGTTCGGTCAGCGAGGATGCGATGGCCTCCAGCAGCGACTTCTCGCGCACGAAGTGCACGTAAGCCTCCACCGCAAAGCGCGTGGCCGGCAGCATGCCGGCGCCGGAGACCACATAGGCGCGGTCCAGCCCGACGCCCTCGGCCAGCACCAGCCAGCGTTCGATACCGCCCTCGTTACCCGAAGAGCCGTCGTGGTCCTCGATGCGCTTGCGCCACTCGCGGCGCAGGGTCAGATCGGTCATGCGCGACAGGATGGTGGCATCCTTCAGCGGAATATGGCTCTGGTAACAGTAGCGGTTCAGTACCCAGGCCTGCACCTGGCCGTGATTGCACCTGCCGCCGTGCAGCAGCTTGTGGAAAGGATGCAGGCTGTGATAGCGCTCGGCGCCGATCTGGCGGATGCGCTCCTCGAACTCCTCGCGCGACAGTAGGCGCCCCGAAGACGGGCCTAACGGCGTCACATTGTTCGTTGAAACAGCCAGGCTCATAACGTGATCTCCATGCCGTCGTAGGCGACTTCCCAGCCCGCCTGCTCGACCGCGGCACGCTCGGCCGAGTCCGCCAGCAGGATGGGGTTGGTGTTGTTGATGTGGATGAACACCTTGCGGGCCACCGGGCTGTCGGCGAAGGTCGCCAGGGTGCCCTCGGGGCCGGACAGGCTCATGTGGCCCATGCGCCGCCCGGTCTTGCTGCCGGCGCCCTGGCGCGGCATCTCGTCGTCCTGCCACAGGGTGCCGTCGAACATCATCAGGCCGGCGCCTTCCATCTCCCGGCGCAGCGCCTCCGACGGCTGGGCGCAGGCCGGCACATAAAGGAAGCGCCGCGGCGCCTCGCCATTGCGCCTGGAGGTTTCGATCCGCAACGCGATGGTGTCCTCCTCCACCGTGCCGAAGTTGCCGTCGCCGGCCTTTTCGTCCTCCAGGTACAGCGCCACCTTGCCGGGGATGGCAAAGGGCGTGATGGTCAGGCCGAGATCATCGCCTTCCTTGCTTTGCGGCACGAAGCCTTCGCCAAGGCCGATCTGCCGGCGGTCGACGAACTCGGGGTTCAGGACGTTGAAAATGGTGTTGCTGCGCAGCACCGCGAGCACCCGGCCGGTGGCGTAGACCGCCAGCGGATGGCGCTCGCGCAGGGTGAGCAGGCCGGTCACGTGGTCGACATCGCCGTTGGTCAGCACCACCGCGCGGATCGGGCTGTGGCGGACGCCATCGCGCGGGTGCAGTTGCGGATTGTCGTTGATCTGCTGGCGCAGGTCGGGCGAGGCGTTCAGCAGCACCCAGTTGTCGCCGTCGGCGGAGACCGCCACGGAGGACTGGCTGGACGGGCGCGCCAGGGGATCGCCGCGCCGCGCGCGCCGCGAGGCTTCGTTATTGCTGTTCCACTGCGGAAAGCCGCCGCCGGCCGCCGCGCCAAGCACCAGAACCCGTAGCACCTTACCCTCGAAGCAGGCTCGTCCCGCGGATCGAAGTCCGGCGGGGCCGCGAAAAGAAAAAGGCCGGGCGTTCCGCCGAAGCGACTTCGACAGCGGTCCCGGCCTTTATCGTGCTCCTCTCGGTCCCCCCTGCGGTTTCCCGCGGGGGATCCGGATCACAGGTCCGCGCAAGCGTAGCTGTTGATTTCCATGCCGACGGAGATCTCGATGACTTTGGGGGTTGTCCAGCTCATAAGTTCCTCCTCTAGGGGTGTGGCCTCTGGGCAGTGCCCTGGCGGCCCTTCTTTTCCGACCTCTCAACGCGGCGCCCGCCGCAGCGAAAACCGCCGATGGCCCAGATCCCTTGCGCAGGTGTGCGCGACTGCCGGTTTTCTGAGTATCGTGGGTGGCATGTTAACGAAGCCCCCAAGGGGCGCCCACCCTACTAAAGTCGCATAGACCGGCGTCTGCAGGTATCCAAAGCGCTATGCATTCCAGCGCTTTGCCTTGTAGTTTGTAATGGTTTCAAGACCTTGAACCGCCGCCGGCCGGCTCCCACCCCTGACGCGAATAAAGTCCTGCGGCATTAATCAAGATTGAAGGCTCCAGCGGGTACAAAGAGGGGGTCGATTTCCGCCTCGCAGGCTTTTGCATGCCCACCGGGTTCCTCTCACTGACGCAAGCACGCGAATTGCTGGCCTGCCGCCTGTGCCGGCGGATCACGCTGCTGGTCTGTCTCAGCATCCTGGCGGTCGAGGGCGCCTTCCTGCTGCCGTCGTACCTGAAGCGCCAGGAATTGCTGCACGAGCGCCAGGAAATCGAGGCGCTGCAGACGGCCAAGGCGGCGCTGAGCCTGTACGAGAAGCACGACCCGGCCGAACTTCTGGAACAGGGCTGGAGCGCCTTGGAACTGGTCGCCGTCGCCGGCATGGCGCTCTACGCCGAAGACGGCCGGCTGCTGGCCGTCCAGGGGCAGCGCCCCGGCCTGCGGCCTTCCCCGGATCGCAGCACGGCCGAACGATCGATCGCGCGCGGCGACGATCCCACAGTCCGGCGCCTTGCCCCCGACGAAGAAAGCTATGAGATTCTCTGGCCTCCGGTGGTCAGCGGCCTGCCTTTCACCGTCGTCGCGCGCTTCGGTACCGCGGCGGTGAACAACGAGCTGCTGAGCTATGTCCTGCGCATCGCCGTGCTGGTGCTGGTACTGTCGATCTTCGTCGCCGCGGTAACCGTGGCGGTGATCGGCCGCAGCGTGCTGAACCCGTTGTTGGCGATCCACAAGAACCTGCTGGCCGCCCACAACGACCCGGCCAACGCCGAGCGCTATCGGCTGGATATCGAGGCCGACGACGAAATCGGCGAGACGGTCACCGCGCTGAACGCCCTGCTCGGCCGGCTGTCCGACATCCGCCGCAGCGACGTCGACGAGCGCGAGAAACGCTTCCAGGACTTCGTCGCCTCCAGTTCCGACTGGTTCTGGGAGATGGACGAGAACCTGCGCTTCTGCTTCTTCTCCGACCGCTACACCGACGTTACCGGCGTCGCCGAGAACATGCTGATGGGCAAGACCCGCGAGGAGACCGGCATCCCCGGCGTCGACCCCGTGGTCTGGGAACGGCGCCTCGAAGACCTGCACGCCCACCGCCCGTTCCGCTACTTCATCCATCCGCGCCAGAAGCACAACGGCGAGACCGTCTGGCTGCAGATCAACGGTACGCCCTGGTTCGACAATAACGGTGCCTTCCGCGGCTACCGCGGCACCGGACGCGACATCACCGACCAGATGGACATCCAAAAGGCCCTGCTGACCGCCAAGGAAGAAGCCGAGACGGCCAACCGCACGAAGTCCGAATTCCTGGCCAACATCAGCCACGCGCTGCGCACGCCGCTGAACGCCATCATCGGATTCTCAGAGCTGATGCTGGCGCGCGAGCCGGCGCCCGGCGCCAACCCGCAGCACCGCGGCTATCTGGAAGACATCCATAACTCCGGCCTGCACCTGCTGCGCCTGATCAACGACATTCTCGACCTGTCGAAGATCGAGGCCGGGGCCGACGAACTGGACGAGGAAACCCTCGACGTCGCCAAGATCGCCGTGGCCGTGCTGCGGGTGGTGCGCCAGCGCGCCGAGACCAACGGCCTGCGCATCGCCTGCAGTCCGACCGAGGGCCTGCCGGCACTGCGCGCCGACGAGCGCAAGATGAAGCAGGCGCTGCTGAACCTTCTGGTGAACTCCATCAAGTTCACCCCCGAAGGCGGCTTGGTGCAACTCGACATCCGCTGCGACGCGCAGACCGGCTATATCTTCCAGGTCCGCGACAACGGCATCGGCATGGCGGCGGGCGATATTCCCACGGCGCTGCGCCAGTTCGGCCAGATCGACAGCGCGCTGAACCGCATGTACGAAGGCACCGGCCTGGGCCTGCCGCTGACCACGGCGCTGATGGAAATGCACGGCGGGACCCTGGAACTGGAAAGCCGCCTCGGCGAGGGCACCACCGCTACCCTGACCCTGCCGCCCCGCCGCATCGTGACCGATGAAGACGGCCACCGCGTCGTCATTGCCTCCTGAACGGCTAACCCCCTAGGGAAACACGCCGAGCAGCCGGCCCCAGAGGTAGTGCAGCGGCGACAGCACCAGCGTCGCGATGAGGCAGTAGCGCAGCATCACCTTCATGGCCGCGCGCAGCGGCACGCCGAGGAAGGTCAGGCCCACCAGCACCGGCGGCGCCTGGAAGGGAAAGGCGAAGATCACGAAGGCCGGCACCTGGGCCAGCAAGGCGGCGTCCAGCGGCCAGTCCAGGCTCTCGGCGATGGAGCCGGCCAGCGGCGTGAACACCGCCGGAATCGCCGGCAGGGTGGTGACGCTGGCCATCAGCATCGCACTGGCCTGCACCACCGCGTACTTGGCCGGGTCCGACATCCCCGCGAAGGGCCCCACGGCGGCGCTCTGCCCCCACACCAGGGCACCGAGACCGCTGTGGCTGACCACGCCGCCCAGGCCGATGGAGCCGGCGGCGAAGAACCACGGCCCGAAGTTCAGTTTACCGAGCGACTGCGGCGGCAACAGGCCGATCCCCGGCATCAGGCTGAACACCGCGGCGGTCAAACCGATCCAGGCCGATGAAATGCCGTGCAGCTTGTCGGTGGTCCAGAACGCCAGCGTCACCGCCAGCAGGAAGCCGATCTTCACCTGGTCGCGGGTCCAGGGGGGCGGGTGGCCTGCCGGCAGGGAAATCCGCCGCTCGCCGGGAAACAGCCGCAGGACCAGCAGCGGCATCAGCAGGAACGCGCCGATGCCCAGCACCGGGAAGTTCAGCGCCAGGTATTCGCCGTTGGTCAGCGTGCGGTCGTAGATCGCCTCGGCCGCGCCCATCAGCACCAGGTTCGGCACGTTGGAGGTCATGATGGTGAAGGCCGGCACGACGGCGCCCAGCACCGCGGCGATGAACAGCCCATGGCGGCGCGGATCGTCGCCGGCGAAGCCCAGGCGGTCGGCCAGCGCCAGCAACAGCGGCGCGAAAAGCAGCACCCGGCCCATGGCCGAGGGAATGAGAAAGGACATCATCAGGCCGGTCGCCGCCACCAGCCAGATCAGCGCCGGATAGGAGGTCAGGCGCCCGAGCAGGCGGTCGAACAGCGCGTGGCCCATGTCGTGGCGGCCGATGACCTCGCTGAGCACCAGCCCCGAGAACACCAGCCACACGGCCTTGGATTCGAAGCCGGCCAGGGCGACGTGGTCGGGCGCCAGACCGGTCAGCAGCAGCGCGGTGAAGAAGACGAGCGCGGTCAGTTCCGCCGGGATCGCCAGGGTCGCCCACAGGAAGGCGGTGAGCACGGCCAGCAGCGCGGTGGAGGCCAACGGCGCCGCGCCGAGCACGATGGACGCGACGAACACCGCACCGAGGACGGCGGCAATCGCTCTGCTGACGGATTTCGGCATGGACCCCGGCTGGCACGCTAAACCTTTGACTTGGCGGCAATCCTAGCCGCTGCGGCAGGTCGCGCCTAGCGCCGATCGCGCAGAGCAGGCTTGCGCGGCCGCCGTCCGCCGGCGTCCGGGACCGGAGGACAGCGTGGGAAACCGCGCTGGGGCCTGTTTCAGGCGGCTTCCTTCAGCGGCTGCTTGCCGGCGACGAGTTTGCGGAAGGCCTCGCCGAACGGCTTTTCCACCTGCGGGGGCAGGTCGAACTTCACATGGATGTTCTGGCCGTTCACCGTCAGAACGGTGGCCGGCAAGGGAAGCCCGATTTCCGGCATGACAACGGTAATGGTCTTACCGGCTGCAACACCAGGTAAGCTGCCGACCAGGCGCGCGCCGCCTTCGGAAAGGTTTTCGACCGTCAGGCTGGCTTTGCTCCCCTCGCAGGAAACCTCGGCCGGGCGGTCGATGCGGTAGCGCGGCTTGTGGCGTCGGTCGACCTCCTTGGTGGAGGTGCGCACGACACGGATCAAGACTTCACGCAGGTGGTCGATGCTGTCGGAGACATCGGCAGAAAGCTGGTTCACGCTGCCGGCGCGCGAGCCGGTGCTGGTGGCTTCCTCGGAGACGCGGGCGATGCTCTCGGCCACCTCCTTGGCCGCCGCCGAGGTCTGGTTCACGTTGCGGGCGATCTCGTCGGTGGTGGCGCTCTGCTCGGTGATCGCCGAGGCAATGGCCGAGGTCATGTTTCCGGCACCGTCAATCGCTTCGCTGATGGCTTTCACGGCGTTGACGGCGCTGCTCGTGGCCTGCTGGACTTGCGCGATCTGGGCGCTGATATCGCCGGTTGCCGTCGCCGTCTGGTTGGCCAGCGACTTCACTTCGTTGGCGACCACCGCAAAGCCCTTGCCGGCGTCGCCCGCGCGGGCCGCCTCGATGGTCGCGTTCAGCGCCAGCAGGTTGGTCTGCTCGGCGATTTCGCTGATCAGCTTGGTGACTTCGCTGATCTGCCCGACGGCGCTCGACAGCTGCTGGATGGTGTGCTGGGCCTTGCCGGCGGCCGTCACCGCTTCCTCCGTCACGCGCCGCGAACCGTCCACCTGGTTGGAAATTTCACTGATCGAGGAGCTGAGCTCTTCGGAAGCGGAAGCGACCGTCTGCGCGTTGGACAGCGCCTCGGTCGCGGCGGCCGCCACCGTCTGGCAGTTGTCGCTGACCGAACTGGCCGAGCCGGACATCTCCTCCGCGTTTTGCGCCATCTGGACCGTCAGTTCGGCAACCGTGTTGACGGCGTCGCGGGTTTCCCGCTCCAGCGTGTCGGCCATGCGGCGCAGCGCCTCGGCCTTCTCGGACTCGGCCTTGGCGCGCTCGGCCTCCTGGTTCTCACGCAGACTGCGGTTCTCGATCACGCTGTCGCGGAAGGTCTCGATGACCCGCGCCAGGGTGCCCATCTCGTCGCGGCGCCGGGTGTCGGTGACTTCGCCGTCGGTATCGCCGTCGGCGACCCGCTGGATCTTCGCGGTCAGGCGGCCCAGCGGCCGGGTCACCCGCAGAACGGCCACGACGGCCAGAAGCGCGGCGGCCACGCCAAACAGCAGAGCGACGAGGTTCAGGGTGCGCGACAGGCCGACCAATTCGAAGCCGTGCTGCAGCGCCGCTTCGCTGGCGGCTTCGTCCTTCTTGATAAAGGCGTGGGTCACCTCAGCCAGGGCGTCGAGATCTTCGCCCATTTTCGCTGCCGCCGCGTCAAACTCGCCCATCATGCGGTTGCCGCCGGCCGGGCCTTCGGCAACATAGGCCTGCGCCATCTGGTTGCCGACCTCGAAGTAAGGATCGAAATGCTGCTGCATGTCGCGCAGCACTTCGACAATCTTTGGCTGGCCCGCGGCCTCGGCCAGGCGGATCGCCTCCGCGCTATCCGTCCTGAAGCGCTCGGCGAACTCCTTGGCGATGTCGAAGCCATCGTTGAGGCCGTCCAGACCGCGCGTTGCCGACACGTCGGTCAGCCACTGCTGGACCTGCACCACGTCGTAGCGGATATCCTTGGTGAGATCGAGCAACGGCACCGCCAGGGTGATGAGATGTTTTTCAGCCTGCTTCGATTCCGCCATCACCGTACTGAGGCCGCTCACGACCCAAAAACTGCTGCCGGCGGCGACGGCGAGGGCGGCGATCAGAAGCCCGATCGCACTGAACAGCGCGGTACGGATAGACATAGGCAGAGTCCCTGGATTGCAGATGGCCACACGCGACGCGAAGTCGCCGCAACAAGATGCAATCAATCCGTTAACACTAAACTAATTATAACGTCTATTTTTTAACAGCACCCGATCTTTGCGGACGTTACAGATGCCGTCTGCGGCACACTGAGAATCCGGAGAAATTGAAGCTCTCCGACTGTGTCGATCTCCGCCCATGAGACGATATATGCTTATGTTCCTATAATAGGATAGCGCTCGTGGGTCCTGCCCCTGCCGGCAGACCGGCGCACCGCGATCCGTCCAGAGACGGCCAAGGCCCGGCGCCGGTGCGGCGCGCGGGCCTCGGCAGACGCCCCTGTCGGATCCTTCCTCCGCTCAGGGATTGCGGTCCCAGCAGCGCAGGCCGCGGCAGGCGTCCACGAAGCGGGCCGCGTCCTGGTTCTTCGCCAGGGCCAAGACCCCGGCCCCGTCCTTCGTCTCCACGCCCTGTCCTTCCAGCAGATCCTTGGCCGACGGGGTGTAGGCAATGAACTTGAAGTGCGCGAAGGCATCGGTGATGAAGTCGCGCGCCGCCGGGAGTTTCGCCAGTTTTTGGGCGCCGGCTTCGTCGGTCAGCACGGCGACGGCGTCGAACACCACCGAGGGACCGCCATCGATTTTTTCGTCGGCTTCGATCCGGGTTCCATCACTGGCGTCGACGCCGCCGATCTGCGGCGCAACGATCTTCAGTTCGGCGCCTTCCTTTTTCAGCGCCTTCTTCAGCGCCGCCAGCATCCCGGCATCGACGCCGTCGGTGACCAGCGCCCCGACCTTGCGGCCCCTAAAGCTTTCCGGCGGATTGCGCAGGATGCTGAGGGCCGGCGACTCCTTCAGGTCCATCCGGGTGGGCTTCGCCGCGGGCGCCGGCTTGGGCATCTCGTCGAGACGCAAGCCCTCGGCGACTGCTCCGGCGAGGTCCTAGTCCACGTTCAGCAGGTGGGAAACCATGCGGGCGCGGATGGCCGGGGTCTGTACCTTGCTGAGTTCGAACACGAAGGCGGAGACGATGTGCTGCTGCTCCACCCCGCTCTGGCTGAGATAGAACTGCCGTGCCTGGCTGTAGTGGTCGGCGAAGGTCTCGGCGCGCACGCGCCGCTTGTCGCCGCCCTCCTCCGCCGGGTAGGAGGTGAAGCCCTTCTCCGGGTCCTCCCGCGGACCGCCTTCGGCGCCGCCCCAGGAGTTCGGCTCGTAATTCGCCCGGCCCTTGGGGTTATGGAAGGCCATGTGCCCATCCTGCTGGAAGTGGTGGAACGGGCACTTGGGCGCATTCACCGGCAGGTGGGTGAAGTTCGGGCTGCCCAGGCGCTTCAGCTGGGTGTCGAGGTAGGAGAAGTTGCGGCCCTGCAGCAGCGGGTCGTTGGTGAAGTCGACGCCCGGCACGATGTTCTGGGTGCAGAAGGCGACCTGCTCGGTCTCGGCGAAGAAATTGTCGACGCAGCGGTCGAGCACCAGCCGGCCGACGATGCGCACCGGCACTTCCTCCTCCGGGATGATCTTGGTCGGGTCCAGGATGTCGAAGTCGAAGCGGTCGGCGAAACTGTCGTCGAACAGCTGCAGGCCCAGTTCCCACTCGGGATAGTCGCCCGACTTGATGGCGTTCCACATGTCGCGGCGGTGGAAATCAGGATCGGCGCCGTTGATCTTCAGCGCCTCGTCCCACACCACCGACTGCATGCCGTGCTTGGGCTTCCAGTGGAACTTCACATAGGTCGACTTGCCCTGGGCATTCACCAGGCGGAAGCTGTGCACGCCGAAGCCTTCCATGAAGCGCAGCGAACGCGGGATGGTGCGGTCGGACATGATCCACAACGCCATGTTCGTGGCCTCGGGCGTCAGCGAGATGAAGTCCCAGAAGTTGTCATGGGCAGTCTGCGCCTGGGGAAAGCCGCGGTCCGGCTCCTGCATGGCGGCGTGGATCAGGTCGGGAAACTTCATGGCGTCCTGGATGAAGAACACCGGGATGTTATTGCCGACGATGTCCCAGTTGCCTTCCTTGGTATAGAGCTTCACCGCAAAGCCGCGCACGTCGCGCGCCAGGTCGGCCGATCCCTTGTTGCCGGCAACGGTGGAAAAGCGCACGAAGGCGGGGGTCTTCTCGCCCTGGCGCTGGAAGATGTCGGCCTTGGTGATGTCGCTGAGCGATTCATAGGCTTCGAAGAAGCCGTGCGCGCCAAAGCCGCGGGCATGCACAACCCGTTCGGGGATGCGCTCGTGGTCGAAGTGGAAGATCTTCTCGCGGAAGTGAAAGTCTTCCAGCGCGGTCGGGCCGCGGGCGCCGATTTTCAGGCTGTTCTGATCGTCGGCAACGGGAACGCCCTGTTGGGTCGTCAGCGTCGGGACGTCACCGCCGGCGGTCTGGTGCGTCTCGCCACCCTCGCCTTGCGACACCTGCTGGTCGCCGTACTGAACCGTCTTGCTGCCGGACTTCTTCGCAGACTTCCTTGTCGCCATGTCGCCGTCTCCATCACCTTTGGGGGAACGGCCGCTCGCCGTGACGGCACCGGCCTTTGGAGTCTCGAACGCAGCACTGCGCGCGTTGGTTCCGGCCACACAAACGAAACGCCCCGGCGCGGGAAGCGCCGGGGCCTTGTCGCCGATATTGAAGCGCGCTTACAGCGGCTGCTGCGGACGCATGTCCTTGGCGTCGATGCCGGCGACGGCGACCGGCTTCTTCATGGCGTCGCGGCGGAAGGGCTCGCCGAGTTCCTGGTTCAGCAGCACCTCGATGAAGGTGGTGACGCCGTCGTCCTGCGCCTTGCAGGCCGTGGCCAGGGCCTCGGTCAGTTCCTTCTGGGTCTTCACGGTGATGCCCTTCAGGCCACAGCCCTCGGCGACCTTCGCGTAGCTGAGGTGCGGGTCCAGCTCGGTGCCGACGAAGTTGTCGTCGTACCACAGCGTCGTGTTGCGCTTCTCGGCGCCCCACTGGTAGTTGCGGAAGATCACCATGGTGATGGCGGGCCAGTCGTCGCGGCCGATCGACGACATCTCGTTCATCGAGATGCCGAAAGCGCCGTCGCCGGCGAAGCCGACCACCGGCACGTCGGGACAGCCGATCTTGGCGCCGATGATCGAGGGGAAGCCGTAGCCGCAGGGCCCGAAGAGGCCCGGGGCGAGATACTTGCGGCCTTCCTCGAAGGTCGGATAGGCGTTGCCGATGGCGCAGTTGTTGCCGATATCCGAGGAAATGATGGCGTCCTTGGGCAGGGCGGCCTGGATCGCCCGCCAGGCCTGGCGGGGCGACATGCGGTCGGCGTCGCGGGCGCGGGCGCGCTCGTTCCAGGTGGTGCCGGGATCGTCGTCCTCGTGATCCATCGAGCTGAGGGCCTGCAGCCAGGCCGACTTGGTCTGGTGGATCAGCGCCTTGCGCTCCTCACGGCCGGCGTTGCCGGCGTCGGCGCTGAGCAGTTCCAGAAGCTGTTCAGCGACCTGCTTGGCGTCGCCCTGGATGCCGACGCTGACCTTCTTGGTCAGGCCGATGCGGTCGGCGTTGATGTCGACCTGGATGATCTTGGCGTCCTTGGGCCAGTAATCGATGCCGTAGCCGGGCAGCGTCGAGAAGGGATTGAGGCGGGTGCCCAGGGCCAGCACCACGTCGGCCTTGGCGATCAGTTCCATCGCCGCCTTGGAGCCGTTGTAGCCCAGCGGACCGACCGACAGCGGGTGCGAGCCCGGGAAGGCGTCGTTGTGCTGATAGCCGCAGCACACCGGCGCGTCGAGCTTTTCGGCCAGCGCCTTGGAGGCCGGAATGGCACCGCCGATGACGACGCCGGCGCCGTTCAGGATGACCGGGAACTTCGCCTTGGACAGCAGTTCGGCCGCATCGGCGATGGCGCGCTTGCCGCCGGCCGGGCGCTCCAGGCGCACGATCTGCGGCAGCTCGACGTCGATCACCTGGGTCCAGTAGTCGCGCGGCACGTTGATCTGCGCCGGCGCCGCTCCGCGCCAGGCCTTCTCGATCACCCGGTTCAGCACCTCGGCGATGCGCGAGGCGTCGCGCACCTCTTCCTGGTAGCAGACCATCTCGCGGAACATCGGCATCTGGTCGACTTCCTGGAAGCCGCCCTGGCCGATGGTCTTGTTGGCCGCCTGCGGGGTGACCAGCAGCATCGGCGTGTGGTTCCAATAGGCCGTCTTCACCGCGGTGACGAAGCCGGTGACGCCGGGGCCGTTCTGGGCGATCGCCATGGCCATCTTGCCGGTCGTGCGGGTGTAGCCGTCACAGATCAGGCCGCCGTTGGTCTCGTGCGCCACGTCCCAGAACTTGATGCCCGCCTGGGGGAAGAGGTCGGAGATCGGCATGAAGGCCGAACCGATGATCCCGAAGCCGTGCTCGATGCCATGCATCTGCAGAACTTTCACAAAGGCTTCCTCGGTCGTCATTTTCATTGGTTGAGATTCCCTCTCTTTGGATAAATCACGTCCCGGGGATGCAAAAAGGGCGCAAGAGTCGCCGTCCTGTCCGGTCGCAAAAAGCTGCCCATCATATAGGGCAAGGTCTGGCCCCCTCCCAAGAGCCAGATGGGCCAGCCCTATGGAGCCAAGAATGCACATCTGGCGCAATAGTGATGATATTTTTTCCTATTCATTGAGAATTTCGTCCGTAAAAAGAGCCGATTTGCCGGCTCACGCCGCCGTCTTGCCGCTGTCACAAAACTGACCGGGACGTTGGTTAGGCTCCGCCCCAGACCCACCCCCCGGACCCACCCCCCGGACCCACTCCCGCGGAGCCCCCTTTGCGATGACCGACCCTGTTGCCCTCTCCCCACAGGCTGCCCTCTACCAACAGATCGACACCCTGGTGGCGGAGGTCGGCCGCGAAGGCGACGCGCGAGCGGCGGCCTGGGCCGCGGACGCAGCCGGCGGCATCGAGCGGCCAGACTTCAAGGAGAGCGCCGCCAACCTGGCGCACTATCTGGCCTTGCGCCGCCGCGACCTGCGGCCCCTGCAGGGCCCGCTCATGCATCTGGGTCTGTCGTCGCTCGGCCGGCTGGAAAGCCGGGTGCTGCCCGGGCTGCAGGCCGTGCGGTCGGCCCTCGCCGCCCTGGCCGGGCGGCCCGCCGAAGTCGCGCCGTCCGCCGAGACGTTCTTCGCCGGCGAGCGGCGCCTGGCCGCCCGCACGCGCGAGGTCTTCGGTCCGCCCAGCGACAGCCGCCCGGTCACTCTGCTGGTGACCTGTCCGAGCACGGCGGCGGACGATCCTGCCTTCATGCTGGAACTCGCCGCGCGCGGCGTCGAGGCGGTGCGCATCAACTGCGCCCACGACGACGCCGACGCCTGGCAGCGGATGATCGAGCATGCGCGCACGGCCGAGCGGGCGACCGGCCGCCCCCTGAAGATACTGATGGATCTGGCCGGCCCCAAGATCCGCACCGGCGCCCTACGCACCCCGAAAAAGGAAAAGCGCCTGGGCAAGGACGCCCGTCTCGCCGTGGTGCCCCCGGGCGGCCTGGACCACGCCGACGAAACCGACGCGCGCTTTGCCGTCGAGTGCACCCTGCCGGAGGCGCTGCAGGCGGCCCGGCCCGGCCACCGCCTCTTCATCGACGACGGCAAGCTGGGCGCGGTGGTCGAGCGCGTCGCCGACTGGGGCCTCGTCGCCCGGGTGACCCAGGCCGAAGACAAGGGCGTGCGCCTGAAGCCGGAGAAGGGCCTGAACTTCCCCGACAGCGACCTGCAGATCGCTGCGCTCACCGCAAAGGACCGCGCCGACCTCGACTTCGTCGCGCATCACGCCGACGGCATCGGTTTCTCCTTCGTGCAGTCGGCCGCCGACGTCGAAATGCTGCAGGCCGAGCTCGCCGCACGCCGCCCCGACGACTGGCCGATGCTGTCGCTGATCCTGAAGATCGAGACGCCGCGGGCGGTCAAGAACCTGCCCGACATCGTGGTTCAGGCGGCGGGCCGCCAGCCGACCGCCATCATGATCGCGCGCGGCGACCTGGCGGTGGAAATCGGCTTTGCGCGCCTGGCCGAGATGCAGGAGGAAATCCTGTGGATCGGCGAGGCCGCCCACGTGCCGGTGATCTGGGCGACCCAGGTCCTGGAACACCTCGTGAAAAAGGGCACGCCCTCGCGCGGCGAGATGACCGACGCCGCCATGGCCGCACGGGCCGAATGCGTGATGCTGAACAAGGGCCCCTACCTGCTGGAGGCCATCGCCGAGCTCGACATCCTGCTCGGACGGATGGGCGAGAACCAGCACAAGAAAACGCCGCAGCTCCGCGCCCTGAGAAGCTGGTAAGCCGGAAAACGGCCGCCCGGCCTCTGTGCCGTTGCGGCTCATAAAGATGGAACAAAACCACGCCAGGGTTTAAAATATTGCTCTGCCGCATCTAAGATTGGGGGAATCCGCTATGGGAAACTTCAGCATTTGGCACTGGCTCATCCTCATCGCCGTCTCCGGCGTACTGATCGGTGCCATCCCGATTGCTTTTGCAAGTCCCGTCAGGACCTTGTCGCGCCGCCCCTACGCGCTCAGGACCCTCGCCGCCTTCCTGGCGATGCTCGTTCTCTCCTCACTCACGAAATCCGCCGGCGGGGGCTCCGCTTTTCTGAGCATCATCGACGTCATCGTCAGCGTCGTTCTCTGGATCCAGATCGTCGTGTGGTCCGTCCACCGCGTTAACAACATCGGCTGGTCCAAGTGGTGGTGCCTGCTGATCTTGTTGCCACTGGTGAACATCGTGTTCTGGTTCGTGCTGCTGTTCAAAATAGGGGAGCAGCGCGATGCCCGGATGGTCGAAGCCTTCGACTAGGCCCACCCTCAACCCCAGAAATTCCTGCCTGAATTGACCAAATCCTTGAATTAATTTCACTATTCGGCAGCGGCGACGGAACCCTGCGGCTCCCCAGGCTTTGGCTTATGCCACTTCCATGTCACAGGGTGGCGGATTGACGATTCCGTGAGACTTGCAGTCGTTCCGTCCTAAGCTGAGACTGGTTCTGACAGTGCCCTGACCCGATCCGTTCCTGCCGGTCAGAGGCTACCGACCGAGCGCCGAGAGGATAAGGCCTTGCCTGCTGATACCCCCGCTTCGCCGCCCTCAGCCGCCAAACGCCGGCGGCGCCTGGCGATCCGTGCCGGCATCGGCGCCGGCATTGCTTTGCTGCTCTTCGTCCTGGTCGTTTTCGTGCTGCCCACGCCGCTGGCGCGCTACGTCATCGAGGCACAACTCGAGAACCTGGGTATCCAGCACGACGGCATCGACACCGTCGACATCGACCTGTGGAACAGCCACGTGCGCGCCGGACCTGTCCAGTTTCACGCCGGCAACGCCGAGCGGGGCCAGATCGGCGATACCGGCTTCGACTACAGCTTCGGCGCCTTCTTCAAGGGCCGCGCTTTCGTGCAGACCTTCTACCTGAGCGGCGTCGACCTGCACATCGCCCGCCTGGAAGATGGGGCCATCGAAATCAACGGCATAAACCTGCGCGAGATCGCAGGGCGCCAGGACGCCGCAGCGGCGGAACCGGCAAGCGAGACCGACGACGACGGGGGCTCTGAAGACGGCGGCTTCCAGTTCGGCGTCGAGCGTTTCGAGTTCACCGACAGCCAACTGGTGTTCGAAGACGTCGGCGGCGGCACGGCGGTCATCGACCTGGATCGCCTGACGCTGAACAAGCTGCTGACCTGGACTCCCGAGGCGCCGACGACCTTCGCGTTGGAGGGACGGCTGAACGAAATGCAGCTCTCCCTGGACGGCACGGTGACTCCTCTGGACGATCCCCTGCTGCTCACCTTCCACAGCCGGATCAGCGGCATCACCCTGGACCGGGTCGCGCGCTTCGTCGGGCCGACCGGCCTGGCGCGGCAGAGCGGTACCCTCGACACCGACGTCAACTACGCCTATTCGATCCACCGCGACGGCCGCATCGAGGGCACCGTCGACGGCAGTTACAACTTCACCGACTTCGAAATCGCCACGCCGGAAGGCGAGACGGCGGCGCTGGGCAAGGCGCTGTTGAAAGTCGACCTGCGGCAGAGCCTGCAGTCCGACGGCAGCGCCTCGGCCATCGGCCAACTGACCCTCGACGCCGCGCCGCTGTCGGTCGCCACCGCGCGGGGCGATGCGGTGGAGATCGGCGGGATCAAGCTGGCTTTCGCCGATCTGGATTTCCGCAAGGACGCCGAGCCGCGCCGGCGCCTGTGGGAGCCGGAAGCTTCCGCGACGACGACGGACAAGCTGGCCCAGGGCGTGCCCACCATCGTCGAGCTGATGGTCGGCTGGGTGCGGGACCTGGGGCGCGAAGCCCTGGACCATCACCTCACCATCAATGGCCTCCCGTCGCTCACGTTGGAGGACGGCATGATCCGCGTCGCGGCGCGCGATGGCGTGCCGGGGCAGGAACTGCGCTTCGACGACCTGTCGGTCAACCTGGGCACGGTCGCCAGCCAGGCCTTCGATGGCGGCTGGAGCGCCACCGGCGGACTGGAAAGCGCGATCAGCGCCCTGCGGCTGATCACGGAGGGCGGCAAGGCTGAAGCCAGCCTCTCGGCGCTGCAGGTCAACGCCGATGCGGTCGATCTGCGGGCGACCGCCGAGGAGACCAGGTTTGCCTTCGACCTGAAACTGCTGCTGGACCAACTGGCCGCCCACGACGACCAGGGTGGCACCCTGGACCTGGGCGCGCTTTCGCTCGCCAGCCAGGGCGTCACCATCAAGGAGACCGTCGACCGGGAAGAGGCGACGGGGCCGCTGACCCTCAGCCTGCGGGATCTGTCCGCCACCCTGCCCGGCGCAGACGGCGCGATGACGCTGCGCGGCGAGGCTATCGACCTCGATTTCAGCCCGTTCTCCCTGGTCGGCAAGGGCGGTGAGTCCGCCAACGTCGACGGCAGCGTGACGGCCAGTGGCCTTTCCCTGGGGCGCGAGGGCGATAGCCCTCTGGCCCTCGCCCTCACCTCGGCGCAGAGCGATCTGCAAGGACTTCGCGCCGCGCCGCTGGGGCCGCTGGCTGAGATCACCGGCGGCCTGACAACGACTCTTTCCGGCATCAGCGTGGAAGTCGGCCTGGGGAACGCCGGCCCGGCTAACGGTGGCCAGAATAAGCTTTCACTGACATTGGAAACCTTGTCGGACGACGTGACGGGCCTGCGCGCCTCCGGCTTCGACGGCGGCGACATTTCCCTTTCCCTGGCCAGCCACAGCCGCCTGAGCGGATTGTCGGCAAGTCTGCCGTTGGCCGACGGCGGCACGGCCGAGGCGACCATCGCCTCCCTCGACGCGCCGTTTTCCGAGCTGGGGCTGTCGGGCCAGATTGCGCGGGGCAAGGGCGCGCTGGAGATCACCGGCATCTCGGCGCAGTCCGGCGGCGACACGCCCCAAAGCCTGGACCTCGCCAGCCTCTCGGTCAGCGGCATCGCCGGGGACAGCGAGAGCGGCGCCGAGGCCGAGCGCATCGCCCTGGGCAAACTGGTCGCCAAGCTGGCCCTGCCCCGCGCGATGGAACCCGCGCCGGGCACGACCGAAACACAAACCGCCGATACCGGTGGCGGTACGGCCGGCGAGGACACGGCCGCTGGGAACAGCCTGGCCGACGCGCTGCCGCCCGGAAAACGCTTCAGGATCGGCGCCTTCACCCTGGCCGCAGGCTCCACGATCGAGGTGACCGACAGCAACGTCGAGCCGCCGTTGCAGGCCAGCATCGTGGTGGAAGACCTGAAGGCCGGTCCCCTCGATACCGCCGCGCCGGAAGCCCACACCGACATCGCCCTGGCGCTCTCGGTCAACGAAGGCTCGAAGGCGCAATTGCACGGCTGGGCGGCGCCGCTGAAGGCGAAGCCCGATTTCGATCTGGCGTCCCAGGTCGACGGCCTGCTGCTCACCCTGCTCTCGCCCTACGCCGCGAAGGCGACGGGCGTGAACATCGAAAGCGGCGAACTCTTCGCCGAGGTCAAGGCCACGGCCGCCGAGGGCGACCTGGGCGGCGGGGTCGACCTTCACATCAACGATCTTTTCGTCACGCCCCTGTCCGAGGAGGACGCGGAGAAGATCAAGGCCGGCATCGGCCTGCCGGTCGGCTTCGCGGTCAGCATCCTGAAAAACGATGAGGGCGTGATCGCCTTCGACCTGCCGCTGGGCGGGACCGTCGCCGCGCCCGAGGTCGACTACAGCGAAGCGATCGACAAGGCGATCTCCGGCGCCATGGCTTCGGTTTTTCCGACCAACTGGTTCGGGCCGGACGGCAACACCTTCGAGATGCAGCCGGCGCCCTTTGCGCCCGGCACCGCCGAGCTCACCGAGGACGGCCGCACCGTCACCGACCAGATGGGCACCCTCTTCGCCAACAAACCGGGCATCAGCATCCGCGCCTGCGGCCGCGCCGGCCGCGCCGACCTGGTGGCGCTGCGCGGCGGCCCGGCGGACCTGCCCTCGGATCCGGTGGACCAATCCTCGGACGTGGTGACGCCCGCCGGGGCAGCGCCCGCCGGGACCACGCCCAAGGGGGCGGACCCCAACGCGGAGGTCACCGCGGCGCTGACACCGCCGGACAAAGGCATCGCGCCCGCCCCCGAAAAGCAGATCGCCGCGCCCAGCGACGCGGAGGTCCAGGCGCTGCTGACCCTCGCCACCGAGCGCGGGGCCGCCGTGCGCAAGTACCTGGAGGCCAAGTACAGCATCGATCCCGACCAGATCCCCGAATGCCGCAACGCCTACAGCATCGAGGACGGCAAGCCGCCCCGCGCGGAGTTTCAGTTCTAGCAAGGTCTAGCAACCCGGCGCGGTCCGCCGTGCGACCTATTCCGATCCTCTGCGCATTGGAGGGGAGCGCTTGGCGGCGGACCGCCGCTGGGGCAAAATCCAGGAAAGCCGGCGTGGCAAGAAGCGCCGCGGGCAACAACGGATAGGGATCCTGAAAGATGGCACAGACAATGAGCAAGCAACCGGTGAGCCGACGCGTGACCGGCCTGGCCCTCGTGCTGGCGGGCAGCCTTTGGGCCGGATCGGTCCTGGCGCAGACGCCGGCGGCCAACGACGGCACCAACGCGACCTACTGGGTGCAGAAATCGGTGGAGTACAAGGCCAGCACCACGGCGCTGTATGAACTGGCGAAACTGCGGCTGAACCAGGCGATCGCCAACCCGGCCTGGACCGCGGCGCTGGAACAGGGCACCGGCTATGAGAAGAAGCCGGTGGCGGTGATCCTGGACGTCGACGAGACCGTGCTGGACAACTCCGAGTACCAGGCCTGGACGGTGGAGAACGGCGAGCACTACGGGTCCAAGACCTGGGCCGCCTACGTCGCCACCGAAACCTCGCGCCCCATCCCCGGCAGCCTGGACTTCATCCGCTATGCCACCGCCAACGAGGTCGCGGTGTTCTACGTCACCAACCGCAAGGCGCCGGAAGAGGCGGCGACGCGGGCGAACCTGCTGAAGTTCGGCTATCCCATCGGCGACGAGGAGGACCGGGTACTGGTGCGCGGCGAGAAAGAGGAGTGGACCTCCGACAAGGGTACGCGCCGCGCCGCCATCGCCGCGAAGTACCGCATCGCCCTGCTGATCGGCGACAACCTCGGCGACTTCATCGACGACGTCGACGTCTCCGAGGACGAGCGCGTGAAGCTTTACGACGCCAATGCGGCGCGCTGGGGCCACGACTGGATCATGCTGCCCAATCCGACCTACGGCTCGTGGGAAGGTGCGGCCTTCAAGTTCAACTGGGAGGCTTCCGACGAAGAGAAGCGCCAGATGAAGTTCGACAACATGGACGACTGGCACCCGGCGATGTAACGCCCGGACGGCTCTCCCGGGAGCCCTGCCCCATCGGTGAAACGAGGCTCTGAGGCAACGGCGTCAGAGCCTCTTTTCTATCGTCCTTCTGTAGTCGGGCTATCGTCGGGCGCCCGCCGGAGAAACCACCCGGCAGCCGCGGCGATGCTCTCCATGGTGCAAATGCGCGTTGACATTGCTTCCGCTGGTGGCAACGATGCCACCTGCCATCCATGGTTGTGGGTTCGGGAGGCTCCGATGAAGAAGAACGACAAGGCCCTGTTGGACATCGGCGACATAGACCCGATCCAGATGGGCTTCTGGGTCCCCAACCGGGTCTGGGCGACCCAGGATTACCTCATCCCGCTGCGTATCGACCTGGCCGAGCGCAAGCGCAAGGGCCTGCTGCCGGAGATGTCGCCGGCGATCCTGGAGTTCAGGCGCTGGATCGAGACCCACAGCATCTATCGCATGTGGGTTCATAAGATGCTGCGTCAGATCAACGACTTCATCATCGCCCTCGGCATCCTGAGCCCCGAAACCGTCAAGCAGATCCGCGAAGACGGCGACGTCACCAAGATCATCACCTTCGACGACCTGTTCGACCATCTGAACGTGATCATCACGACCTCCCCCGGATTCAACGAGACCGCCATGGTGGGACCCCCCATGAACGGCCTGCTCGCCGTTGCCATGGGCACCCCGGCGGGCGCCGCCCTGTTCCACGCCGCGACCTTCAACGCCCAGTTCAAGAAGGTGCTGGATGCCTGGAACGGCTTCCTGAAAAGCGACAAATCCCTGGACAAGCTGGACATCCAGCATCCGGACAAGAAGGGCTCGTGGATCTCGCCCGCGGCGCGCAAGGCCGGCGTCTGGACCGACATGGTCCACGACAAGAACAAGCCGGGCTACGGCTACGATTCCTGGAATGCCTTCTTCATCCGCGAGTTCGTGCCCGGGGCGCGCCCGTTCCACGGCGACGCCAAAAAGGTGATCAACATCGGCTGCGAAACCACCCCCTGGCAGTACGAGAACAAGGTTCCGGCGGAAGCCGAGTTCTGGATCAAGGATATGCCCTACTCGCCGCTCGACCTGTTGGGCGGCGACCGCGCCTGGGCCGAGAAGTTCGCCGGCGGCCAGGTGTATCAGGGCTTCCTCTCGGCGACCCATTATCACCGCTGGCAGGCGCCGCTGGACGGCACCATCGTGCGTTCCTGGGTAGAGCCGGGCACCTACTTCGCCCAGCGGCAGGGCCAGGGCGAGGACAAGGGCACCTGGGAGGGCACGCAGTCCCAGCCCTATCTGGGCAATGTCGCCGCCCGCGCCATTTTCATCATGGAGCACGAGGCCTTCGGCTTCGTCGCGATGATCTGCATCGGCATGGTCGAGGTGTCAACCTGCCACATCACCTTCGATTACCTGGTCGATAAAGGCGCGCCGCCGCGAACCATCCGCCGCGGCGACCCCATCGGCCACTTCGAGTTCGGCGGCTCGACCCACGTCATGATGTTCCAGAAGGACCGGGCGAAGCTGGAAGACTGGGCCGTCCACGCGGTGAAGAACCGCACCCTGAAACAGCCGATCACGCTCGGATCCGTCATCGACAAACTGACCTAGCACAGTTCACGGACGAAGCTACGGCAGCGCCAAATGG
>JBHJIR010000081.1:0-65006 GCA_050043265.1 Kiloniellaceae bacterium
AGTCCGGTGCCATCCGGGCGAATGTCGATGTCCCAAGCGGCGATCTCCTCAGCCGTCGCGGCGCGGCCCAGGTGGAAGACGCCGTGGTCCGGCAGCGGCGCGTCCGCGGCGGCTTTTGGCGCATTCGCCGGCGCCGGCACCGCCGCGGCCTGCTGCTGGGTGGACGGAGCAGGGGCCACGGCGGGGGCAGGTGCGGCCGCGGCCGACTGCGCACCTTCAGAGAATGTCTTGAGGTAGGCGATAACGTCGGCGCGGTCGCCGTCCTTCTTGAGGCCGGCAAAGCTCATCCGGTTGCCCTTGATGTAGTCTCTGGGCTTCTCGAGATAAGCGTCCAGGCTCTCGTCATCCCAACTCATGCCACCTTCACCGGCGGCAATCATCGCCTTGGAGTACTTGAAGCCCTCGACGGTGCCGGCGGTGCGCCCGATCAGGTCGTTGAGCAGCGGCCCGATCTTGTTCTTGGCGTCCTCGCCCACCGCGTGGCAGGCCGCGCATTTCTTGAAGACCTTGGCCCCGCTTGCGGGATCGCCCTCAGCCGAGGCCGAGGCCGCCGGAATCACCAGGGCCAGGGTTGCCGCCGTTGCGAGCTTAAGAAACTTCGACATTCTCGACCGTCCCATTCGCCTGCACATACCAGGTCTGAATTCCGTTGTTGTGATAGATCGAATTCTCGCCGCGAGCGAGGCGCAACTCGTCCTTGGTCGGCTGCACGACGCCGTTCTCATCGATCGCGCGCGACTGCAACAGCAACTCCGAGCCGTCCCAATCGATATCCAGGTAGAAGCGGTGCAGCGCCTTGGGCAGACTCGGCCCGTCGATACGCGCCGTCGTCCAGTTGCGCCCGCCGTCGGTGGTGACGTCGCCCCGCTTGATGGTGCCGCTGCCCGACCAGGCAAGGCCGGAAATCACCAGCGGTCCGCGGCCGTGGGTGATCGGCGCCTGCGGGCTGGGGCTGGTGATCACCGACTTCACGTCCATCACCCAGGTGAAGCGCCGTGCCTTGCCGTCGGCCAGCAGGTCGGTGTACTTGGAGGTTTCCTCGCGCTGATGCCAGGCCATGTCGCCCACTTCCAGGCGGCGCAGCCACTTGACCCACATGTTGCCCTCCCAGCCGGGCACCACCAGGCGCAGCGGGTAGCCCTGCTCCGGACGCAGCGCCTCGCCGTTCATCTTGAAGGCGACCATGCAGTCGTCCAGGGCCTTCTCCATCGGGATCGAGCGGGTCATCGCCGAGGCGTCGGCACCTTCGGCCAGCAGCCATTTGCCGTTGGTCTTGACCCCGGCTTCCTCCAGCAGATAGCGCAGGCGCACGCCGGTATAGACCACGCAGTGGACCATGCCATGAGTAAACTGGCAGCCGTTCAGCTGGGCGCCGCGCCACTCCATGCCGGAGTTCGCCGCACACTCCAGGAAGTAGGCCCGATTCTCGCGCGGGAAACGCTTGCTGTCTTCCATGGTGAAGACCAGCGGCTTGTCGACCAGGCCCTCGATCATCAGCCGGTGCTTGGCCGGATCGACTTCGGCGATGCCGGCGTGATGGCGCTCGAAGCAGAGGCCATTCGGCGTGATGATGCCGTCCAGCTCGTGCAGCGGCGTGAAATTGATCGAGGAGACCGGGTCGGCGGTAAGCCACGGCACGTTGCGCCGCACCACCTGCTCCTCGTAGGGCGACGGCATGCCATAGGGCCGCGCATCGACGCCGTCCCCAAGGTAGCGGTTCCAGTCCTGGATCTCGGTGATGACGGGATCGCCCGCCGCGGCGGCCGGCCGTGCCGCCAGGCCGCTCAGCGCCGCGCCGGCACCGGCCGCCAGGCCGGCGCCCAGCACCTGGCGCCGCGAGGGGCTGGCGACGGCCGCCGCCGGGTTCGCCGCCGAATCCGCCGATTGCGAAAGAAGTTTTTTCCTGCCGGTTACGCTCGACATTCATCTGCTCCGAAGTGTGATGGCACGACTGCGCCGCCTTAACCCTTAGCCGGCCACCTTGACCGACTGGTTCTCTTCGACGTGGACGCTGGGGTTCTTGTGCAAGTGGGCCTCGACGACATCCCAGATCGGCGGGCCTTCGGTGCCTTCGTTGACCGAGGCCCAGCCGGCGACAACGTAATCGCGTGCCGGATCGATCGCCTCGCCGCTGGCCAGCACGGTCATCTCCGAGATGCGCGAGCCGATCTCAGCCGTCGGATCGATCCGGTAGCCCATGCCGCCGACCCGCACCATGTCGCCGCCCTGCTGATAGTAGGGGTCCGGGTTGAACAGGTTGTCCGCGACGTCTTCCAGGATGTCCTTGATCAACTGCCCGTTCATGGTGGAGCGGTAGGCCTCCGGGTAGGTCATCGAACAGGCGTTGTGAACGTCCTCAACGGTGATCGCCTGGCCCGGCAGCAGCGAGGTGCCCCAGCGGAAGCCTGGCGAGAGGGCGATTTCGGCATCGCGCTCGGCCAGCAGCGCCTGGCAAATCAGGTCGTCGAAGGTGCCGTTGAAGTTGCCGCGGCGGTACAGCAGAGAGTCCGTCTGGCCCAACTCGCGCGCCAACTCCGCCTCGTAGGGTGCGCGCAGCTGGTCGATCAGGGCCGTGGTCTCCGGATCCGGCGTGATGACGTCGGAGAAGACCGGGATCAGGCGATACTTGAAGCCCTTCACCGTACCGTCGGCAACGTTGAGGTCGACGCGGGAGACGAATTTTCCGTTGGACCCGGAAGCGATCAGCATGGTCTTGCCGATCATCACCGGTTCCGGCAGGGCGTCATGGGTGTGGCCCGACAGCAGCACGTCGATACCCTCGACGCGGCTGGCCATCTTGCGGTCGACGTCGAAGCCGTTGGGGGACAGCACGACAATCACATCGGCGCCCTCGTCGCGGGCCGCGGCGACGTTCTTCACCATCTCCTCTTCGCGGATGCCGAAACTCCAGTTCGGGATCATCCAGCGTGGATTGGCGATCGGCGTATAGGGGAAGGCCTGGCCGATGACGGCAACCTTCACGCCGCCGCGTTCGAAGATCTCGTAGGCCTTGAACGCCGGCTCCATCCACTCGTCGTCGAAGACGTTGCCGGCGAGCAGCGGGAACTGCAGGGACTCCATGATCTCCTTCACCCGGGCGGTGCCGCAGGTGAACTCCCAGTGCGCCGTCATGGCGGCGCAGCCCAGATGGTGCATGATTTCGACCATGTCCTGGCCGGAAGTCTGATTCGCCGTGTAGCTGCCCTGCCAGGTATCGCCGCCGTCCAGGAACAGCGTCTTGTCCTCGCCGCGCTCGCTGCGCACCCGCTTGACGATGGTCGCCACGCGGTCCAGCCCGCCCATCTTGCCGTAGGTCCTGGCCAGCGACGCGAAGTCGACCGAGGTCAGGGCGTAGGCCTCCGGGCTGCCCGGCTTCAGATTGAACATCTTCAGGAAGTCGGCGCCGGTCACGTGCGGCGGCAGGCCCTGCACTTCGCCGACACCCAGGTTGATCGACGGCTCGCGGAAATAGAGCGGCTTCATCTGGGCATGGATGTCGGTCACGTGCAGCAGGGTCACGTTGCCGAAATCATCGGCGGCCAGCAGGTCATCCTCGGTCAGCGTCTGCTGGGCGGCGGCCTGGCTCCAACGTCCCTGCATCCCCGGCCCGAAAATCGTCGCCAGGGCCACCGAAGCGGTCAGGAAGTCACGTCTCGAGAACATAATATTCCTCTCTTCCTGTCCGCGCTTTCACGCCGACGGACAGGACCGTGCGATGCCGAAAAGAGAATTCGCGGACCCGGCGGCAGTTCAACCGCCGCCGGGCCGTACTTAAACTACTGCCTGACGGCCGGAGTCTCGATCGAGAGACCGGTGCCGCGCCAGGTCACATAGACTTCAAGCGCCATCAGATCGTCCGAGAACGCCGCCGGGAAAGACGCCCGGGTATCGCGGATGCAGCCGCGGAAGCGGTTGTGCAGCGAGACCATGTTGGCCTGCTTCAACCGGTAGGTCGGAAAGCCGTTCACGTTGCCCTGGCTGAGGTGATCGGCACGAATGTACTGACCGTTGTTCTCCTCGTGGCACGAGGCGCAGGACAGGTTCAACTGGCCGGTGCGGGTGTAGTAGAGGTCCTTACCCTTCTCCCACCAGCTCTGCAGGTCGCCCTGCGAGAGGTCCACATGCATCGGCTGGCCCAGCGACTGGTACTTGATGAAAGTGGTCAACGCCTTCTGGTCGGCCGCATCGAACTTGTAGGGCTCGGCCTTCATGGCGCCCGTGCGGCACTTGTCGATCTGCAGTTCGATGTTGATCGGGCGCTTCGCCTGGGCATCCCACTTGGGGTAGCTGGCGCCGACCCCTGCCATGGTCTTCGACGCGTCGCCGTGGCAGGAGGCGCAGGACTTGCCGGCCTCGCCTTCCACCGTGTTCCAGATCTCTTCGCCACGCTCGACATAGAGCATGCCGGGATTGGAGAAGGAATCCTCTTCCAGCTGGCGGGTTTCCGGCGTGCGGAACAGCCAACCCGACATGACTTCGTCGAAGGGATGCCCCTCCGGCGCCTTGGTCCGCGTGACCATTTTCTTCTCGCCGTCGATGACGAGATCCTCGTCGACCGGCTCGGCCCACGCTGCCGAGACAGCCATGCCAGTGGCTGCGATGGCGGCGGCTGCCGTCAGGATCAATTTTCTGCTCAACACGTTCCCTCCCGTTCTGTGCCGCATCCCGGTTCACCCGGGCCGGCCGCTTGGCGACTTCGAACCCGCCTTATTTGACCTCGATGGCCTGTTCGTGGGTATAGGTCTCGCCGTTGTCGTCCACCCAGGCGAACTTGAAGGTGCCGCTCTCCATGACCTTCGCGGAAAACTCGAAGTAGGGATTGGCCGAGATCGCCGGCTCAACATCACAGGAGAACACGGGCTTCCCGTTGAACTCGCAGGTGAACTTGTTGATGATCTCGCGGGGGATGACCTTGCCGTCCTTGTCCTTGCGTTGACCGGATTCCATCTTGTGGCTGATCAACGTTTTGATCGTGATCACCTCGCCGGCGGAAGCCGACTTCGGAACTTTCACGCGGGGTTTTGGCGCTGCCATTTTCGTATTCCTCGTTAACTCGGTCGGGTCACTCGGTCGGGCGGGGCTGAATCAGCCGCCGCAGCCGCCGATCGTGACCTTGACCTGCTTTTTGTCCATGAAAACGGAACCGTCGCTCATCTTGGCGACCGCCACCACGTTCTGGGTCTTCGCCAGGCGCATGCGGGTCGTCGCCGTGGCCTCGCCGCTCAGCGGCGAGAAGTGGAAGGTGGCAACCTCCGGATTCGGGTTTCCTTCGGCCAGCACGGTGACCGATTCGACGTAGGAGGCGTCGGTCATTTCGCTTTCGACGGCGACCGTGATCGGCACGGTGTTGCCGTTTTCCGCAATCTCCGGCGCCGTCAGGGTGATCTTGCCGCTGGCCGGTTCTTTACCGCCGGTGAAGTCCATCAGCATCTTCTGTGTGGCCGCCTCGTCGGCGCGCGCGGCCTTCAGGCCGGGGCCGAGCGCCACAAAGGCCATGGCTCCGGCAGAGAGCCCCAGCGCCTGGCGTCGTGTCACTTGCATCTCATGTTCTCCAGTTGAGCTTAGTGGGTCACTTAAGCGTAGCGAGATAGGCAACGATCGATTCGACCTGCTCGGCGGTCAGGATCGTCTTGCCCTGAAAGTCCTGGGCCACATGCTTGCCCACATCCAGCGAGTAGAAGCCCGGCATGACGGTCTGCTCGCCGAACACGGCCTTGGAATTGACCACGATCGCGCGCAGCTGATCGGGCGTCCAGCGTTCGGCCACGCCGTCCAGCGACGGCCCGACATCGCCGTGGAAAAGCTGTTCGCTCATGTCGGAATTGGCGTGGCAGGCCAAGCAGTTGCCGAGCTTGCGGTCGGCAAAGAACTTGCGGCCGTCAGCCACGCTGGCGGGCGCGTCGGACACGGCCTTCGCCAGCGTCCCGTCGACGATCTTCAGGTCGCCGGGCGCAATGTCCTTCGCGGCTGCAGCCGTGATCCCGGCGCACAGCGCCGCTACGGCAAGAGTCAGTCGTGCTGCTAACATGGGCGTTTTCCCTCAGTTTGACTTCAGCCGCCCTCAAGCGGCTGGTGATTTTGTGTCACTTTAGCGACCGGCTTCATTTCATTCAATGCATAAATTGCAATTTTTGAATGTGTTGATATTCCCATTCCCGGCCGCCCTAGAAATCCGCGCCTGACGAGGCTTAACTTCCGCTAACCCTAATCGGTATTTTTCACCCCGGCCGCCTGGCGCTCGCGGATGCGCCGGGCGTGGTAGCGCTGGAAATCCTCGTCGGTGTCGTAGAGCTTCTCCCGCACCCAGGTGAACATATCCAAGAAGGTGCCTTTCTGGAAGGCGCCGGGCATGGAAGCGACCGCTGCCTGGCGGGAGTCCAGTTCCCCCTCTGCCGTTTCGGGCAGGAACAGGATGGTCGGCGTAAAGGCGATGCCCCACTTGCGCGCGGCGGTCTTCTCGGTCAGCACCTCGCCGTCCAGGTCGGTCACCTCCTCGTCGCCGTAGAGGTTGTACTGCACGACCTTGTAGTTGTCCTTGATGTAGTCGCGCACCTGAGGGTCGCTGAGGATCTCCTCGTGCACCTTCTTGCAGTAGATGCAGCCGCGCTGTTCGATGATGATCGCCAGGCGCTTGCCCTCCTCCTGCGCCGCCGCGATGTCTTCGGCCATGTCGCGGAAGGTGATGGAGAACCAGTCTTCTTTATGGAGGCCGTCATCCCCGACTGTGGTCGCCCAGCCGGTGGAAGCCGGCAGGCAGAACGCCAGAATCAAGAGCAGGCGTTTCAGCATTTTTCGTCTCCTCATCCGATCGTTTGAAATGCGGGAAAGGTTTCCAGCAGCCAGTTGGCGATCGCCGACATCTGGCCGGTCATGAACAGCATACCAGTCAGCACCAGGATCCCGCCCATCGCCATCTCGACTTTGTGCATGTGGCGCTTGAAGCGGGACGCCCAGCCGAGGAAGCGGGTGGCGAAGCCCGCCGCCAGCAGGAAGGGCAGCCCGATGCCGAGAGAGTATACCGCAAGCAGCAGGGCACCGCGCGCCGCCGTCGACTCGGCCCCGGCAACGAAGAGGATCGCCGCCAGCACCGGGCCCACGCAAGGAGTCCAACCGAAAGCAAAGGCGAGGCCCATGACGTAGGCGCCGGCGATGCCTGCGGGGCGGCGGTTCACCTGAACCCGGGCCTCGCGGTAGAACAGCGCGATGCGGAAAACGCCGAGGAAATGCAGGCCCATGACGATGATGAGCGCGCCGGCGATGATCGACAGGATGTCGAAGTAGCGGGCGATCGACTGGCCGACGATGCTGGCCGTAGTGCCCAGGCCGACGAAAACGGTGGTGAAGCCGAGCACGAAGCCGACGGCGGCCAGGATCAGCTGGCGCGTCGATTCGGCGCCGCGGTTCTCGTCCTGCAGTTCGTCGAAGGTCAGCCCCGCCAGATAGGCCATATAGGGCGGCACGATCGGCAGGACGCAGGGCGATACGAAGGACAGCAGGCCCGCCAGGAACGCGCCCCCATAGGTGACGTCGAACATTCAGCAGGACTTTCGGATAAAGGGCCGGAACACTGGCATTTTTGGACTGGGGCTCCCCTCTCACCGGTCTGAATCGCCGGGTTTGCAATACATGCATTAATTCATATATATTACTATGATTCAATCGGGATTTCTCAACGAGGCAATCCATGATGCGCTTGAAGCCGTTTCTTCTCAGGCCGACCCTGGCTGCCGCTATGCTGGCCGGCGCGATGCTGGCCGGCGCCCTTGCCGCGCCCGCGGCCGAGGCCGCCGAACTGATCATGCTGGAGCGGCCGGGCTGTGCCTGGTGTCTGCGCTGGAACCAGGAGGTCGCGCCGGCTTACGGCAAGACCGACGAAGGCCGTCAGGCGCCATTGCGCCGCGTCGACGTCACCGCACCCTGGCCCAGCGACCTGGCGGGGATCGCCACAGACCGCTACACACCGACCTTCATCGTGGTCGAGAACGGTATCGAAGTCGCGCGGTTGCGTGGCTATCCGGGCGAGCACTTCTTCTGGCCGATGCTGGTGGAGATGCTCGCAAAGCTGCCCCCGTCTGAACCGGCCATCCCGACGCCCCGGGGCGGATAGCAGCCTGGCGAGGCGTCATGTATAATCGCCCCCGGACCACCGGCCCGGACCTGGGCACACCTGGCCCCACCGCGAGAATTCGTCGGCGGCGGGGGTAGAGAACAAGACAACGACAGGACGACGGATCCGCAAATGGTCGAGTTCAATTCCCAGGCCGCCGAGGTGGACATCGAAATTCTGATGGAGCAGGCCCGTAAGGCCGGCGACCTGATGAAGGCGCTGTCCCATGAGAGCCGCCTGCTCATCCTTTGTATTCTGGTGAAGGGCGAGAAGTCCGTGTCGGAGCTGGAAGAGATCATGAACATGCCGCAGGCGGCGGTGTCCCAGCAGTTGGCACGCCTGCGCTTCGACCGCCTGGTCGCGACCCGGCGCGACGGCCGCATGGTCTATTATTCGATCGCCAACGACGAAGTCACACAGCTTGTCGAGATGCTCTACGAGTTCTTCTGCAAGCCTGCGCTGGAGGCAAGCCGCAAGCCATAAGCGGCGGCGCGGCAGCTGCAGCAAATGCAGCGCCGCCAAATGGAAAGGGAGGCGTCGATGCAAGACATCGGCTGGCTGCTGCCCCTTGTTGGGGGATTAACCGGTATCGTCATCGGCGCAGCGGCGCGGCGCGACCGATTCTGCACCTTGGCCGCACTGGAACGCCACTGGTACGCCAACGACAGCAGTGGAATCCGCACCTGGATTCTCGCCGCCACGGTGGCCCTGATCGTCACCCAGGCGCTGCTGCTGACCGGCGTGGTCGATCTTCAGCGCTCCTTCTACCTCAGCCCCAACTTCGGCTGGACCGGCGCCATCCTGGGCGGCCTCGCCTTCGGCTTCGGCATGTCCCTGGTGGGCACCTGCGGCTTCGGCGCCCTGGTGCGCCTGGGCGGCGGCAGCCTGCGCTCCCTGGTCGTGCTGATCGTGCTCGGCCTCTCCGCCCTCGCCGCCCAGCGCGGCCTGATCGCGCAGATCCGGGTGGCGGTAGTCGACGACCTGGCCCTCGACCTGGGTTTCGCCGGCGACCAGTCGATCGGCAGCCTGGTTTCCGCCGCGGTGGGCGCCGATGCCCACCTGCCCGTCGCCGTGCTCGCCGCCGGACTGCTGCTGCTCTGGGTGTTCTCCTCGGCGGACTACCGCCGCCGGGTCGGCCACATCGTAACTGCCTGCGTCATCGGCGGCGGCGTCGCTTTCGGCTGGCTGGTCACCACCTGGGGCGCGCGCAATGCCTTCGAGCCGGTGCAGCTGGAAGCCGGCTCTTTCGTCGTGCCGGTCGGCGATACCCTGCTGCAGGCGATCACCTACACCGGTGTCCTGCCCGACTATGGAGTCGGGCTGGTGATCGGGGTCGCCGTCGGTGCCGCGCTGGTCGCCTGGCATAAGAAGGACGTGCGCTGGGAAGCCTGCGACGACGCGCGCGAGTTGGGCCGCCACATCGTCGGCGCCTTTCTGATGGGCACCGGCGGCGTCTTCGCCATGGGCTGTACCATCGGCCAGGGCGTCACCGCAGTGTCGGTGCTGGCGGTCTCCGCCCCGGTGGTGATGATCTCCATCGCCATCGGCGCCCGCTTCGGCCTCAGTTACCTGCTGGAAGGGTCGCTGCTGAGCGTGTTCCGGCTGCATCGCCGCGAGTCGGCGGAGTAAGCGAAAACATCGGAGGGCTCGCGGGGCAGTCCCGCGGGAAGGGATCACCAGGACCGACAGGGCGGCGCTGCCACCGCCCATGCCACGACATCGAGAGGGAGAACGAACGTGAAGAAAATCCGACATCTGGCCCTGGCCCTGTTCACCGCCGGGGGACTTCTCACCGCCGGCGCCACCGCCGCCAGCGCCCAGGACGAAGCCCTGGTCAGCTTCTCCGTCATGAAGCCGGAGATCGCCGTGAAGCTGGCCCAGGCGGCAATGGAAAGCTGCCGCGGCCAGGGCGCCCAGATCGCCGTCGCCGTGGTCGACCGTTTCGGCAATCTGCAGATGATGCTGCGCGACCGCTTCGCCGGACCGCACACGCCGGAAACCGCCCGCCGCAAAGCCTGGACCGCCGTCAGCTTCCGCAACGACACCCTGACCCTCAGCGGCACCACCGCGCCGGGCAGCGAGGCCTATGGCGCCAACTTCATCACCGAGGCCCTGATGCTGGGCGGCGGTGTCCCGATCGAGGCCGCAGGCAGCATCGTCGGCGCGGTCGGCGTCTCCGGCGCCCCGGCCGGCTCGATGGACGACGAATGTGCCCGCGCCGGCATCGAAGCCGTAGCAGCGGACCTGGCGTTCTAGGCTCTGAATTTCCGGCCTGATACTGAGGCGGCTGCTCAGCAGCCGCCTCAAAAGATGTCCGACAGGCTCAGGCTGCGGAAGTCTTTGCCGCACTCAGCCCGCCGGTCTTCTCGACGAAGGCGGCGATCTCCGGCACACCCATGCCCGCCTTCACCTGGGCGAAGACGAAGGGCCGCTCGCCGCGCATCTTCTTGGCGTCGCGGTCCATCACCTCCAGGCTGGCGCCGACCAGCGGCGCGAGATCGGTCTTGTTGATGACCAGCAGGTCGGAGCGGGTAATGCCCGGACCGCCCTTGCGCGGGATCTTGTCACCGGCGGAGACGTCGATCACGTAGATCGTGATGTCGGCCAGCTCCGGGCTGAAGGTGGCGGCCAGGTTGTCGCCGCCGGACTCGATCAGCACCAGGTCCAGCTTCGGGAAGCGCTGGCGCATCTCCGCCACGGCGGCGAGGTTGATCGAGGCGTCTTCGCGGATCGCCGTGTGCGGGCAGCCGCCGGTCTCCACGCCCATGATGCGCTCCGGCGGCAGCGCGCCCGAGCGGGTGAGAAACTCGGCGTCCTCGCGGGTGTAGATATCGTTGGTGATGGCGGCGATGTCGTAGCGCGGCGCCAGCGTTTTGCAGAGCGCGTCCATCAGGGCCGTCTTGCCGGAGCCGACGGGCCCGCCGATGCCGACGCGCAGGGGGCCGGATGCGGAAGCAGTCATGAGCGGAACAACCTCGTGTACTGGGTTTCGTGTTTCATGGCGGCGAGATCGGCCAGCACGGCCGCCCCGCCAAGATCCTCCAGCGGCGCTGTGAACGCTGCTGAGGCCGCCTCCTCCACGGCAGGCTCGAGGCCGGCGAGTACCTGCTGGCCGGCGCGCTGTCCCAGCGGAACCAGCCGCACCCCAGCGGAGACCAGATTGCTGGAGAAGCCGTGCAGGTAGGCGTGCAGGCTGGGCGCCAGCGCCAGGCCGTGGCCGGCAGCGGCGACCGCCACCACGACCGGATAAGCCAGCGGCCCGTCCCAGACTTCCAGCAGGCGGTCCAGCGCCGCACAGGGCCAGGCATCGGCCGTGGCCACAGCAAAGGCGCGGCCCTGGGCCGTGGTTTCCAGATGACGTTCCGATGTGGCCGCAAAGGCGGCAGCCAGCGCGGCGATCTCCGCCAGCGCGGCGGGATGCGCGGCATCCTCGAAGGCATGGCGGAACAGGATGGCGTCGTTGCGACCGGAACCAAAGCGCAGCAGGTCGGCGAGCCAGGTCTGCAAGCTGGCGCCGTCCGTCACCGTACCTTCCTCCACCGCATATTCCAGGCCGTGGGAATAGCTGAAGGCGCCGCCCGGATAGCCCGGCGACAGCCAGGTCAACAGGCGGTAGAGACCGGCCTGGGAGAGACCGTCAGTCATGGTGATGGTGCCCCTCATCGTGGCCATGCTCGTGCCCATGATCATGGCTGTGGGTGCGGCCGTTGCCATAGGCACCGCCTTCCGGGGCGAAAGGCGCCTCGATGAGATCGGTGCGCGCGCCCATCTTCTGCAGCATGTCGAGGATCACGTGGTCCTCGCGGATGCGCAGGGCGTCACCCAGGATCTGCGTCGGCAGGTGGCGGTTTCCGAGGTGCCAGGCAATGCGCAGCAGCGGCATCCCCGCACCCGCCCGCACTTCGATGAGCCGCTCCGGCGCCGCCTTCACGGTCACGAAGCCGCCGTCTTCCAGTTGCAGGCCGTCGCCGTCTGCCAGCGCAACCGCCTCGGGCAGGTCGAGCAGGAAGTCGAGACCGGCCTCGCCGTGCATGACGATGCGGCGCCGGTGGCGGGCATCGAAATCCAGCACCACGCAGTCGCGCGCGCCTGCCGCCTCCCAACTTCCCGACGGTTTCACGTCCGTCGCACGCAGCATGGAGCCCTCCGGTCTCGGACCTCGATGTTTCTTCTCATCGCTGACCATCCTCGCATAGGCGCTCCCCCGCATCCTTACTGTCACCCTCGCACTTGTTGCGAGGGTCCATGGCTGCCGCCCGGCGCCTAGCCTCTCCCGTGGATCCTCGCAACAAGTGCGAGGATGACAACCGAGAAGGTGGCACCATCGTCGCGCGCAGCATCACTCGACTCTCCCAACATTCAGGCCATCATCCCAGCCAAGCGAACGCCATCGCGTGCAATACACATACCGTTGTCGTCCCGGGGCTTGACCCCGGGACTCATTGGCGTTGGCGGATCGCGACGCCCCACGACGTTCAGTCCGATTGGCGGAAAGGGCATTGGGTCCCGGCATCAAGTGCCGGGACGACAGCAAGTTTGTGGCAAGCCCGTGCGTGCTCCACGCCATGCTTAGCGCCTCAAAACAGGAAGTAGCGCTGCGCCATCGGCAGCACCTGAGCCGGCTCGCAGGTGAGGAGCTCGCCATCGGCGCGCACCTCGTAGGTCTCGGGATCGACCTCCACTTTCGGCAGATAGTCGTTCAGCACCATATCCTTCTTGGTCACCTTACGGATGCCGGAGACCGCCATCACCGGCCGCGCCAGGCCGAGCTGGCGGCCCACATCACCCTCTGCCGCCGCCTGGGAGACGAAGGTGACGGCGCTGGCGGTCATCGCCTTGCCGAAGCCACCGAACATCGGGCGGTAGTGCACCGGCTGCGGCGTCGGGATCGAGGCATTGGGGTCGCCCATGGCCGCCGCGGCGATGGTGCCGCACTTCAGCACCATGTCCGGCTTCACGCCGAAGAACATCGGCTTCCAGAGCACCAAGTCGGCCAGCTTGCCGACCGCGATGGAGCCGACGGCGTGGGAGATGCCGTGGGTGATCGCCGGGTTGATGGTGTACTTGGCGATGTAGCGCTTGACCCTGAAGTTGTCGTTGTCGCCCTTTTCCTCCGGCAGGCGTCCGCGCTGCTTCTTCATCTTGTCGGCGGTCTGCCAGGTACGGATCAGCACCTCGCCGACGCGGCCCATGGCCTGGCTGTCCGAAGCGATCATCGAGAAGGCACCAAGGTCGTGCAGGATGTCTTCGGCAGCGATGGTCTCACGCCGGATCCGGCTTTCGGCGAAGGCCAGGTCTTCCGGAATCTTCGGGTCGAGGTGGTGGCAGACCATCAGCATGTCGAGATGCTCATCCACCGTGTTCACCGTGAAAGGCCGCGTCGGATTGGTCGACGACGGCAGCACGTTCGCTTCGCCGCACAGCTTGATGATGTCCGGGGCGTGGCCGCCGCCGGCGCCTTCGGTGTGGAAGGCGTGGATGCTGCGGGCCTTGAAGGCGGCGATGGTGTTCTCGACGAAGCCGGACTCGTTCAGCGTATCGGTATGGATGGCGACGCCGATATCCGTCTCCTCAGCGACCGACAGACAGATGTCGATGGCCGAGGGCGTGGTGCCCCAGTCCTCGTGGAGCTTCAAGGCACAGGCCCCGGCGTGGATCATCTCCAGCAGCGCCACCGGCTTGGAGGCATTGCCCTTGCCGAAAAAGCCGAGGTTCATCGGGAAGCCCTCGGCGGCCTGCAGCATGCGGTGCATGTGCCAGGGCCCCGGCGTCGCCGTCGTCGCGGCGGTGCCCTCAGCCGGTCCGGTGCCGCCGCCCAGCATGGTGGTGACGCCGGAATAGAGCGCGTCTTCCATCTGCTGCGGACAGATCCAGTGAATGTGCGCGTCGATGCCGCCGGCGGTAAGGATACGTCCCTCGCCCGCGATGGCCTCGGTGCCCGGCCCGATGACGATGTCGACATCGGGCTGCACATCGGGATTGCCCGCCTTGCCGATGGCGGCGATGCGGCCGTCCTTCAGGCCCACATCGGCCTTGATGATGCCCCAGGTGTCGACGATCAAAGCGTTGGTGATCACTGTGTCAACGGCGCCCTGGGCGCGCCCGGCCTGGGACTGTCCCATGCCGTCGCGGATCACCTTGCCGCCGCCGAACTTCTCTTCCTCGCCATAGGTTGTCAGGTCTTTTTCGACCTCGATGACAAGATCGGTGTCGGCCAACCGCACGCGGTCGCCGGTGGTCGGGCCGTACATGGCCGCATAGGCGGCACGGTCGATTTTCACAGCCATCTTCTATGCCCCCAGCTTGCCGTTGATCTTGGCGTTGAAGCCGTAAACCTCACGCCGGCCGGCGTAGGGGATCAGGGTCACCTCGCGGCTCTGGCCGGGCTCGAAACGCACCGCCGTACCGGCGGGAATGTCCAGGCGGCAGCCGCGCGCCTTCTCTCGGTCGAAGGCCAGCGCTTCGTTGGTCTCGTAGAAATGGTAGTGCGAGCCGACCTGCACCGGACGATCGCCGGTGTTCTCGACCAGCAGGGTGACGGTCGGGCGCCCCGCGTTCAGCTCAATGTCGCCGGCGGCGACCATGATCTCTCCGGGAATCATTGTCATCCTCCTCCCTGGGCCTCCTAGCGGATCGGCTGGTGGACGGTCACCAGCTTGGTGCCGTCGGGGAAAGTCGCCTCGACCTGGATCTCGTGAATCATCTCGGCGATGCCCTCCATCACCTGGTCGCGGCTCAGCACCGTACCGCCGGCGCGCATAAGATCGGCCACCGAGCGGCCGTCGCGGGCCCCTTCGACCACGTAGTCGGAAATCAGAGCGATGGCCTCCGGATAGTTCAGCTTGCAGCCGCGCGCCAAGCGGTTGCGGGCCACCATCGCCGCCATGGCGACCAGCAGTTTATCTTTCTCACGGGGTGTCAGGTTCACACCGTACCTCCCTTACTTCCTTGGATTTTTCTTGTCACAAATGCCAGAGCCGCGGCAATGCCGCGGGCAGCCCGGCGAGCACCGAGCGGGCCGCGGCCCAGAAAGCGCCGTAGCTGTCGCGCACCGCCCGGGCGTCGCCCAGGAAGCGCCCGACGACGAGGCCGTTCACCGCCGTCAGGGCCGAGCGCGCGGCCGCCGTGTCCGCCGGCAGCACGGCCCGCAGCGCGTCGAGTTGGGCCGGCGCATCGTCGGCGGCGTAGAGCACGCTGGCGAAAGCGCCGGCACCGCCGAGACCGGCGATCGAGGCCAGCGGCGCCGCCAGATCGCCCTCGGCATGCAGCGCATCGGCCCAGGCCAGCGTCCCGGCGCGGCGGACCCGCCAAGCGGCGTGGATCAGGCCGTGGGTCATCCGTTCGCCGGCGGCGCGGCGGCCGAACACCAGGAACTCGCCGGCCAGCACCCGGGCCCCCGGCGCCACGTCGACCACCGTCTCGCGCCGCAGCCGCGCGCCGTCGAACAGGATGGTTTCCTGGGGCAGCCACTCCAGCCAGGCTCCGCTCTCGGCCGCCAGGGCAACCGCAATGCGGCTGTCGGCGCCCAGCGAGCGGTAAACCTTTTCGGCGGCCTGAGGATAGACGCGGAGCTGCGCGCCCGCGCCCGCAGTGACTGCAACGGTCAGCTTGTCACCGCCGACCACGCCGCCGGAGGTGGTGATCAGGCTGGCCTCGAAGATATCGCCCCGGGCCGGTTGCGGCAGGCGCAGGCTCAAGGGGTCGCGATGATGCAGGTCCACCAGGCGGGTGATGCCGCCATCGGCGCGCACCGCCAGCGCCGCCTCGCCCGCGACCGCCGTGCGGCGCAGCGCGACGACCTTGGCACCGGTATCGGCCCCGCTGTTGCGGGGCACTGCTTCAGACAGCGATGTAACGACGGACATCCGCTTCAACCATTTCCTCGCCGCGGCCCGCGAGGACGATCTCGCCGCGGTCCATGACAGCATAGCTGTCCGCCAGGTCGCGTGCGAAGTCGAAATACTGCTCCACCAGCACGATCGCCATGTCGCCGCGGCCCGCCAGCAGGCGGATGACCCGCTCGATGTCCTTGATGATCGACGGCTGGATGCCCTCGGTGGGCTCGTCCAGCACCAGCAGGCGCGGCCGCATGACCAGGGCACGGGCGATGGCGAGCTGCTGCTGCTGGCCGCCGGAAAGATCGCCGCCGCGGCGGCCCAGCATCGACTTCAGCACCGGAAACAGCTCGAAGATTTCCGCCTCGACATGGCGCTGGTCACGCGGGATCGCCGCGTAGCCGGTGCGCAGGTTCTCCTCCACCGTCAGCAGCGGGAAAATCTCGCGGCCCTGGGGCACGAAGGCGACGCCGCGCCGCGCGCGCTGGTGCGGCGGCAGGCCATCCAGCGGCACGTCCTCCCAGACGCTGGAGCCGTTCATCACCGGCTGCTGGCCGCAGATGGCGCGCAGCAGGCTGGTCTTGCCGACGCCGTTGCGCCCCATGACACAGGTGACCTCGCCCTTGGCGGCGGCCAGGCTGACCCCGCGCAGGGCCTGGCTGGCGCCGTAGTAGAGGTCGATATTCTGCACCTGAAGCATGAGGTCAGCGGCCCTTCTTTAGCGCCCGAGATAGACTTCGATGACGTCGTGATTGCTCTGCAGGCTTTCCAGCGACCCCTCGGCCAGCACCGAGCCCTCGTGCAGCACGGTGACGTGGCAGTTCAGCGCCTTGATGAATTCCATGTCGTGCTCGACCACCACGACCGAATGGTCGCGGGCGATCTCCTGCAGCATCTCGGCGGTCTTGGCGGTCTCCGCGTCGGTCATACCGGCCGCCGGTTCGTCGACCAGCAGAAGGTCGGGGTCCTGCATCAGCAGCATGCCGATCTCCAGCCACTGTTTCTGGCCGTGCGACAGGTCGCCGGCCAGGCGGCCGACGTGGTCGGTCAGGGCGATGCGCTCCAGTACGCGGTCGATGTGGTCGCGCTGCTCGCCGTTCAGCCGGGCGAAGAGGCCGGTGAAGACACCGCGCCCACCCTTCTGCGCCAGTTCCAGGTTGGCAAAGACGCTCTGGCTCTCGAAGACCGTCGGCTTCTGGAACTTGCGGCCGATGCCCAGGTTGGCAATGGCCGCCTCGTCCAGCTTGGTCAGGTCGACATTGCCGTTGAAAAACACAGCGCCGCTGTCGGGCCGCGTCTTGCCGGTGATGACGTCCATCATGGTGGTCTTGCCGGCACCGTTTGGGCCGATGATGGCACGCAGTTCGCCCTCGGTGACGTAGAGGCTGAGGTCGTTCAGCGCCTTGAAGCCGTCGAAGCTGACGCTGACACCGTCCATGTAGAGGATGGTATCGGCCAGGGACCGCTTCGATTCAGGCGACAGCGGACGTGCCGCCCCCTCGGGCACGACGGTTTCGGAGACCGCGTCACTCACCGGCCACCCCCCGGACGCCGGCAGCGCCCTCTTCCGCTTTTGCCGAGCGGCGCCAACGCGCTCCCCAGGGCTGGCGGCCAAGCCCCTGGTCCAGCGAGCCGACGATACCCTTGGGCAGCAGGACGGTAACGGCGATGAAGAGGCCGCCCAGGAAGAACAACCAGATGTCCGGCGCCGCCCCGGTCAGGTAGGTCTTGGCGTAGTTCACCAGCACCGCACCCAGGATGGCGCCGTGCAGGTAGCCGCGCCCGCCGACGGCCACCCAGATGACGATCTCGATGGAATTGGCCGGCGAGAACTCGCTGGGATTGATGATGCCGACCTGGGGCACATAGAGCGCCCCGGCGACACCCGCCAGCATGGCCGAGACGGTGAAGACGAAGAGCTTGTAGACCTCGACCCGATAGCCGAGAAAGCGGGTGCGGCTCTCGGCATCGCGGATGGCGATCAGCACGCGGCCGACCTTGGAGCAGATGATCCAGCGGCACAGCAGGTAAGCCAGCGCCAGAACCAGCGCAGTGGCCGCGAACAGCCCGGCGCGCGTCGTTCCGGCCTGCAGGTCGAGGCCGAGCAGATCCTTGAAGTCGGTCAGGCCGTTGTTGCCGCCGAAGCCCATGTCATTGCGGAAGAAGGCGAGCAGCAGGGCGAAGGTCATCGCCTGGGTGATGATCGACAGGTAGACGCCGGTGACCCGCGAGCGGAAGGCGAACCAGCCGAACACCAGGGCCAGGGCGCCGGGCACCAGCACCACCATCAGCAAGGCGAAGGGGAAAGAGTCGAAGCCGTACCAGTACCATGGCAGTTCCTTCCAGTTCAGGAACACCATGAAGTCCGGCAGATCCGGGTTGCCGTAGACGCCGCGCTCGCCGATCTGGCGCATGAGGTACATCCCCATGGCATAGCCGCCCAGCGCGAAGAAGGCGCCGTGGCCCAGCGAAAGGATGCCGCAGAAACCCCAGATGAGGTCGACGCTGAGCGCCAGCAGGGCAAAGCAGAGGTACTTGCCGAGCAGGCTGACCAGATAGGTCGGAATGTGGAAGGTGGAGCCGGCCGGCAGCGCCAGGTTCGACAGCGGCACCAGCACCGCCACGCCCAGCAGCACCGCCAGCGTGATCTTGGCGCCAAGCGGCGACAACAGCCGGCCGCTATCGCGAGACAACAGCATGGCTCAGGACTCCACCGCACGGCCGCGCTGGGCGAATATCCCGCGCGGTCGTTTCTGGATGAACAGGATGATGGCGACCAGGATGAAAATCTTGGCCAGCACCGCCCCGGCATAGGGCTCCAGGAACTTGTTCACCAGGCCGAGCGACAACGCGCCGACCAGGGTGCCCCACAGATTCCCCACCCCGCCGAAGACCACCACCATGAAGCTGTCGATGATGTAGCCCTGCCCCAGGTTCGGGCTGACGTTGTCGATCTGGCTGAGCGCCACCCCGGCCATGCCGGCGATGCCGGAGCCAAGGCCGAAGGTCATGGCGTCGACCCAGCCGGTGCGGATGCCCATGGAGGACGCCATCGGGCGGTTCTGGGTAACCGCGCGCATCTGCAGGCCGTAGCTGGACCGCCGGATCAGCAGCATCAGCGTGGTGAAGACCAGCAGCGCGAAGACGATGATCCAGATCCGGTTATAGGTCAGTGTCAGGCCGCCGGCCACCTCCCAGGCGCCGCTCATCCAGGCCGGGTTGCCCACTTCGCGGTTGGTCGGCCCGAAGAGGCTGCGCACCACCTGCTGCAGGATGAGGCTGAGGCCCCAGGTCGCCAGCAGGGTTTCCAGCGGACGGCCATAGAGGAAGCGGATGATGCCGCGCTCGATGCCGATGCCGATGGCGCCGGTTACCACAAACGCCGCCGGCACCGCGACCAGCAGCGAATAATCAAAGGCCCCCGGCATGGTAGAGCGGAAAATCTCCTGCACGACAAAGGTGGTGTAGGCGCCCAGCATCACCATCTCGCCGTGGGCCATGTTGATGACCCCCATGACGCCGAAGGTAATGGCGAGGCCGATGGCGGCCAGCAGCAGCACCGATCCCAGGCTGACACCCTGGAAGATGTTGGCCAGAAAGCCGTTGAAGGCGAGGCCTTCCTCGATGGCCTTGAGCGCCGCTTCGGCGGCGGCGCGCACCTCGGGGTCAGGCTCCGTCGGGTTACCATCGCTGTCGGTCACCAGAATGCCGGCGGCCAGCGCGCGCACCTCCGGGTCGGTGAAACTGCCGAGTTCCTGCAGCGCGGCAATGCGCGTGGTTTTGTCGTCGGACTCCGCCAGCCGGGTCGCCGCCAGCGCCCGGCGCAGCCGCGCCTCCACGGCGGCGTCCTGCTCCTTGGCGATCGCCGCCTCCAGGGCCGGGATCATCTCCGTCTGGGTACTGCGGAACACCGCGTCGGCCGCGCGGATGCGCGTCGCCGGGTTGTTGCTGCCCAGGGTCAGCGCGCCCAGGCTGCCCTTCACCAACTGGCGCAGCCGATTGTTGATCTTGATCTTGGAAACGTCGCGCTTGCCGACCTCGCCCAGGGCCTCACCGGTCATCGCGTCGAATATGAGATAGCCGCCCGGGCTGTCCTCGCCGATCACCATGCGGTCTTCCGCGTCGGTGAGGAACAGCCGGCCGTCGAGAAAGGCCTCGAGAACCGGCACCGCGCGCTCGTCACCGCCGGCGAGAATGCGTTCCACCGCCTCGCCCTTGGCATCGTAGGAGGATTCCCGCAGGCCCTGAAGATCCTCCGCCAGATCGGCAAGAGCCGCCGTGGGCAGCAGCAGCCCCAGCAACAGAACCAGGAAGCGCAGTCGGCGGACCAAAGGAGCGACGGACATCAAGGGCGTTCCGGAAACATCTGGAAGAAAGGAAGTCGTGGAGGCGACCCCGCTGGGGCCGCCTCCGACAACAGGCTTACTGCTTCACGTACTTCGGCTCTTCGCAGTTGCCGCAGACCCAGGGATAGGTCCAGTCGGCGGTCAGTTTGGCACTCTCCGGGATGAAGTCGCTCCAGGCGTCGCCCACGACCTCGGCCTTGGTCGACCACACGGTCTCGATCTGGCCATCGTCCTGGATCTCCCCGATCAGCACCGGCTTGGAGAGGTGATGGTTCACGTTCATCACCGCCATGCCGCCGGTCAGGTTCGGCACCTTCTGGCCGTACATGGCCTGGCGCACCGCGTCGACGTCGGTGGTGCCGGCCTGCTCGACCGCCTGACTCCACATCTTGAAGCCGATGTAGGTGGCCTCCATCGGGTCGTTGGTGACGCGCTTGTCGTCCTTGATGAAGGTGTGCCACTGATCGATGAACTCGTCGTTCACGCCGGCCTCGACGCTCATGAAGTAGTTCCAGGCAGCCAGGTGACCGACCAGCGGCGCCGTGTCCAGGCCAGCGAGTTCCTCCTCACCCACGGAGAAGGCCACGACCGGGATTTCCTCGGCCTTGATGCCCTGGTTGCCGAGTTCCTTATAGAAGGGAACGTTGGCATCGCCGTTGATGGTGGAGACCACCGCCGTCTTCTTGCCCTGCGAGGCAAAGGTCTTCACCTCGGACACGATGGTCTGCCAATCGGAATGACCGAAGGGCGTGTAGTTCTCCATGATGTCGTCGTCGGAGATGCCCTTGGCATTCAGGAAGGCCCGCAGGATCTTGTTGGTGGTCCGCGGGTAGACGTAGTCGGTGCCGAGCAGCACGAAACGCTCGGCCTTGCCGCCGTCGTCGCTCATCAGATACTCGACCGCCGGGATCGCCTGCTGGTTCGGCGCCGCGCCGGTGTAGAAGACGTTGCGCGAGCTCTCCTCGCCCTCGTACTGCACCGGATAGAATAGCAGGCCGTTCAGTTCCTCGAAGACCGGCAGCACCGACTTGCGCGAGACCGAGGTCCAGCAGCCGAACACCACATCGACCTTGTCCTTTTCGATCAGCTCGCGCGCCTTCTCGGCGAACAACGGCCAGTCGGACGCGGGATCGACGACCACCGCCTCGACCTGCTTGCCCAGCAGGCCGCCCTTCTTGTTGAGATCGTCGACCATCATCAGGACGGTGTCCTTCAGGGTCGTCTCGGAGATGGCCATGGTGCCGGACAGCGAGTGAAGCACTCCGACCTTGATCGTCTCGGCCGCCTGGGCCACCGAACCACCGGCGAGGGCAGCCGCAAAAGCCGCCGCGCCCATCGCCCCCCTAATTACGGATTTCATTGTCTAACTCCGCTAGACGTTGATGTTGCACCGCAAAAGTGTGCGAATATTGGATACAATCTGTCAAGGCTCAAACAAATAAAAATGTCACAAAGCCACAGATAAGAAGGAGTATTTATAGAAAAATACAAATAGATATTAGGCGCGCAAGCCGCTAAATACTTGCGCGTTACTCCCCTGACCAGCCGGTCGGGGGTCTCCCCACCGCGATGCGGTCGCGGTCACCGTCTTCAAGCGCATTGACGTCCTCGCCGGCACCCCCTACTGACGGGAAGCGGACTGTTGTTCAGTCCGCTAGAGGCTGATGTTGCACAGCTGATGCCTCCGGCCTCCGGGTGCCCGGCATCCGGAGGCCACCGGCCCCGGACACCGCGACCACGCTGTCTAGCGCTAGTGCCCTCCCCGCGCCTCGTCCTCCCTCAAAATGTCGACCATCTCCCGCAGATCCACGTCGCGCCGGCTGCGCAGCGAGACGTAGACGAAATTCATCGTGGCGCGTTCACGGACCAGGCTGGCCGGGAACGGCAGGTAGACCAGTTCGTCGGCGCCGAAGGCCGGCGAGGCAGTGCCGACCTGATAGGCGTAACGCATCTCGACATCGACCAGCCGCTGTACCTCGCCGTCGGGGCCATGCAGGTGATCGGGAATGCGCGCGACGCGCAGGAAACTCGGCTTGTCCTCGGCGTCGTCGAAGCCCTCCATCAGCGCGTCGGCCAGCAAGTCGGAGTCGTCGCGCGGAGCCCCCGGCGAGGCCGCATGCGGATCGGCATGGGGGTGCGAATGCAGGTGCTGGGGATCGGGCGGATGGTTGTGGCCGTGATCGCGGCCGTGGCTGTGCTTGTGGGGCGCGCTCATGCCGTCCCTCCGGTGAAATCGACCGGCTTGTCGATGATGCCCTTGTGGGCCCCCATCTTGCCGTGTGCGACCAGAGTCCCCAGCACGTCGACCATGACCCGCGTCGCGAACAGCGAGGTGATGTCGGAGGTGTCGTAAGGCGGCGAGACCTCCACCACCTCCATACCGCAGCTGCCCTCGGCCGCCACCTTGGCGACCAGGCCCAGCGCTTCGCGCGGCAGAAAGCCGCCGGGCTCCGGCCAGCCGGTGCCCGGCACGAAGCCGCAGTCGACACTGTCGATATCGAAGCTGAGATAAACCGCGTCGGCATCCTTCCAGGCGATCTCCAGGGCGATCTCGGCCACCTTGTCGATGCCCAGGCGCTCGACGTCCGACATCGAAATGATGGTGGTATCGCGCTTGCGCGCCTCGACCACCGCCTCGCGCGGCACCTGCCAGCCGCCGATACCGATCTGCACCAGGTTCTTGGCCGGCACGTTTTCCAGGTTGGTGGCGTGGAACCACGGCGTCGTGTGCATGCGCTCGTCCAGGTCTTTTTCCTGGATGTCGGCGTGACGGTCGAAGTGGATGATGCCGATCTTCTTGGAGGTACATTGGGCGATGCCGCGCACGGTGGCGAAGCCGATGGAGTGGTCGCCGCCCATGATCATCGGCAGCGCGCCGGACGAGAACACGTGCCCGACGGCGCGCGATATCTGGTCGAAGGTCTTTTCGATGTTGGCCGGGATGGTGAAGACGTCACCGACGTCGCACAGCGTCATCTGCTCGCGCAGGTCGACACCCATCTCGTAGTTGTAGGGGGTGTAGAGCGCCGAGATGCGGCGAATGCCCTGCGGGCCGAAGCGGGTGCCCGGGCGGTAGGTGGTGCCGCCGTCGAAAGGCACGCCCAGCGCCGCGGCGTCGTAGTTCCCGACTTTGGCGACGTCTTCGATGTAAGGCGCCTTCAGGAAGGTGTTGATGCCGGCATAGTGCGGCAGCTCACCGCGCGCGAATGTCGGGATGCTGCGGTCCTCGATGCTGTCGGCGGCGGCCAGGCCGACGCGCAGGGCCCACTGACGCTCCTTCTGCCAGCCGTCGTCAGGCAGATCCGCCTCCTTCAGCGCCGAGCGCCAGCCCTGCAGCTGCATCTTGTCGAAGTCCGGATGGTGGTGGCGGCGGCGTTCCAGCGGAGCGGTTTGGCCACCGGCGGCACGGCTGATCCGGCGGCTGATATCACTGCACAGCATTGAAGGGTCCTTCGTTCCTGTAAGGCTTCTGGTTGGATTTCCTGTTAAAACGGTCGGCCTCGGCGGCCAGTTCTTCCGGCAGTTCCGGCGGCAGGCTGCGGCGGCGGTCGATCGGCAGGTCGTAGGTGATGGTGGCGCCATAGGCCTCCGGCGCCTGCGGATCCCAGCGCAGCTTGTCGAAGACCAGCAGGCGGGTGCCCAGCTTGAAGCCTTCCTGCAGGTCGTGGGTGACCATGAAGATCGTCATCTTCTCCTCCTCCCACAGCGACAGGATGATCTCGTGCATGCGCTGGCGGGTGCCGGGGTCGAGCGCGCCGAAAGGCTCGTCGAGCAGCAGCACCTTGGGCTTGGGGATCAGCGCCTGGGCGATGGCGAGGCGCTGCTGCATGCCGCCGGACAGCGTCTGGGGATAGGCGTTGCGCGCCTGGGTCAGGCCGCCGCGCTCCAGCAGGTGTTCGGCCTCCGCCATGGCGCGGCGGCGGCGCGCGCCAAAAAAGCGCCCGCAGAATCCGGAACCGGCCAGTTCCATCGGCAGGATGACATTCTCCATCACCGTCAGGTGGGGGAACACCGAGTAGCGCTGGAACACCACGCCGCGGTCGGCCTGGGGCTCGTCGGCCAGCGGCGCGCCGTCCAGGCGGATCTCGCCGCCGCTGGGGCGTTCCTCGCTGAGCAGCAGGCGCAGGAAGCTGGACTTGCCGCAGCCGCTGGCGCCGACGACGGAACAGAACGCCTGCGCCTCGATCTCCAGGTTGACCCGCTCCAGCACCATGAAGTCGCCGTAGGCGAGCGAAAGGTTGCGCACGGAAATGAGGCTCACAGCGCCGCCTCCCCGGACTGCCAGGCAAAGGCGCGGCGCGACAGCCGGCGCAGCAGCCAGTCGAGCACGAAGGCCAGCAGGGTGATCCAGGCCACGTAGGGCAGGATGACGTCCATCGCCAAATAGCGTCGTACCAGGAAGATGCGGTAGCCGAGCCCCTCGGTCGCCGCGATAGCCTCGCTGGAAATGAGGAACAGCCAGGCCGGCCCGAGCGACAGACGCAAGGCGCTGATCAGCCGCGGCAGGGTCTGCGGCAGCACCACACGGGTCACGATCTGCCACGTCGAGGCGCCGAGGGTCTGTGCCTTCACCAACTGCTCGCGCGGCAGGCCGGCGACCGACATGGAGAGATCGCGCACCATGAAGGGCGTCACGCCGATGACGATCAGCGTCACCTTGGCCAGTTCGCCGAGGCCGAAGACGATGAAGAGAACCGGCAGCACCGCCAGGGGCGGCACCACCGAAAGCACTGCGACGACCGGCGCGAAGGCCGAACGGGCAAGCGGCAGCAGGCCGATGGCGATCCCGCACACCAGGCCGATCCCCGTCGCCACCGTCAGGCCGAGGCCGAGACGCAGCAGGCTGGCAAGCGTGTCGTCCCATAGAATGTAGGTCCCTTTGCGCGGGTCCGGCTGAAAGGCCAAGCGGTCGATCGCGTCGGCGAAGCTCTGCAGCGAGGGCAGCAGCTTGTCGTTCGGGTTCACCGCCAGGCGGGCGTCGGAGGCCATCAGGTAGGCAGCGGCCAGGAGGATGAAGGGCAGAGCCCCGAGCAAAAGCTGCCCGCCCCGTCCCGGCCGCCGATTGATCAACCTGCCCATAAGCGCCGCGACACCCCCCTTGCCGTTGCCGCCGTAGCCTAAAGAGCGCCGTCCGCCGCCATCTTCATGAAGTCCATGTCGAAGCGCAGCTTGGTGTTGGCCGTGTCGCCCAGGGTGCCGCCGCCGGGAAAGACCATGCCGACGTAGTCAGGGCTCGGCGCCCCCTCGCCCAGGATGCCGTGGTCGAACAGGAAGTTGCGCACCACGTCCATGGTCTCGGCCAGCTTCTCGCTCGTGGCGAAGCCGAGGGCCTCGTCCGGCTCGTAGAACATCTTGGTGGTCGCCAGTTGGGCGTCGTAGCCGGCCAGGTCGGTACCCGACTGCGCGCCCATGAAGCTGCGCGCTGCCTTACCCTCGGCATCGTCCTTCATCATGATGGACATGGTCTCGTACCAGGCGCCGACCAGCGCCTTGCCGAAGTCCGGGTTGTCGGCCAGGGTCTCGGTGTTCACCACCAGCATGTCGATGATTTCGCCCGGGATGTCCTCCGAGGTGTAGAGCACCTTGGCGCCCGGCTCGGCGGCGATCTCGCTGAGCAGCGGGTTCCAGGTCACCACCGCCTCGACCTCGGACGTCTTGAAGGCGGCGACCATGTCGGCGTCGGAGGTATTGACCACCGTCAGATCGCGCTCGGCGATGCCGGCGCTGTCCAGCGCACGGGCCAGCAGATAGTGGGAGACTGAGAGCTCCACCAAGTTGACGCTCTTGCCCTTCAGGCCGGCCAGGGTGAGATCGCCCTTCACCACCACGCCGTCGTTGCCGTTGGAGAAATCGCCGATGATGAGAGCGGTGGAATCCAGCCCGCCGCCGGCCGGAATGGACAGCGCGTCCATGTTGGTCATGACGCAGCCGTCGAAGGCCCCGGCGGTGTATTGGTTGATCGATTCGATGTAGTCGTTGATCTGCACGACTTCGATCTCGATGCCGTACTTTTTGGCCCACTTGTCGACGATGCCTTTGTCGGCCGCGTAGGCCCAGGGCATCCAGCCCACGTAGATGGACCAGGCAATCTTGAAGCTGTCTTTCTTGGCCGCCATCGCCGGCTGCCCCGCCAGCGCCGCTACCGCGACGAGCCCGCACAGCAGCCCTTTCGTCAAACCCCTCCTAGAAACGTAACGCAGCATCCCAAACCTCCTGTTCGATCTCGTTTTTATCGATCGGAGGTCTTTCGACCCGACCCAGAAACACCTGTAAGAGGGACTCCTGAAGCTGGCCTCAGACCTCTTGCAGTGATCTCCCGGGATTTTGGCCCGCCGTGTATCCGGAGCAGTATGTGGCCCCGGAGTGCATCTCTCGGACCAGACACCGTCATGACAACAGCCGGAACCCTAGACGCCCTGCACCGGCATAAGAGCAAGGGCCGTGCCACGGCGCGCAGGCCGCCGGACCGGGACAAAAAGCGGAGAAAAGTGGGGAATGACGGATTCTATGAACACGAATGTTCGTAGAGAAACGATAGGATTGAGCTGTCTATAAAATATGCAGTGCGCAAACGACGCCTAAATTGAAGGCAATTGGACTGCACCCAACGCCACCACCCCGTCCGGCGTCAGGCGGGCGGCGGCAGGCGGGCGGCGTCAGGCGGACGGCGTCAGGCGCGGGCGAGCGTGTCCAGATCGCGCCGCTGCTCGTGCATCTTCAGGAATACCGCGTAGTCGCGGTCGAAGCGCGGACGCGCCGCCGGGTTGGGCTGGCGCTCGCGGCCGCCCTGCTGCATGCCGCCGGCCGCCGCGGCGAGGCTGGGATAGAAGCCGGCCGCCGTGGCCGCCACCATGCCGCTGCCCAGCAGCACGGCGTCCTCGGCCGCCGGCTCGATCACTTTGCAGCCGGCGGCATCGGCATAGAGTTCCATCAGCAGCGGGTTCTTCAGGTGGCCGCCGGTCACGTGCAGGGTGTCGATGCCGTAGCCGCGCTCGTTCAGCGCCTCCAGGATATGGCGCACGCCCAGGGCAATGCCGACGGCCGTGCGCCAGTAGAGGCGGCAGAGGCTGTCGAAGGAGGAATCGAGGGTCAGGCCGCTGATCACGCCGACCGCATGGGGATCGGCCAGGGGCGAGCGGTTGCCGTGGAAATCCGGCAGCACGTGCAGCCGCCCGGCAAGATCGAGGCCTTCGCTCTGGCGCAGTTCCATCACCCGCTCGGCGATGGCGCGGTGCATGGCGCCGTCGGGCACGCCGCCCGCGCCGTGCCAGCGGATCATGTGATCCAGCAGCGCCCCGGTCGCCGACTGACCGCCCTCGTTGAGCCAGCAGTCCGGCAATACGGCGCCGTAGTACGGCCCCCAGACGCCCTGGGTCGGCCGCGGCTCGGCGGAGAGTGCCATCACACAGCTGGACGTGCCGGCGATGAGCGCCAGGTGGCGGTCGATGGCGTTGCGGGCGGCGGCATAGGCCCCGAGCACGCCGAGGGCGCCGGCATGGGCATCGATGAGACCGGCGCCGACGCGGCAGGCAGTGGTCAGACCCAATTCACGCGCCGCCTGCGCGGTCAGGGCGCCGAGGTTCTGGCCGACCGCACTCGCGGTCTCCGGCAGCTGCCCGCGCTGGAGCATGTCGGCAATGCCGACCCCTTCGAAGAAATCCTGCTGCCAGCCTGGATTGTCATGACCCAGGTAGGTCCACTTGCAGGTCAGCGTGCACTGCGAGCGGGCCAGGCTGCCGCAGGCCTTCCACGACAGGAAATCGGCAAGGTCGAAGAAGTAGCCGGCAGCCTCCCAACACTGCGGCAGGTGGCGCTTCAGCCACATCAGCTTCGGGGTTTCCATCTCCGGCGACATGACGCCGCCGATGTAGTCCAGCACGCGGTGACCGGTGGCGGTGCATTCCTCCGCCTCGGCCAGGGCGCGGTGGTCGAGCCACACGATGGTATCCCAGCGCGCCTCGCCCGAGGTGGAAACGCTGAGCGGGGCGCCGGTGCGGTCGCGCACCACCAGGGAACAGGTGGCATCGAAGGAAATACCGGCAACATCGCCGGCCCCGGCGCCGGCGGCCGTCAGGGCACCGCGCACCGCCGCGCAGACCGCCGCCCAGATCTGCTCGGAGTCGTGCTCGCGGTGATTGGTCTGGGGATGGTTCATGTCGATCGGCGTTTCGGCACGGCCGAGCAGTGCCCCTGTCCGGCCCAACACGCCGGCCCGGGCACTGCCGGTCCCGACATCCACACCCACCACCAACTCACCCATCAGGAAACCTTCCGGCCTTTCTCCAGGTCCCGCAACACGGCGGGCAGCCCGCGCATGTCGTCAAAAACGCCGTGCGGGCTGAGCGCCGCCAGCCGGTCCCGATGGGACGGCGTCTGCGCATGACTGCCGCCGGTGAAAGCGAGCACCCGCATGCCGGCCGCGAGCGCTGCGCTAATCCCGGCCGGACTGTCCTCAATCACTATACAGGCTTCGGGCGCCGCATGCATCTGCGTCGCGGCGAAGAGAAAGAGATCCGGCGCCGGCTTGCCGTGGGCAACCATGGTGGCGCTGAACACGCGGTCATGGAAGAAACTGGTCAGACCGGTAACATCCAGCGACAGGCGGATGCGCTCAAGCTGGCTGGAAGAGGCAACACAGACCGGCTTGTCCAGGCGCGCCAGAGTCTGGCGGATGCCCAGGATCGGCTGCAGTTCGGCGCAGATCGCCGCGTTGAGATCGCGGCGCATGCGGGCCAGCGCGGTGTCGCTCACCGCCAGGCCGTACTCGCGACTGAGGATGTCGCAGACCGAGGCAAGGCTGCGGCCCAGGAAGGCCTCGTAGGCGTCCTCCGCATCCATCGTGACGCCTTGCTCGGCCAGCATCTCCAGCAGCACGCGCATCGACAGCGGCGCGCTGTCCACCAGCACCCCGTCGCAGTCGAAGATCACCAGTGCGATCGGCGTTTCCGTCATGCTTGCGGCCCTCCTGGCCCGCGCGCCCGTCTCTGCTTCAGCACGTGGCGCCTTTACCAGCAGGTATAGCCGCCGTCGGCCGCAACGATCGCGCCCGTCACCAGGCTGGCGGCGTCGGAAGCCAGGAAATGGACCACGGAGGCGATCTCCTCCGGCTGACCGACCCGGCCCATCGGCGTCATCTCCAGCCAGACCTTGTACATCTCCGGGTTTTCCTTGATGCCGAAGGAGGTCAGCGGCGTTTCGATATAGGTTGGCGCCACCGCGTTCACCCGCACGCCGCGGGCCGCCCACTCCGCCGCCAGCGAGCGGGTCAGATGGTGCACCGCGGCCTTGGAAGCGTTGTAGAAGGACTGCGGCTGCGGCTTGTTGACGATGAAACCGGACATCGAACCGATGTTGACGATGGAGCCGTTGCCCTGTTCCAGCATCTGGCGGCCGAAGGCGCGGCAGCACCAGAACAAGCCGTCGACATTCACCTCCATGTGGAAGCGCCAGTGCTCATCGCTGGTGTCCTCGGCGCGCACGTCGCTCTTGGCCACCCCGGCATTGTTGACCAGGATGTCGATGCGTCCATACTTGTCCAACACCTGCGCGGCCACCTTGTCGACGGCGGCGGAGCTGGTCACGTCCAGCTCGACGCCTTCGACGGCCAGACCCTGGCGAGCCAGCAGCTCGGCGCTGTCGGTGGCGCGTTGCGGCACCAGTTCGGCGATCACCACCTTGGCGCCTGCCTCGGCCAGCGCCTGGGCGCAGGCGGCACCGATGCCCTGGCCGCCGCCGGTCACCACGGCGACGCGTCCATCCAGTTTCAGTCTCTCGAGATACATATTATTTGGCCTTTCAGCTCAACCAGTTGCCGCCGTCGACGTTATAGGTTTGACCGACGACGTAATCGCTCTCGGCGCTCGCCAGGAAGACCGCCATGCCGGTCAGGTCCTCGGCTCGCCCCATTCGGCCATAAGGTACGGCTTCCCCGACCAAGCGCTTCTTTTCTCCCGGCTGGCGCTTTTCGTACTTCGCGAAGAGGGCATCGACGCCCTCCCAGTGCTCACCCTCGACCACGCCGGGGGCGATGGCGTTCACGTTGATTCCCTGTTCGATGAGATTGAGGGCGCTCGACTGGGTCAAGCTGATCACCGCCGCCTTGCTGGCGCAGTAGACGGCGACCAGCGGCTCGCCGCGCCGCCCGGCCTGGCTGGCCATGTTGATGATCTTGCCGCCGCTGCCGCGCCGGATCATGGCTTGGGCCACCGCCTGCAGGGTGAACAGCACGCCGGCCACGTTGACCGAGAACAGCCGCTCGTAGCTGTCTCGGGTGATCTCGCCGATGGGGGCCAGATCGAACAGCGCGGCATTGTTCACCAGGATGTCGATACCGCCGGCCCTGTCCTCGACGGCCCGTACCGCCGCGTCGATCGAGGCCTGGTCGGTGACGTCCAGATGGACCGCAAAGGCCTGCGGGCCGATCGCCGCCGCCGCCGCCTCGGCGCGCGGCAGGTCGATGTCGCCCAGCGCCACGTCGGCGCCCTCGGCGGCATAGGCCTGGGCGAACGCGAGGCCGATGCCCCGCGCCGCGCCGGTGATCAAAGCCGTCTTGCCCTCCAGGCGCTGCATTACATCGCCTTCCCCTCGCCGTCGAAGCGGTGGATGCGGTCGGCCGGCGGCGTCAGCCAAACCCTGTCACCATGACGCACGCCGAACTCACCGCTGACCCGGGCGGTCAGCTGGCCGATCCCGTCGACTTGGATATGCAAGAAGGTGTCGGAGCCGAGATGCTCGGCGACGCTGACCACGCCGGCCCATTCGCCGGCCTCGGTCGACAGTTCAATGTGCTCGGGCCGCACACCGATCGTCTTGGCGCCGTACTTGGCCGCCGCCGCGCCCTCGACGAGGTTCATCTTCGGCGATCCGATGAAGCCGGCAACGAAAGCGTTGGCAGGTTTATTGTAGAGATCCAGCGGCGAGCCGACCTGCTCGATATGCCCGTCGTGCAGCACCACGATCTTGTCGGCCATGGTCATCGCCTCGACCTGGTCGTGGGTCACGTAGATCATGGTGGTCTCCAGCGTCTGATGGAGTTCGCTGATCTCCAGGCGCGTGTTCCCGCGCAAGGCGGCATCCAGGTTCGACAGCGGCTCGTCGAACAGAAACGCCGAAGGTTCGCGCACGATGGCGCGGCCGATGGCGACACGCTGGCGCTGGCCGCCGGAAAGCTGGCCCGGACGGCGGTCCAGATAGTTCGTCAGGTTCAAGGTCCCGGCGGCGGCCTCCACCTTCTGCTTGATGACGGACTCGTCGATGCCGGCCATCTTCAGCGGAAAGGCGATGTTCTTGTAGACGCTCATGTGGGGATAGAGCGCGTAGGACTGGAACACCATGGCCAGCCCGCGGCGCGCCGGCGGGCGCCCCGTCGCGTCCTCGCCATCGATGAGGATGGCACCCGAGGTTACATCCTCCAGGCCGGCGATGAGCCGCAACAAGGTCGACTTGCCGCAACCCGAAGGCCCGACAAAAACGACGAACTCACCGTCGGCGATTTCCAGGTCGACCCCCGGGATCACCGTTACGTTGCCGAATTTCTTGGTCACCTTCTCCAGGGTGATGGCACCCATTGCATTTCCCCCTATTTGACCGCGCCGAAGGTGAGACCACGGACCAGCTGTTTCTGGCTGAACCAGCCCATGACGAGGATCGGTGCGATGGCGAGCGTCGAGGCCGCCGACAGTTTTGACCAGAACAGACCTTCCGGGCTGGAATACGAAGCGATGAAGGCGGTCAAGGGCGCGGCCTTGGACGCCGTCAGAGTCAGGGTCCAGAAGGCCTCGTTCCAGGCCAGGATGATGTTGAGAAGCAGGGTGGAGGCAATGCCGGGAACGGCCATGGGCGTCAGCACATAGACGATCTCTTTGCCCAGGGAGGCGCCATCCATGCGCGCCGCCTCCAGGATCTCCCCCGGGATCTCCTTGAAATAGGTGTAGAGCATCCAGACGATAATCGGCAGGTTCATCATCATCAGCACGACGACCAGAATGCTGAGCGAGTCCAGCAGGCCGAGAGACTGAGCGATCACGTAAATCGGCATCAGCACGCCAACCGCCGGCAGCATCTTGGTGGACAGCATCCACATGAGGATGTCCTTGGTGCGCTTGGTCGGCGAGAAGGCCATGGCCCAAGCCGCGGGAATGGCGACGATCAGGCCGAGTGTCGTCGACCCCACCGCGATCACGATCGAATTGATGACGTGCCTGAGGTAGTTGGACCGCTCCTGGACCTCGACGTAGTTCTCCAGGGTCCAGTCGAAGAAGAACAGGCTCGGCGGTGTGGCAATCGCCTCCCCCTCGGGCTTGAAGCTGGTCAGGATGGTCCAGAGAACCGGAAAGAACAGCGTCAACCCGACCAGCCAGGCCAGCACCGTGAAGGCGATCTTGCGATTTGTCGTAACAGCGCGTGCCATGGCTCAGGTCTCCAGGTTCTTGCCGATCATGCGGATCAGGAAGACCGCAACGATGTTGGCGAGAATGATCGCCACGACGCCACCGGCCGAGGCGCTGCCGACGTCGTATTGCAGCAGTGCCTGCACGTAGATCAGGAACGGCAGGTTGGTGCTGGCAGTGCCCGGCCCGCCGCCGGTGGTGACATAGATCTCGGCAAAGACCGACAGCAGGAAGATGGTTTCGATCAGCGTCACCACGGTCAGCGCCCTGGCCAGGTGCGGCAAGGTGATGTGGTAGAAGATCGACACCGGCCCGGCGCCGTCCATCTCCGCCGCCTCCTTCTGCTCCTGGTCGAGGGACTGCAGCGCGGTCAGGATGATCAACGTGGCAAACGGCAGCCAGCCCCAGGCGACGATGACGGTGATCGAGAACAGCGGCAGGCTGCCCAGCCAGTCGACGGGCTCAAAACCGAGGCCGCGCGCGATCCAGGCGAACAGCCCGTTCACCGGATGCATCAGCATGTTCTTCCACACCAGCGCCGAAACGGTCGGCATGACGAAGAACGGCGCGATGACCAGCAGGCGGACAATGCCGCGCCCCCAGAACGGCTGGTCCATCAGAATGGCGAGGAAGGTCCCGCCGACGATCGTGGCCAGCAAGGTTCCGCCAACCAACAGCAAGGTGTTGCCGATCGCCTCGAAGAATGCCGGGTCGGTCAGGAAGTATTCGTAATTGCCGAAGCCGGTGAAGGTCTCCATCCCCGGCATCAGCATGTTGTAGCGCAGGAAGGAGAAATAGACGGTCATGCTGAGCGGCACGATCATCCAGGCCAGCAGCATGATGACAGCAGGGGCCATCATGAAACGCGCAGCGGTCTGGGTTTGCAGAGTTGCCATGTCACCGGTTCCCTTCGACCGAGTTCCCTTTGCGGGGTTTCCTTCGGCGGTCGCCGTCGCGCTCAGGCGCGTGACGACGGTGGCTGTGGGCTGCGAAGAAAAATACGGGCCGCCCGATGCTCGGGTGATCGGACGGCCCGCTGGGAGGAAACGCCTACTTGATGTATCCGCTGCGCTTCATCTCGCGCTCGGTCAGGGCTTGCGCATTCTTCAGCGCCTGATCGGCGGAAATCTGACCGGCCAGCGCCGCGGAGAACTGCTGACCAACCGCCGTGCCGATGCCCTGGAACTCGGGGATCGCCACGAACTGAACGCCGACATAGGGAACCGGGTCGACGGTCGGGTTGTTCGGATCGGCCGCCTTGATCGACTCGAGGGTCATCTCGGCGAAGGGCGCGGCCTCCTGGTACATGGCATTGTCATAGAGCGACTTGCGCGTACCCGGCGGCACGTTGGCCCAGCCTTCCTTCGACGCCACCAGCTTGGCGTAGCCCTTGCCGGTCGCCCAGGCGATGAACTTCTGCGCCGCCTCGACCTTCTCGGAGCCGGCCGGCACCCCTAGCGACCACGCCCACAACCAGTTGCCGCGCTTGCCCAGGCCGTTGTCCGGCGCCAGGGCGAAGCCGACCTTGTCGGCGACCTGCGACTCACCCGGGTCGGTCACGAAGGACGCGGCGACCGTGGCGTCGATCCACATGCCGCACTTGCCGGTCTGGAACAGCGCCAGGTTTTCGTTGAAGCCGTTGGAGGAAGCGCCTGGAGGGCCGGCGTCCTTCATCAGGTCGATGTAGAAGGTCAGCGTGTCCTTCCAAGCGGCCTGATCGAACTGAGGCTCCCAGTTTTCATCGAACCAGCGCGCCCCGAAAGAATTGGCGGTGGCCGTCAGGAAGGCCATGTTCTCGCCCCAGCCGGCCTTGCCGCGCAGGCAGATGCCGTAAACCTCGTTGTCCTTGTCGGTGATCTTGCGCGCCGCATCGGCAACGAAATCCCAGGTCGGCGCATCCGGCATCGTGAGGCCGGCCTTCTCGAACAGGTCGGTGCGGTACATCACCATGGAGCTCTCGCCATAGAACGGCGCGGCGTAGAGCTTGCCGTCGACGGTAAGGCCACCGCGGATCGCCGGCAGCAGGTCGTCGCCGTCGTAGCTGGCGCCCAATCCATCGAGCGGCACCAGCCAGCCCTGCTTGGCCCAGATCGGCACTTCATAGGTGCCGATGGTCATGATGTCGTACTGGCCGCCCTTGGTGGCGATGTCCGTCGTCACCTTCTGGCGCAGCACGTTCTCCTCCATCGTCACCCAGTCGACGGTGATGTCAGGATTCTGCGCGGTGAAGTCATCCGTCAGCTTCTGCATCCGGATCATGTCGCCGTTGTTCACCGTGGCGATGGTCAGGGTGGTGGCCGCAAAGGCCTGGCTCGCGAGCAGTGTCGCGGCACAGGTTCCCATGAGGACTGGCATGAATTTCATTGTGTTTCCTCCCGAGGCGTTGTTGGGCAATTGCCTACGTTAAGGGCAATTACTCATACGTCGACACGGCTCGTCAAGGCAGATTCGTTGCTGCACTGCACAAGGAAATCCGCAGAAGGTCGCCGTTTTTACCGATTTCAGAAGTAAGTTCTAGGGCCTAGCGTACAGCCAGCAGTTGTTCGGCCGTCCACTCGTCGGTGATCAGGCCGTTCACCAGCCGATGGGTGACGGCGACTCGGATGCCCGGCAGCTTCACCGCGCCTTTGGCAACGGCGATGACGCGCGAGCGCTCCGTCGAGGGGATCGGCGCCGAAGCGACGCGGGCGTTGGTCAGCCCTTCGATCATCTGTCCTTGGGCATCGAAGGCCCAGCCGACGATCTCCATCACCGCCCCCGCCTTCTTCAATGCCGTCAGCTCCGCCTTGGCGAGGAAGCCGTCGACATACAGCGGCGCCTGGGGGCCGAGGTCGCCGATACCGATGAAGGTCACGTCGGCCTGCGCGGCCAGCTCCAGGGTCGAATGCACCATGATCTGCCGGTGCAGCAGGTCGCGCTCTTCTTCAGAGGACGCCACCACCGGCAGCGGCAACGGATAGTGGCGGGCATTGACCACATCGGCCATGGTGAAGATGACGCTGTAGAAAGCGGCCGAGCCGTCCGGCGCGAAATTCCCGGTCAGCGAGACGATCTTCTTGTCCGGGGCGTCGATGCGCGGCAGCAGTTCGCCGGCGGCCTTCAGGGTGCGGCCGGTGCCGATCGCCATCACCTTCATGTCCGGCGACTTCAGTTGGCGTTCGATCTCGGCCGCAGCGGCATCGGCAACGCCCAGCGTCGTCGAGTCCGAAGCCGGGTCCGTCGGCACCACTTCGCAACAGGCCAAGCCGAAGCGCTCCCGCAGGCGCACCGCCAGATCCAGGCAGTTGGCCAGCGGATGGTCGAGGCGCACCTTCACCAAGCCCTCGGAAACCGCGAGAGACACCAGACGCTGCGCCGACTGGCGCGAGATGCCCAGCTTGGCAGCGATCTCGTCCTGCGTATTGCCGGCCACATAGTAGAGCCAGCCGGCACGCGCCGCGTCGTCCAAGCGGCCGTCGCCGCTGTCTTTGCGCTTCTTCACGGCCGAACTTCCACGGGGTGCTTCTCCAGGACGCCACAGAGCCAAGGCTGCGGCAGTCTACCCAGACAGGCTGCGCCGTATAGCCAAAAATTTCTCCGGCAACGGCAGCCGGCGACGCCGGACGCCACCGCGGCTAGCGCTTTTTGCCGCCGCGCCCCGCCGACGACGGGCCTTTGCGGGGCCCAGACTTCCCGGCGGCCACCCGCTTGCGTCGGGGCGCCGGTTTGGACTCCTGGACCACCTTCTGCGCCTCTTTCGGCCGAGGCCCGTAGGATCTGAACAACTCCGCCACCCGGGCGATCTCGTCGTCGGGCAGCAACCGTGGCTTGCCGAGAGAGCGCGCCAGAACATACTGCTTAGCCAGGGTTTCCACCTCACCGGCCAGCCACAGCGCGCGCTGCAGGCTGGGCCCGGTAGCGATCACGCCGTGGTTCGCCAGCAGGCAGGCGCTGCGGTCCTCCAGCGCCACGAGAGCGTGGCGGGAGAGTTCCTCGGTGCCGTAGGTAGCATAGGGCGCGACACGGATCGTCGGCCCACCGGCGGCGGCGATCATGTAGTGCACCGCCGGGACCTCCACGCCGCAGATCGCCAGCGCCGTCGCATAAGTGCTGTGGGTGTGCACCACGGCACCGACGTCCGGGCGCGCCCGCATGATGTCGAGATGGAAGCGCCACTCGGAGGACGGCGCCAGTTCGCCGTCGTAGCGGCCGTAGTCGCTGGTTCCGAAGGCGCCGGTCAGCGTCATCGGCACGATGTTCTGCGGCGTCATCTCTTCGTAGGGCAAGCCCGACGGCGTGATCAGCAGGCTGTCGCCGTGGCGCACGCTGATGTTGCCGGAAGTGCCCTGGTTGATGCCGAGCGCGTTCATCGCGCGGCAGGCCTCGACGATTTCTGTCCTGAGTTTCAGTTCTGCTTTCTTCATCACCCTAGCTCTTCACAACCCAGCCCGCGCCCAAAGCGCCGCTCCACGCGCCGCTGCCGCCCTGTCCCATTCTCCGGTCTAGGACCTGTCCTCCGGCAAGCGGCGTCGATCAAGCAGGCTCCGGGCGAGGCCTCGGCCGAACTCGATGGTGCAGCCGACGGCAAGGCCGATGGCCGCGTCGAAAACCAGGGCCGCGAGCGCGGTCAACGCGATGGCCGGCCAGCAGTCCGGGCGGGCATCGAACAGACGCTTGGAGATCGCCAGCTCGGCGCCCGCCAGCACCAGGAAGGCGCCGACCGCCGGCAGGGGAATCATCGCCAGCAGGCCAAGCGCCGCATCGGAGAAGAACAGCGCCAGGACGAGGAACATCGTGCCGAGCAGCAAAGGCGCCGCTCCGGTACGCGCGCCGAAACGGTGGTGTGCCTGCAGGCCGCCGGCGCCGTGACACATGGGCAGGGCACCGAAGGGCGACAGCAGCAGGTTCGCCGCCCCCGAGGTGAGGCAGAGGCGGCGCTCGGAAACCGCGCCACCGGCCCCGGAGCCGGTGGCCTCCGGATAGAGCGAGCGGGCCAGGGCGGCGGTGATGATGACGGCATTGGTAATGGTCAGGGCGATCTGCGGCAGCACCGCCATGTGCAGTGCGGCGGCCATGTCGGCTAGGCTGGGGACGACCAGGGCCGGCAGCGCGAAGCCCGGGGAAAGATCGCCGGGCGGCGGCGCCAGTCCCGCCACCTGCCCGGCCAGCAGCGCCACCGCCAGGCCGATGCGCGCCGCCGGCCAGCCGCGCCGACGGCTGAGGCCGAGCAGCAGCACCAGCATGGCAAAGCCGAGCCAGGGCACCGCCACCACCAGCTTCAATCCGAGCAGCGCGAAGCTCAACCCCAGCCCGAGCCGCAGACCGGCAATCACCGACGGCGGGATCGCCCGGGACAGCCGGTCGATGATGCCACTCGCCCCCAGGATCAGCAGCACCGCACCGAGGATCACCCCGGTGGCGGCGACCGCGCCGGGCGCCAGGCCCGATGTGACGATGACCGCGGAGACCGCCTTCATCGGCTGTACCGGGATCGGCAGGCGGTAGACGAGGCCGGTGAAGAAGTAGAACAAGCCGAAGCCGAAGAGCACGCCGCTGGAGGTGAGCCCGCCCAGGGTCAGCACGGAAATCACATGCGGCAAAAAGGTGCCGAGGTCGCCGAAGGCACCGCTCAGCTCCCGCCCGTTGATCCGAAATCCCCGCAAGACACTCACTCTCCCTCGCCCGGCCCCTTCCGGATGCTACCATGCGTACCGTGACGAAATCCGCCATTTTCTCCCGCCGCATCATCGGCGGCGGTTCTGAAAAGCGCAAGAGGTCGCCCGCTATACTATTGTTTTTTCTGGCATAACGAGAGGCCCCGGCTGTTTTGGGGCCCCCGTCCAGTCCTTAGTCGCCAAGCGGGACCGTCAGGCCGACCTTGGTGCGATCCATCACGACCGAGGTCCGGAAGCGCTTCACGTTCTCATCGTCGAAGAACAGGCGATGGGTCAGGTGCTGGAAGTCGTCCATGTCTTTGGCCAGGGCAATGAGGGCGAAGTCCGCTTCGCCGGTGATGTAGTAGCATTGCTGCACCTGGGGTTCCGCCCGCGCCTTGCGGCGGAAGGCGTCCAGTTGGTCGATCCGCTCGCGCTCCAGTTCCACCAGGATCACGAATGTCATGGTGTAGCCGACGGCTTGCGGCGAGATCACCGCCCCCTCGCCGACGATCACGCCTTCCGCCTTCAGGCTCTTGATCCGACGCTGCACCGTGGCGACCGACAAACCGGTCTCCGCCGCAATCGTCTCAAGTCTTTCACGCGCGTTCGCCTGCAACAGCCGCAGTATCGTCGCGTCGCTGACGTTCAGTTTCATTCCGGCCGTTCTCCGTCCGATCCCATGAGGGGCAGCGAGAACAAGCGGCCACGGCCGCTGCGCGGTGTATCATCGCCAGCAAGCCGCAGCAGATGCCAGGCCAGCGCCTGGTTGCTGGAGACGACCGGCTTGCCCAGCCTGGCTTCGGCCTCTTCGATGATCCCCGCCGCCTGCAGGTTGGTGCAGGAGATGAAGACACCATCGCAGTCGGCCGCCGTCGCCACCGTCGATACCGCCCGCAGGATGCTGTCCGGCGTCATGCGGGCCACGATGCCGTCGTCAGCCACCCCGAAGGAGCCGAAGGAAACCGTTTCGATCCCGACCGCGGACAGCTTGTCGCGCATGGCATCGGAAACCGCCGCCACATAAGGCGTGACGAAACCGACCTTCCTGATGCCCAACACCTTCAGCGCGGCCTTGACCGCCGTCAGCGGGTTGGTGGCGGCAACCCCGGGACGCACGGCACGGATCACCTCGGCAACACGATCCTCGCCGATGATCGTGGCGCCCGATGTGCAGGCATAGGCGATAACGTCGAAAGGCGCACTGCGCGGCAGCAGGCCGACGGCGGCCGGCAGCGTCGCCTCCATGGTGGCCAGAGTTTCCGGCGTCACCTCGGGGGCACTCGGCACACGGCTATAGTGGACGCGGGCGTTGGTGCCGGCGAGCAGGGCGGGAAACTCGGCTTCGACGATCTCGTCGGTCTGCAGCAGGACGACGCCGAAACGGCGGATCGGCACCGCACCGGGAATTTCGCTTTCCGTATCGAACGCCAGGCGCATCAGGTCCACTTCCTCAAATGACCGGCAGTTCCGGCGCGGCGCGGCGGGTCAGCAGCTCTGCCCCGTCCTCGCGCACCACAATATTCTCCTCGTGCACCATGACCTTGCCTTCGGCGAAAGTCATCCCCGGCTCCAGGGTCAGCACCCTACCGGCCTCCAGAACGGTGCGGTCCCAAGGGGTGTGCGAGGGCCATTCGGTGAGCTGCATGCCGAGGCCGTGGCCCATGCGCCCGACATCGTTGCCCAGAGCTCCGCCCCGCTCCAGAACGTCCTGCATGGCAGCGAAAAGCTCGGCGCAGGAAACACCGGGGCGCGCCACCGCCAACCCGGCCTCGGTGGCGCGCCAGACGACCTCGTAGGCGCGGCGCACCGCATCGTCGACGCGGCCGATGGCGAAGTTGCGGTCGAAGTCGCAGAAGTAGCCGTCGAACAGGCAGCCGGTATCGAGGATCAGCACGTCGCCCTGGCGCAGGGCACGGCCCGAGGGCGGCGAAATGATATCGCCGTAGCCGCCCTGCCCGGCCCCGCCGACCAGGTAGGACACGTCGTCGACCCCGCGACTCAGACATTCGATCTTGAATCGGCGGAACACCTCGATATCGCTCTGCCCGGCGGCAAAGAGCTGCGGTGCGGCCGCAAAGGCGCCGGAGACGACATCGCAGACATAGGCGATCTTTTCGATCTCGCGCGCCGACTTCACCATCCGCAGGCCGCGCAGGATCGCCGTGGCATCCTGGAAAGCCGCATCCGGCAGCCGCCAGGCAAGCTGTTCGAAGTCGCCCAGCGGCAGGCGCAGGTGGGTCTCCTTGCCCTTGGCGATGCCGATACGTCCCCTCTTGCCCGCCAGTTCGGTCAGCGCCGCCGCCAGCAGGCTGCAACCGTCGTCCTCAGGCTGCGGCGACGGCCAGTTGCGGATGTCGTCGATCCAGGTGCGCCCCATGCAGTCGACGCCGATGGTGGGGATGACCGCCACGGGCTTGCCCTCGGCCGGCACCACCAGGAACCACGGCCGCGTCGGGCTCTGCCAGAACTGGGTCAGGAAGCCGGTGAAGTAGCGCACCTCCGGCTCGGTGGTCAGCAACAGGGCGTCGAGTCCCGCCGCCGCCATTCTTTGCTGCGCAAGCGCCGTCCGCGCCTCGAACTCGGCGGTGGGAAAGCCACGGGCGGGAACCGCCGCGGTGTCGGACATGATCCGCCTCCTGATACCCTCTCGGGCCCCAATGCGGGCCGCCCCCAGTCTGCCGATTAAACGTGACGCCCATCAGTCACATAATGCGCTTAAACTATCTGTTTTTCCCGGTATGTTCTATTCTAGTGATGAGCACCGAGCATCAATAGGCCCTATTCTAAAATAATGATGCTACACAACACCGCGCGGGGAGAGCCGGCCAAACCCCGCCTCTTCAGGCCCATCGCCGACCGCCCCCTGGCCTTGCTGCGCCAGTGCCCGGCCTACGCCCCGACACCGCTGCGCGACCTGCCGGACCTCGCCGCCGCGCTCGGCGTCGCCAGACTCTTCGCAAAAGACGAAAGCCAGCGCATGCGGCTCGGCAGCTTCAAGGCGCTGGGCGGCGCTTTTGCCGTGGCGCAGATGGTGAGCGACGCGGCCGCCACGCCGGAACCGGTGGCGGATCTGCAGGGGGAGCGCGCCAAGGCCGTCGCCGCCGGAATGACTTTCATCACCGCCAGCGCCGGCAACCACGGCCTTTCGGTCGCCGCCGGGGCGAGAGTGTTCGGCGCGAAGGCGGTCATCGTGCTGTCCGCCACGGTGCCCGAAGGCTTTGCGAACCGCATCCGGTCGATGGGGGCCGAAGTGATACGGGTGGACGGCAGCTACGAGGACAGCGTTGCCTTCGCCATAGGGGCGGCCGAGAAAAACGGACGGCTGCTGCTGGCCGACGGCTCCTGGGAGGGCTATATCGAGCGGCCGGCCCTGGTGATGGAAGGCTACACCGTCCTGGCCGAGGAATGCCGCGCGGACTTCGAGGCCGGCGGCACCTGGCCATCGCATGTCTTCCTGCAAGCAGGTGTCGGCGGGCTTGCCGCCGCCGTCGCCGCCCACATCCGCACCCTTTGGAAGCAACAGCCGGCGATCGTCGTGGTCGAGCCGGAAGCGGCGCCCTGCCTGATGGCAAGCCTGCGGGCCGGGCGGTTGACGCGGGGCGACGGCCCGCCGTCGAACATGGGGCGCCTGGACTGCAAGGACGCCTCCTTGATCAGTTACGAATCGCTGCGGTCGGACGCCGACAGCTTCATGACGGTCACCGACAGCGAAGCCGCCGCCGCAGCGCAGCTGCTGACCGGGCACGGCCTCGCCACCACGCCGAGCGGTGCCGCCGGTCTGGCGGCCGTCAAGGCGACGGCGCCCGGTGCCGACAGCCGCTGCCTGGTCATCGTCTCGGAAGGCCCCGAAAGCGGCTGACCGGCCCTATCCTGTCGGCTTGCGCAGGCCTTCGGCCATCATTTTACCCTGGATTGCCGCCGCATCGCGGGCTACCACTGCAGGCAGCGAACATTGTAGAAGGATGACGATCCTATGGCGCTATTCCGGCCTCTGAAAATGGGTGGCTTTGTTGCCGGCGCCTTTGCTTTGTCGCTTGCCTTCGCGCAGGCACAAGACGGCACCTCCGGTTCACCGCCGCAGTCATCGTCGGGCGACATCGTGGAGCAGGTCCAGGAAGACGCCGGCCACGTCGTCGATAAGACGGCTGAAGTAGGCGAGAGCGGCGGCGACACAGCGGAAAAGACCGCCGACACGGTTGCCGGAAAAGCCGAGACGGCATTCGACTGGGCTAAGAAAAAAAGCACACAGGCCTACAGCTATTCAAAGAAGAAGCTTGAAGAACTTTTTGACTAGGAGCGCTCCGATGCGGATCCCCTCTGCGATTTTCACGATCCTTTCCCTTGCCCTGCTTCTCACCGCCTGCGCCCGGACGCTGCCCGTCTACAACGTCACCGAGGCGCCGGTGGTCACCGGCTCCGGAACAACCCCCAGTCTTAATCAAGTGGAAGACGCGATCGTCAAGGCCTGCCGGGACAAGGAATGGTTTGCCGATCCTGTTGCCGATGGGCATATCGTCGCCAAGGTCCGGGTGCGTAAACACACCGCCGTCGTCGATATCCTCTACTCCCCCACCAACTATTCCATCACCTACAAGGACAGCGAGATGCTGCTCTACGATGGCACGCTGATTCACCGGAACTACAACAAGTGGGTCCAGCTCCTGGCCGACCGGATCGATCAGGAACTTAACAGCCTCTAGAAGACGCTGGCGGCCGTGATTTCGAACTGATCTGCGCCGCCGGCCGGCTGACCGAAAATATGCTGGTGCCAAGCGATCGCGTCGCCGCCGTCAGGCTGCCAAAGGGCGAGGGCCAAACGGTGGCCGCGGCGGAATTCACCCAAGGCCAGCTGCCAATCCCCGGCATTGCCCCGCGGCGGCGGCGCGTGCCACTCGATGCGGCGTCCCGCAATCTCCACCGGGACCCCGGACAGACCTCTCCAGATGGTGCTGCCGATCGCCTTGACGGCGGCTTCTTTCAACGTCCAGAGGGCGAGCGCTTCGCTTGCCGCCCTCTCGCCGCGGGCCTCGATGTGCCGGCGCTCGTCATCAGGATAGAAGCGGCGCGCGATTTTGAGGACCTCTGGCGCCCGGCTGAACGGCTCCACATCAATACCAACGCCCGACGCCCGCACGACGGCGAGAACGGTTTCCCGCCGCGAATGCGAAAGGCAGAAGTCGATGCCCGCCTGACGCGGGTGCTCGAGGATCAGCTTGCCCTCTGCGCCCCGGCCGAATGCCAAAGTCCCGGGATCGCAACCGAGGTGACTGGCGAGCGCTTGCCGCAGGAGGATGCGGCCCAGCCGGTAGCGCTGCGCCCGAACCGGGTTTGCCATGGATTCGAAGCGGGCCCGCTCGTCTGAACTCAGCAGGCCGTGCCCGTCTTGACACAATTTCTCGCGCGCCAGCGCATCCTCCGGCAGAAACCACAGATGGACGTCGCCGAGCGCCAGGGCCTCGGACAGGAGGGCGCCGGGCTGCGGCTGACCGTTTACTGCCATCGCCGGAAAATCAGAGAGGTATTGACGCCGCCAAACGCAAAGTTGTTGGACATCACATACTCCGTCTCGATCTCCCGCCCCTCTCCCATGATGTAGTCCAGCTCGGCGCAGCGCTCGTCCACCTGTGTCAGGTTGATCGTCGGCGCGAACCAACCCCGCTTCATCATCTCGATGGTCATCCAGGCTTCCAGGCTGCCGCAGGCGCCCAGCGTGTGGCCCATGTAGCTCTTCAGGGAGCTGATCGGCACCGGACCACCGAAGGCCGCCCGCGTTGCCTGGGACTCAGCAACGTCGCCAACGTCGGTGGCGGTGCCATGGGCGTTGACGTAACCGATGACGCCGGGCTCGAGGCCGGAATCCTGGATGGCAAGGCGTATAGCCGCTGTCATGGTGCCGCTGGACGGCTGGGTCACATGCTGACCGTCCGTATTCGTCCCGAAGCCGACGACCTCGGCCAGGATCCTTGCCCCGCGCGCGGTCGCGTGTTCGAGGTCCTCCAGGACCATCGCTGCGGCCCCCTCTCCCACCACCAGGCCGTCACGGCTTCGGTCGAAAGGCCGCGGAGTGGTCGTCGGGGCGTCATTCAAGGTGCTGGTGGCAAAGAGCGTATCGAAGACCGTTGCCTGGGACGGGCAGAGTTCGTCGGCGCCGCCGGCGACCATGACAGTCTGCACGCCGGCGCGGATCGCTTCATAGGCCGCGCCGATTGCCAGGCTGCCGGAAGTGCAGGCCGTCGACGTCGGGATCAGGCGGCCGCAGATGCCGAAAAAGACCGATACATTGACCGCCGTCATGTGCGGCATGATCTGAATGTAAGAGTTGGCCTTCACGGAATCCGTATTGTTGGTGATCAGCATCGTCGCAAGATCGCTCAAGGCCGGCGGCGAGCCGGACGAGGAGCCGAAGGCAACGCCGGTCCGGCCGCTCTTCAGGACCGGATCATCGATCAGCCCCGCCTCTTCGAGGGCCAATTCGCTGGCGCGCGTCGCCAGCATGCCAAGCCTGCCCATGGACCGCGTGCGCTTGCGAGTATAATGCCGCGGCAGATCGAAGTCGGGCACCACGGCGGCGAGCCGACTGTTCAAGCCCTCGAAACGCTCCCACTCGGGCATGTAGCGGACGCCGCTTTGCAGGCCCTTCAGATTCGCCTCTATGTCTTCCCAGGTCACACCGATCGGACTGAGGCCGGCCATGCCTGTGATGACGACACGCTTCATCAGATCATTCCACCGTTCACGGAGATCACCTGCCGGGTCACATACTCCGCCTCCGGCGAAAACAGATAGGAGACCAAGGCGGCGACCTCCTCCGGACGGCCCAGCCGGCGCGCCGGAATCATTTTCAGCACCTGTTGCAGATCCATCTCCTCCGTCATCTCGGTCTCGATCACGCCCGGTGCGACGCAGTTGACCGTGATACGCCGCTTGGCCAGCTCGACGGCCAGAGCCTTGGCGGCGGCGATCAGGCCGCCTTTGGCCGCGCTGTAATTCACCTGGCCGCGATTTCCCATCAAGCCGGAAACCGAGGACATCGCCACGATCCGGCCGCCCTGCTTGGCCTGGACCATCGGCATCACGACCGGATGGAGGACATTGTAGAAGCCATCCAGGTTGGTGCGCATCACGATGTCCCAATCCTCCCCCGGCATGGCCGGAAAGGCGTTGTCGCGGTGAATGCCGGCATTGCAGACAACCCCATAGTACGCGCCATGGCGCGCCATGTCGTCCTCCAGGGCGCCGGCCACGGCATCGCGGTCGCCGACGTCGAACTGCAGCAGGCGTCCGGCGCCGCCCACGTCACGTATCCGGGCCTCCAGGGCCTTGGCCGCCGCTTCCCCGCGGTGGAAGTGGATCACAACCTCAAAGCCGTCAGCCGCGAGGCGTTCTGCAATCCGGTTGCCGAGGCCGCCACTGGCCCCGGTCACAAGAACCGAGCGCGTCATGCCATCGCCCCTTCCAGAAAGGTTTGAGGGTCCGCCGGCTGAAAGACATTGATACGGGCTGTCGCCAAAACGCTCTCCTCTTCGGCCACCTGGCAGCCGAAAACCGCCATCTGTCCGTCGTCCCACTCCTTGGAGACGCGGATCGTCAAATAGCTGCCCAGCGCGAAGCGATCCGAGGTCACTTCGTAGCGCCTGGTGCCCAGCAGAAAACCGATCTTGATGCCGCCGCCGGCCTGCCGGGCCTGAATACCGGAGAACAGCGCAACGGTCTGGGCCATGTATTCGATGCCGACCCAGGCCGGAACGCCGCCCAGTTTGGGCGCATAGAAGGGACAGTTCTCCGCAATCCGCACGCCGGCCAGGGCCCAGTCGTCACCGGCATCAATCGCATCGTCGATGAGGACCATCGTGCGGCGGTGCGGCAGCAATTCCTCAACCGACCAGGGCAGCTCCATCACGCCGTCCTCCCCACCACGAGGGACACATTGTTGCCGCCGAAGGCCAGGGCATTACAAAGGAAAATGCGCTCGGCCGAAGCATCGAGCCGCTGACCCGGCACGACCAGGGAGTCGCCCAGCAACCCGTCCTCGGCTTCTCCGTCCCAGAAATGCGGCGGCAGGAGCCCTTCGGCATTGAGGGCGCTTGCCGTCAGCCAGCAATGGGCCACGCCCATCGCGCCGGCTGCCCCCAGCGTATGCCCGATGCGGCCCTTGGACGAACTGCAGGGAATTCTTTCACCGAAGATATCCAAGACGGCTTTGCTCTCCATCGCGTCGTTCTGTTCGGTCCCGGTGCCATGCAATTCGACGAAGGCCAGATCCTGCGGTGCAAGGCCGGCATCCTGGATCGCCTGGCGCATGGCGAGCTTGATACCCTCTGCCTCCGGGTCCGGCGCGGTCATGCTGTAGGCATCGCAGGAAGCCCCCGCCCCCAGCAAGGCAATCTCCGATTCCTCGCGCTGCATCAAAAACACGGCCGCGCCCTCACCAATCGTCGTGCCGTCCCGATTTCGGCTGAAAGGATTGCAGCGCCCTTTCGACAATGCAGAAATCGCCTGGAAACCGCCGACCGTCAGCCGGCACAGGCTGTCGACCCCACCGACCAGAACGGCATCGGCCATACCGGCACGGAGCAGGCGGCGCCCATCGGCGATTGCCTGGGCGCTGGAGCTGCAGGCGGTCGACACCGTGAACGCCGGCCCCGTCAGCCCCAGGTAACGCGCGGCGAGCTCGCCCGGGCTGCCCAGTTCCTGCCGCCGCATGTCGAAATCCGCCTGCAAGGCGCCCGCTTTGACAGCCTGAAAGAATGACTTCTCGCCGGCCTCCAAACCGGAAGTGCTGGTGCCGAGGACGACCGCGATCCGGCCCCGCCCGAATTTCGACATCGCAGCCTCAAGGCCGCCCCGTATCTGTTCGATCGCTTCAATCAGCAGGCCCGCATTGCGGCTGTCAAAGCCCGACAGTTCTGCCGGCAGGTGCGGCAGCCCCCCATCCACCTGCCCGACACAGACCGGCTCGCCCGACGGGAGGAGATCGTCACGGCTGGCCAACCCCGCCTTCTCTACCCGCATCAGGTTACGCGACACGGTCGCCTTGCCTCTGCCGAGGGGGCTGACGATCCCTAAGTCGGCCAGAAACACCGGATGTCCGCTCATCCCTGGCCCGCTTCGCTTTCAATGGTGTGAATCTGCAACTGATAAGGCCGATCGAAATGTTGGATGATCAGGTCGCCGTCCCCGCCGGCCGGCGGATAGTCTATCTTCACCAGAAGTTGCCGCTGGGGGCCGTAGATTTCGCGCCCGGCGGCATCCGTGCCCGGCAGCAGCCGGTTGCCGTGCCGCGACAACTCCCGCGCAATCTGTTCCCGAGGCCAATGCGCCAGTTGAAAGTCGGAAAGGATGTGGCGTGGATCGAAAGGCAGGGCCGCGCCCTCCAGGGTGGAAGCCCTGAGGCCCTGCGAGTCCAGTTCCAAGGTAAAGAGAGGGGCGCCGATGAGCGACAGCCCCACCATGACCATCCGGTCCGCGGTAATATCCACTTCGACACGCAGCGAGCGCTGCTCGCCATTGAATTCAGCCGTCACGATCTGGCTCAGGGAGAGAGCGTGTCCCAGGCTCCCGGGCAGCAGCGGGGTACTCAAAAGGGGGACTCCCCGCTCCGCTTCCTGCGCGTCTTCGGGCACAGCCTGGACGCAGCCGGTCAGGCCGGCCGCCAGCACGACCATGGCAATCAGCTTGATCATCGGCCCCTGCAGAGCTCGGCCAGGACGGCGAGACGGCGCTTGGGCTGCGCCACATAGGGGTTGTCCTGGTCCCAGGCGTAGCCTGCCAGAATCGAACAGATCATCCTTCTAATCCGAGGGTTATGGTCCCGCGAGAAGATTATGTCCTGTAAGCGGGTGTCATACCAAGCCGATACGAACTGGCGGAATGTCTCCACACCCCGGCCGAGCGGAAGCGCGTAGTCCTGCTGCCAATCCGTCGACTCTCCGCTCAGTTGCCGGTCGAGCAGGCCGGCTGCGAGGGAGGCGGACTTCAAGGCAATGGTGACCCCGGAGGAGAACACCGGGTCGATGAACCCGCCGGCATTGCCGAGCAGGGCGAAACCCGGACCGTGAAGCCTTGTGACCTGGGAAGCATAACCGGTCACCCGCCGCACCGGCACCGGATACTCCGCCCCCCGCAACAGCTCCCCCAGGCATCCGGTTTGCGCCACGATCGCCTGCAGGGCCGCCAGGGCATCGCCCGCGAAGTCCGCGAAAAACGCCTGCGGCCCTACAACTCCCAAAGACGCGGTACCGTCGGCAAAGGGGATCAGCCAGAACCAGACGAAATGATGCTCGGGATGGACCGTGATGAGAATCTTGTTGCGGTCGAACCCGTCGTCCTCCAGGCGGTGTCGCACATGGGTGAAGATCGACTCCCGGGCGGGCCCCTCCCCCGGCGCTTCGAGATCGAGCAGACGGGCGAGGGACTTGCCGAAGCCGCTGGCATCGAGACAGAAGCGCGCGCGCAGTTCGCCCGCCCGGCCGCCCGCATCGTCATAGGAGAGACAGGCCGAGGTTTCCTCGAAGCGGGCGCCCGTCAGGGTACAGCCATAGTGGATCGCGGCGCCGGCTTTCCCGGCTTCATCCGCCAGCAGCTTGTCGAAGGGCGCGCGCTGCACCTGGAAGGTCGTCGCCTCGCCCGGCGAGAACTTGTCGGAAAAATCGAACGACGAGCGAACCCCGGCGCGCTCGCAGGCCGCCCCGTTTTTCGGCTGGAAGCCGCCGGCTTCGACGACGGACGACATACCCGCTTCGTCCAGGAAGGCCATGCACTGGGGCAGCAGGCTTTCGCCGATGGAAAACCTGGGAAAGGTCTCCCGCTCCAGCACCACCACGTCGTGGCCCTTGCGCGACAGAATACCCGCCGCGACGGCCCCGGCAGGACCCGCACCAATAATCGCCACGTCACAGGTCGGCACGGCGCTCATGGTAAGTCTCCGGTGGAGTGCTGCGGGTGTGCCGCGGGAAAGGCAACCGCCGCCAAGGGCGAAAGCAGAAACGCCGCGGAGATTCCCAGCAGCAGCGTGATTCCGAAGGCGTGGACGGCAGCAGTCGAGGAGACGGCCAGCAGCCCGAAGGCCAGCAGAGTGGTCAGCGACGACATGGCGACGGCCAACAGCGTGGGCGTACTGCCCCCTCCGGCCTCACGAAAGAAAATGCCATAGTCGACGCCGATACCCAGGATCAGCAGAAGAGCCATGACGTTGAACAGGCTGATAGATTCCCCCAGGAAGCCGAGGGTGCCGAAGCAGGCAATGGCGGCCCCCAGCGGCACCGCCATGACCCCCAGCGCCCCGCGCAGGCCGTAGCGCAGCAGCAGCAGCAGGGTGACAAAGATGTAAGACACCGCCGTCAGCCACAGCGTGCGACCGCGATAGTCGCTGAACAATCGGGAAAGATCCCCGGCCCGGTCCACGAAAGTGACGCCCTGGTGTTCTTTTACGAGGCGCTCCACCGCCGTCTGGTCCGTGACGCCCTGCAGCACCAACGCCCCAATGACACCGTCCCCGGCGGTACCCAGCCAAAGGTGACGGAACGACGCCGAGACCGGACTGGCCAGCCAATCGGCAAGCGCCAGGGGCGGCTGTCCGGCACTCTCCTTGAAAGCCTCCAGGTAGGTCTGGCGGGCCGCATCCGGCAGACCGACAGTCTCCGCCAGGCGCTGGAAGACAGGACTGTCCGCGCGGAGCAGCGGTTCGATGAGGGAACGGTTCTCGATCTGGCGCCGGGGCGACGGCACGAGGCTGGACAGTCCGACGAAGTCGCCGACCTTGCCGTCCCGCTTGAGCACCGCCAAAGCCTCGGCAAGGGACTCCTCCCGCTCCAGCAATTCGTTTTCATCGCGCCCGGCGACCAGGATGAACTGGCCGGCATAGTCCTGGCCGCTCAGCGCCTTGATGCGATCCTCTTCCGCCTGCACCTGGCGGTCACGGGCCTGTAGCAGACGGAAATCGTCGAGCGGTGCCAACAGCAGGCAGCCGGCCCCGGCCGGGATCAGCAGCAGCAGGACCATCCAGCCCCGCTTCCCCAGACCGCCTTCCCAAAGCCGCCGGTAGGCCGCCGCCGCCCGCGGCAACAGGGCGCCCGGCGCCGCCATCCGGCTCTTCACCAGCGGATAGAATGTCACCACGGTCAGATAGGCCGCGATCAATCCGACGCTGGAGAACACCGCCATCTCCTGCATCCCCGGGAACGGCGTGACCAGCAGTCCGGCAATGCCGATGACGCTGGGCACCAGCCCCAGGGTGATCCCGGGGAACACCCGGCGGAGCGCCGCCGACGGCGACCAGGCCTCGGCGGTTCGGAAAGCCTCGCAGAAATAGTGCAGGGAATAGTCGACCGAGATTCCGACCAGGCTGGCGCCGAAGACCAGTGTCAGAAGGTGCACCTGCCCGAAGACCGCAAGGCAGATCGCAAAGCCGCTTAGACAACCGACGGCAATCGACAGAAAACTCATGGCGAAGGGCGTCAACGACCGGAAGGCAACGACAAACAGCACCAGGATACCGAGCAGCGAGCCGAGACCGACGCGCGAGACCTCGCGTCGGGCCGACTCCGTCCCGGCCGCCGCATGGGGAAAGACCCCGGCCATGATTACGTCGGCACCGCCGAAGCGCTGCGGCACTGCCGCGCGGAGATCGCGGAGAGTCGGGTTCAAACGATCCTGCACCTGCAGGGAAAAAGGCGATTCCGCCAGCTGGCCGATCAGCAGGATATGGAACCGCCCTTCCGCTTCGATGCTGAGATAGCCGTCGTCAAGCTGCAGCCGGCTGCCGGCCTGCCGACCCAACTGACCGAGATAGTCCGTCAGCAGCAGCAGCGGATCGGCTTCGATCAAACTGGAACTCAGCGCTTCGACGGGGCTGAAGTACCGCGTGAGGAGATGCCGCTCGAAAGCTGCTTCGTCGCTGGCCAGCAGGTCCCGACGCGCCTCCGTACTTAACAGAGCAAAGCGATGGGGAAAGTAGAAAGTCGCGAAGGCTCGCAGCGCATCGCTATCGCGCTTCAGCTCAAGCTCATCGAATTGGCCGGAGGTCTCGAGCTGCCCGAGCACATAATCGGCTGCCGCTTTGGCGTCGCGACCCTGCGGTGCCGAGATCACGAAGACCAGGCGGCGTTCGGCACGCGCCAGGAACCGGTCTGCCGCTTCCTCGACGCTCTGGTGATGCACCGGAGCCGGCAGCAGATCCATCAGATCGGCATTGAGGACCGGGCCGCCGGCGAGCCGCGACGCGAGCCAGAGGCCGATCCCGGAGAGGACCAGAAGCCACAGGAGAGCACCCAGTTTACTGCGCAAAGTAGGCCTGCTCCGCCGCAGTGAGTTCCGCCGGGGTCGTGACGAAATCGCTGAAAGAAAAATCGAGCGCGTCGCCCGCTGCTTCTTCGACCCTTACTTTCTCGACGAAGGCGCCGCCGGCAATCTCGATCACCGCCACGGCCACAGAAAGATCGCCGGTTTTCGGATGCAGGCGTAGCCGCCAACCGGCATCCGTCGGGAGCGCCTCGGCCTCGAATGCGCTCTGCAACACCGAAGAGTCGCCGGCCAAGGCGCCCAACAGCATGTCCGTCAGCAGGCGAAAGGCCGGATTGGCCGACATACCGACACGCCGGGGCGCCCCCTCGCCTTCCCACTCGATCACCGCGTCGGGGCGGATCAAGTAGGTGACTTCATGGGGGTCTTCGACCTGCCAGAGAACGCCGTCTCCGGCCGCGAAAACCAGCTTGCCCCGCGATACCAGCGGACGCCCGAGCACCTTCAAAAACCGCTCCTGGCGAAAGTCGGCGCGCAGCACCGGGCTGCGCTGCAACTGCTCGGTCATCGGGGCGAAGACCTGTTCCTGGCTCGGCTGAGCGACGGCGCCCGGTGCCAGGAGAAGCAGCGCAAGGACGACAAGCGACCGGACCAGGCTCATCGCGTGACCCCCAGCTTCTCCAGCAGGATCGAGGGCGAGGCCAGCAGGAGTTCCCCCTTTGCCATATCGACCGCGACCTGAACGCTGTGGCCCTTGGTCAGGCGGGCACCGCTGGCGGCGTCGGTAATCAGATACTCGATCTTCAGCCGCAGATCATACTCCTTGAAGCGCGCCCGCACCTTGATGTCCTGGCCGAAGACTGCCGGCTTGATGTAACGGGTCTTCAACTCGATGATCGGCCAGGCATAGCCCGAGGCCTTCATCTCATTGTAGTTGTAAGCCACCTTGTCCAGCAGCGCACAGCGGGCGATTTCGAAGTACTTGGCGTAGTGGCCGTGCCAGACGATCTCCATAGCATCGACATCGTGGAACGGCACGGTGAGGGTCACTTCGGCCTCAGGCAAAGCTGTCATGGCGCGGCCCTCACTGCGGCGTTACGGCGCCCTGCAGAGAAAGCGGCCTGATCCCAGAAATCGAAGAAGTTGAACCATTGAAAGGGGGCTGCCAGGCAATGGTATTCCAGCCTCTCGGCGAAGCGCGCCACCAGCTCGTCCAGGGCTTCGCTCCGGTTCTTCCGCGGCAACTTTATACCGTCGGAGAAAGGCTCGAAAACGATCCTGAATCGATCATTCCGCTTCAGGCAGAAGAGAAGTTGTACCGGACACTTCATGAGCGCCGCCAGGATGAAGGGGCCCTGGGGGAAGGGCGCCGGCCTGCCCAGAAAAGTCGCGAAGCTGTGGCGCGGCGACAGACTGGCGGGCGTGCGGTCACCGACGATAACGACGAACTCCCCCTTCTCCACTCTTTCGCGCAGCATGATCGCCGTATCCGGGCCGACCTCCGTCGTCTCGATCAACGCCACTGTCGACTGGGAGCTCTGCTCGCGCATAAGCCGGTTGAAGTTCTCCGCGTGCTTTGTGTGCACCAGAACGTTGATCTGGGCACCGCCCTTTCTGGTGCCGAGTGCGCGACACACTTCCGCGTTCCCCAGATGAGAGGTGATCAGCACCCCGCCCCTGCCGGCTTTCTGCAATGCTTCGAATAGCTCAAGGTTCTCGAAATCGACGTCCTCCGGGCCGATCTTGCCTGTCCAGGCCAGCAGCTTATCCAGCACCGCCTCACCAAAGCACAGGAAATGGCGAAACGAATCGCGCCAGTCCGGCTGCCTGGGCAATGTCCGCTTCCCTTCGGGCATGGCGTAGACCGCTCTGAGATAGTCGAGCGAGGCGCGCCGTGCCGTCCTGCCGGCCAGGAAAAAGTAGGCGATCACCGGATACAGCAACAGCGAGAAGCCGCCGCGCCCCAGAACCCTGTAGCTCAGGAGCATGAAGCGAAGCCCCAGATAGACGCCCCTCTCCTCCAAACGGGCCCAATGTCCCATCCGATTCGCCGCCTCAGCACTCATCCAATTGATCCTTGCGCCTTGCCCGTGCCCACGCTTCCGGTACCAGCTTCCGTCCGATCAGCCGCGGCAGGCGCCAAAGCATGCCAAAAACCAGCCGCACATGCATCAGGGTGATCAGGACATTGTCCTGAAGCAGGCGAAAATGAGATTGCCCGCCTTCCGGATAGATCACCCGCGTCGGCATTGAAACGATCGGCATTCCCGCCCAGGAAAGGCGAACAAGAATCTCGGGGTCGAAATCCATCCGGCGGCCAGGCCGGGAGCGATCCAGCAGGGCGACGACCGGGGCCAGTGGATAGACCCTGAAGCCGCACATGGAATCACGGATCGAGAAGGACAGAGTTTCGATCCAAACCCACACATGGGTGAGGTAGCGCGCGACCAGGCGGCCCCGCGGCACGCTGGCGTCATAGACCGGCTGTCCGGTGATGACCGCGCCGGGACTCTCTTTCGCCCATGTCAGGAACTTCGGAATGTCGGCGCTGTCGTGCTGGCCGTCGGCATCGATCTGCAGGGCATGGCTGAATCCTCTTTCAAGGGCTGCGCGCAGGCCGGACTGAACGGCCGCGCCCTTCCCCTGGTTTTCGCCGTGCTCCACGACACTCACCCAGTCATGGGCGGCGGCGAGCTGTCTCAGGGACTGCGTCGGCGCCGCCGCACTTCCGTCGTTCACACAGATGACCGGAATGCCAAGCGGCGCCAGCCTGCCGATCAGCGCCCGCGCGCCCTCGGCGTGATTGTAGACCGGAACGACAATACAGGGATTGAACGTCATGGTGCGGGCTCGAATTTGATGCGGCCCGCCGAGTGGGTGGCGTCGGCGGAGCGATAGCTGAACACCAAACGCTTTTTGGCCGCGTCGAATTCAAGGGCCAGGGTCACCTGCGCCCCGGCGGGCAAGACCTTAAAGAACTTCAGCGTCTCGATCCGGTGGAACGACCCTTCCAGGTCAAAATGCCGGCGCGCCTGCGCGAGCGCCCAATCGATCTGCACGACACCCGGCAGGATCGGCGCCTCATCGAAATGCCCGTCGAAGTAAAAGAGTGCCGGCTCCAGGCTCAAGCTGAGCCGGACTTCTCCGTTCTCGGTGCGGCAGTCAAGAATTTCCGGGTCAACGCGGCGCCCCATTGCCGGCTCAAAGAGAGCCGCAAGCTCCGCCTCAACGGTCTTTCCCTGCGGCGTTACAGGCAAACGGCCCACGAAGCGCCATCGCCGCGGAAGCGCCAGGGCCTCCACGTGCGGTTTCAGCGCGTTGTGCAGGATCTCCCGCAGCGCCCGCTTTCCGCCCGCCCTCAGCTTTCCCCACCCTCGGCCGGACGGGACCACGGCGGCGCCCAGCACGACCCGCTCGCCGGTCGTGGCCCCGGCAGTCAAGGCGACCACCCGCGCCTCGGCCACCTCGGGACAAGCCTTAAGCCGGTCTTCGATCTCGATGAGGGAAATGCGGCGTTCTTCCAGCTTGATGCTCCGGTCACTCCGCCCGGCGAGCGCGAAACGGCCATCGGCCAGAATCGTACCCCGGTCGCCGGTCACGAACGATCCCGGCACCGCCAGAAACGGCGAGGTCACGGCGATGGCATCCGCCGCAGCGGACTGGGTAACGGAAACGCCGGGCAGCGGCGTCCACGGCGGCGGGGCGGCCGCATCCGTGACCGAACGGTAGCCGATGCCGCCAGTCTCCGTACTGCCGTAAACTTCGACGAGCTTATGTCGAAGCTGGGCGTTGTAGGCAGCTGCGACCCCGGGCTCCAAGGGCCCGCCCGAAGAAAAGATTCCATGCAGCCGCGCGTCGAGCTGGCTGAGATCCAGCACCGGCAGGGCCCGCTTGAGAAAGGCCGGGCTCGACACCAACAGAGGCGCCGGACGTTGCTGCGCGAGTGCGGCAAGCTCGCCCGGGAACCCGATGGCACCGGCTTCCAGAATCCGCCCTGCAGCAAGTGGCCAGAGCACCCTGAACAGCAGCCCGTAGATGTGGTATGGCGGCACCGTGGCCAGCACCGAGCCGGCCCCGCAGCCCCCAAAGACCTTCTCCAGCACCGCCACTTCCGCATCGAGACAGCGAAGCGGCTTGTGAATGGCCTCCGGCCTGCCGGTACTTCCCGACGTGTGCAACTGGATCGCGCAGGTCTCCGGGTCCAGGTCATCGAACGACGGGCCGGGCTCGCTCGTGTCTTCCAGGATCGGCAAGGTCAGCGCGGGGCCGGCGCAGGCCCCCTGAAGGGACAGTACACCGTCCGCCAGTCCGGCAATCTCGCCCAGATGCCCGGACTGCAGATTGGCAGGAAAGAGGGCGCGCCCCCCGGAATGCAATACCGCCAGCAAAGCCACGGCCAGGGCGTAGGCATCTTCGCTGGCGATCAGCCAGTTCGCTCCCGCCGCGCGGGCGAGCCGGCCGGTAAGGCCGCCGACATCACGGCGGAGATCACCGAAAGTCCGCGGACCGCCGTCGCCCCGGGAAACCGGATGATCATCCGCGCGACCGGCACTCAGCAGCTTGGCGATCGGCACAAAGGTGTTCATGGCTCGGTCCGTTGCGATAACCGGCGCCGCCACCAACGCCTGAAAAGGTATTCGCCGGCGAGGAGGAGCGCGATCAGAGCATAGGATATCGCGCCATTGTACAGCACCCAAACATCCAGGCTCGACGCCAGGGAGGTGTAAAGGGCGATGGCGCCGTTGAGGACGAAGAAGCCGCACCAGACCTTGGTAACATTCCGGGTATAGCGCACGCCAGCCAGCGGAAGATCCGGTTCGGCAATTCGCGCAAAACGCTCGATCATCGACGGCGGCCGCAGCAGGCTGCTGACGAAGAGCACCAGGAGCAGTACGTTCATGCACACAGGGTAGAAGCGCAAAGTGTCCGCCGAGTTCGTCAGCAGGGCCAGAAATCCTATGACGCCGGCAACGGCAAAAGTGAGGAGCAACTGCGGGGCCACTTCCCGCCCCCCGCCTCCCGATTTGGCGAGCACCAGACGGGCTGTCGCCAACACCACAAGAAACAGGGCGATGATCCGTGGCTCAAAGTAGGTCAGGCCGAAATACACAAGAAACGGATAGGCCAGGAGAAGCGCTGCGAGGACGACACCCCAACGAGTTCCCGACACCTTCCAGCGCCTAGGAATTCAGGAGGTCGTACAGCGCGGCCACCACATCGTCGACTGTCCGTACTTTCTTGAAGGCTTCGGGGTCCAGCCGCTTGCCTGTCAGTTCCTTCAATTCCACCATCAGGTCGACGGCATCGATACTGTCGATGTCCAGGTCGTCATAGAGGCTCGCCTCCAGCGTGACGCTGGCTTCGTCCAGCTCGAACTGCTCGACCAGGATTTGCCGGAGCTGCTTGAAAATGGACTCTTTTGAAATCGGCTGGATGCTGTTCATCGCGGTTCACATCTCGCTTTGACTAACTCGACCAGCGTATCCACCGAGTAGAAATGCTTCTTCATATCGTCATTCTCAGGGTCGAGTTTGAGCTCATAGCGCTTTTGCAGAGCGATTCCCAACTCAAGGGCATCGATTGAATCGAGCCCCAGCCCGTCACCAAACAGCGGCTCGGCCGCGTCGATGTCTTCCGGTGTTATATCTTCGAGATCGAGGACATCGATGATTAAGGTCTTAATTTCATCAACAAGCATAAATCAACAACTCTGGGCGCTATTGGACAAAGCTTTCTGGAGAACCCGGCTTACCCATCGGTTGGCCTTGCTGAGGCGCTCTCCATCGATCAGCTCCGCTTTAAGGTCAATACTATCGTTAACCTGGATACGGAAATGAACCTTCCGCGGCGGAATCTCGTACCACTTCTCCGCCTTGGTCAAGGTCGTCGGACTACAGGAAATCGTAATCGGTACAAACGGCAACTCGCTCCTCACAATGATGGAGGCAGCCCCGCGTTTCAGCTTCATCGGCAGCCCCGGAATGGTCCGGGTGCCTTCCGGGAACACCACGAGGCGCTTCCCTTCTCTCAGGCACCGCACGCAGGTTCCGATAAACAGGTCGGGATCGTCGTTCGGAATGTAGCCGGTCGCCCACATGACGCCCGCCATGAACGGGTTTGACCAGGCGGCCTTCTTCACGACGCAAAGTGCCTGCGGCATCATGCTGATGATGAAGACGATGTCGATCAGGGAAGGATGATTCGCGACAACCAGATTGGCGCCGGGATCCTCGAGCTTTTCCCGCCCGGAAATCTGGTAAGACAGAACGCCCAGGCTTTTCATCAGCCAGATAAACACCCGGAAGGCAAGATGCACGCCATACTGGCAGCGGCGCTCCGCCTGTTCCCGCTCGCGCGATAGGGCATGGATGGCCGGAAAGAGGGCAAGGCCGAGCAGTAGGCCGCCGAGGCCGAACACCGAAAAGCTGAAGCCGGTCCCAAACAAGCGCCAGCAGTAGTCAAGCCGCTGCAACATGACGACTCCATGTCCAGGCCAGTCGACCGTCATCCAGCGTGTCTTCAGAGGCCGCTTCCGTCAGCAGCCTTGCCAGGCGCAAGACCGGATGGGCCGCTGCCTCCTCTTGGCTCTCCTTCTCTCCAGACGCGTGCTCTCCAGACGCTTGCCAGGAAAGCTTCAGGGTCGTCTCCGCCGGCGCACCGGGTTGCGGCAACCGAAGAAGCAGGCCAAGTGCCGCGCTTACCTGTATAGCCGCGGCATGGCCTTCGTAAAAAGCCGGCAAAGGTTCGTCGTAATAGACGAGCAGGGCGCTGGCATCCGGCGTCTCCGTCAGCAGACTTTGCGCCTCGAGGAACCCCGTCTCCAGGGTGGCCGCGCCCGCCGCAATCGATGTCGAATGGGTCGTATCTTTCCGCATGATCGAGAACAGACTGGAGGTCGTGTTGTGGACGGAGAGACTGAATGCGTTGGGCGAAATGGGCTCCTCGGTGGCCAAGCAGGTCAGGATTTCGAAAGCCCGGGCATATTCGCCGTATCGCGAACAGAACAGGCAGATCGGCGCCGTCCCCTCCGGCAAACACTGCCAAGCGACATGGAACGCCATGCGGTTCAGCGAACTCAGCCGGCGGCGCAAAAGGGGCTTCACGAAGGAGACGTCCGGGTCTCCTCCCCCTTCAATGGCCTTCTTGCCCGCGGCCCAGTCGCGCCAGCTTGCGTGATCAGCCAGACCTGGGGCCCATGCGGACCACTGGGCGATGGCCAGATTCACACTGTTGTCCTGCACCATCCCTACCTGAGCCCATCGTCCTAGGCACTTGAGAGCAAAGCCCCGGCTCGTCGCATAGCACGACGGGCTCCCTCAAAATTGCCCGATTTCGTTATATCAGCAAAGCTTCATCAAGCTATAGATGTTCGCACACCCCGGAAGCAAGCTTGTGCCCAGCAGCCAGCCCAAGATTGGGATTTTCCTCTTCGCGGAGGGCTCGGCGCAGCGGCAATCTCCGCTAGTCTCTTACCTACGACACCACTTATACGAGTGCGTCGCTTAGGCTCGGCGCGGCCGCAACCGCCCCCCGAGCCCCCTTAGAGGACCACCTGGTAGAGGACCACCTGGACGCCTCAGGACTTCCGGCCTTGCAAGGCCACCTTATTTTAAGGCGCCCTTGATTTCCGGGTCACCGAAAATCGCCTCCAGCTTGCTCCGCACCGCCGTTTCGGCATAGACGCGCGCATCGGCCGGAACCATCGAGGAGCCGAGATTGTCGTGTCCCTGCAGCGTTGTTTTCGCCAGTTCCACTCCTTCCGGGGTTAGAACCGCCAGAGTGATGTCGTAGTCGAGCCCGGTATTGAAATAGGTGTCGGCCCGCCATTCGCGGACCATCAGCAGCGTGCAGCGATCGGCAGAGACGGCGGCCAGCAGTTGGCGGGCCTCCGCCTCGGTGCTTTTCTGAGGCACCGGCACGCCGACCGCCTGAACACCTGCGGCCGCCAAAGAACTGACGATCGAGGTTGTCAGATCCTCCGCCAGCCCATGTCCGCTGTCTGTCATCACGTCAAAAGGATTACCATAACCGCCCCGCTGCAACCCAACGAAGGCAGGCGGCTTTTCATCGGAAAGAACGTAGGTCCTCAGGTCGACCACGGCGACAGCAACGGATTTTTCGGTATCCAGAACGAACTCGGCGTCCCCCAGGTCGTAACGATGGGTATTCCCGACGGCGCAGCCCCCCAGAACCAACGTCATACAGGCCACAAGAAACAGCTTTTTCATATTCTCCCCTTCCCCCGGAAGTATCATCAATCGAAATCAGCGGTTGAGCCAAGCACTATACAAGCCGTCTCCCTTGGAGACCAAGGCCGACGAGCGCCAAGGCCTCCAAATGGCCGTAATGGCTGGGGAAGGCCGCAATACGGCGCCAAACGGCCTGCCGTATCGGGACCCAAATCGATGAACTCCCGGTTGTCCGGCGGCTGCCGCTTCCGCTAAACTCGCACGCGGAGAGACGGCCTCATAGGGTGCAACGGGGAACCGACAGATGCTCGCTCGATTCCTGGTTTTTATGGTCCTGATCCTCTCGGTTGCCGCTTGCGCACCGAAGGGGGAGAACTACCAAACCACCGACCTGACAGGCGCAGGACCGGGCGCGCTCAGTCGCGACGCCCGCATGCTCGTTGCGGTCGAGGGCGATGGGAAATACGTCGACAAGTCATACCCGGGAAGCGGTTGGATGACCCGGGACGCCATGATCGCGGCACTGTCGGCCTACACCCCGACCGTCGCCAAAGTGCCCGGCCCTGCGACGGTGAACAGGGCCAAAGCGAGTGCCCTGAAGCAGAACATGGACTTCCTCATCTACCTGAAGATCCTGCACTGGGAAGAGCGCACCACCGAGTGGTCCGGAAAGCCGGACCGCATCAAGATCGACATCCGCCTGATCGACGGCAAGACCGGCGATGCCATTGAATCCAGGATCATAGAGGCAAGCACCACCCACTCGACTTGGCTCGGCGATCATCCGCAGGACCTGCTGATCAAGCCGTTCGAAGACTATGCCGCTGGACTCTTTGGATCGCCGACCTGAACGGGCCTGCCGCTGCCCGGACTATCCCAGAGGTCGGCACCCAGAAGCGCCTGATTCGATAGTTGCTCTCGACATCTATCCGGAAGCCTTGGAGACAACTAAGGCCCTCCGAGGGGGCAGCCCCTTTCCTGCCGGAAAACCGCGCCCTAACCGTCGGCAGTCGAGAGCAGCAGGAACTCGGTCAGTGTCACATGGCCGCTCGTCACATACGCGTAAGGCATCCCGGCCGGTCCGACCACATCGGACGCAAGGGCTGCGGCGAAAGCGCTCGTGCCGCCGAAAGCCACGCCGCCAGGGTAATCTGTCCAGTCCCTGAGGCGCAGGAGGATCGAACCCAACACCGTCAGAATTTCCGGTCCCTCCGTCACGGTGAAATATCCGTAGTTCACCGGCCCGGCGAAGACCGGCTCCCGGCCGGCCGTAATCCTCCAAGGCGAAGCGGAACTGATCGGTGCCCCGACGGCGAGGGAGTGGTTGGCGGCAGTAAATCCGGATACCAGTTGGGTGGAGGCCTCCGCCTTGCGCAATTGCGGTGCCAAAGATGGATTTAGCTCGAAGAGGTAACGGCCATCGGCACCGTCGAAGACCTGGTACTTCCCTGAATTGAGTTCCACCGAGTAAGTGGGCGGCGATGACGGATTTGGATCTGCCGCGTTGTCGAGAATCCACAGCTCCACGTTTCTGACCGTCGCCCCCGTGCCAAAAGGAAAACCGGCGTTGTCGAAGTCGCCGGAGAGGTTCTCCAGCTTCTGTGGTGTCAACTCCGCTTTCGCCGACAGTGGCAGAAAGAACAGCGGCACGCCGAGATCGAGCGCGATGCCGGCACGATAGAATCCGGCCGAGAGAACCGTGGCGGCACCGAATTGCGCACCTTGCAGCTGCGCTCGCCCGAAACGGGTGGGATTGGCCGCGCCGGCGGAGTCGATTACCGTCTTCTGCATGTTGGCCTGACAAATGATCGCATTCGAAAAATCCGCGCCGGAGAGATTGGCCTGGGTCAGGTCCAGGGCGACCAGCAGCGCGTCGTTGAACGAGGCTCCGGTCAACTCGGCATGATCCAATGTCGATCCGGATCCGTTCCAACGGACCCCCGAAAGATCGGCGCCCACCAGATTGGCCGAAGTAGCCACGGCACCGGCACAATTCGCGCCGGCTAGCGTCGCGGCGGGCAGGCTGACGTTGCGGAACACGGAAATCGATCCCTGAACATTGAGGTTGAGGGCAAAGGGGCCCGAAGTGTTGTCCTCAATCTGCCAGGCCTTGTCCTTGACGATGACCAGAACCGGCGCGGATCCCGCCAAGGTGATGCCATTTTGTGCGAAGGCGGCGATCAGATCGGGCTGCGGAAACTTGTTGGTGTTTAGGGTGCCCGCAAACGTCGCATCGAGATAGAATAGGAAAGCGCGGGAGCCGAGCTGTGCCCGCGAAAGCGTGGCCCCCCTCAAGTCGGCGCCGATAAAGTTCGCCGCCTGCGCCTTCACGTTGGTCAATACGGTCTTGTCCTTGAAGGACGCCCTCAGAAAAAAGCCGCGGGTCAGATCGGCATCGCTGAGGTCGGCGCCATCGAAAAGGCACCCTTCGAAATTGCCGCTGCCGAGCGAAGCCCCCATCAGTTTGGTACCGCGCAGATCGGCGCCGATGAAAACCCCCTGCCCCAGCTTGGCGGCGGCCATCTGCAGGCTGCCGCCTTTGCTGCCGAGCACGGCACCGATGGCCTGGCAACCGGTCAGGTCGATACCTTTCGCCGAAGCCGGCGTGCCCCAGGCCGCGCCGTTCAGGTCCGCCCCGCTGAAATCAGCGGCGTCGAAGACGGCATCATCTGCCACGGCGGAGCCCCAGATAACCTTCGGACATTTGGCGGCGGTAAACACCGTGCCGCGGCAGGTCGCGCCCTCAAGGCGTGCGCCTGAGAAGTCGGCTTCGGTAAAGTCGATCCCGCTCAAGTCGGCCCCTTCCAGGTTCACGCCGGCCAGGTTGGCGCCGCGGCCCCCTTTCTGTTTCAATTCAGCCAGTGACGGCGTGATCACGGTGGGAACAAAGAGCGTTCCGCCACTGGCGGAGGGATTCAGCGTCAGGATCGGCGCGAAGGCTTCGATCGAGTAGTAGATCTGCTGGAGCCCCTTACCGACGTCGGTTTTCCAGATCAGCGTTCCACCGCTGGCCTCAAAGGTAATGGCGATCGCCGCGCCCGGGTCGGGCGACAGCGTCAGCCAGTTGAGGCCGATCGACGCGTCGAAGGCAATCCACTGACCATCGGGCATCTGGCAATAGAACACATCGCCACCGCTGCCGGCGGCGTAGAGAGTCAGATAGGAGTTAGCGGTCTCGCTGGTCTGATTCATCGCCGGCAGGAGCAACTGACGGCCATCAGGCACCGTGAAACCCTGATAGGACAGATAAAGGAGTTTTGCAACTCCCGAGGACGCAAAAACCCGTTTACCGGCAAAGAGGCCCATCGACGGCATGGCGCGCTAGCTCACGCCGCCTCCACCACGGTCAGCAGCGTCCCGGTTCGAGGATCGGGACGCCGCTGCAGAACAAAGACGAGCTGGCGGACCTCCGCCGGCAGATCTTCCGGCTTGAATTCGAGCTGGGTCGAGATCGAGACATAGCCGTCCTGGATGCTGAGGGTCGAGTCCGTCAGGAGGAAAGAGAAACCTCGCGCAATAGGGATCGCGACGCCGGTCGGGCCGAGCTTATCCATAGCGGTCGCATAGGCGTTCTCTCCCACGACGGGCCAGACGAAGGTGCCGAAGGCATCCTTGTTGAAGCCGGGAATCGTCGTCGAGACGAAAGTCGCGCTGTTCGAGACGTTGGCAAAGAGGAACGTCATCGACTGCGCCTTCGAGGCCGTCACGCCAAGGCCGAGATCCGTCATGACGTCGGTTCGGGATACGTCGAATATGATATTCGGTAAGGTCGGCGCCCCATTTTGAACCAGGATCGTAAAGTTCATCACTTGGGTCGTGACCATGCCGCTCTGCAGCGTCGCGGACTCGATGGTCCCGAAATACTGGCTGTCGATGCCGGTCTCGCTCAGTGAGGCTTCCAGAGCGGCCTTTTCCGTATAGGCTTCCCCCGAAAAAGCCGTCAGTTTGGCGTATTGGTCGGCCGGAAGCTGGGCCTTCAGCATCTCCATCGCCTCGGAGGTGAAGATATAGACCTTCTGGAAGACTGTGATGGGTGCTTCCTTGGGCACGATCTTGGCTTCCAGGGCAACATTGCCGTACTGCTTGAAGGCCGGCTCGTAGGCTGCGTAGGTTGCCGCCTTCAGCGCCGCTGGATTCGGCAGATCGGAAGGCTGCAGGTCCAGATCCAGCTTGCCCGCCTTGAAGTAGGCCCAGTTGAGCCCGTTGATCGACCAGTCGGACACATAGACGTTCATGTAATGCGCATCCGCGTCCGTCGGCACCGCTGGAATCGGCAGGGTCGGCGGGTTGGGGCCGGCGTAGGCGGTCCCGTCGTACTGCGCCACCCCGGTCACGCCGATGGTGACGCCGTCGGAAGCCGGAAAGGCCAACCCGGCGTCGGCGAGCTTATAATCGTAGCGGATACCGGACCCGAGATCACCACTATCGGGCAGACTGCGCAAAACGCCCGTGAAAACGCTGTTCATGGGGGTTGCGAAGTCGATCGAGGAAAGGGTGTCCTTGGTGCCGTCGCTCACCTTGGTCTTAAAACACCCGTCACTTTCCTGGCCGTTGATTGCGCTCCTGCTCGGGATGTTCGCCGATATGTTTTCTGGCGTAGCCTTGGTCGATTCCGCAACGATCTGGTAGGTGTTGCTGCTCTGGCTGTATTGGAAAGCGCAGGAGATCGCCACTTTCAACTCACCGAAGCCGGGAGAATAAGTGTAGTTTCCCTTGTTGTTGCCACCGCTGCAGTACCCTTGGCTGCACATGAGTTCGTAGTAGGTCTCCAGCCAGTCGAAAGTGGCCGTGAAGTTCTTAGCCGACACCTTAAGATCGAAGACACTGCCGGCCGGCTTCCCTTTCGACGTCTGCTCGACGGACGAAAAGTCCGGGTTGAAGTTATTGAACCGCCCGTTCGTGAGCTTGATCTTGAATTTGGAGTAGTAGTCGGAAACGTAGGGGACCACGACAGAGAAGTCCGGCACGTCGATCGTATGGTTGGGGGGTGCCAGCTTCTTCAGCTTTTCGACAGCAATCCCTCCCACCAGGCTCTCGGCGAAGAAGTCGATCCCCTTCTTCCCGATCGCCATTGTCAGCGCTTGTACCATGGGGCCACTCCTCAGGCTGGAACGTTGTAGACTTGGATGGTCTGAGCGGTGCGATAGATGTGATAGATCACGGTTACGTCCTTGATCGACCATGCGCCTTGCCTGTCGATCACGGAGATGGCGGCCTTCGGCGACAGGGTGACGCCTTTGCCTTGAAAGGCCTGCGCCACCACCG
>JBHJIR010000082.1:0-57755 GCA_050043265.1 Kiloniellaceae bacterium
ATTCCCTAAAGGGGGCGGCCATCGCCCCCCACCCCACCCCCGGGGTCATTCCGAACCGGAGTTTGTTTTCGATGTCTGGTCTTTTGAGTCTTGCGCAGCTGAAGGAAAACGTCACCAACGGCAGCATCGATACCGTCCTCGTCTGCATGGTCGATATGCAGGGCCGCCTCGTCGGCAAGCGCTTCCAGGCCGAATTCTTCGTCGACACCGCCGAGGACGAAACCCACGCCTGCAACTACCTGCTCGCCAACGACATCGACATGGAGCTGGTGCCGGGGTATCCGGCAGCCAACTGGGCCCAGGGCTACGGCGACTTCATCCTGAAGCCGGACCTTTCCACGCTCCGGGTCACCCCCTGGCTGGAAGGCACCGCGCTGGTGATCTGCGACGTGCTGAGTCACCCCGATCACGCCCCGGTGCCGCATTCCCCGCGCGCCATGCTGCGCCGGCAGATCGAGCGCCTGGACGCCAAGGGCTACAAGCCCTTCCTCGCCTCGGAGCTGGAATTCTACCTCTTCGACGAGACCTACGAGGGGGCCCATCTGAAGCACTACCAGGACCTCAAGACCGAGGGCTATTACATCGAGGACTATCACATCTTCCAGACCTCCAAGGAGGAGGATGTGATGCGGGCGATCCGCAAGGGGCTGCAGGGCTGCGGCATCCCGGTGGAAAATTCCAAGGGCGAGTGGGGCCCCGGCCAGGAAGAGATCAATGTGCGCTACGACGCAGCGCTGCCCATGGCCGACAACCACGTAATCCTGAAGAACGCCTGCAAGGAGCTCGCCCACCAGAAGGGCAAGGCGCTGACCTTCATGGCCAAGTGGAACTACGAGATGGCGGGCAACTCCTGCCACATCCACGCCTCGCTGTGGGACAAGGCCGGCAAGACGCCGCTGTTCTTCGATCCCGAGGCCAAGCACACCATGTCCAAGCTGATGTGCCAGTTCGTCGCCGGTCAACTGAAGTACGCCGACGACATCACCTATTTCCTGGCGCCCTTCATCAACTCCTACAAGCGCTATCAGGCCGGCACCTTCGCGCCGACCAAGGCGATCTGGAGCCTGGACAACCGCACCGCCGGCTTCCGCCTCTGCGGTGAGGGCTCCAAGGCGATCCGCATCGAATGTCGGGTCGGCGGCGGTGACCTCAATCCCTATCTCGCCTTCTCGGCGCTGCTGGCGGCGGGCCTTGCCGGCATCGAAGAAGAGTTGGAACTGCCGGAGCCCTTCCTGGGCGATGCCTACGGTGGCAAGAAATTGCGCGACGTTCCCAAGACCCTGCGTGAAGCCATCAAGGCGCTCGACAAATCCAAGATGCTGCGCGCGGCGCTGGGGGACGATGTGGTCGAGCACTACCTGCACACCGCGCGCTGGGAGCAGTTCGAATATGACCGCCGCGTCACCGACTGGGAACTGAAGCGCGGCTTCGAGCGGACCTAAGCCTGTATTTTAGAGACAGTTGATAGACATTCGGCCGGCTATGGCGGCGGGGGACCAGAAAAAGGGCCTCCGCCGCTGTCGTTTGTGCCCGGGTTTGGCGGCCTATCTCAGGTCGAACTGTCCATTGAATCAGTTTATTGCTGGTCGACTCTCAGGTTGCTACTGAGGTCTGTGGATAACTTCGTGGTTCGACTATAACGGGATTCTTGTTGTCGGCCTCAGGCGTCTGGGCTAATGTATACCAAGAACCAGACGCCCTCACGGGCAGTCCGAATTCATTCGTTCGCCGATTATCGATTCCGATGCCCTTGCACGCCACAAAGATCGCCATGCTGCCAAGCAAGCTCGAATTCAAACCGATCGAGAACACCTTCTCTTTGAAGGGGCATATCTACGAGACGCTGCGCGAGGGCATCACCTCGATGAACATCTATGCCGACGACGCGCAGTTGAAGCTCGACGAGCGGCAGTTGTCGGAGCAGCTCGGGATCAGCCGCACGCCGATCCGCGAGGCCCTGGCCCGCTTGGAGCAGGAAGGGCTGGTGACCGTCATTCCGCGCCGCGGGGTTTTCATCGTGCGCAAGACGCGCAAGGAAATCCTGGAGATGATCACGCTGTGGGCGGCGCTGGAGAGCATGGCCTGCCGTCTGATCACCGAGAAGGCGAGCGACGAGGACATCGCCTCGCTGCGCAAGTTCTTCACCTCCTTCGACGATGGCGAGGTGCAGACACACCTGGACGAGTATTCCGACCGCAACATCCAGTTCCATCAGAAGATCCTGGAGCTGAGCGGCTGCGCACTGCTGAAGGAGACCGCCGACCGGCTGTTCCTGCATATGAAGGGCATCCGGGCGCGCACCATCAGCGAGTTGGACCGCGCCAACCGGTCGATCATCGACCACATGCACATCATCGAGGCGCTGGAAGCGCGCGATACCGAATTGGCCGAACGTCTGGCCCGTGAGCATACCCTGAATTTGGCGGCGCACATCGAGGCGAACGTCGACTATCTGGATTAGTACGTCGGACCAGCGGGTCCAAGAGGCGGGAAGCTGCAGGCAATAGCGGCGCGCTTGGGAGGCAACATGGAACTATGGAGATACGCATGAGCGATCCGGCAATCAATACGCTCGATCAAGAAGGATCGGGCGCCGCCGCACCGCAGGAGCTGACCGACGGGTTTCACCTCGTCATCGACGCGCTCAAGCTGAACGACATCAAGACGATCTACAACGTGCCCGGCATTCCGATCACGGATCTGGGCCGCTACATGCAGGCCGAGGGCATGCGCGTTCTGTCGTTCCGGCACGAACAGCACGCCGGCTATGCGGCGGCCATCGCCGGCTTCCTGACCAAGAAGCCCGGCATCTGCCTGACGGTTTCGGCACCGGGTTTCCTCAACGGCCTGACGTCGCTGGCCCACGCCACGACCAACTGCTACCCGATGATCCTGATCTCCGGCTCGTCCGAGCGCGAGATCGTCGACCTGCAGCAGGGCGATTACGAGGAGATGGACCAGCTCGCCATCGCCAAGACCCTGTGCAAGGCGGCGTTCCGGGTTCTGCATCCCGAAGACATCGGCATCGGCATCGCGCGGGCCATCCGCGCGGCGGTTTCCGGCCGGCCCGGCGGCGTCTACCTGGACCTGCCGGCGAAGCTGCTGGGTGCGGTGATGGAGGCCGAGGCGGGCCGCAAGTCGCTGGTCAAGGTCATCGACGCGGCACCGCGCCAGCTTCCCGCGCCGGAGGCCGTGGCCCGGGCGCTGGACGTCCTGAAGGGCGCCAAACGCCCCCTCATCATCCTCGGCAAGGGCGCGGCCTACGCGCAGGCCGACGACGATGTCCGGGCGCTGGTCGAAAAGAGCGGCATTCCCTATCTGCCGATGAGCATGGCCAAGGGCCTGCTGCCTGACGACCATCCGCAGTCGGCCGGCCCGGCGCGTTCGCTGGTGCTGAAGGAAGCCGACGTCGTGATGCTGATCGGCGCCCGCCTCAACTGGCTGCTGTCGCACGGCAAGGGCAAGACCTGGGGCGACAAGCCCAAGCAGTTCGTGCAGATCGACATCGAGCCCAAGGAAATGGACAGCAACGTCGAGATCGTGGCCCCCCTGGTCGGCGATATCGGCTCCTGCGTCACGGCCCTGCTCGACGGCATGGGTGCCAAGTGGGCGCCGCCGCCGGCGGAATGGACCAACGCGGTCAAGGAAAAGCGCGACGCCAACATCGCCAAGATGGCGCCGCGGCTGCGCAACAACAACGTGCCGATGGACTTCCATGGTGCGCTGGGTGCCCTGCGCGACGTCATCGCCGAGCGGCCGGACGCCATCCTCGTCAACGAGGGGGCCAACACGCTCGCCTTCGCGCGCTCCATCATCGACATGTACAAGCCGCGCAAGCGCCTGGATGTCGGTACCTGGGGCGTGATGGGTATCGGCATGGGCCAGGCCATCGCGGCGGCGGTGGAAACCGGCCATCCCGTGCTGGCGGTCGAGGGCGATAGCGCCTTCGGTTTCTCGGGCATGGAGATCGAAACGGTCTGCCGCTACAACCTGCCGATCTGCATCGTCGTCTTCAATAACGGCGGCATCTATCGCGGCACCGACGTCAACCCGTCGGGCACTTCCGACGTGGCGACCACGGTCTTCGTCAAGGACGCCCGCTACGACAAGATGATGGAGGCCTTCGGCGGTGTCGGGGTCTACGCGACCTCGCCCGACGAGCTGAGCCGTGCCGTGAAGGAAGCCATGGATTCCGGCAAGCCGACTCTCGTGAACGCGGTGATTGACGAAAAGGCCGGCACCGAAAGCGGCCGCAGCGGCAAGCTCAATCCGCAGAGCGCGGTTGCCAAGAAGTAATCCCGCTCCATCGAATCAACTCCTCAAGAACAGGAGCCCCTAATGAAAGCTTTAGAAGGCGTCCGTATCCTCGATTTCACGCATGTGCAATCCGGGCCGACGTGTACTCAGTTGCTGGCCTGGTTCGGCGCCGACGTGATCAAGGTCGAGCGTCCGGGCGTCGGTGATGCCACCCGCGGCCAGCTGCGCGACATCCCCGATGTCGACAGCCTGTATTTCACCATGCTCAACCACAACAAGCGCTCCATCACGCTCAACACCAAGAGCGACAAGGGCAAGGAAGTGCTGAAGAAGCTGGTCGAGACCTGCGACGTGCTGGTGGAGAACTTCGCCCCCGGCGCCCTCGACCGCATGGGCTTCGGCTGGGACGACGTGCAGAAGATCAACCCGCGTATGATCTATGCGTCGGTGAAAGGTTTCGGCCCCGGCCCCTACGAGGACTGCAAGGTCTACGAGAACGTCGCCCAGTGCACCGGCGGTTCGGCCTCGCCCACCGGCTTCCTCGACGGCCCGCCGACCGTGACCGGCTCCCAGATCGGCGATTCGGGCACCGGCCTGCACCTGGCCCTCGGCATCGTGACGGCGCTGTTCCACCGCGAGAAGTCCGGCAAGGGCCAGCGCGTGCTGGCGGCCATGCAGGACGGTGTGCTGAACCTCTGCCGCGTGAAGCTGCGCGACCAGCAGCGTCTGCAGCACGGCACGCTGAAGGAATACAGCCAGTACGGCCAGGGCATCCCCTTCACCGATTCGGTACCGCGTGCCGGCAACGATTCGGGCGGTGGCCAGCCGGGCTGGATCCTGAAGTGCAAGGGCTGGGAAACCGATCCGAACGCCTACGTCTATTTCATCACCCAGGCGGCGGTGTGGGGCAACATCTGCGACCTCATCGGCAAGCCGGAGTGGAAGGAAGACCCGGCCTACGCCAAGCCGGAAGCGCGCCTCGACAAGATCCCGCAGATCTTCGACACCATCGAGGAATGGACCAAGACCAAGAACAAGCTCGAGGTCATGGAAGCCTGCAACCCGCTGAACATTCCCTGCGGCCCGATCCTGTCGATGAAGGAACTGGCCGAGGAGCCGCGCCTGCGGGCGACGGGAACCATCGTCGAGGTGGACCACCCCGAGCGCGGCACGTACCTGCCCGTCGGCAACCCGATCACGCTGTCGGACTCGCCGGCCGACGTGAAGCGCTCGCCGTTGCTCGGCGAGCATACCGACGAAATCCTGAAGGATGTCCTCGGCTATTCGGAAGAGGAGATCCAGGAGACCTGGACCAGCGGCGCTCTCGGCGACATGCCGAAGCAGGCTGCCGCCGAGTGAACGATTGGCGTCGCGCCGGGATCAGACGGCGCGGCGCCGATTGAGGCTCATCAACAAACAAGACCGACTTGACGATTCTGGCGGTCTTCAAGACACGGGGGAGTACGGGGATGCGTATTGTCGTCCACGGCCAGCAAGCCTTTGGAAAAGCGGTGCTCGAGAAACTGCTCGAGCGCGGTGAGAACGTAGTGGGTGTGTTCTGCGCGCCCGACAAGGAGGGCCGGCCGACCGACCCTCTGAAGGAATTCGCCCTGGAGAAGGGCCTGACCGTGCATCAGCCGGCGTCCTGGAAGACACCGGAAGCCAAAGAGCTGATGGCGTCCTTCAAGCCGGACCTCTGTGTCATGGCCTATGTGACCCTCTTCGTGCCGCAGGACGTCGTCGACCTGCCGCCCAAGGGCACCATCCAGTATCACCCCTCGCTGCTGCCGCTGCATCGGGGTCCCAGCTCGATCAACTGGCCCATCATCATGGGATCGAAAAAGACCGGCCTGACCATCTTCGAGCCGGATGAAGGCCTCGACGAGGGCCCGGTCATCCTGCAGAAGTTCGTCGACATCGGGCCCGACGATACCCTGGGCTCGCTCTACTTCGACCATCTCTTTCCCATGGGTGTCGATGCCATGGTCGAATGCGTCGACCTGGTGCGCGAGGGCAAGGTCACCAAGACTCCGCAGGACCACAGCAAGGCAACCTACGAGAGCTGGTGCCGCAAGGCCGACGCCGAGATCGATTGGTCGAAGCCGGTCGACGAGGTCTACAATCTGATCCGCGGCACCAATCCGCAGCCGGGCGCCTGGACGACCTGCAACGGCAACGAACTGAAGATCTTCGACAGCCGCAAGGTCGAGGGCTCCGGTGAGCCGGGCAGCATCATCGCGGTGGACGGCGACAGTCTCACCGTGGCGGCCAAGGGCGGCGCGATCCGCGTCGACCGGGTACGCCCGCACGACGACAAGAAGATCTCCGCCGGCGAGTTCGCGGCGAAGGCCGGTTTGGCCGCTGGGTCGAAACTGGGCAGCTGACACAGGGATTAGCGCCGGCCCTGCCGCCGCGGGTGCGCCCCGCCGGCCGGGTTGGGTAGACAACAATCATCAGAGAACAGGCAGAATACCGTCATGGCCAAGTCCGATATCGAAATCGCCCGCGAAGCGAAGATGAAGCTGATCACCGAGGTCGGCGACAAGCTGAGCATTCCTGCCGAAGCCTTGATGCAGTACGGACCGACCAAGGCCAAGCTGAGCTTCAAGTACCTGGAATCGTTGAAGTCCAAGAAGGACGGCAAGCTGATCCTGGTGACGGCGATTTCGCCGACGCCGGCCGGCGAAGGCAAGACGACCACCACGGTGGGTCTTGGCGACGGCCTCAACCGCATCGGCAAGAAGGCGATGATCTGTCTGCGCGAGCCCTCGCGCGGCCCCTGCTTCGGCATGAAGGGTGGCGCCGCCGGCGGCGGTTACGCCCAGGTCGTGCCGATGGAAGACATCAACCTGCTCTTCACCGGTGATTTCCACGCCATCACCTCGGCGCACAACCTGCTCTCCGCCCTGATCGACAACCACATCTACTGGGGCAACGAGCTGGCCATCGACGAACGCCGCGTGGTGTGGCGCCGGGTGCTCGACATGAACGCCCGCGCGCTGCGCGACACCGTCACCTCGCTGGGCGGCGTGCCGAACGGCTTCCCCCGGCAGACCGGCTTCGACATCACCGTGGCCTCGGAGGTCATGGCGATCTTCTGCCTGGCCGACGGCCTGGCCGACCTGCAGCGCCGTCTGGGCGACATCGTCATTGCCTACACCCGCGACCGCAAGCCGATCTATTGCCGCGACGTGAAGGCCGACGGGCCGATGACCGTGCTGCTGAAGGACGCGCTGATGCCGAACTTCGTGCAGACGCTGGAGAACAACCCGGCCTTCATCCACGGCGGCCCCTTCGCCAACATCGCGCACGGCTGCAACTCCGTCTCTGCGACCAAGTCGGCGCTGAAGCTGGCTGACTACGTGGTGACGGAGGCCGGCTTCGGTGCCGACCTGGGTGCCGAGAAGTTCTTCGACATCAAGTGCCGCAAGGCGGGCCTCAATCCCGAGGCGGTGGTGATCGTGGCCACGGTGCGCGCGCTGAAGATGCACGGCGGTGTCGGCAAGGATCAGCTCGGCGACGAGAACGTCGAGGCCCTGAAGAAGGGCGGTGCCAACCTGGGCCGCCATATCTCCAACGTGAAGAAGTTCGGTGTGCCGGCGGTGGTCGCCATCAACCGTTTCGTGAAGGACAGCGAAGCGGAGTTGGCGGCGATCCAGGAGTTCGCCAAGAGCCAGGGCGTCGAAGCCGTGATCTGCGAGCACTGGGGCAAGGGCTCCGAGGGCACCGAGGAACTGGCCAACAAGGTGGTCGGCCTGATCGCTGCCGGCGGCGCCAAGTTCAAGCCGCTGTACGAGGACAAGCTGCCGCTGTTCGACAAGATCGACACGATCTGCAAGGAGATCTACGGGGCTTCCGGCGCCATCGCCGACAAGAAGATCCGCGATCAGCTTAAGCAGTGGGAAGATGAAGGCTACGGTGAACTGCCGGTCTGCATGGCCAAGACCCAGTACAGCTTCTCGACCGACCCGAACCTGCGTGGTGCGCCGAGCGACCATGCGGTGCCGGTTCGCGAAGTACGGCTGTCCGCCGGCGCCGGCTGCATCGTGGTGATCTGCGGTGAAATCATGACCATGCCGGGCCTGCCGCGCGTTCCCTCGGCCAACAGCATTCGGCTCGACGATGCCGGCCAGATCCAGGGTCTCTTCTGAGACCCTGGCTTCGGCCGTTTGAGTGCAAAAGACCTAAGGGGAAGTCGCGACCGTTTGTTACCATCGTTCGATGCGGATGAAAAAACTGCGCGAACTGTTTTTGGGAGGAGCCCTGAATGACTGTGCGTACGATCCTGGTGCCGGTGCGCGGTGACGGTATGGGTGAGGGGGTGCTCGATCACGCCCTGGCCCTGGCCAAGCGCCACAATGCCCATTTGGAGGTCCTCCATTGCCGTCCGAAGCCGGAGGACATGATTCCCTACGGCATTCCCATTCCGGCCAGCCTGCGCAAGACCCTGACCTCTTCGGCCTCTTCCCTGGCCGACGAGGAAGAGGGCAAGATCCGCAAGCTGTTCGACGACTACTGCGCCAAACGCGGTATTCCCGAGGTCGACAAGTTCCCCTGGCCGATGGACCAGGTTTCCGCCACCTGGCGCGAAGCGACCGGTAAGCAGGCCAACGTGAGCGGCCTGCGCGGCCGGCTCGTCGACCTCATCGCGGTGGCCAAGCCGGATCGCGACCAGAACCTCGGCCTCAACACCCTGCAGGCCGCGCTGGTCGAATCGGGCAAGCTGGTGCTGATGTGCCCGCCCAAGCCGATCGATTCGCTGGGGGCCAAGGTGGCCATCGCCTGGAACGGCAGCGGCGAGGCCTCGCGCGCGATGACGGCGGCCTTGCCGATCCTGCGCAAGGCCGACGGGGTGGTTCTGTTGACGGCAGCCGATTCGAAGCTGGCGGTCACCGCCGAAGAGGCAAAGATCTACCTTGAGATCCACGGGGTGAGTTGCACCGTGCAGACCTTCAAGGCGCCGTCCTCGGCAGTGGCGCAGGCCCTGTTGGAAGGCGCCAAGCAGGCGGGGGCGGATTGCCTCCTCATGGGGGCGTATGGCCAGAGCCGGCAGCGTGAACTGATCCTGGGCGGGGTAACCCAGCATGTCGTCGATCACGCGGATCTGCCCATCTTCTTCATGCACTAGCGGGGCGCGCCGGTGGCCGCCAGCGGCGGCCCGCGACGCCGCGCGACACCCCGCGACGCCCCCAGGGGGGGGCGGTTCGGTGGGCTCTGCCGCGAAATTAATAGTGCTGCCTGCCGTTAAGCAACCTCAGGTTTAGATGAGGTCAGAATCGCACAGCTTTCAGGTATCCTTGCCAGAAAAGTTCTGGTCCGCGTTTTGCGCCGCTGCCCGGTGACGTTGCATCTGCGAAGACGCAGCCGCCGGGCGGCGACGCTGCGGCCAAAGTAAAGCCGCGTGCTGCGATATAAATACCTGTTATGCCGAAAGGAAGCGGTAAGACCCAACGACAGGTCTGTTTCCTTTGCCAAATATTGCACTGCAACAAATCCGAGTATTTTTGCTCGATGCAATAAGAAGAGTAGACCTAGGCGGCTTCACACGGTATTTTGTATACCACACACCATGGATGTTCACTTGGCAGTCATGGTTTGTTAAAGAAAAGAATAGGATAAGGTCGTAAGTTCAAAAAATGCTGGGTTTTCAACCCTATGGGGAATACCCTGCTGGCCTATTCATAAAAACCTCGGGAGGTAAGAGAGCATGAGAGTTACCAGACGAATTCTGACCGGCTGCGCGCTGGCGCTGGGTATGGGCGCTGCGTTTACCGGTGTCATGGGTTCCGAAGCTCAGGCCTGGGAGCCGAAGAAGCCGGTTGAGATGATCATCATGGCGGGCACGGGCGGCGGCGCCGACCAGTTGGCCCGGCTGATCCAGGGCATCATCGACCAGAACAAATTCTCGCCGCGCCCGTTCATTCCGATCAACAAGCCCGGCGGCTCCGGCGCGGAAGCGCTGCGCTACGTCCAGGACAAGGCTGGCGACGACCATGTCGTTCTGGTCACTCTGAACAGCTACTACACGACCCCGATCATCAACCAGGGCCTCGGTGTCGACGTCACCCAGTTCACGCCGCTGGGTCTGATGGCGCTCGATACCTTTCAGCTCTGGGTGACCGCTGACAGCGGCATCGACTCGCTGGACGCATGGGTCAAGACCGTCAAGGCGGCCGACAGCTGGAATGTGGGCGGCACCGGCAAGGGCCAGGAGGACTCGATCCTCTTCGCCATGCTGCAGGCCGAGTTCGACATCAAGAACATCACCTACATTCCGTTCCCCGGCGGCGGCACCGTCGCCAAGAACCTGATCGGCAAGCACATCGCGACGACGGTGAACAACCCGTCGGAGCAGATGCAGTTCTACAAGGCCAGCCAGAGCGTGCCGCTGGTGCAGTTCACCGACGAGCGTCTGGCGGCTTTCCCGGACGTGCCGACGGCCAAGGAACTGGGCCACGACATCGTCTACTTCATGCAGCGGTCCTTCAATGCGCCTCCGGGCATGTCGAAGGAAGCGCAGGAATTCTACATCGACCTGTTCGGGAAGGTGTTCCATTCCAAGCAGTGGCAGGACTATTGCCACGAGGAAGGCCTGATGTGTGAGAAGTACGTCTCGGGTAACGAGCTCGCGGCGTTCCACGACACGGCCCTTGCCCGCCACAAGGCTCTGATCGAAAAGGTCGGCGCCAAGGCGATTACGGGCGAATAAGCGCTAAGGGAGAGGGGGGTGACGACCGGATCACCCCCCGATCCTCCTCGCGCTGTTTGCCGCGGCCCGTTGGCCGCATCCGGGCCCAAATAAAAGTCACACCAGGTCTGTTTAGATCTTACTCGTAGCTGCGCGTTTTCAGGGAGGCGCCGGTATGACGGTCCGTAATGCCGAAATTTTGGTGGCGATGATCCTCGCCATTGTATCCGCCGGGATCATGTGGAAGAGCACCGAGCTCAACATCGGTTGGGTGCCGAAGAGTGGCCCTGGCGGTGGTGCCTGGCCGTTCTGGCTGTCCACCGGCATGCTGCTGACCTCGATCTGGACCATCGTCCGGTGGTTCCGGGGCGTAACGCCGCAGTCGCGCTCGCAAGAGGAATTCATGAGCGCGGACACCGTGGCGATCGTCGGACCGGTGGTGGTCGGCCTGGTGTTGCTGCTGATCGGTACGCAGTTCCTCGGGCTGTACCTCTCGGTGTTCCTCTTCATGATCGCCTTTGTGCGATTTCTCGGACGGCACTCCTGGAAGATGACGATGTCTCTGGCGATCCTGTCGCCGATCGTGATCTTCATGCTCTTCGAGTGGGCGCTGACGACGACGCTGCCGAAGGGCATCACGGAAGAGCTGTTCTATCCGATCTACGATCTCATGTACTGAGGTCGCGGGATCGGCGAACGGATTTGTGAGGGTTCGCCAGGGCCGCAATGACGGCCTGAGCGGACGGAAAACAAGATACTTGCAAAGCAGGCGGTAAGACGGACATGGAAACAATTATCGATCCGCTCATGGGCGGTCTGCTCGAGGCCATCCAGCCAGTCAACCTGGCAATGATGGTTATCGGTTGCATCGTCGGCCTCTTCGTTGGCGCGATGCCCGGCCTGGGTTCGGTGAACGGCGTGGCGATTCTGCTGCCGATCACCTTCCTGGTGCCGCCGAACGCGGCCATCATCTTCCTTGCTGCGCTCTACTACGGCGCCATGTACGGCGGCGCCATCTCCTCGATCACCCTGGGCATACCGGGGGCGTCGACGGCGGTGGCAACGGTCTTCGACGGCAGACCGCTGGCCATGCAGGGCAAGGGGGATCAGGCTTTGGTGGCGGCGGCGATCGCCTCCTTCATCGGCGGCACGGTTTCCGTCGTCCTCTTCACCATCGCAGCGCCGCCCCTGGCCGCCTTCGCCCTGTCCTTCGGGCCGCAGGAAGAATTCGCCCTGATGATCCTGGCTTTCGCCACCTTCATCGGCCTGGGTGGCGATGATATTCCAAAGACCATGTTCTCGATCTTTATCGGGCTGGTGCTGGCGACCGTGGGCTTCGACATCATCTCCGGCAAGCCGCGCCTGATGTTCTTCGATATGGACGGCTTCAGCCACGGGATCAGCTTCCTGGTGCTCGCCATCGGCATCTACGGCATCGGTGAGATCCTCTGGACGATGGAACAGTCCGGCGGAAAGATGCAGGTGCATTACGTCAAGTCGAACTTCCGTTCGATTGTCGAGAACATCAAGCGCGCCAAGAGCTACCTCGGCGTCTCGCTGTTCGGCGGCGTGCTGGGCTATTTCATCGGCATCCTGCCGGCGGCCGGTGCGACCCCCGCATCGCTGATGTCCTATGGCCTGGCCAAGACCTTCTCCAAGGATCCTGACTCCTTTGGCAAGGGCAACGTGGTGGGCGTTGCCGCACCGGAATCGGCCAACAACGCGGCTTCGACCGGCTCCATGCTGCCGATGCTGCCGCTGGGCATTCCCGGCTCGCCGACCACGGCGATCCTGCTGGGTGGCATGATCATCTGGGGTCTGCGTCCCGGCCCGCTGCTCTTCGTCGAGCATCCGGATTTCGTCTGGGGCCTGCTCGGCTCGCTCTAAATGGCGAACATCTTCACCGACATCGTGCACATAGCCTTCATTCCGGTCATCGTGAAGGTTCTGGTGATGCCCTTCACCATCCTGGCACCGATCATCTTCGTGCTCTGCCTGGTCGGCGGCTATTCGCCGAACTCGTCGCTGTTCGACGTCTGGCTGATGGTGGTGTTCGGCGCGACCGGCTATCTGCTGCGCAAACTGGATTACCCGGTGGCACCGGCCGTGCTGGCCATCGTGCTGGGCACGCTGACGGAGCAGTCGCTGCGGCAATCCCTGCTGTCGTCCCAGGGCGACCCGATGACCTTCGTCTCACGCCCGCTGTCCGGTATGATCCTGTTGTGTGCCTTCGCGCTGGTCATGCTGCCGGTGGTGAAGAAGTTCCTGCCGAAGCGGCAGGCGGCGGCTGGAACGTCGGGCGGCGATATCTGAGGGAAAGGGGCCCATGGCGGGCTGGTTGCCATGGGTCCCCTCCCGAACGCCGTCTCCGTCAAAGGCCCAATGGCCGTAGAGACCGCCGCTGGGGTATCGATGACCGGAGTATCGATGACCGTCAGACGGCTCCTTTGCGGGAGAAAAGCATTGATGAGGTGTGGTCTTCTGGTATACCATATGCCACGCTGTTCTTCCTGAGACCCCGCTGAGGAACGCTGTCTTAGTCATTGAATTTCTTTCATAGGATGATGAGGCGAGCGGATCCATGAACCTTCACGAATATCAAGCCAAAGAGCTGTTACGGCGGCACGGCGTGAAGAGCCCCGCCGGGCAGCTCGCGCGCAGCGCCGAGGAGGCCGCGGATGCGGCCCGCCAGATCGGCGGCGACCGCTGGGCGGTCAAGGCCCAAATCCATGCCGGCCTGCGCCAGGGCGCCGGCGGCGTGAAATTCTGCGATACCCCCGAAAGCGTGGCGGAGGCCGCGGCAACGCTGCTCGGCCACCGGCTGGTGACGCCGCAGACCGGCGCCAAGGGCAAGCTGGTGCGCTCGGTCTACGTCGAGCAGGCGGTGGCCCACGAGCGTGAAATCTATCTGGCCGCACTGGTCGACCGTTCGGCCGGGCGGGTGGCGCTGATCGCCGCGCGCGAGGGCGGCAACGACATCGAGGCGCGTCTGGCGGCGGCGCCCGACCAGATGCTCTCGCTGGTCATCGATCCCGCGACCGGCGTTTCCGAGGCCGAGGCCCGGGACCTCGCCGGCAAGCTGGGGCTCAGCGGCGGCATCGCCGACCAGGCGGTCGCCCTGATGCAGGCGGTCGACAAGGCCTTTACCGAGTGCGATGCCAGCCTCATCGAGATCAATCCTTTGGTGGTGACATCCGAGGGCGACCTGTTGGCGCTCGATGTGAAGATGGTGCTGGACGACAACGCCCAGTTTCGTCATTCGGATCTCGCCGACCTGCGCGACGAGGAAGAGGTCGATCCGGCCGAGCTGGAAGCCAAGCTCTACAACCTCAACTACGTGCGCCTGGACGGCAACATCGGGGTCATGGTCAACGGCGCCGGCCTGGCGCTGGCCACCGTCGACCTGCTGAAAGAGCAGGGCGGCGATCCGGCCGACTTCATGGACGTGCGCCCGGAGGCGACCCGCGCCCAGGTGACCTACGGTTTCAAGCTGCTGCTGCGCAATCCGGCGATCAACGCCATCCTGGTGAACATCTACGGCGGCGGCATCCTGCGCTGCGACACCGTGGCCGAGGGCATCGCCACCGCCTGCAAGGAAGAGGGCCTGCGCGTGCCGCTGATCGTGCGCGCCGCCGGCACCAACGGCGAGCTGGCACGCAAGATCCTGATGTCCCAGGGCATCCCCGTGACCTTCGCCCAGACACTTGCACAGGCGGCGGCCAAGGTGGTCGAAGCCGCCGGCAGAAAGGCAGCCTGATGGCGATCCTCATCGACAGCGATACCAAGGTCATCTGCCAGGGTTTCACCGGCGCCCAGGCGACCTATCACATGGAACGGGCCATCGCCTACGGCACCAAGGTCGTCGGTGGCGTGGTGCCCGGCAAGGGCGGGCGCGGCCATCTCGGCCTGCCGGTCTTCGACACCGTGGCCGAGGCCCGCGCCGCGACCGGGGCGACCGCCTCGGCGGTTTTCGTGCCGCCGCGCAACGCGGCCGCGGCGATCATCGAATCGATCGATGCGGGCATCGAGCTGCTGGTCTGCGTCACCGAACGGATCCCGGTGCGCGACATGGTGCGCGTGAAGCGCCGTCTGGAAGGCTCCGGCACCCGGCTCATCGGCCCCAATTCGCAGGGCATCCTGATTCCGGGACGTTGCAAGATCGGTGTCATGCCGGCGCACTTGGAGCGGCCCGGCAAGGTCGGCATCGCCTCGCGCTCGGCCTCGCTGACCTCGGAGGTGATCGAACAGATCTCCGGCCAGCGCCTCGGCCAGTCGACCTCCATCGGCATCGGCGGCGACCCTGTGCACGGCATGGGCTTCGTCGACTGCCTGAAGCTGTTTTTCGAGGACCCGAACACTGAGTGCGTCGTGCTGCTGGGCGAGATCGGCGGCAGCGACGAGGAAGAAGCCGCGGCTTATCTGAGCGCCAACCCGGCGCCCAAGCCGGTGGTCGCCTATGTCGCCGGCCTGCACGCGCCGACGGAGCGCCGCATGGGCCACGCCGGCACCGTGAACGTGTTCGGCCAGGGCGATGCGGCGGCCAAGATCGCCGCGCTCAGCGCCGCAGGCGTCACCATCGCGCCGTCGCCGGCGGAGATCGGGCTCACCGTGCGGCAGACCGTGCGGGCGGCCTGACGGGAACGCCGCGGGTCGTGTAAATACGGGAAAATGGGTCGTTAACGGCCAAGTCATCGCCGACACCGGTCGGCAGGGTAGGGCGGTCCCCCAGTCCACAAGGGCAGGGAGGGACCGTATCAGGATCGGAGATTAGTCTATGCCAGAGGGAACGCCGCGCCCGTTCGAGCGGCAGATACACCCGGGTTCCGGCCGTCGCAAGGCGCCGAAGACCCCTAAGGGCCGGCAGCTCGACCCGGACGCGCAGGCCGACGTGCTGGCGCTGCTCGGCGACCGCCCCCGGCGTCCCGATCTGCTGATCGAACACCTGCACCTGATACAGGACAAGTACGGCCATCTCGCCGCGCGCCATCTGCGTGCCCTGGCGGAGGAAATGAAGCTGCCGATGGCGGCGGTCTACGAGGTGGCGTCGTTCTACGCTCACTTCGACATCGTGCAGGACGGCGAGTTGCCGCCGCCGCCGCTGACCATCCGCGTCTGCGATTCCATCACCTGCGAGATGATGGGCGCCCAGGACATCCTGAAGGCGCTGCCGGCCGAGGTCGGCGACAAGGTGCGGGTCCTGGCGGCCCCCTGCATGGGCCGCTGCGCCTGCGCGCCCGTTGCCGAGGTCGGCCACCGCCATATCGACAACGCCACGGTGGAGAGCCTTGTGGCGGCCGCCGGCGGCGACCATCACGCAGAGGTTCCGGCTTATACGGACTTCGATGCCTACCAGGCTGACGGCGGCTATACGCTGCTGCGCGCCTGCCTGTCCGATGAGCGCACGCCCGAGCAGCTGATCGAAGCGCTCTCCGCCGCCAGCCTGCGCGGCCTCGGCGGCGCCGGTTTCCCGACCGGCAAGAAGTGGCAGATCGTGCGCGGCTTTCCCGGCCCGCGCCTGATGTCCATCAATGGCGACGAGGGCGAGCCCGGTACCTTCAAGGACCGCCACTATCTGGAAACCGATCCGCATCGCTTCCTGGAAGGCGCGCTGATCGCCGCCTGGGCGGTCGGCTGCGAGCGGTGCTACATCTATCTGCGCGACGAGTATCCGGCGGTGCGTGAGATCCTGACCCAGGAGATCGCCAAGCTGGACGCCGCCGGCCTGACCGAACACTGCCCGCTGGAGATGCGACGCGGTGCCGGCGCCTACATCTGCGGCGAAGAGTCCGCGATGCTGGAATCCATCGAGGGCAAGCGCGGCCTGCCGCGCCACCGCCCGCCCTACATCGCCGAGGTGGGCCTGTTCGGCCGTCCGACCTTGAACCAGAACGTCGAGACCATGTTCTGGGTGCGCGACATCGTCGAGCAGGGGGCTGAGTGGTTCGCGTCCCACGGCCGTAACGGCGGCAAGGGCCTGCGCTCCTATTCCGTCTCCGGCCGGGTGAAGTCGCCGGGCGTCAAATTGGCGCCCGCCGGTATCTCGGTGCAGGAGCTGATCGACGAGTTCTGCGACGGCATGGCCGAGGGGCATAGCTTCCGTGCCTACCTGCCGGGCGGCGCCTCGGGCGGTATCCTGCCGGCGTCAATGGGGGACCTGTCACTGGAGTTCGGCGCCCTCGACAGGTACGGCTGCTTCGTCGGCTCCCACGCCGTGGTGATCCTGTCCGACAAGGACGACCTGAAGGCCGCGGCGCTCAACCTCATGCGCTTTTTCGAGGACGAGTCCTGCGGCCAGTGCACGCCCTGCCGCAACGGCACCGAAAAGGCCGTGCAGTTGATGAGCCGCAAGACCTGGGACGTACCGTTGCTGGAGGAGCTTGCGCAGGTCATGCGCGACGCGTCGATCTGCGGCCTCGGACAGGCCGCCCCCAATCCCCTGCAATCGATCCTCAAGTACTTCCCGGAGGAGCTGAAATGACCGCTGTGGCGAAACAGGCGGACGTCGTCCGCTTCACCCTGGACGGCCACGAGATCGAGGCGCAGCCGGGCGAGACCATCTGGCAGGCGGCGGCACGCTACGGGACCAAGATCCCGCATCTGTGCTACGCGCCGGAGCCGGGCTACCGCGCCGACGGCAATTGCCGCGCCTGCATGGTGGAGATCGAGGGCGAGCGCGTGCTCGCCGCCTCGTGCATCCGCGAGCCGCGGGCCGGCATGGTGGTGAAATCCGCCAGCGAGCGTGCCGAGAAGGCCCGCGCCATGGTGTTCGAACTGCTGGTCGCCGACCAGCCGGAGCGGGCCACCTCCCACGACCCGGAGAGCAAGTTCTGGAACTGGGCGTCGGACATCGACGTCACCGAGAGCCGCTTCCCGGCGCGCGAAACCTGGGCGCCGGACGTCAGCCATACGGCCATGGCGGTGAACCTGGATGCCTGCATCAACTGCAACCTTTGTGTGCGCGCCTGCCGCGAGGTCCAGGTCAACGACGTCATCGGCATGGCCTACCGCGGCCACGGCGCCAAGGTGATCTTCGACTTCGACGACCCCATGGGCGAGTCGACCTGTGTGGCCTGCGGGGAGTGCGTGCAGGCCTGCCCGACCGGTGCCTTGATGGAAGCCAACCTGCTGGACGACAAGGGCACCCGTGTCGAATTCCCGGACCGTTCGGTCGATACCCTGTGTCCGTACTGCGGCGTCGGCTGCCAGACCACGGTGCATGTGAAGGACGATAAGATCCTCTACATCGACGGGCGCGATGGGCCGGCCAACGAGAACCGGCTCTGCGTGAAGGGCCGCTTCGGCTGGGACTACATCTACAGCCCGCATCGCCTGACCAAGCCGATGATCCGGCGCGACGACGCCCCCAAGAAGTGGGACGATCAGATCGATTCCCTGAATCCCTGGACCCACTTCCGCGAGGCGACCTGGGAAGAGGCGCTCGACCGGGCGGCCCAGGGGCTGAAGAAGGTCTATGAGGCGGAAGGCCCCGCCGGCCTCGCCGGCTTCGGTTCGGCCAAGGGGTCCAACGAGGAGGCCTACCTCTTCCAGAAGCTCATCCGCACCGCCTTCCATACCAACAACGTCGACCACTGCACGCGGCTGTGCCATGCGTCTTCCGTGGCGGCCCTGATGGAGGGTATCGGCTCCGGCGCGGTCACCGCCCCCTTCATGGCGGCCAAGGACAGCGACTGCATGATCATCATCGGCGCGCGTCCGGAACAGAACCATCCGGTCGCCGCCACCTTCCTGAAGAACGCCGCCAAGCGCGGCGCCAAGATCATCCTGATGGACCCGCGCGGCCAGCAGATCAACCGCTATGCCCACAAGCACCTGCAGTTCAAGCCGGGTCAGGACGTGGCGCTGCTCAACGCGATGCTGCACACCATCATCGAGGAAGGCCTGACCGACGAGCAGTACATCCAGGCCCATACCAGCGGCTTCGAAGATCTGAAGACGATGGTCAAGCAGTTCTCGCCGGAAGCCATGGAGAAGGTCTGCGGCATCGACGCGGCGACCATCCGCGAAGTCGCGCGACTCTATGCCCGCTCCGAACGCTCGATCATTTTCTGGGGCATGGGCATTTCCCAGCACGTGCACGGCACCGACAATTCGCGCTGCCTCATCGCCTTGACCATGATCACCGGTCAGGTCGGCCGCCCCGGCACCGGCCTGCACCCCTTGCGTGGTCAGAACAACGTGCAGGGCGCGTCCGACGCGGGCCTCATCCCGATGGTCTACCCCGACTACAAGTCGGTCGAACTGACCGAGGTGCGCGAGCACTACGAGAGCTTCTGGGGCACCAAGCTGGATCCCAAGCGCGGCCTGACGGTGGTGGAGATCATCGACGCGATCATCGCCGGCCAGATCAAGGGCATGTATGTCATGGGCGAGAACCCGGCGATGTCGGATCCTGACCAGGCCCATGCCCGTCAGGCGCTCGCCAAACTGGAATGCCTGGTGGTGCAGGACATCTTCCTGACCGAGACCGCCTGGCACGCCGATGTGATCCTGCCGTCCTCGGCCCATGCGGAGAAGTGGGGCAGCTTCACCAACACCAATCGCCAGGTCCAACTGGGGCGTCCGGTCGCGGCGCCGCCGGGCGAGGCGCGCCAGGACTGGGAGCTGATCCAGGAACTCGCCAACCGCCTCGGTCTTGGCTGGACCTACGGTCACCCCAAGGATGTCTTCACCGAGATGGTGGAGATCATGCCGTCGCTGAAGAACATCTCCTGGGACCGTCTGGTGCGCGACGAGTCGGTGACCTATCCGGTCGACGGACCCGACGTGCCCGGGAACGAGATCCTCTTTGCCGAGGGCTTCCCGACGGCCGATGGCCGCGCGAAGATCGTGCCGGCCGGCCTGGTGCCGCCGGACGAGGTGCCGGACAGCGACTTCCCGCTGGTGCTGTCCACCGGGCGTATGCTGGAGCATTGGCATACCGGCTCCATGACGCGCCGCGCCACGGTGCTCGACAATCTGGAGCCGGAGGCTGTCGCCAGCCTTAATCCGCGCCAGTTGCACCTGATGGGCTTGCAGCCCGGCGACATGGTGAAGGTGGCAACCCGCCGCGGCGAGATCGCGCTGAACGTGCGCTCGGACCGCGATGTGCCGGAGGGCATGGTGTTCATTCCCTTCTGCTTCAACGAGGCGGCGGCCAACATGCTGACCAATCCGCAGCTCGATCCCTTCGGCAAGATCCCGGAGTTCAAGTTCTGCGCCTGCAAGGTCGAGCCCCTGAAGACCTCCGTCGCGGCGGAGTAGGCAGCGACGGCATCGGCGCAAGAATCGCCAAGACGTCCGCAGGTTCCTTTGGTGAGTTGGTGAGGCTGTTGCCCACCAACCACCGGAAGGAATGCCATGCCCGTCCCTTTGTGCGGCGATTGTTCCAATAGAGATTTTCACGGTGGTGGGACGTGACTCCCGGCCGGTTCGCCGGAAAGCGGGTCCTCGTTACCGGCGGCACCTCCGGCATAGGCCGTGAGGCGGCGCTGGCCTTTGCCGGCGAAGGGGCGCGGGTGGTGATCTCCGGCCGCGACGCCGGGCGCGGGCAAGAGGCGGTGCGGGCCGCCGAAGCGCTGGGCGGCGAGGCAGCCTTCCTGGCGGCGGACGTGACCGATCCGGCGGCGGTTTCCCGCCTGGTCGAGCAGGCCGCCAGGCAGCTTGGCGGCCTCGACATCGCCTTCAACAATGCAGGCTTCCAGGAGCGTCGGGCGCTGCTGCACGAGCAGCCGCCGGGAACCTACGACGTCGTCTTCGACACCAACCTGCGGGCCGTCTTTCTTGCCATGCAGGCGGAGATCGCACTCATGCTGGGGCAGGGCGGCGGGGTCATCGTGAACAACGGCTCGGTCAGCGGCGTGCGCAATCCCAATCCCGGCCTTGCGCTCTACTGCGCCTCCAAGGCCGCCCTGCTGTCGCTGACCCGTTCGGCGGCGATGGAATACGCCGCGCAGGGTATCCGCATCAACACGGTCTCGCCGGGCCGGATCGAAACGCCGATGATGCGCGACGCGGCTGCCGGCGACCTCGATGCGGTGGCCGCGGGCCTGCCGGCCCGGCGCATCGGCAAACCGGCGGAGGCGGCCGCTGCGGTGCTGTGGATCGCCTCGCCGGAAGCGAGCTTCGTCTTCGGTCACAATCTCTGCGTCGACGGTGGCTTCCTTTCGGCCTAGCATGGCCGTGGGTAGGCAACGCAGGCGGAAGAGGGATCCTCAAGATGGCACGCTCACCCGACCCCAACCGCTGCCACATGTGGGGCGATGCCGGTCTGCCCGGTGTCCTGCTGATGCGCGCCGACCTGAGGGACCATGAATTCAGCCCTCACGTGCACGACGAACTGGTGATCGCGGTGACGGAACAGGGCGGCGCCGAGTTCGACAGCCGGGGCGTCCATGACGTGGCGGAGGGCGGCAGCACCCTGGTGTTCAATCCGGGCGAGCCCCATGCCGGGCGGCTGGGGCGCAGCGCCCACTGGCGCTACCGCGCATTTTATCTGGACGACCATGCGCTGAACCGGCTGGCCTGCGATCTGGAAGTGCACCGGGATTCCTTGCCGGGCTTTTGCGTCAACAAGCTCAGCGATCCGGCGATCGCCACGGTCCTGCAAGGCCTTCACGCCGCCACCGAGGCGGATGCCTCGGTGCTCGGGCGGCAGAGCGGCTTGCTGTCCGCCATGGCGGAGCTTTATGGGCGCTACGGCAGCCCGCGCCCGCGGGTGAGGCCGTTGGGCGAGGAGCGGACCCGCATGGGGCGTGTCGCCGACTATCTGCGCGCCCACTACGCCGAGGCGATCACCCTGGACCGGCTGGCCGACGTCGCGGGGATGAGCGCCTTCCACCTGGCGCGTTGCTTCAAGAAGGAACTCGGCCTGCCGCCCCATGTCTATCTGACCCAACTGCGCCTGCACGAGGCCAAGCGGCTGCTGGCGCAGGGCCTGGGGCTGGCGGAGACGGCCGCGGCGGTCGGCTTCTACGACCAGTCGGCCCTGTCGCGTCACTTCAAGAAGATCTACGGCGTGACCTCCGGTCAGTATGCCCGGGCGGTCGGCTAGCGCGGCTTAGGGTTCCGCCGGATCGCCCGCGAAGACGATGCGGTTGCGCCCGCTGTTCTTGGCGTCGTACATCGCCGTGTCGGCCTGGCGCAGCAGCTCTTCGCGGTTGTCGGCATCCAGGGGATAGAGCGCGATGCCGATGCTGGCGCCGATGGTAATTGGCGGGCCCGGGTCCTCGACGGTCAGGTTGAGGGAGTCGAGGATGCGTTCGGCGACGAGGCGCACGCCGTCCACGCCGCTTTCCGGCTTCATGGCGGCAATGACCGCGAACTCGTCGCCGCCGAGACGGGCAACGAAATCGCTGTCACGCACCGAGGACGTCAGGCGCAGGGCCACCTTGCGCAGCAGGGCGTCGCCGCGGTCGTGGCCGAGCTGATCGTTCACCGGCTTGAAGTTGTCCAGGTCGACGAACAGCACGGCCTTGGCGGCGCCGGCAGCCTGCGCCACCCCCAGGGTCTGTTCCAGGTAGTCCAGGAAGTAGCGGCGGTTCGGCAGGCCGGTCAGCTCGTCGTGGCGGGCCTGGAAATCGCTGTACTGGCGGCTCTTCTCGATCTCCTTGTTGCGCAGGGCCAGGTCCTCGGCCATGTGCACCATCTGCTGGGCCTGCTGCTCGACCATCGAGCGTTCCAGGTCGATGTCCTCGAAGTGACGGGTCATTTCCCGTTCCTTCTCCTCCAGCGCCTCGCGGGTCCGGGTGATCTCGGTGATGTCGGTGTAGGTGGAGACGAAGCCGCCGGAGGCCAGCGGACGGCCGGTCACCTCGATGACACCGCCGTCGGGGCGCCTGCGCACGAAGCTGTGCGGCTTGAACTTTCGGGCAAGGGCCAGGCGCCGTTCCACCAGGGCGGCGATGTCGCCCTCGTTTTCCGTCGGGCCGTACTCGCCGCGCTCCGCATTGAGGCGGAAGAAGGCTTCCAGCGGTGTGCCGATCTGGCCCAGTTCGCGCGGGAAATCCAGCATGGTCAGGAAGGCCTGGTTGAAGGCGACGAGATTCAGATTGCCGTCGAAGATCGACAGGCCGATGTGCAGCGTGTCGAGCCCCTCCTGGACGGCGGCGATGTTGTTCGCCATCCGGGCATCCGATGATCGCTTGTCGTCGAACACGCGTTCCCACCCTTCGCGTGAGTGTCCTCACCGCTTGCCCCCTGGCGGCTCGGCCTTGTTTGCTGGCGCCGGCATCGTTCCCCGTGAGGCTCCGCCATTCTCGCCAACTTTGGTAAAGACCGCCTTAACCGGTTGAAAGAGTCGACGCTTAACTTCGCTTAAAGCCGGTAGTTGCAGGGCGGAAAACGGTTCAACCTATTGATTTTCCGCCGTCGCTAGGTGCCTGGCACTGCGCGTGTCCAGTGTGGGCGTTACCGGGAGGATGGTCTGGAGCCGGCGTATGGCGGCGGGCTCACCCGATCTTCGTCGCCGCCAGCACCGCCTCGTCCAGGGCGACGCCGAAGCCGGGCGCGTCGCTCAGCTGCCGCCAGCCGACCTGGTGGTCGAAGGGCTGGGCCAGCAGGTAGTCGCGGCGCTCCAGGCTCCATTCCGGCGGATCGAAGGGGAATTCCAGGAAAGGCGCCTCGCCGATGCCGGCGGTCAGGTGGGCGTTGGCCACCACGCCGAAGCCGTTGGACCAGGTGTGCGGCGTGAAGGCGATGCCGAACTCGCGCGCCATCACGGCGACACGGCGCAGGCCGGTGATGCCGCCGACCAGGGCGCAGTCCGGCTGTACCACGTCCAGGCAGCCCTCGGCGATGAGGTCGCGGAACTCGTAGAGCTCGCGGGTCATCTCGCCGCCGGCGATGCGCAGATCGACGCTGTCGCGCAGCCGCTTCAGGCCGGCGCGGTCGGCCCGGTGCAGCGGCTCCTCCATCCAGTAGACGTCCAGGCGCTCCAGTTCGCGGGCCACGGCGATGGCGTCCTTCAGGGTCCAGGGCGCCTCGGTGTCCCAGGGCATGCGCCAACCCTGGTTGCAGTCCACCATCAGCTCCAGGCGCGCGCCGACCCGCTCGCGCACCGCTTCCAGGGCGGCGATGTCGTCGCGCCAATCTCCTCGATGAAAGCGCACCTTCAGGGCGCCGAAGCCCGCATCGGCGAAGCGCTCGGCGGTCCCGGCCATGGCCTTGGGATCGCGCAGCACGCCGGAGGAGGCATAGGCGCGCACCCGGTCGCTGCGCCCGCCCAGCAGGCGCCACACCGGCTCGCCGGTGATCTTGCCGGTCAGGTCCCACAGGGCGAGGTCCAGCGGCCAGCAGCGCCCGTAGTGGAACTGGATGTGGGACAGCACCTCGTAGTGCCGTTCCAGGTGGCGCGGGTCCTGGCCGATGAAGAGGTCCTCGTGGCCGGCAAGGCCCAGCATCAGGTCGCCGGAGCCGATGCCGACGCGCCCGTCGCTGTCGGTCACCCGCACCACGGAGACGTCGAAGTGGCCGCGCGGCCGCCCGTCCCAGCTCGCCACGAAGGGCGGGTCCAGCGGCAGACGGTGGTGGCTGACGTCGATCTTGGCAATGGTGGGCATGGGAAACTCCTGCGGCCCTGCGGGATTAGGCGAGCGCCATCATAGCGCCGGCGAAGCGGTCGATGTCGGCGTCTTCGACGGGGCGCGCGGTGGCAACGCGCATCGGCTGGTTCTCCGGCGCGCGCATCTCGGCGGCCAGCGTCGCCCCGTCGAAGGCCTTGAAGGCGTCGGGCAGGCTTCGGGCGACGCCGCAGCGGGTCATCAGGTCGCTGTACCAGCCGGGCAGTTCGTCGGCACTGTTCAGGCCGCAGGCACGCGCCGCCGCGTCGAAGTGCCCGTCATCGGTCTCCACCGACCATGCCAGCGTCGCTTCCAGGCCCAGCGCGGTGGCGAGGCCGTGGTGCACCGGCGCCAGGCCGGCCAGCGCATGGGAGATGTTGTGGGCGACGGCGGTCCCGCAGTTGTCGATGGCGATGCCGGCCAGGGCGGAGCCGAGCAGCAGGTCGCCGCGCGCCTGCAGGTTCTGCGGCTCGCGCACCGCCGTGTCCAGCGCACCGGCGATCAGCGTCAGCGCCTTCCAGGCGGTCAGCGAGTTGCCGGCGGTGGCGTTGCGGTTGGTGCAGGATTCCAGCGCGTGGACGAAGGCGTCGAGACCGGTCCAGGCGGTCAGCGCCGGCGGCAGCGACAGCGTCAGGGCCGGGTCGAGCACCACCCGCTTCGGCTTGGTCTCCTGGCCCCAGATCCACAGCTTCTTGCCGGCGGCGTTGGCGAAGATATTGGTGGCCGAGAGCTCCGATCCGGTGCCTGCCGTGGTCGGCACGCAGATCGCCGGGATGCCCCTGGCGGGAAGGGGCTTGGCGGCCAGGGCATAATCCATGGCCGGGGCCGCGTCCGGAGCGATGGCCGCCGCCACCTTGCCGATGTCCAGCGCCGAGCCGCCGCCGATGGCGATCGCCGCATCGGCACTCTGCCGCCGCGCGGCTTCTGCGGCTGCATCGATCTGGTAAGCCTTGGGCTCGCCGGCGATGTCGCTGTAGACCGCGACGCGGGCGCCGCTCTCCTCCAGGCTCTGCTGGATCGGTGCGACGAGACCCAGGCTCACCAGGGCCGCATCGGCGATGATCAGAACCTTGGCGCCGCCCGGCGCGACGGCCTGCACGTCCTGGGGCAGGCGGGGCGCGCGTCCCGGCCCGAAATGGATTTCCGGTACGGCGTTGAGGGAGAAGGGTGCGGGGGAAGCGGGAGAGGTAACGGTCATGAAAGGTCCTGGGCCGCGCGGTGTCCCTCCGCCCTTAGCGCAGCTAGGCAGCGGCGGCAAGTCTGTCAGCGCCGGGGTGTCGCTCCCGGACTATCCGTTGCGGTCACCGGCCGGTTAGATATCGCCCGCCGTGCTGCGGTGGGCGGCTCACCGTCGAACTGTCGGAGGCCAGACTGTGCACCAGGAAATCCTGCAGCAGACTGCCCAATACACCAAAGGCGTCTCAAGAAACTGCTAGGCCGTTTCCTTGACTGGAAGCAAAGAGCGCATGTCTGAGGGAAAAAAGAAGTTAGAGACAATCGCCCAGTAGTTGTAATGATGCAATTTGGTGGTGAGAAAATATATAGTCACGCTACAACTAAGGGTAGCTTGCGAATTCCGGGCAAGCGTCTTCGGTGGGATCCGGCCTTTTTTGAGAAGAATCTCAAGGTATGGCGAAGGGATGGGATTTATTGGGCGCTCTTCAACGCGAAGGTCGCGCGTGAGGCCCTGTGGAGCGGTCAGACCCTGGCTGAGTTGGCGGCTCATCTCGATGTCCATCTGAATCTGATCACCAGGTGGAAGCGTCGGGAGGCTGAGGGGATGGTCGGTATTTTCTATGGCAGGCCCGAACGGGCGACCGGCCGTACCGGTCTGAGTTCAAAGAGTTGCACGTGAAGGTCGGGGAACTGGCGATCGAAAGGTCTTTCTGTCCAACGCCGGCAGGGGGCCGGTCCAGATGGCGAGTTGGGCCTGTACAACTTTGCAAGCCAAATGAAGTTCACTGGCGGATGGTTGGACATCCACTCCAGATCCGGAAATGGGGTTCGGGCTCGTCTAGTCGTGCTTTTCGAGCCGGATAGGCGACAACCTGCGGCGCGGCTCCTGAGACTTCGCTTCAGTCGAAGTCCGCGAAAATTCTAAGTAGAGAGCGGGGGTGCAGTCTTGAGGATTCGGGTTCTTCTTGCTGACAATCACGGACTCTTTCTCGAGGGGCTGAAATGTCTGTTGGAAAAGCGAGACGACATGGATGTCGTGGGTGTGGCCAAAGATGGTCTTGCAGCGGTAAAGGCAAGCTCGAAAAACTTAGTCGACGTTGTCATCATGGATATTTTGATGCCGGGCATGAACGGCATCGAGGCAACGCGCCGGATAAAGGCGGCGCGTCCCGAGACTGGCGTGATTTGTCTGTCGATGCATGCTAACGCGCAATTTGTCGCCGACGTCCTCAACGCTGGAGCTTCGGGCTATCTGCTTAAGGAGTGCGGCCCCGCGGAACTGATCAACGCGATTCACGCCGTATGGGAAAACCGAGCCTACTTGACCCCCGTGATCGCTGAAATTGTGGTGCAGGATTATAGGACCCGTCGATCCGATCCTGCAGCTTCGGAAAGTACAAGGCTCACCGGGCGGGAGCGGGAAATTCTTCAGTTAATCGCGGAAGGTCACAGCACCAGAGATATCGCAGAGCGGTTATGCTTGAGCGTGAAAACCATTGGCACCCACCGTGAGAACCTCATGGCCAAGTTGAGTATTTACAGCAGCGCCGGGCTTACGAAGTACGCGATCAGAATGGGCGTGACCGCTGTCGATGCAGATCCGCTAGGCCGGCCCCATATGCCTTCGCCTGATTGACGAAAATACGAAGTCCGGCGCCCTCACTGTGGACGCCAGTTGGGCATGACCGGAGTTGGCGGACCGACCCTGGCGCCGACAGACCTCTGGGAAGGCCTTCCGAGGTAGCCGGGCGTCTTCCCGATCAGGTTTCCGGCAAGCCAATCTCAGACTCTATGAAGCACAAACTCAGCGACTTCCCGATTTTCAATGCTGCTGAATTGCAGGAAGAATAAACGCAATGAAGAAGAAATCCGGTATCCGGCAACGGTAGTCGCCGTATTTCCGATTTAATAAATATATGCGTTCAACTTCCAATTTTTAACGGGTGAGTGACTTTTCTGAGGAACAGAAAGGGAGCGGGAGCGCTATTCAATGATGAAGCTGGAAGAACTTGTTTCTGTCGTACAAAAGGCGGTTCTTTCGGCGGCGAGTGCGCTGGCTCAGCAAAATCTCGATATATTTCAGGATTACTTCGAAGAAATCACCGACGGGGACGAGCTTATCTCCCGGGTTCATACGTCGCTCGCATCCGTTGCCTCTGCTATCGAATCGAGCGATCAAAGCACCGCAGAAACCTCCTTGCGCGATGCGGCCGAGGCGCTAAGAAACGCCGCCGAGAGTGTTCGTCGCCAGGCCGGCGGGGAAGACGGGTCGTCGGAGGGGCAGCTCTATGTCCCGAAGCGGATGGTTCTTCAGTATCCGACGATTGAGCACGGCGTTCCAGGGGTCCAGCACGTCCAAGTACCACTGATCACACTTGCGCCGGTCTCCATGCCGGAGGTCACTGAAGTGCGATTCAAGGCAGAACTCGAACTTAGTATCGACGATGACGATAACCTGCGGGTCAGCTTTCCGCAGCGGCGGAGCCCCAGGTCTGGCGCGCAGTCGGCGCAGCAACCGAATGCCGAGTTGGCATCGGGAAGAGGCGGCACAGCAGCAGAAGGGAGCACCGCGACGCTGGAAATCGTCATCAATGGACGGCAACCGGCAGATGGGCTCCTCAAGGTTATTGAAGGTTATGAAAAGGCATTGCGTGCCCAGATACCAGGATAGACCACACTAAAGTTCTTAGAGACGCAGACAACCAGCGGACGCAACTCGCAACAATGAAAGGAACCTTTGGATATGGCTACGGCTCAACCACCTCTTGTGTCGATGGCAGAGCAGTTTACCGGCCTCCCGATGAAGGATCTGATCGGGGCCCCAATGGCTGCCGCCGCAAGTGCGAATGCAATGATGGCAACGACTCAGGTGAATTTCCTTCTGGACACCTGCTTCAGCTATGACGAGGCGAATAAAAACTATACACCGATCATGATCACCATGGCGATAACCCGCGGGGTTCTTGTGCCGGTCGACCCGACGGTAGCAGATCAAGAGCCGACGATCGAACAGGTGGATACGACCTTCGACCTCCCTCTGCTCACACTGCTCCCTCTCAACTCGCTAGCGGTCGATGAAGTGCAGGTCGACTTTGAAATGGAGGTGAAGTCCAGCTTCGCCGAAGCGACCAATCAGGCTACCGAAACCGCGATGGCCGCTAAGTCGGACTGGGCGGCAAAGGTGGGCTATGGCATCTTCTCCGCCGAGATCAAGGGCAGCGTGAGCTACGACAGCAAGAGTTCGTCCTCGCACGATACCAACTATCAGAAGAGCAATTCGGCGAAGTATACGGTTATGGCTCATGCGGGACAGCTGCCATTGCCGGATGGTGTGAAGGTCATCATCGAGGCATTCACCAATGCCATTTCGCCGATCACCATGCCGGTAATTGAATCGGCTTAGTCCGTATTAAAGAACGGGCGTCCGGTCCCGACAGCGGACCGGACGCCGATCGGGTGTCGTAGATGCAAACAAAAATAGAATGCCCAAATTGCAGCTCAGAAATTCAATTGGACCTGGCCGCGCTTTTGCAAGGCGCTTCATTCCGATGCTCCAATTGTAACCTCGAAGTTGCGTTGCATGAGAAGAGTTTGGTGACAACCCGCGAGGCAGTGCAAAAGTTTGAGTCATTGGCTCCGAAAACCGCGGTGGGCACAAAGCCGTCAGGTAGTAAGGCAGGGAAAAGAAGTCGTTCGGCAGAGAAAAAAGCCAAAGAATTGGCTGCTGTCGGAGCCATTGAGGGTCCTGCGCGGACTATCGGCTCAACACCAAAAGCATCTCCCTCCCTTCAGAAACTGGCGGAACAAACATCTCCATCAGGATCGGGTCCGCAGCTCGAGAAATCGGATGCCGTGTCCTCCAGAGACGTGTCAGGGGGGGTGGATCGCAAGCGACGCCGATCAAAGCCAGTCGTCGTCCGCCGGAGGTCAAAACCGGTCGTGAGGTCCCCTCGCCGTGGCGGCTAATTTCTCTTGCGAGCGGCCACCAGACGTAACCGAGGTCGATGAGCGCGGCGGCGGCGAGGATCAGCAGGACCAGCGCGGCCTTCGGGCTTATGCCGAGGACTTTGGGCTCGTAGGGCCTGGTGGGTGCGAGCGCGGCAAGGTCGCTGGACGGGAGGGACCGGACCACGGGTCGACCTCCCTCGCAGGGAGTGCCAGGGGATTCAGCTGGCTGATCTGATTGCTTATAGCCCCGAGTTATAGCCCCGAGTTATAGCCCCGAGTTATAGCCCCGAGTTATAGCCTGGGTAGACGCCGCCGGCGTTGCGCGAACCCGATGTCGGCAAGGCGGCGGTCGCGCTATCCTGAAAGGGGAAGTCAGATATCGCCCGCCTTGCTGCGGTGGGCGGCGAGGACCAGCGCCAGGGAGACGCAGCCGGCCAGCAGGAAGCCGGCGGCCAGCGGCACCACGGAGGCTTCGTAGAAGCGCCCGACCGTGACCGAGAGGACGACCGCCACCAGGCTGGAGATCGAGGCGATCATCGAGGCGCCGAGACCGGCGACCCGGCCGAGCGACTGCATGGCCATGGCGTTGAGGTTGCCGAACAGCAGGCCGTTGCAGAAGAACGCCATGAAGCAGAGCGTCATGAAGACGCCGAAGGGCGGCACGCCGTCGTAGAGCAATCCCGCAACGAAGAGCGCCCCGGCCAGGACCACGACGCCGCTGAGCGCGATCACGGACAGGCGGTGCATGCCATAGCGCATGACGAGCTGGCTGTTGGTGAAAGAGGCGATGCCGATGCCCAGGGCCAGGATGGCGAAGTAGAGCGGGAAGGTGTCGCCGATGCCGTAGAGGTCGAGGAACATCGCCTGTGCGGTGCTGAGGTAAAGCAGGAAGGCGCCGAAGATGAAACCGGCGCAGAAAGTGTAGGCCATGACTTTGGCGTGGCGCGCGATCAGCAGGCCGTTTGCCAGGATCGTGACGGGCGAGAACCGGACACGCCGCTCCGGCGCCAGGGTCTCCGGCTGGCGCAGCCCCAGCCAGGCCGCGACGATGGCGGCGATGGCCAGGAAGACGAAGAAGATGGACCGCCAGTCGGCGACGGTCAGCACCAGTTGCCCCAGTGCCGGGGCCAGCATGGGCACCAGGATGAAGACCATCATGATGAAGGACATGATGCGCGCCATCGCCGGCCCTTCGTACTGGTCGCGCACCAGCGCGCGGGCGGCGATCTTGGGGCCGGCGCAGCCGATCCCCTGGATGATGCGGCCGAGCAGCACCTGCTCCAGCGAGCCGGCGGTCATCGCCACCACGGCGCCGAGCGAGAAGAGGACCAGGCCGATGAGGATCGCCCGCTTGCGCCCGAGGGCGTCGGAGAGCGGCCCGAAGAATATCTCGCCGAACACCATGCCCAGGATGAACAGGGTGACGACCAGTTGGGTATCCTTCGCCTCACTGACCGCCAGGGCCTCACCGATGTCGCGCAGGGCCGGCAGGACGGCGTCGATGCTCAGCGCCGTCAGCGACGTCGTCAGCGACAGCAGGGCGACGAACTCGGGCGTGCGCAGGGCCGGCTTGGCGCGGGTGGAATCGGTCATCGGAAAAGGGGCTTTGGGCGAAAGGGCTTGGGGCGAAAAGAGGGGGGCGAAAAGATGGAGGGCGAAAAGACTGCGAAAGGGTCGCCAGACTAGCCGCTTTGGCCGCTCCGGCCCAATGCCCATGCCGCAACCCCCGCATGCGGCCGTTCCGCCACGCAAAAAGCCCCGGGAACCATCGGTTCCCGGGGCTCTTGCTTGAGTTTACAGGCTGCGCTTACTGGGCGCGCTTGAGGGCAGGTACCGGCTCGCTCGGCATCGTCGCCCTCTTCGGCGGCAGGACCGGGGTCGGGCCGGCGTTGCCGTTGGCGCCGTCCTTGCTGTAGCCGCCGGCGGCGGCGCCGCCCAGCGCGGGGTTCATCTGCGGGGTGCAGCGGATCTTCCAGACCGCCTGGTCCATCAGCTTGTAGTCGCCGGACCAGCTGTTCTCATTGGCGCCCTTGCTGCGCACGAAGACGCGCAGGTTGGTGAGGATGGTGTTTTTGTTGGTGGCGGCGCCATTGGGCGTGCCGAGATCGAAGGCGTAGTTCTGGGTGTGGTCCTTCGAATCGTAGGCGATGATCCCCGATTCATGCAGCGGCGTGTTGCCCGCGGCGATGCGGATACGCAGCTGGCCCTTGCCCTGGCCCTGATAGAAGACGCGGAACTGCTTCGTCGCCGGGCAAGCGCCGACATGGTCCGGCATCTCGTGCGGGAACTGCGCGGAGGTAATCTTGAAGGGCTGTGCCTGCTGGTAGCCGCCGTTCGGAACGCTCTTAGCGACCTGGGCGTTCAGGTTGGTCAGCTGCGGGTCGCCTTTGTAGACGATCTTCACCGGCACGTCCTTGGTCATGAACGATTCGTCGGCATAGGCTTCGATGATCGTTTCTTTCTTGACCTTGTAGCGCGTGTAGGGTGAGCAGGTGGACTCCCAGCGGATCGGCAGGCTGGCCATGATCACGTGGTCCTGGCGCAGGTACTGCAGGCGGTCCGGGGCCTGGTCGGCCGCGGCCTGCCCCAGCGCCACCGGGTCCAGGTCGATGGCGGGGTTGGCCAGCAGGGTCTTGGGCAGCTGGAAGACCTTGGCATCCATATCGCTGACGTGGTTGATGTTATTTGAATCTGGCAGGGTTTTCTGCATCACCAGACTGGTCCGGCCGATGCCGAAGGCGCCTTCGCTGAGGAAAGCGCCATGGCGCTTGAACGCATTCTCGGAGGTGGTGCCCAGGCACTCGACGGCGCCGCCGACGGAGACCGCGATGGTGCTGCCCTGGATGCCCAGGTCCACGCTGTTCAGCTGATGGTTGGCGGCCGTGTTCTTGACGACGATCTCCGGGGTCGTGTTGCTGACCAGCACCATGTCCTTGACGTAGTGCCAATCCTGGTCGTCGGCGGAGGCCGGCGCGGAGAGCGCGGTGAGGGCGATGCCGAGGGCCGTGGCCCCCTGGGCAAGGGTTTTGGTGGCGAACATAAGGATACTCCCACAGATTTGGCGAACTGGCGGGATGGCTGGTCCATTTCCGCCTCGACCCATGTGTCGTGGGACAATGAGAAGAGGTTCAAATCAATTTTCAGGCGAGGAGTTTAGGCGGGGAAAGTAAGGGAAAGGTCAAGAATCCCGCGGGGGTTATTCGCCTTATGGCTGTAGGCCCCCGCTGAGGCGCCCGCCCCAGGGGTACCCTAGCCGCCGACCGGTTCCAGGCGCAGCAGGCTGCCGCGCGGGCTGTCGGTGAGGAGGTAGAGAGCGCCGTCCGGCCCGGCGCGAACGTCGCGGATGCGGTCGCTGAGATCGGTCAGCAACTGCTCCTGCTCCGTCACCGTGTTGCCGTCCAGTTCCAGGCGCCGCAGGTGGCGCCCGGCCAGGGCGCCGACGAAGAGGTCGCCTTTCCATTCCGGGAACGCATCGCCGTCGTAGAAGGCCATGCCGCTGGGCGCGATGGAGGGCACCCAGTAGACCACCGGCTGTTCCATGCCCGGCGCCTCAGTCTTGTCGGAAATGACGGTGCCGGAGTAGTCGATGCCGTAGGTGATCGCCGGCCAGCCGTAGTTGGCGCCGGCCTTCAGGATGTTCACTTCGTCGCCGCCGCGCGGTCCATGCTCGTGCGCCCAGACAGCGCCGGTTTCGGGATGCACCGCCATGCCCTGGACGTTGCGGTGGCCGTAGCTGAAGATCTCCGGCAGGGCGTCGGCATGCCCCACGAAGGGATTGTCGTCCGGCACGCTGCCGTCGTCGTTCAGGCGCATGATGCCGCCCAGGTGCGAGGTCGTTCTCTGCGCCTCGGCCATGTAGGTGCGGCGGTCCCCCAGGCTGACATAGAGCGTACCGTCGGGGGCGAAGGCGAGGCGGCCGCCGTAGTGCGCGGCGCCGGGCGTTTTCGGCCGGGCCCGGAAGATCACCTCGAGATCCTGGAGGGCGCTGCCGTCGAAGCGGGCGCGGGCTACCTCGGTGCCGGCCTCGTTGCCCGCCCCACCGGCGTAGGAGAGATAGATCAGCCCGTTGTCGATAAAGCCCGGGTGCAGGGCGATGTCCAGCAGGCCACCCTGGCCGCGCGCCGCGACCCGGGGAACGCCGTCGACCGCCGCGCGCTGCAGCGCGCCGTTCTGGTAGAGGCGCAACGCGCCGCTGCGCTCGGTGATCAGGATGCCGCCGCCTCCGGGACCCTCATCCGGCAGGAAGGCCATGCCCCAGGGGTGGTCCAGGCCGCGCGCCAGGGTGACCAGCCGGAAATCCGCCTGCTGCGACTGCTGGACGTCGTCGGCGGCCGTGGCCGGCAGCGCGGCGAGGAAAAGCAGCAGGACCGCGTAGCCGGCCCTGCGGCCAAGGGGGCGGCCAGGGGTGCGGCCAAGGATGTGGCCTGGGGCGCGGAGGATGCTCTTTCCGGGCAAAACTGCCGATCGGATCGCAGGACAGAGTTGGGTCACGGTGTGCCCTCCCGGTTGCCGGAACCAGCGTAAACTCTGTTTCAGACATGGGGCCGGCACGCGACCGGTCAATGCCTGAAGGGCGCGGCCCCTTTTTTGCGGGTGCGAGAAGGGGCTTGGCAAGAGGGGGGCTCATCGGCTATGAATGGGCCGGTTAGTCAACAAGATTGATTTATTGTTCGCGGATAAGATAATGCCCTGGACCCGGATGCCGGATTCGCCGGTACCCTATCGGCCCGGGCCTAAAATCGATTTTGTGACCGTATCTTAGCGGGGTAATCGCCGTTGACCGCACAGACCATTCCCGTCGATCCCTTCGAGCTGATCGTTTTCGGCGGCACCGGCGATCTGTCGTACCGCAAGCTGCTGCCGGCGCTGTTCCAGCGCGACCGGGCCGGGCAGATCGTCGGTCCCAGCCGCGTCATCGCCGTGTCGCGCCGGGCGATGTCCGACGACGACTTCAAAAAGGCCGCCCGCGAGGCCATCGAGCACTACGTCCCGGTGGACGAGCGCGACGCGGCCTGCGTCGATCACTTTATCGACCGTCTCAGCTATGTCGCCGTCGACGGCGCCGGCGAGGACGGCTGGAGCGCCTTGAAGGAGCGGCTGGGCAATGCCGACGCCTTCATCCGGGTGTTTTACCTGGCGGTCAATCCGGAGCTCTTCGGGCCGATCTGCCAGGGCATCCAGCGCCACGGGCTCAACACGCGCCAGTCCCGCGTGGGGATCGAAAAGCCGATCGGCAAGGACCTGAAGACCGCCCAGGCGGTAAACGACGCGGTCGGGACGGTGTTCGACGAGCACGACATCTACCGCATCGATCACTATCTGGGTAAGGAGACGGTGCAGAACCTGATGGCGCTGCGCTTTGCCAACGCCCTGTTCGAGCCGCTGTGGAACAGCGCCCACATCGACCACGTCCAGATCACCGTGGCCGAGGACATCGGCGTCGAAGGCCGTGCGGGCTACTACGACACCGCCGGCGCGCTGCGCGACATGGTGCAGAATCACATCCTGCAGCTGCTCTGTCTGGTGGCCATGGAACCGCCGACCTCGATGGACGCCGATGCGGTGCGCGACGAAAAGCTGAAGGTGCTGAAGGCGTTGACACCCATCGACGCCAACAACGTCGAGCGCCTGACCGTGCGCGGCCAGTATGCCGCCGGCGCCTCGGCCGGCGGCGCCGTCAACGCCTACGCCGAGGAGATCGGCAACGGCTCCCTGACCGAGACCTTCGTCTCGGTGAAGGCGGAGATCGCCAACTGGCGCTGGGCCGGCGTGCCGTTCTACCTGCGTACCGGCAAGCGCCTGGCCAGCCGGGTGTCCGAGATCGTCGTCGCCTTCGAGCCGATCCCCCATTCCATCTTCGGCGAGGATGCCGGCGGCGTGGTGGCCAACCGCCTGGTGATCCGCCTGCAGCCGGACGAAGGCGTGAAGCTGTGGATCATGATCAAGGACCCGGGGCCGGGTGGCCTGCGCCTGAAACACGTGCCGCTGGACATGAGCTTCGCCCAGGCCTTCGGCGGGCGGAACCCGGATGCCTACGAGCGCCTGCTGATGGACGTGGTGCGCGGCAACCCGACGCTGTTCATGCGCCGCGACGAGGTCGACGCCGCCTGGCGCTGGGTCGATCCCATCCTCGCCGCCTGGCGCGGCAAGGGCGACGCGCCCAAGCCCTACACCTCCGGCACCTGGGGCCCGAGCGCCTCGGTCGCCCTCATCGAGCGTGACGGGCGGACCTGGTACGAGGACCTGGATTGATGGGGGCCGCTGGCCCCGCAGCCTTGCTCCCGCGCCACGACTTTGCCGACGCCGCGACGCTCGCGGCGGCCCTGGCCGAAACGGTCGCGGCGCAGCTTCGGGAGGCGATTGATGCACGGAGCCGCGCCACGCTGGCGGTCTCCGGCGGCCGCACGCCGGAGCTCTTTTTCGCTGCCCTCGCGGCGCAGCCGCTCGACTGGGCGCGGGTGACGGTGACCCTGGTTGACGAGCGCTGGGTGCCGGTCGACGACGAGCGCTCCAACGAGGCGCTGCTGCGCCGCCATCTGCTGCAGGGGCCGGCCGCCGCCGCGCGTCTGGTCGGCCTGGTGACGACGGCGGCGAGCCCGGAGGACGGTCTGGCCGAGGTCGGCCGGCGCGTTGACGAGTTGGCGCTGCCGCTGGACGTGGTGGTGCTCGGCATGGGAACCGACGGCCACACGGCGTCGTTCTTTCCCGGCGGCGACCGCCTCGCCGAGGCGCTGGACCCAGCCGGCGGGCTGCCAGTGCTGCCGATGCGCGCGCCCGGCGCCGGCGAGCCGCGCATCACCCTGACTTTGCCCCTCATCGTGGCGGCCCGCGCGGTCTATGTTCACATCGAGGGGGCGGAGAAGGCCGCGGCGCTGGCCGCGGCGCTGGGCGCCGGCCCGGTGGAGGCCATGCCCATCCGCGCGGTGCTGCGCAGCGCCGCCTGCCGTCCCGAAGTGTTCTGGTGCCCCTAAGGCGGCACCCCGCCTGACGGCGGACAATGAGGAGAGAGTAATGACCCTGCATGACCGCATCGGCGCCGTGACCGAGCGGCTGCGTGAGCGCAGCCGCGACTCGCGGCAGGCTTATCTCGACCGCATCCGCCGCGCGGCGGACCAGGGGCCGCATCGCTCGACCCTGTCCTGTGGCAACCTGGCGCACGGCTTCGCCGCCTGCGGCCTGAGCGACAAGCAGGCGCTGAAGGGCGCCGCGGTGCCCAATCTCGGCATCATCACCGCCTACAACGATATGCTGTCGGCGCAGCAGCCGCTGGAGCGTTTTCCCGATCTGATCAAGCAGGCGGCGCGCGATGCCGGCGGTGTGGCGCAGGTCGCCGGCGGGGTGCCCGCCATGTGCGACGGTGTGACCCAGGGCCAGCCGGGCATGGAGCTGTCATTGTTCTCGCGCGACGTCATCGCCATGGCGGCGGCGGTCGGGTTGTCGCACAACATGTTCGATGCGGCGGTCTTCCTGGGCGTCTGCGACAAGATCGTCCCGGGCCTGGTGATCGCCGCACTGACCTTCGGCCATCTGCCGGCGGTGTTTATCCCGGCCGGGCCGATGCCCTCGGGCATGCCCAACGACGAGAAGGCGCGCATCCGCCAGCTCTATGCCGAAGGCAAGGTCGGCCGCGACGAACTGCTGGAGGCGGAATCGCAGTCCTATCATGGCCCCGGTACCTGCACCTTCTATGGCACCGCCAACTCAAACCAGATGCTGATGGAGATCATGGGCCTGCACCTGCCGGGTGCCTCCTTCGTCAATCCCAACACGCCGCTGCGCGACGCCCTGACGGCGGAGGCGGCCAAGCGCGCGCTGGCGATCACCGCGCTGGGCAATGCCTACACGCCCGTCGGCGAGATGATCGACGAGCGCGCGGTGGTCAACGGCGTGGTCGGGCTGCACGCGACCGGCGGGTCGACCAACCACACCCTGCATCTGGTGGCGATGGCCGCGGCGGCCGGAATCACGCTGACCTGGGACGACATCTCCGACCTGTCGGACGTGGTGCCGCTGCTGGCGCGCATCTATCCCAACGGTCTGGCCGACGTGAACCATTTCCACGCCGCCGGCGGCATGGGCTACCTGATTTCCGAACTGCTCGATGCCGGGTTGCTGCACGGCGATGTCATGACGGTCTGGGGCCAGGGGCTCGACAACTACCGCCAGGAACCGAAGCTCACCCAGGACGGCGCGGTGGTGTGGCAGCCGGCGGCGAAGAAGAGTCACGACGAGAAGGTGCTGGCGCCGCTGTCGCAGGCTTTTTCGCCCAATGGCGGCCTGAAGATGCTGAACGGCAATCTCGGGCGCGGCGTCATCAAGATCTCGGCGGTGAAGCCGGAACGCCAGGTGATCGAGGCGCCGGCGGTGATCTTCCATTCCCAGGACGCCCTCATGGCCGCCTTCAAGGCCGGCGAACTGGAGAAGGACTTCGTCGCCGTGGTGCGCTTCCAGGGCCCGAAGGCCATCGGCATGCCGGAGCTGCACAAGCTGACGCCGCCGCTGGGCGTGCTGCAGGACCGCGGCTTCAAGGTGGCGCTGGTCACCGACGGGCGCATGGCCGGCGCCTCGGGCAAGGTGCCGGCGGCGATCCACGTGACGCCGGAGGCGGTGTCCGGCGGGCCGATCGCCAAGCTGCGCGACGGCGATATCGTGCGCCTGGATGCGGTCGCCGGGACGCTGACCGCCAAGGTGCCCGATGCCGAGTGGGCGGCACGCGAGGCGGTGACAGAGGATCTCTCGTCCAGCCACTATGGCATGGGGCGGGAGTTGTTTGCGGCCTTCCGGGCGGCGGCGGGGCCGGCCGACCAGGGTGCTGCCGTTTTTGGAGGAACTTCGTGACAGGACAACAACAGGGGATCGAAGAGATCCTCGCGCTGGCGCCGGTGGTGCCGGTGCTGGTGGTCGACAACGTCGCGGCGGCGGTGCCCCTGGCCCGCGCGCTGGTCGCCGGTGGCTTGAAGGCCATCGAGGTCACTTTCCGCACCGAGGCGGCGCTGGAATCGATCCGCGCCATCGCCGCCGAGGTGGAGGGTGCCGTGGTGGGCGCCGGCACGGTGCTGACGGCGGCACAGGTGGATGATGCGCTGCAGGCGGGCTGCCGCTTCATGGTGTCGCCCGGCGCCTCGCGCGATCTGCTCAGCGCGGTCGCCCGCTGCCCGGTGCCGCTGCTGCCCGGCGCGGCGACGGCCTCCGAGGCGATGACGCTGCTGGAGCAGGGCTATGCCTTCCAGAAGTTCTTTCCCGCCGAACCCGCCGGCGGCACCGCCTACCTGAAGGCGCTGTCGCAGCCGCTGGCCGGCATCCGCTTCTGCCCCACCGGCGGCATCTCGCGCGCCAGTGCCGGATCGTACCTGGCGCTGCCCAACGTGGTCTGCGTCGGCGGTTCCTGGGTGGCGCCGGCCGACAAGGTCGCCGACGGCGACTGGGGCGCCATCGAAGACCTGGCGCGCGATGCCGCCGGACTCACAGCCTGAGGATAGAGAACACAATGACGGCAGCCGTTGAGAAGGCCTTCGAGGATCTGCGTGCCCACCACTGGCAGATGAAGGGGCGCCGCCTGCGCGAGCTCTTCGCCGAGGACCCGGGCCGCTTCGAGCGCTTCTCCCTGCGGCTCGACGACCTCCTGCTCGACTATTCGAAGAATCTCATTCTGCCGGAGACCTTGGATAAGCTGCTCGCGCTGGCGCGTGCCGCCGATGTCGAGGGCGCCCGCGCGGCGATGTTCGGCGGCGAGAAGATCAACGTGACCGAGGGACGGGCGGTGCTGCACACGGCGCTGCGCAACCGCGCCGATCGGCCGGTGCTGGTCGACGGCCGCGACGTGATGGGCGACGTGCGCGAGGTGCTGGACGCCATGGCGACCTTCGCCGAGGGCGTGCGTGAGGGCGCCATCGGCGGCGCCACCGGCGAGCGTTTCACCGACGTGGTGAACATCGGCATCGGCGGTTCCGATCTCGGCCCGGCGATGGTGACCCGCGCGCTGTCGCCTTACGGCCGCGCGGACCTGCGCTGCCACTTCGTCTCCAACGTCGATGGCGCGCACCTGAGCGACACCCTCGCGGGGCTCGATCCGCGCCAGACCCTGTTCCTCGTCGCCTCCAAGACCTTCACCACCCTGGAGACCATGACCAACGCCCACTCGGCACGGGACTGGCTGGTCGCGGCCCTGGGCGAGGAAGCGGTCGGCGACCACTTCGCCGCCATCTCCACCAACCTGAACAAGGTCGCCGCTTTCGGCATCTCGGAATCGCGTATCTTCGGTTTCTGGGACTGGGTCGGCGGACGCTATTCGGTATGGTCGGCCATCGGCCTGCCGGTGATGATCGCCATCGGGCCGGCGCGCTTCGGCGAGTTCCTGCAGGGCGCCTACGAGATGGACGAGCATTTCCGCAACGCCCCGCTGGCCGCCAACCTGCCGGTGATCCTGGGCCTCATGGGCGTGTGGTACCGCGACGTCTGGGGCTTCGGCAGCCACGCGGTGCTGCCCTACGACCAGCGTCTGGAACGCTTCACGGCCTACCTGCAGCAGCTCGACATGGAATCCAACGGCAAGCGCGTCACCCTGACCGGTCACCCGGTGGCCGAGGCGACCGGGCCGGTGGTGTGGGGCGAACCGGGCACCAACGGCCAGCACGCCTTCTATCAGTTGCTGCACCAGGGCACCGACGTGGTGCCCTGCGATTTCCTGGTGGCGGCCGAGGCGCAGGAGCGCCTGGGCGACCACCACGTTCAGTTGATCGCCAACTGCCTCGCCCAGTCGGAGGCACTGATGCGCGGCAAGACGGCGGAGGAGGCACGGGCGGACCTGGCCGCCGCCGGCCTGGACGACGCAGCCGTCGAGGCGCTGGTGCCGCACAAGGTGTTCCCCGGCAACCGGCCCAGCAACACGTTGCTCTACAAGCGGCTCTGCCCGCGCACCCTCGGCCGCCTCATCGCCCTCTACGAGCACAAGGTCTTCGTCCAGGGCCGCATCTGGGGCATCAACTCCTTCGACCAGTGGGGCGTCGAGCTGGGCAAGCAGCTTGCCGGCGAAATACTTCCGATGCTGAAGGGGAAGCGGCCGGCGGAAGGCCGCGACGCCTCGACCCTCGGTCTGCTCAACGAACTGGACCGCCTGCGGACGGGCTTGTAGACGCTGCCCCTGCCGCCATATCAAAGGGCGGCGCCACGCTTCAATCCGAGACGTTCATGCCAGAATATTTATGAGGAACGATGCCTAAATCTCTTGGCCGCTTCTTTCCGATTCTGGCCGCCGTGGGGCTGGTTGTCGTGGTCGCCGTGGTTGCCGGCGACCGCGCCGGTCCGCCACGCCCGGAGCCGGCGACAGGCCAACAGCCGGAGGCTGTGGTTATCGACGGCGATACCTTGCAGCTGGGCGGCACGGTCATTCAGCTCTACGGCATCGACGCGCCGGAACTGGGCCAGCAGTGTTTTCACGATGGACAGTGGTTCCACTGCGGCCTGGATGCCGCCTTCGAGCTGCACCAGCTGATTCAGAAGGAGCACGCCGCCGTGCTCTGCGGCGCGGCGCCGGGTGCGATGGCGGGGGTGAGCGGAGCGGAGAGCGGGCCGCGGGTCCAGGTCTGCCGGGCGGGCACCGTGGATGTCGCCGGGTTCCTGCTGAGGAGCGGCTACGTGGTGGCCACCCCGGAAACGACCGAAGGCTACCGCGATGCCGAGGCAACGGCGCGATCGGCGTCGCTCGGCCTCTGGCACAGCGAATTCGTGCTGCCGTCCGAATGGCGGGCCGGCCAGCGGCTGCCCGATGAGGCCGCTGCGGAGGCCGCCGGCAAGGGGGGCGTCGGGGCCGGCGTCGGGGCGGGCTCGTGTCCTGTCAAAGCGGTGGTGTCGGCAGCGGGGGAGCGGCTCTATTACGTTCCGACCGACGACGGCTATCCGGCGCTGGAAGCCGATCCGGCCAAGGTCACGCAGTCGTTCTGCAGCGACGAAGCCGCGCGTCTTGCCGGCTGGCGCCGTGCCGGCGAGGGAGCCGCCGATGCGGCCGTCGGCGACAGGGACCGGTCTTACGGCGTGGCCGAAGTGATCGAATAGAGATCCTCAGGGGTCACCGCCAGGTCGAGCGCGACATCGACGCTCATCGCCAGAACCATCAGCGCCAGCAGGATGCGCAGTTGCTCGGTGCGCAACCGGGCGCCGACGCGCGCGCCGATCTGGGCGCCGATGGTGCCCCCTACCAGCAGCAGGATCGCCAGCACGACGTCGACCGTCTGGTTGGAGGCCGCCTGCAGGATGGTGACGTTGGCACTGACGAAGGTGATCTGGAACAGCGAGGTGCCGACCACGACGCCGGTCGGCATGCCGATCAGGTAGATCATCGCCGGCACCATGACGAAGCCGCCGCCGACGCCCATGATGGCGGAGAGGAAGCCGACCAGGAAGCCGACACCGGCGGGCACCAGGGCGCTGATGTACAGCCGCGAGCGGCGGAACCGCATTTTCAAGGGCAGCCGGTGAATCCAGGTGCGGCGGTGGGCGCCGCGGCCCGTGCTGCTGGAGCCTGTCTTGCGCTGGCGATAGTACATGCGCAGGGCATCGACCAGCATCAGGCTGCCCAGCGCGCCCAGCAGGATGACGTAGCACAGCGAGATGGTCAGTTCGATCTGGCCCTGTGCGCGCAGCAGGCGGAAGACCCAGATGCCGATGGTCGAGCCGGCGAAGCCGCCGCCCAGCAGGATCAGGCCCATTTTCAGGTCGACGTTGCGCCGCTGCCAGTGGGCGAGGCAGCCCGACACGCTGGCGCCGACCACCTGGTTGGCGGCCGAGGCGACCGCGATGGGCGGCGGGATTCCGATCTGCATCAGCAGCGGCGTCAGCAGGAAGCCGCCCCCCACCCCGAACATGCCCGAGAGCATGCCGACCAGCCCTCCGAGACCGAGGATGAGAAAGAGGTTCTCGGAGATGCCGGCGATGGGAAGATAGATTTCCATGGGGCAGGATCGGCCCTGATGCTCTGGGATCGGTAAGGTGCTGTCCGCGGCTCCCCGGTGCGAGCCCGTCAACGACAGCTTAGCCGCTGGGTGTTAACGGGGCGTTGGTGCCGGAAGGCCGGGCAGATCGATGATGGCTGAAGTCGGTGTCCATTACGGGTACCGGACCAACATCCTTTTTAGGCCAGTCCCACGGGCTTGTCGACCGGGATGACGGCGCACAGCCCCTTTGCCGCCGGTTATTGGCCGCCTTCGATGCGGCGCAGCGGCGGCCGGGTCTCTTCGGGCCAGGCGATCAGCCCGGCCAGCCAGGGCAGGGCGGCGAATAGCGCCGGCAGCTGGCGGCGCTTCAGGATGTCGCGCACGGCGGCGGCCAGCACCTCCGGCGTGCTGCCCAGGTCGCCGCGCCGGGCCACCAGGGAGATCGGCCGCGAGAAGCGGCCCCGCTTCAGCGGCTCGACCCGCAGGCGGTCGATCTGGCGGATCTCCTGCAGCAGGCACAGCGGCGTCGACAGGCTCCAGCCCATGCCGTCGGCGACGGCCGAGAGCTGGCTGCTGGCGGTATCGAACTCGACCTCGATCGGCACGTTGAGCCGAAGGCGGTTCAACTGCCCCTCGATCTGACGGCCGATGGCCGAGCGCAGCGAGTAGCGCACGAAGGGCATGGCGGAGAGCGCCTCCAGCGGCTCGCTGGGGCCGTCGTAGCCGGCCGGGAACACCAGCACGAAGGGCTCGGTCAGGATGGCGTGGCTCTCCAGCCCCTCGACGCCGTCCAGTTCGTCGGTGGTGGTGACCACCGCGTCGACCGTGTGGTTCAGCAGGGCGGCATGGTTGTCGGGCGAAATGCCGGCCCAGATGCGCCAGCGCTTGGCCAAGGCGCGCTGCTCGGCGACCAGCAACGGCCCGACGGTGTTGGCGAGGCTCTCGGCCATCGCCAGGGTCAGGCTGGAAAGCTGGCGCAGGTCGCGATCGCGCAGGCCCCGGTACAGGTCGCCGGCCTCGGCCAGGATGATTCGGCCGCGCTCGTACAGGGTGGTGCCGGCGGCGGTCAGCGCCAGCGGACGGACCGAGCGGTCGAAGAGGTCGCTGCCCAGGGCTTCTTCCAGGTTGCTGACGATCTGCGAGACGCTGGACTGGGTCAGGCCCAGTTGCTTGGCCGCAGAGGTCATGCCGCCGGCCTCCGCCACCATGACGAAGACGCGCAGCGCCTTCAGATCGAAACTCTGCGGCAGGTCCATGAACTTCCAGCGGTCCCGGGTTGGCAGGCCGCCGGAGCGGCCTTACGCGCTGCCGGGCGGGTCGACGCGGTAACCGGTCTCCGCCGCCGCCTCGGTCAGCCAATCCCAGAACGATAGCGCGAAGCCCCGGTAGACATAAAGGTCGAAGCTGTCGCTCCCCAGCTTGCCGTCCCCCAGCGTGTCGGGCGAGAGCCGGCGCACCACCACGCCGACCTCATGGATCGCCGACTGGGCGACCTTCAGCGGCGGGAAGGCGCTGGGATGCAGGTCCAGGGCGAGGCCCTTGGCCAGGACCCAGGCTGCCTTGGGGCCGGAGACGCGGATGGCGACGCGGGCATGGCCGAGGTCGGTGACGGCCCCCAGATCCGGCCCGATCTGCCCGGCCAGTTGCTGGGCCAGGCGTGGATCGCGGCTTTCGACCAGCAGGCGTCCGGGCGCGAGGGCCAGGATGGCGCCCTCGGCGTCGCCACTGGACCCGGAGGGCCGCTGCGGCGGTGCGCAGCCGGTGAGCGAGGCGACGATGCCCTCGACCGCCTCGGCGGTGTCGGGCCAGGCCGCCACCTGCACCAGGGAGACCAGCTTGCGCTCGGTGAGGGTCACGCCGGGCTCGTCGGAGGCGCGGCGGACCACACGGGCCTCGTTGTGGCCCCGTAGAGGAGAGATCGCGTCAGACATGCATGCGGCTCCCGTCGGGATCGAAGAAGTGGGAAGACACCACCTCGACCTCGACATCGATGTTCTTCAGGGGATAGGTGGCCACCAGGGTCTCGCCGATGCGGTTGGGCCCGTCTTCCAGCAGGCCGAGGGCGATGTATTTTTCCAGCGCCGGGCTGTAGGTGGTGGAGGTGATGTGGCCCAGGCTCTTGGGCGGACTCGCCGTATCGCCTGCTGAGACCAGATGCGCGCCGGGGCGGATTTTGTCGCCCTTGGCCGAGACGAAGCCGACCAGCTTCAGCCGTGCCGGATCGGTGAGGCCCTCACGCTGATACATGCTGGAGCCGATGAAGGGCTTTTTGGTGGAGACCATGCTGGCGAGACCGAGGTCTTCGGCGGTGGTGCGGCCGTCCAGTTCCGGTCCGGCGACGTGGCCCTTCTCGATGCGCAGAGTCCCCAGCGCCTCGACGCCGTAAGGGATCATGCCGAAGGGCTTGCCGGCTTCCAGAATGCGCGTCCACACGGATTCACCGTGATGGGCGCCGCAGTAGACTTCGTAGGCCAGCTCGCCCGAGAAGGAGAGCCGGGCGACCAGCACCGGGACTCCATTCAGGTGACCCTTGCGCACGCCCATGAAGGGCAGCGCCTCGTTCGACATGTCGATGCCGTCGAGTGCGGCGGCCAGCACTTCCCGGCTCTTCGGACCGGAAACCGCCATGCCCGCCCACTGTTCCGTTACCGAGGTGACGGCGACCTTCATCTCCGGCCACACCGCCGCCAGCAGAAATTCCAGCTGCGACAGCACCGGTGCCGCGTTGGCCGTGGTGGTGGTCATGAGGAACTGCGTCTCGCTGAGCCGCCAGGTGGTGCCGTCGTCCCACAGGAAGCCGTCCTCGCGCAGCATCAGGCCATAGCGTGCCTTGCCCTCGGGCAGCTTCAGGAAGCCGTTGGAATAGACCCGGTTGAGGAACTCGGAGGCGTCGGGGCCCTGCACGTCGATCTTGCCGAGTGTCGATACATCGACCATGCCGACACTCTCGCGGACCTGGCGCGCTTCGCGCACGTAGGCCTGCTCGACCGTCTCGTTGCCCTGGCGGTAGATGCGCGGGCGCAGCCACAGGCCGGCCTCGACCATCTCGGCGCCGTTGGCGATATGCCAATCGTGCAGGGCCGTGCGCCGCGTCGGGCGGAAGTGGCCGCCACGCGCCTGACCGGCCAGGGCACCGAGGCTGACGGGGGTATAGGGCGGGCGGAAGCGGGTGGTGCCGACCTCGGGAATGGAGAGTTGGCGCTCGCGGGCCATGAGGGCGAGGCCGATGATGTTGGAGGTCTTGCCCTGGTCGGTGGCCATGCCCAGGGTCGTGTAGCGCTTCAGGTGCTCGACCGAGCGGAAGCCTTCGCGGTGGGCGAGGGCGACGTCCGAGGCGGTCACGTCGTGCTGCAGGTCGACGAAAGCCTTGCCTTTGCCGCCCTTCGGCCGGGCGTCCCACACCGGTAAGGGCGCGTCGGCCAGCGGCTCGTCGGTGGCCGCGGGCAGCGAAACGGGACTGGAGGCAAAACCGCAGGCCCGAGCCGCCTCGGCGCCGGCCTGAGCGCCTTCGGCAAGGCTGGCCGCGGTGCCGAGCGATCCGTTGCAGGCGCCGGCCGCACGCCAGGGCTGGTGCGCCGCGCCGGGCAGGAAGGCGGTGAGGGTCTCGTCCCAGCGCGCCGTGCCGCCGGCCTGGCTCGCCAGGTGGATGGTGGGGGTCCAGCCGCCGCTGACCAACAGGCAGTCGGCCGCAATGGTGCGCGCCGTACCGACGCTGGTCCCCGCGGCAGCAGCGTAGGTCGCCACCGCGATGCCGCTGAGTTGCTGGCCGCCCAGCGCACGGGTGACCGCCTGGCCCAGCAGCAGCTCGGCGCCGGCGGCGTCGGCGATGCTGCGCGCGGCTGGGCTGATCTGCGCCCTTGCGTCGACGATGGCGGCGATGGAGATCCCGGCGGCGGCGAGCGCCGCGACGCTGCGGTAGGCGCCGTCGTTATTGGTGAAAAGCGCCACCTGGCGGCCGGGCGCGACGCCGTGGCGCTCCACGTACAGCCGCCCGGCATCGGCCAGCATGACCCCCGGCTTGTCGTTGTCGCCGAACACGATGGGGCGTTCGATGGCGCCCGTTGCCAGCACCACTTCGCGGGCGCGGATCGTCCAGTGGCGTTCGCGCGGCTGACCCTCCGCCGGGACGGGCAGGTGGTCGGCAACACGCTCGACGGCGCCCAGGGTGTTGTCGTCGTAGTAGCCGTAGACCGTGGTGCGCGGCAGCAGGGTGACGCCGTCGTGGGCCGACAGCTTGGCCAGAAGGTCATGGCTGAGCCCGCTGCCCCGCAGGTTCCCGCCGAGCGCGGCCTGCTCGTCGGCCAGCACGACGCGGGCGCCGCTGCCGGCAGCGGTCAGGGCGGCCATCAGCCCGGCGGGGCCGGAGCCCACCACCAGCACATCGCAGAAGGCGTTCATCTCCTCGTAGCGGTCCGGGTCGGGCAGCTTGGTGCCGGCGCCGAGACCGGCCGCTTTGCGGATGAAGTGCTCGTAGAACATCCACGCCTTGGCCGTTGGCCCCATGAAGGTCTTGTAGTAGAAGCCGGCCGAGAGGATCGGGCCGGCCAGGCCGTTCACCGCCATGACGTCGAAGCCCAGCGAGGGCCAGCGGTTCTGGCTCTTTGCTTCGAGCCCATCGAAAAGCTCGACCACCGTCGCCCGGGTGTTGGGCTCCGACCGCGCGCCGCTGCCCAGAGTGACCAGGGCATTGGGTTCTTCGACGCCCGCCGACAGCAGGCCGCGCGGGCGATGGTACTTGAAGCTGCGCCCATAGAGATCGACGCTGCTGGCCAGCAGGGCCGAGGCCAGGGTGTCGCCGGCGAAGCCCTCGTAGGCCTCGCCGTCGAAGGTGAAGTCCAGCGGCTTCGAGCGGTCGATCTGGCTGCCGCCCGGCGCGTTCGGGGAAAGGCGGTAGCCGCTCATGACGGGGTTCCTTCGCGCTTGGCGGGCCCGACGGTTTCGGCGCCCTCGATCTTGTGGGTCACGGTGTCGCGCGTCACTTTCAGCCACAGGCGGCAGCCCTGGCCGTGGTGCCAGTACTCCGCATGGCGGCCGCGCGGGTTGTCGCGGTGGAAGACGTAGTCGTTCCAGTCTTCCGCCGTGGCGCGGTCGGGATCGGGGCGGTCCTTGGTGGCGTCGCCGCCGTAAGTGAATTCGCCGAGCTCGCGTGGGCCGCAGTGGGGGCAGGGGATCAGCATGGGTGGTGGCCTTCTAGTGCAGCTCGGGACGCGGGCCGGCGCCGCGCTCATCGATGACGCGGCCCTGGGCGAAGCGCTCCAGGGTGAAGGCGGCATTCAGCTCGTGGGGCGCATCGTTGGCGATGGTTGAGGCGAAGCACCAGCCCGAGGCCGGGGTGGCCTTGAAGCCGCCGTAGCACCAGCCGGCGTTGATGTAGAGGCCGGGCATCGGCCCTTTGCAGATGATCGGGCTGCCGTCCATCGACATGTCCATGATGCCGCCCCAGGAACGCAGCAGGCGCAGCCGCGCGAGGTTGGGGAACAGCGTGACGGCCGCGGCGGCAACGTGCTTCACGATCGGCAGGTTGCCGCGCTGGGCATAGGAGTTGTAGCCGTCGATGTCGCCGCCGAAGACCAGACTGCCCTTGTCGGACTGGGAGACATAGAGGTGCCCGGCGCCGTAGGTCACCACGCCGTCGATCAGCGGCTTCAGGGATTCGGACACGAAGGCCTGCAGCACGTGGCTCTCGATGGGGATGTTGCTCAAGCCGGCTTTCTGCAGCACCACCGAGGTGTTGCCGGCCACCGCGACGCCCACCTTGCCGGCGCGGATCGTCCCGCGCGAGGTCTCGACGCCGACGATGGCGCCGTTCTCTCGGATGAAGCCGGTGACCTCGCAGTTCTCGATCAGGTCGACGCCCTGGCGGTCGGCGCCGTAGGCATAGCCCCCGGCCACCGCATCGTGGCGCGCGGTGCCGGCGCGCGGCTGCAGCAGGCCGCCGGCGACGGGAAAGCGCGTGTTCTGCGACATGTCGATGCCCGGCGCGTACTTGGCCACCTGGTCGCGGTCCAGCAGCTCGGCATCGATGCCGTGCAGGCGCATGGAATTGCCGCGCCGGGCGTAGGCGTCCATCTGGCTGGGCGTGTGGGCCAGGTTCAGCACGCCGCGCTGGGAGAACATGACGTTGTAGTTCAGGTCCCGGGAGAGACCCTCCCACAGCTTCATGGAGTGCTCGTAGAAATGGGCGTTGGCCGGCAGCATGTAGTTGGAGCGTACGATCGTGGTGTTGCGCCCGATGTTGCCGCCGCCCAGCCAGCCCTTTTCCAGCACCGCGACGTTGGTGATGCCGTGGTTCTTCGCCAGATAGTAGGCGGTGGCCAAGCCATGCCCGCCGCCGCCGATGACGATCACATCGTAGGCCGGCTTGGGCGCCGGCGAGCGCCACACGCGCTCCCACTTTCTGTTGCCTGTCAGCGCATTGCCGAGCAGTGAAAAGACCGAATAACGCGCCATGCAAAGGGGTTCCCGAAACTGAAGTCCGCCGCCATTAGGGCGCAGCGCCCCGCCCGGGTCCAGGCCAAGCCGGCAGTATCGGATTATTCAATCCAGCGGATCGGCTGGGGTGATGGAGGGAGGGATACCCTTGTCCCCAGGGTCACACGCCGCTGTCATCCCGGCACTTGTTGCCGGGAGCCATGCCAGCCGCTGACGCCAATGGCTCCCGCGGGTCAGCCCGCACGAGCCCGGACGGTATCGGCGTGGATCGTCGGGTCCGCCGCCGTCGCTGCCGCGATAAGTCTCTCCGTATAGTCCGCTTCCTCGCCGACCGGGACCACGTAGGCGAGGGCGCGGCGGGTCTCAGCCTCGCCGGCGAGGCGCAGCAGCAGCCAGGTGGCGAGGTACTGGGACGCCAGGCAGCCGCCGGCGCTGGCGACCTTGCCGGAGACCGACAGCGATTCTCCGGTCACGGCGAGGCCCAGGTCCTCGATCCAGGGACGGGTCATGTTGTCGGTGCACACCGGCACGCCGTCGAGCAGGCCGAGCTTCGCCAGGATCAGCGCACCGGAGCATTGGGAGGCCACGAGCTGGCGCGCCGGGTCCAGCCTCAGGCTGGCGAGGAAGTCCGCGTCGGCGGCGAAGTCCCGCGTGCGCTTGCCGCTGCCGACGATCACCGCGTCGGCCTCGGCGATCTGCTCCATCGTCCCGCCGATACGGACCGCCACGCCGTTCATGGAAACGGCCTCGCGCTCCGGGCCGGCCAGGAAGGCGGTGACGCCCTCGGCCCGGTTCAGGATGGGTAGAGCAACGAAACTGTCGAGTTCGTTGAATCCGGGCAGGGTGAGGATGGCGATCTGGGTCATGGCGGGCTCCTTTGTGACGATCCTAGCGCCAAAACGACCTCCGATCCTCTGATTTTCCGCTCCATCGTGCTGGGCGATGAAGGGCAATCGATCTCGCCGATTGTCCGCCCCGGCGCCGCGGAACGCCTTAGGCTGCCTGGAAATATGCCCCTTGGAGGAGTCCCATGGCGTTTCCCGACAGCAGCCGCTACGTGATCATTGGCGCCGGCATCCACGGCCTTTCGACCGCCCTGCATCTGGCTGAGGCGCTGGAGGCGCGCGGCCAGGGCGGCGGCAAGGACGTGCTGGTGCTCGACAAGGGTGGCATCGCCGCCGGGGCCAGCGGCATCGCCTGCTGGGTGGTGCGCAACAACTACTTCCAGCCGGCCATGCGCTAGCTGATTGCGCACTCGGTGGCGGTGTGGTAAAGCGATCCCAAGGCCTACAGCTATCACCCCGTCGGCTACATTCAGATCAGCCCGGAGGTGATGCGCGAGGACGTCGCCTCGATCTACAAGCAGCAGCAGGAGATCGGCTACGAGTCGGTTTTCGTCGAAGGCGAAGCGGAGAGCGACCGCTACATGAAGGGCCTTTACGACGACTGGCAGGCCCAGGGTATCACCTCGGTCCTGCACGAGAAGAAGGGCGGTTACGCCAACAACACCGCAGCGATCTACGGTCTCGCCACCAAGGCCGAGGCCCTGGGCGTGCGTGTCCTGACCGGCGTCACCGTCACCGGCTTCGAGTTCGGCCACAACTCGGCGGCCATTGCCGCCGTCGAGACCGACACGGGCCGCATCGCCTGCGACCAGCTGGTCATCGGCACCGGCCCCTGGGTGCGCGACTTCTGGGACATGCTGGAACTGCCCAAGGCGATTACCGTGAAGGGCCGCGACGGCAGCGTCCACGAGGACGTGCCCATGTGGCGCTACTGGCAGCTCGAAGAGGGCGTGCTGGGCGTCGAGCCGGATTTCCTGAAGACCAACGCGGGCGCCATGCCGCCGGTCATGCACGTCGATACCGACGCGCCGCTCTATAGCGACGTCGACGGTTCGCTGATCACCGACAAACTCTGGGGCATCTACTACAAGCCGGATTTCCACTTCAACGGCGTCCAGGGCGGCGCGTCCCCCTACGAGGTGACCACGCCTGTCGATGACGTGGCCATCGACCCCTACGGGCCATCGTCGCCGGAGTTCGTCTCCTCGCCGGACTTCGTACACATGTGGTGTTCGGCGCTGGCCCACTGCCACAAGCGTTTCGAGGGCAAGATCGGCCTCTACAAGAAGGAGCCGTCGGGCGGCATCGGCTGCTTCACGCCGGACTCCTTTCCGGTGTTCGACCGCTTCCGCGAGAACGCCTACGTCATCGCGGACTCCAACCACGGCTACAAGATGATCGGCGTCGGCAAGCTGGTCGCCGAGGAGATGCTGGGCGCCACGCCGGCGCTGCTGAAGCCCTTCCGCTTCGCCCGCTACGCCGAGGGCGACCTGCACCCGGTCTCCCACAGTCCCTTCCCCTGGAGCTGAGGGGGAGAGGGGCCGGCTGAAGGTCGTTTCAGGGGATATTGCCGACCGGCAGGACCTTCAGGGGCGACTGCTTTACGTCTGTCGGGGAGATGCCGGAAACCCACTCGCAGATGGTCATGCCGAGTACGCCGGTGACCGGTCCGCCGGCCGTGTCGGCCAGCGGCAGCAGCAGGCGCTCGCCGATCGGTGTGCGCTCGGCAGCCAGATAGACCAGGCCCTTCATACAGACGACGCTGGGCCCCGCCACCATCGCGTTCCAGCGCTCGGCCACGATCGCAGCGCCCTCCGGCGGCAGGATGTCGGCGAAAGTCAGCCCCTTCAGATTGGCGCGTCCGAAAACGGTCGAGATTTCAGAGCCGGCGAGACGGTAGCGGAAGCCATCCTCCGGGCTGTAGTCCATCAGGAAAATACGGGTCAGCGCCCAACTGATCTCGATCGGGTCGATGTCTTCTTTGGCCGGCATCGGGCGGCCGTTGCGCTTGCTGCGCCAGTAGGCGAAGAGTCTGCGCAAGTCGGCGTCGCCGATGAAATCGGGCTGCGTCACCGGCGATGCCTTGCGTGCCGTATCGGGCTCGGACATGGGGGCTCCCCTTCAGGGGCCGAAGCCCAGGCTGGATTCGGCGAGACCATAAGCGGTCCGCCCCTGGCGGATCAACGGCGAATCCCGGCGGGTGCTTCGCTCATGCGTTGTTGCGGCGGTGCGGCGCTGGCGCGTAGGCTCCCCGCGCGGCGCGGCGCTTCACGCTTGGCCGGACAACAGGAGGATGCGCGATGTTCGTGGTGACGGTGGTCTTCAATGTGAAGCCGGGCGTCGTGGAGGAATTCCGCAAGCTGGTGCTGCGTCAGGCAAAGAACTCCCTGGAGAAGGAGGCCGCCTGCCACCGCTTCGATGTCTGCTTCGACGAGGACCGGCCGCAGCGCATTTTTCTCTACGAGATCTACGACGACCAGACGGCTTTCGACAGCCACCGCGAGACGGACCACTTCAAGGCCTTCAACGAGGCCGCGGGGCCGCTGCTGGACGGACGGGCGGTCGACTTCTGGAACCTGCAGCCGGCGACCTAGCGCTTTTACGGGGCGCTTTTACGGGCCGCTTTTACGGGTCGCCTTTACGGACTCTAGCTGCGGCCGCCGGCCGCCGGGCGTAACTGGTAGCGCCAGGTCTCGCTGAGGGGCGTGCGGTCGAGCGCCAGGTACATTCGCAGCTCGACCGGCTCGTTGCCATCGCTGGCCAGATCGAAGACGGCACGCCAGCGGTCGGTACCGGGCACCGGCTCGGCGAAGACCCGGGAGATCTCGCCGCGCGACGCGGTCACCACCGGCTCCGGCGCGCTCTTGGCCGGCAGTTTGGCCAGACGGCCGCCCTCGAACTCGACCACGAACTTGGTCAGCCCCGGCGGACGCGGCTTGCCGGGCTGGCCGCCGCGGCCCAGGCGGGTCGCCACGACCTGTGCGAAGTCCTCGGCCGGATAGGGCTCCTGGGCCAGCCAGTGCAGGCGGTACCTCAGGTGGCGGCTGTCGCCGGCCCGGGCCGGGTCGCGTCCGGCCCAAAAGGCGACGATGTTGTCGTGGATCTCGTCGTCGGTGGGGATTTCCAGCAGCTGCACGCTGCCGGGTCCCCAGCCCTCCAGCGGCTCCACCCACAGGCTGGCGCGGCGTTCGTAGTGGACCCCGTCCAGGTAGTGGTCGAAGTTGCGGTCGCGCTGCAGCAGGCCGAAGCCGCGCGGGTTGTCGTCCAGGAAGGAGGACAGGGTGACCTGTTCCGGGTTGTTGAGTGGCCGCCAAACGCGCTCGCCGCCGCCGGTCCAGACCGCCAGGCCGTCGGAATCGTGGATCTCCGGACGCCAGTCCATGCGGTAGGGGCGCTCGCTCTCCGAGAACCAGTACATGGAGGTCAGCGGGGCAAGCCCCAGTTGCGCCACGTCGGCGCGCAGGAACAGCGTCTTTTCCACGTCCATGATGACGCCCTCACCGCGGGTCAGCGAGAAGCGGTAGGCACCGGACAGGCTCGGGCCGTCCAGCAGGGCGTAGACCTCGACCGGGTCCTCGGGATCCTGTGCCGGGGCAATATAGAACTCGGTGAAGTCGGGGAACTCCTCGCCGCCGCCGGCCGTGGGGTTGACCACGATGCCGCGGGCCGAGAGGCCGTATTGTTCCAGTTCGCCGATGGCGCGGAAGTAGGAGGCGCCGAGGAAGGCGACCCAGTCGTGGGTCTTCCACCAGTCTGCGGACTTGCCGGCACCGCCTGCCGTCGGCTCCTGCAGCCGGAAACCGGCGAAGCCGGAGTCCTCCGGCAGCTTGCGGGCGATGGAATCCGCCGGCATATCGAAATAGTCCGGCGCGTAGAGGATTTCGCGCGCCTGGGTTCCGCCGTCACCGTTCTCCAGCGCGTGCATCTTCACCGACTTGCCGAAGAAGCGCCCGAGGTGGAAAAAGGTCGCCGGGTAGGCGCTTTCGGGCGATCCGCTCGCCGCAGCGCCTTTGCGGGGGGCGAACAGGGCGTTGTCCGGGTCGAAGCGGATCTTGCCGTGGGCCTCGTAGTCGATTTGCTCAACCACCTCGGGGGCGGGGCGGTAGGGCGGCCGATAGGGCTTGCTCGCCATCTCGCGGGCGCGGTCGGTCAAGGCCGCATAGCTGAACGGCCGGGCCGGGCCGAAGTGCAGCCCGCCGCCTTGTTCCGCCGGGTTGCCGCTCGCCTGGGCGACCAGAGTCTGCGCCATGGCGCCCACCGGGCCGTTCAGGGGGCCGTCCAGGGGGCCGAGCAGCGCCGGGACGGCGGTGCTGGCGCCCGCCCATTGCAGGAGCCTGCGTCTGGAATAGGGTGTCGGCATGGAAGGGTCTTTCGTCAACGGATCCGGTGGGGGTGGGTCTTGTGGGAATGGGTCCTGGGGGAACGGAACGAAGTCGGGGGCGAGGCCGGTTGCGCTCCGGAGAGCCGTGACCCTAGGTGATGCCGCCGCGCCCCTGCCAAGGGCATTTTCTGGGCAGAGGATGCCTGGGCAGAATATGGGGCGGGCGGCATCGAAAAGAAGACGCGCGACCGGCGATTTTGTTCCCCCGGACTGTAAGGCGCCCGCCCTGGGGGGATTCGGCCGGGGACCTTTCGGCCGGGGACCTTTCGGCCAGGGGCTTTCGGCCAGGGGCTTTCGGCAGAGGGCTTTCGGCGGGGCCTTTCTCGGCCGCTTCTCTCTGGGCGCCACCGATGGTCGCTTGCGGACCTGAAAGCCGCCTGCGGGCCGACTATTTCTGGGGCAATCTGGAAAGTAGTGGCGGTAAAGCCCAGATTTAGAACAGGGAAATACAAATGAAATCTCATGCCCAGGTCGTGGTCATCGGCGGCGGTGTCGTCGGCTGCAGCGTTCTCTACCACCTGACCAAGGTCGGCTGGCGCGATGTCGTGCTGCTGGAGCGCGACGAGTTGACCTCCGGGTCGACCTGGCACGCCGCCGGTGGCATGCACACCCTGAACAGCGATCCCAACGTCGCCAAGCTGCAGACCTACACCATCAACCTCTACAAGGAGATCGAGGAGATCTCCGGCCAGTCCTGCAGCGTCCACATGCCCGGCGGCCTGATGCTGGCCGACACGCCGGCCTGGCTGGACTTCCTGAAGGTGACCCAGGGCAAGGCGCGGGTACTGGGCCTGGACACCGAGCTCATCTCGATCGAGGAAGCCAAGGAGCGTCATCCGCTGATCAACGAGAAGCGCTTTCTCGGCGCGCTCTACGATCCGATGGAAGGCCACGTCGATCCCTCCGGCGTCACCCACGCCTACGCCAAATCCGCACGCATCGGCGGCGCCGAGATCGAGCGCTTCACCCGCGTCGTCGACCTGCAGCCGCTGGCCGACGGCGGCTGGGAGGTGGTCACCGACAAGGGCGGCATCAAGGCCGAGCACGTGGTGAACTGCGGCGGCCTCTGGGCCCGGGAGGTCGGCCGCATGGTTGGCCTGGAACTGCCGGTCCTCGCCATGGAGCACCACTATCTGATCACCGACGAGATGCCGGAGGTGACCGGCCGCGCCAAGGAGCTGCCGCACTGCATCGACTTCGGCGCCGAGATTTACATGCGCCAGGAGCACGGCGGCCTCGTCATGGGCACCTACGAGCGCAACTGCGTACCCTGGTCGCCCAAGCAGACGCCCTGGGATTTCGGCCACGAACTGCTGCAGCCCGATCTCGACCGCATCTCCGGCAACCTCGCCATGGCCTTCGACCACTTCCCGGCGCTGGAAACCGCGGGCATCAAGCAGGTCATCAACGGCCCCTTCACCTTCGCGCCCGACGGCAACCCGCTGGTCGGCCCGGTGCGCGGCCTGAAGAACTTCTGGGTCGCCTGCGGCGTCATGGCCGGCTTCAGCCAGGGCGGCGGCGTCGGCCTGGCGCTTTCGAACTGGATGGTCGACGGCGATCCGGGCTTCGACGTCTTCGCCATGGATGTGGCGCGCTTCGGCGACTATGCGACCATGGCCTATACCAATGCCAAGGTGCGCGAGAACTACGGTCGACGCTTCAGGATCACCTTCCCGAACGAGGAATTGCCGGCGGCTCGGCCGCTGCGCACCACGGCGATCTACGACCGCCTGAAGCAGGAGAATGCCGTGTTCGGCGCGGCCTACGGCATGGAGCACGCCCTGTGGTTCGCCCCCCAAGGGGAGGAGCCTTTCGAGACGCCGACCTACCGTCGCTCCAACGCCTTCGAGCATGCGAAGGCCGAGTGCAAGGCGGTGCGCGAGGCGGTCGGCATGACGGAGACCGCCATCTTCGCCAAGTACGAGGTGACCGGGCCGGACGCCGAGAGCTGGCTGTCGCACCTGCTGACCAACCGCATGCCGCGCGAAGGACGCCTGGTGCTGTCGCCCATGCTGAACCCCCAGGGCAAGGTGATCGGCGACTTCACCATCGCCAAGGCAGGGCCGGAGCGCTTCTTCATCTTCGGCTCCGGCGGTGCCGAGAACTTCCACCTGCGCTGGTTCGAGCAGCACCTGCCCGAAAGCGGCGTGCGGCTGCAGTGCCGCAGCCGCGACATGGTGGGCTTCATCGTCGCCGGTCCGAACGCGCGCGAACTCCTGTCGCGTCTCACCGACACCGACGTCTCCAACGAAGGCTTCCCCTTCATGGATTTCCGCCGCCTGGATCTGGGCATGACACCCGCCTGGGTCGGCCGCATCAACTTCACCGGCGACCTCGGCTACGAGCTGTGGGTGGCACCGGACGACCTGCGCCGCCTCTACGACGACCTGCTGGCGGCAGGGGCGGATCTGGGCCTGCGCCAGTTCGGTTTGCGCGCCATCCTGTCGCTGCGCCTGGAGAAGAGCTACGGCACCTGGGCGCGTGAGTACCGTCCGATCTACACCGCCGCCGAGGCGGGGCTCGACCGCTTCGTGAACATGAAGAAGAACGCCTTCATCGGCCGCGATGCCGTGCTGAAAGAGCAGGAGGCCGGCGGCCCGAAGCTGCGCCTCGTCACCTTCGTCGTGGATGCGAACGATGCGGACGTGGTCGGCGACGAGCCGGTGTGGTACGGCGGCAAGGTGATCGGCTGGGTCACCTCCGGCGGCTCCGCCCACTGGGCAGACTGCTCGGTGGCGATGGCCTATGTGCCGGCGGAGTTGGAGAAGGCCGGGAGTGGCTTCGAGATCGAAATCCTCGGTGACCGCCGCAAGGCGCGCATCCAGCATGAGCCGCTGTTCGACCCCAAGCGCGAACGCATGACGGGGTAGGGCCGGAGGCTTCCCCGATAGACCGGTCTTGGGAATCATCTTTATCTATGGTAGCAGAGAGCTGCACTTCTACAGTGTGAGCGACGACGGGAAATTGGTATGAAAAACAACCCATTGTGGGTTCCATTTCTAACCAATTTCTGTTGTGGTTCCATTTGGTTGTCGTGCAGTATGAAATGAGTTTCCGTCATGCGGGAGCGAACCACGCAGAAAGCCCCGGCACAGGGGCGGTGGAAACGAAGAGAACTCGGGGAGGAAAGTTAGCGGCGCTGCTGGCAACCGGACGCGTGTGACCGTCGCAGACCCGCGTGGGTATGCCGCGGCGCAGAAGGCCCAGGTACAATCCCAGGTACAATCTGGGACCAATCCAGCCAGGTCGAGCGCCCTTCCGAAGAATTCCCCGATTAATTTACGGCGTCTCGCTGCGCGGCTTTCTCAGGAAATCTGCGTCAACGTGGCGGGTTCGGTGGGTTGGTGACGATTGAGCGGCTGATCAGCCAAAAGCCTGAGAAGGGCCGGTCCACGAGTGGGGCAACGATCTAACGGGCTAACAATCCCAAGGGAGGAAAGCTGTGAAAGAGACGAACGAAAACAAGACTCTGTCGCGTCGTAAGCTGCTGAAGGGCGGTGCCATTGCGGCCGGTGCGACGGCCGCCAGCACGTTGGGCGCGCC
>JBHJIR010000083.1:0-12478 GCA_050043265.1 Kiloniellaceae bacterium
GCAGCACGGTGGCCGCGGCCAAGCGGTCGGGGCTGCCCGCGGCGCGCGTCAGCAGGCCGGCGGCCAGGGCATCGACGAAGGACTGTCCGGCGGGGATCGTGAAGACGGCCGGCGCGCGGGACATCGCTCTATTTCTGGCCCGAGAACTCGGCGAGATGGTGCAAGGCGTCCTCTACCGCGCGCAGTTCCTGCGGCGTGCCGACGTGATACCACTCGCCGTCGTGGCGCAGGCCCCACAGGCGTTCGGCCTCCTGCGCCTTGTCGTAGAGCTTGTTCAGCGAAAAGGAACCCTCCGGCGTGCCCTCGAAAAGGCGCGGGTGGAGGACCTGGATGCCCGCGTGGATGAAGGGCGCGATCTGGCGTTCCTGGCGGCGGCGCAGGCGGCCCTCCGGGTCCATAAAGTAGTCGCCGACGCCCTCGTAGCCGAAGGCGCTGCAGGTCGGGTGCAGCAGCAGCAGGGCGTCCATCTCGTCCTCGTTCCAGGCCGCGGCGAGACGCTCCAGCGCCGGGGTCAGCCCGTCGAGCCAACAGACGTCGCCGTTCAGCACGAAGAAGGGGTCGGCGCCCAGCAGGGGCAGCGCCTTCTTCACCCCGCCGCCGGTCTCCAGCAGGTCGTCCTCCTGCGAGAACACCACCGCCGGCGTTTTGCGGTCGGCCAGGTGCGCCTCGATCATCTGTCCCAGGTAGTGCAGGTTCACGACCGCCTTGGCGATGCCGTGGCCGGCCAGACGGTCCAGGATGGTGTCGAGCATCGCCTCACCGCGCAGCGGTACCAGTGGCTTGGGCAGCTTATCGGTGAGGGGCCGCATGCGCTGCCCCAGCCCCGCCGCCAGAACCATCGCGGTTTTTGGTCCCCTGGTCTTCTGGGTCTTCTGGGCCGTCATGCCTTCATTCCCTCTTGCCTATCGGGTAGCGCCGGCGTGCCGCGCAGTGCCGCCGGAACCTCGCGATCGAACCAGTCCTTCACCGGCGCCAGGACAGGCGCCTGCAGGTCGGCCTCCAGCAGGCGCCAGAGGCGCGGCATGTGCTTCAGGTAGCCGTGTTTGCCGTCTCGCCGCGACAGCCGCGTGAAGATGCCGACGATCTTGGCGTTGCGCTGCGCGCCCAGCGCCGCGTAGGACGCAGCGAAGGCCCAGCGGTCGAGTTGATTGCGCATGCCCGCGTGATAGCGTTCCAGCATCTCCGCCACCACCGCGGGCGAGACGTCGCGGCGGGCATCCTCCAACAGCGAGACGAGATCGTAGCTGACCGGGCCGATGAGCGCGTCCTGGAAATCCAGCAGGCCGCAGCGCGCGACGCCCTCGCGGCCTTCCAGCACCATCAGGTTGTCGACGTGATAGTCGCGCAGCACCAGCTTGTGCGGCACGTCCAGCATCGCGGGGATCACCTCGCGCCAGGCCGCCAGATAGGATTCGCGTTGGGTGGCCGGGGTCTCGCGCCCCGTCATCGCCGGCAGGTACCAGTCGACCAGCAGGGCCGCCTCGGCGAGCAGTCGTTCGTCGTTATAGGGCGGCAGGCCGGGCACATCGGGCCACCAGCGTTGGTGCAGGGCGATCAAGGTGTCGACGGCGAGGCGATAAAGCTCCGCCTCGTCGGCGCCCTCGGCCAGGGCGCGGGTGAAGGTACGATCGCCGAAGTCTTCCAGCAGCAGGAAGCCGGACTCCTCGTCGATGGCCAGCGGCCGCGGCGCGCTGAGGTCGATATCGATCAGGCACCCGGCGATGTAGTGGAAGATCTTGGCGTTTTCCTGCGGCGGCGGGGCGTCCATCAGCACGGCCCGCTCCTGACCGCCCGGACCCCGGGCCAGGCGGTCGTAACGGCGGAAGGAGGCATCGGCCGCCAGCACGCGGCGGTCGGCATCGCCCCAGCCGGCCTGCGCCAGGAAGCCCCGGCACAGCTCTTCACGGTCAGCCGTCACATCCGTACTCCGTCAAATCCGTAACTCCGCCAGGCGTTGGGACCAATCGCCGCCGCCCTGCAGGCGGGCATGTCGACCCTCCCCGGCAAAAGCGAGAACGATGTGCAGCGCCTCGGCCGGCAGCCGGTTGCCGAGGCGCTCCGGCCACTCGATCAGGCTGATGCCCTCGGCCAGGGCGTCGGAGAACCCCAATTCCTCGATCTCCGCCGGATCTTCGATGCGGTAGAGATCGAAGTGCCAGACCGGCGCCGGGGCGCGCTCGTAGATCTGCACCAGGGTGAAGGTCGGGCTCGGCACCTCCTCCGTGGCGGTGTCGGCGCCCTCGGGGGCATCCGCTGGGCCGGGCAGGGCGCGGATCAGAGCACGGGCCAGGGCCGTCTTGCCGGCACCCAGATCACCGCTGAGGGCCACCACGTCGCCGGCTCTGAGCAGGCGCGCCAGGGCACGGCCCAGCCCCTCGGTCGCCGCCGGGTCCGGCAGCGGCAGGTCCAGGAACGGCATGTCGGGCGGCGGTGCGGAGGCAATGGGCATCTGAATCGCGGTCATCATGAGCGGCCTTTTTTACCGGGCGCACCGCGCCGCGGCAACTGCCCCGCAGCGACAAGGCCGCCGCTGGGTCGCTTGGGGCCGCAAACAGGCCGGATTATATGCCCTCTGCTTGTCAGAATGGGCCGGCACCGCCATGTTAGGCGCCTGTTCCGGAAGGGCCCATTGCGGCTGCCGGGCACAGACCGACAGAGCCTGCCGCAGACAGGAGACCTAGACCTTGGCCGATTCCAACCCAACGCCGGACCTGCCCGCTTCGGGCACGCGCCTGTCGACCCCGGTGACGACCGATGTGGCCATCATCGGCGCCGGCCCGGTCGGCCTGTTCGCGGTCTTCGAGTGCGGCATGTTGAAGATGCGCTGCCACGTCGTCGACACCCTGGAGATGATCGGCGGCCAGTGCGCGGCGCTGTATCCGGAAAAACCGATCTACGACATTCCCGGCTATCCGCGCATCCAGGCGCAGGATCTGGTCGACCGCCTGGCCGAGCAGGCCGCCCCCTTCGACCCGGTCTACCACCTGGGCCAGCAGGTCACCGGACTGCAGAAGCAGGCGGACAGCCGCTGGCGGCTCACCACCTCCAAGGGCAGCGTAATCGACGCCACCGCGGTGATCATCGCCGCCGGCTGCGGCGCCTTCGGGCCCAACCGGCCGCCGCTGGACGGCATCGAGGACTACGAGGGCACTGCCGTGCACTACCTGGTGCAGCGGCGCGAAACCTTCCGCGGCAAACGCATCGTCATCGCCGGCGGCGGCGATTCTGCGGTCGACTGGGCGAACTCCCTGGCCGAGCTGGCGGAGAAGGTCTACGTGGTGCACCGCCGCGCCAAATTCCGCGCCGCCCCGGAGAGCGTCAGTCAGATGGAAAAGCTGGTCGCGGGCGGCAAAGTGGAACTGGTGATCCCCTACCAGCTGGCCGGGCTGGAGGGCGACGGGCGCCACCTGACCGGCGTGGTGGTCGCCGACCTGGAAGGTCACCGCAAGACGTTGCCGGCCGACAACCTGCTGCCCTTCTTCGGCCTGTCGATGAACCTGGGGCCGATCGCCGACTGGGGCCTCGACCTGGACCATCACCACATCACCGTGAACCCGGCCACCAGCGAGACCTCTGCCGCCGGCATCTTCGCCATCGGCGATATCTCGCATTACCAGGGCAAGCTGAAGCTGATTCTCGCCGGCTTCTCCGAAGCGGCCCTGGCTGCCCATGCCGTCCGCCCGCTGGTCTACCCGGGCGAGGCGCTGCATTGGGAATACTCGACCACCCAAGGCGTCCCGGCGGAAAGCCCCGCCGCCGAATAGACCCTATTCGGCAACGTCGCGGGCAATGGCGGTCTCGCCCTGGCCCAACGGCAAGGGCCCGAGCGGGATGTGGCAGGTAACGCGGGTGCCACCGCCGACATGCGAGTCGAGCTCGACATAGCCGCCGTGCAGCTCGATCAGACTCTTCACCAGCGACAGGCCAAGCCCGGCGCCGGCATGGCGGGTCTCGCGCGAGCCGCGCTCGAACCGGCCGAACACCCGCTGGCGGTCCTCGTCGGGAATGCCGATGCCGGTGTCCGATACTTCCAACAGCATTTCGTCGGGCAGGCGTTTGGCGGCGATGACCACCACGCCGCCCTCCTTGGTGAACTTCAACGCGTTGGACAGCAGGTTGAACATCGCCTGGCGCAGCCGGCGGCCGTCAGCCATCAATTCGCCGGCCGCTTCGTCACAGTCGAGGCGTAATTCGATGCTGCGGCTGTGGGCGCGTTCGCGGCCCAGGGTGAAGATCGATTCCAGCAGGCTGCTGACGTTGGTCGGCTGCAGGTCGAGCTGCAGATAGCCGGCCTCGATGGACGCCAGGTCGAGAATGTCGTTGATGAGCGCAATGAGCTGCTGCGAGGACTGCACGATAGCGTGGCTGTATTCCAGCGGGCGTTCGTTCAGCTCGCCGAAGAACTGGTTTTCCAGCACCTCGGCGAAACCGATGATGGCGGTCAGCGGCGTGCGCAGCTCGTAGGAAATGTTGGCGATGAATTCCGACTTCAGGCGGTCGGCGGTTTCCAGTGCCTCGTTGCGTTCGATGAGGGCGCGTTCGACGCGCAGGGTGTCCGTCACGTCGACGTAGCTGAACAGAACGCCGCCGTCGGGCAGCGGCACCTGGGCCCAGTCGATGGCGCTGCCGTCGGTGCGCTCCAGCCGGCCATTGCGGGTATCGGGGTCGGTGGTGCGGGCGACCAGACGCTCGTAGACCTCAGGCCAATCCTGGTCGCTGACCGGGAACAGGTCGCGCGTCTTGGGCACCACGTCCCGCACATGCGGCGCGCTGCGCAGGAATTCCGGGTCCAGGTTCCAGAGGTGGCAGAGGCCCGGGTTGAACAGCCTCATACGCCCGTCGGCGCCGAACACGGCAACGCCTTCGTAGAGGTTGTCGATGGTCTCGCGCTGCACCTCGGTCAGGGTATTGTAGCTGCGCTCCAGCGCCAGGCGGTCGGTGACGTCCTCGTAGGACAGCAGGATGCCGCCGAAGGGATGCGGCGTGACCACCATGCGCAGGGTGCTGCCGTCGGGCAGGTGGACCAGTTCCTCCTCCTGGGCGATGAGGGTTGCGTACTTCTGCAGCACCTCGCGCTTGTAAGCGGGGAAGTTGGGGTATTCGGGGAAGCGACGGCGCTCACGCAGCGCCTCCAGCACGTCGCCGAGATGGGGATGGGTCTGCAGGAAGTCCTCGTCCAGTTCCCACAGCCGCGCGTAGGCGGTGTTGAAGAACATCAGATTCAGGTCGCGGCCGTAGATCGCGATGGCCGTAGCGAGGTTCTCCAGCATCTCCGATTGCACGCGGATATGGCGGCCCAACTCGGCCTGCACTTCCTCCAGCTGCGTGCGGTCGACCGCGAAGCCGAGACTGGCGCTCCTGCCGAACGGCAACTCGAAGATCTCCAGCAGATGCCGCCCGCCCCCCATCACCACGTGGTGGGTTTCGCTGCAGGCCGAACCGCCCGCGCGCGCCTGTTGGGCCAGCGCCTGGGCTGTCGCCCCCTTGGTGCGGCCGAGCAGTTCGGTGCCGTCGCGACGCACCGCCTCGACGTTGCTGTCGACCGCCTCGGCATAATAGCGGTTGCAGTCGGTCAGGCGGCCCTCGCCGTCGCGCAGCCACAGCGCCATCGGCAGGCCGTCGAGCACCGCCCGCAGGTGCTTGGCCTCGGCCTTCAGGCCGGCCTCCCGCCGCGCCGCCTCCGACCGGTCCTCCAGCCACAGGGTCGCCGTGCCAGCCCAGCCGTCAGCCGGGCCACCAGCCGGACCGCCAGCGCCATTGGCGCTTGGGCGTCCGTGGAGGCCCAGCAGGCGGCCGCCGTCGGCGAGACGGGCGTCGAGATCGAAGGGGGTGCCGGCACGGTGGAGTTCCTCGAGCGCCGGTTCGACCCGTGCCTGCCCGTTGGCGTCCAGCGAGGCGAGCAGCAGGGCCTCAGTCACCGGCGCATCGGCGGGCAGGCCGAGCAGCGCCGCGGCGCCCGGCGCGAGCGCGCGCCCCTTGCCGGCAAGAGTCACCTGCGGCCAGGGGGCCGACGCCAGGGTCGCTTCCAGGGTTTCGGCACGCCGGGCCGCTGTCGCCGCGTCGACCTCAAGAGCCGCCAGATCGCGGCGCCAGCGGGCCAGCAGCCACAGGCAGAGGCCCAGGGCAGCAAGTGAAATCAGCAGGATCACGGGCCAGAGCAGCCCCCAACCGGGGCCGGCCATCTGCCCGGCGGACTCAGCCATTCAGTCCTCCGGCATCCAGCCCTCCCGCAGCCGGTCTTCCGGCGCGGGCCGCGGCGGGGCAAAGGTATTCCCCGGCCCCGGCGGTCGCTTGCGCGCCCGCCGCCACCGTTGCACCCCACCGGCAAAGCCGGCGCTCTGTCGAGGCCCCACTCACGATGCAGGAGTCTAAGCGTAAGCCGTGCGGGCGGCAACCCGGCCCGCACGGGGCGCCCAGAGGCGTAAAGCCGCGCCGTTCGACCGTAACGGGAGCCAGGCAGGCCCCCGATCTACGCCCCATATCTAGGGCCCGGGTCTAGGGCCCGGGTCTATGCCTTAGTAGCGGTAGTGTTCCGGCTTGAACGGCCCGTCGACGTCGACGCCGATGTAGGACGCCTGCTTCTGGCTCAACTGGGTCAGCTTGGCGCCAACCTTGTCCAGATGCAGGGCGGCGACCTTCTCGTCAAGGTGCTTGGGCAGCACGGCGACGGTCTTGCCGTAAGCCTCGGCATTGGCCCACAACTCCATCTGCGCCAGCACCTGGTTGGTGAAGGAAGCGCTCATGACGAAGCTCGGGTGGCCGGTGGCCACGCCCAGGTTCACCAAGCGGCCCTCGGCCAGCAGGATGATCTTCTTGCCGTCGGGGAATTCGATCTGGTCGACCTGCGGCTTGATGTTGTCCCACTTGAAGTTGCGCAGGGCGCCGACCTGGATTTCGGAATCGAAGTGGCCGATGTTGCAGACGATGGCGCGGTCCTTCATGGCCCGCATGTGGTCGACGGTGATGACGTCGACGTTGCCGGTGGCGGTAACGAAGATGTCGGACTGCGTGGCCGCGTCCTCCATGGTCACCACCTCGTAGCCTTCCATGGCGGCCTGCAGGGCGCAGATCGGATCGGCCTCGGTGACCAGCACGCGGCAGCCGGCGCTGCGCAGCGCTTCCGCCGACCCCTTGCCGACGTCGCCGACGCCGGCGACGGTGGCGACCTTGCCGGCCATCATCACGTCGGTGCCGCGGCGGATGGCGTCGACCAGGCTTTCGCGGCAGCCGTACTTGTTGTCGAACTTCGACTTGGTCACCGAATCGTTCACGTTGATGGCCGGGAACAGCAAGGTGCCGGCCTTCTGCATCTCGTAGAGGCGGTGCACGCCGGTGGTGGTTTCCTCGGTCACGCCACGGATCGCCTTGCCCAGCGCGGAATACCAACCGGGCTTCTCGGCGACGCGCTTCTTGATGGCGGCGAAGAGGGCCTCCTCCTCCTCGTTGGTCGGATTACCGACCACGGAGATGTCCTTTTCGGCCTTCATGCCGAGGTGAATCAAAAGAGTGGCATCGCCGCCGTCGGCGAGGATCATGTTCGGCGTGCCGCCGTCGTGCCACTCGAAGATGCGGTGGGTGAAGTCCCAATAGTCGACTAGGCTCTCGCCCTTGATGGCGAAGACCGGGGTGCCGGCGGCGGCGATGGCCGCGGCGGCATGGTCCTGGGTCGAGAACACATTGCAGGAGGCCCAGCGGACCTCGGCGCCCAGCGCCTGCAAGGTCTCGATCAGCGCGCCGGTCTGAATGGTCATGTGGATGGAGCCGGCGATGCGCGCGCCCTTCAGCGGCTGCGACGGACCGAATTCCTCACGCAGGGCCATCAGGCCCGGCATCTCCGTCTCGGCGATCTCCAGTTCCTTGCGGCCCCAAGCGGCCAGGGAAATATCCGCGACCACGTAATCGGTGAAATCGGCCATGCTGTCCTTCCTACCTTCGGGTTCGGCCCCGTGCCGGCGGTCAGGCCGGCGGGCCGCGTCAAGAATAGAGCGGGTCATGTATCAGCCCCGGCGCCGGGCCGCAAGGCCGTGCAGCACAGCCAGGCGGCGGGGAAGAGAAGCCGCCTAATTCGCCGTTTCGTTGAAGTCGTCGAGCAGGGCGGCGATCCGCCCGCTGTCGACCTGTTCCATGATCATCATGGCACGCCGCCCGGCGGCATGCATATCGATGGAAAGGATGCGGCTTTTCACCCGTGGGATCGCCTTGGCGGTCATCGACAGTTCGCGCACCCCCAGGCCCACCAGCAGCGCGGAATAGCGCGGGTCGCCGGCGATCTCGCCGCAGACCGAGACCGGGATGCGGGCTCTCAGCGCCGCCTCGACAGTGAACTGGATGAGCCGCAGCACCGCCGGATGCAGCGGATTGAACAGATGGGCCACCCGCTCCTCGCCGCGGTCGATCGCCAGGGTGTACATGGTCAGGTCGTTGGTGCCGATGGCGAAGAAATCAGCCGTCTGGGCCAGGGACTCCGCTGATAGCGCGGCACCCGGCACCTCGATCATCACGCCGACCGGGGGCAGTGGATCGGCGATGGCGATCCCGCGGCGGGTAAGGCGCCGGGCACACTTTTCGAGTTCCTTGCGCACCGCACGGACTTCGCCGGGGGTGGTGATCATCGGCAGCAGAATGCGCAAGGGGCCGTGTGCGCCGGCCCGCAGCATGGCCGCCAGCTGCGGGCGCAGCAGCTGCGGCTCCTTCAGCGACAGCCGGATGGCGCGCAGGCCGAGCGCCGGATTGACCGCCTCGCCGAGCTGCTCGCCCAGGGAGGTCGCCAGCTTCTCGCCACCGATATCCAGGGTGCGCACGGTGACCGGGCGGCCCTGCATGGCCTTTACGATCTGCGCCAGAACTTCGTACTGCTCCTCCTCGTCGGGCAGGTCGGCACGGTTCATGTACATGAACTCGGTGCGCAACAGGCCGACGCCCTCGGCGCCGCAGTCGCCCACCTGGTCGAGCTCGCGCGGCAGTTCCAGATTCAGCTGCAAGCCGACGCGCTGGCCGTCGCGGGTCTTGGCCGGCACGTCGCGCAGGCGCGCCAGCGACCGGGCCTCGCGCGCCATGTCCTTCAGGCGGCGCTCATAGCCGATCAGACGCGCCGGCGTCGGGTTGACGACGACCAGGCCGTTGCTGCCGTCGACGATCAGGACGTCGCCGGAACGCACCGTCGGCAGCAGGTTGGGCACGCCGACCACCGCCGGCAGGCCCAGTGAGCGGGCCATGATCGCGGTGTGGCCCTCGGCACCGCCCAGAACGCAGGAAAAACCGCCGATCTCGCGCGGGTCCATCAGCGCGGTATCGGCCGGCGAGATTTCCTCGGCGATGATGATGCTGCCCTTGTCGAGGCCGCCGAAGCCGTGGAACTCGGCATCGGTCAGGCAGCGCAGGATGCGATGGCCGACTTCGCGCACGTCCTCGGCGCGCGCGGCCAGGTAGCTGTCCTCCATCGCCGCGAATTCCTGGGCGATGGTAGAGATTTCCGCCATCACGGCGGCTTCGGCGTTGCGCCGGCCGTCCTCGATGCGCCGTTCGATGCCGCCGATCAAGCGGGTCGAGTTCAGCATCTGCAGGTGGGCCTCCAGCAGGTAGCCGAGTTCCTCGGCGGCCAGGCCGTGGATGCCGATGGCCTTGGCCTTCAGCTTACCGACCTGGCGCACCGCCTTGGCCGCGGCCTCGGCGAGGCGCGCCTTTTCGGCCTTCACCTTGCCGGCGGGGATCTGGTACTCGACGACCTGCACATCGCCGGCCTCGCGCACATGGGCGGGGCCGATGGCCACGCCCGGCGCGACACCGAGGCCCTCGAGTACTTTTTCCTCCCGGCGATTCTTGGTCTTTTTATCCGTCTTCATCGAACTTGCCGGCCACAAGTTGCGCCAGCGCGGCAACCGCGGCTTCGGCATCCGGTCCGGTTGCCTCGATTTCGATATCGCAGCCCGGCCCAGCCGCCAACATCATCAGGCCCATGATCGAACTGCCGGGGACGCGGGTGTCGTTCTTTTCCACCGTGACCGCGGCGTCGAAGCATTCGGCCAGTTTCACGAACTTCGCGGCGGCACGGGCATGCAGGCCCTTCTGATTGCAAATCGTCGCCGTGCGGCGGACTGGTGCACCGCTTCCGGGGGAAGTCTCCGCAGTTTCCGGCAAGCTCGTCATTCCTTGTCCGCATCCAGCAATTGCGAGGCCACGTTGATGTACTTGCGGCCGGCAAGCTGGGCTTGCGTGACCGCCTCCGACAGGGTCGCGGTGCTGCGCAGGCCCGTCAGCTTGATCAGCATCGGCAGGTTGATGCCGGCAATGACCTCCACCTGGCCCTTGTCGAGTACAGAGATTGCCAGATTCGAGGGTGTACCGCCAAACATGTCTGTGAGCAGCACCACCCCATCGCCCTCATCGGCGGCTTCGACGGCATCGATGATGTCCTGCCGGCGCTTTTCCATGTCGTCTTCCGGCCCGATGCAGATCGCCGCGATGTTTTCCTGCGGGCCGACCACATGCTCCAGCGCCTGGACGAATTCCACCGCCAGCCGCCCGTGGGTTACCAAGACCAGACCGATCATCCCTTGCTCCCTGCTCGCCAGCGCCGCACCCCGGGATCCGATGGCGGATTGGGGCTGCTGGCGGGCTGGCACTACCTCTTTTGCCGCCCTGATAAGGGCCTAATCGCCGCCGCCGGTCAACCTCGACGCCCCCGGGGCTCAACGCCACTCAACGCCGCTTAAAGGCCCCTTTCAACGGCCCCCTTCAACGCCCCCTTCAGCGCCCCTCGGCCGCGCGGGCCGGCTCACGGGCGATGTCGCGGTGGGCCAAGTGGACGGGGCGGCCGCGCCCGGTCAGCCAGGCGGCCAGCCGCTCGGCCGTGAACACCGACCGGTGGCGTCCGCCGGTGCAGCCCAGCGCGATGGTCAGATAGCTTTTCCCCTCGCGCTCGTAGCGCGGCAGCAGGCCCTCCAGCATGGCGGTCAACTGAGCGAAAAAAGGGGCGAAACCGGGATCGCGCTCGACATAGGCGGCCACCGCGTCGTCCTGGCCGCTCAGCGGCTTCAGTGCCTGGTCGTAATGCGGATTGGCGAGGAAGCGCACATCGAACACCAAGTCGGCTTCGCGCGGCAGGCCCTGGCGGAAGGAAAACGAGGTGACGAAGACCGACATGCCGAGCGTGCTTTCCAGCCCGAAGCGGCCAAGCAGCTGCTGGCGCAGATCGGCCGGCGTCAGGAGGGAGGAGTCGATCAGCAGATCGGCGCGCTCGCGCAAGGGCGCCACCAGCCGGCGTTCCGCCGCGATGCCGTCGGCCACCGGGCGGCCCTGGGCCAGCGGATGGCGCCGCCGCGTCTCGGTGAAGCGGCGGCCGAGCACCTCGTCGTCGCAATCGACGAACAGCAGGGTGATGGCGAAGCGCGGATTGGCGGTCAGGCGGTCGAGTTGGTCCAGCACCGGGCCGACGGCGAAGTCGCGGGTGCGGATGTCGACGCCCAGGGCGATCGGCCGCTGCAGTCCGACCTCGTTGACCACCGCCGTCAGCAGGCTGAGCGGCAGATTGTCGATCGCCTCGTAGCCTTCGTCCTCCAGAACGTTGAGAGCGCTGGAGCGGCCGGCGCCCGACATGCCGGTGACCAGCACCAGACGAGTACGCCCGTCGAGACCGCGCGCGGCAGCATGGTTTTGTTGCGCCGCCTGCTCTTCTTGGGCCGCCTGCTTGTCCTGGGCCAGGCTGTCGTCGGTCATAGGTTCACCAGCATTGGGGGCGGCCAGATCGGGACGCATTATAAGCGACGCCGCCTCGCGCAAGGCAAGACGCAGCTTCTCCGGCGCCGAAATCTGCGTTGGGTCCAGATCGATGCGGCGCAGCGCGACACCGGCCAGGGTTTCGTACTCTCTTTCGGGCAGGCGTTCGATTTCCGCCGCGGACTTGAGGTCGACGATCAAAGCGACCGGCACCCCGGCGCGGTGGGGCAGTTCGACGATGCCGAGGCCGCGCTCCTCCAGCTTGCCGGCGATGGAAGCGGGCGGAAAGGCCAATACCCGCCCACCGCGGGCCGCCAGCCCGGGCTGGTCGTCGCTGACCAGGGTGGCGCCGCGGTCGATGAGGCGCAGGGCGAGATCGGACTTGCCGGCGCCGGACGGCCCGCGCAGCAGCACCGCCCAGGCGCCGGCATCGGTCAGATCCAGCAACACCGCGGTGGCATGGATCGATTGCGCTGCACTGTCCTCCGGCATGGACGGCTAGTCCGCCGGCAGGTGCACGACGAAGCAGGCGCCGCAGACCCGGCCTTCGGGATCGCGGCGGTTCTCCGCCCGGATGGTGCCGCCGTGGGCATCGACGACCTGCTTGGAGATGGAGAGCCCGAGACCCGAGTGGGTGCCGAACTTCTCGCCCGCCGGCCGCTCGGTATAGAAACGTTGGAACACCGCCTCCAGTTTGCCTTCGGGAATGCCCGGCCCCTCGTCGGCGATCGATACCACCACGTCGTTGCCCTGGCGCTGCGCC
>JBHJIR010000084.1:0-15896 GCA_050043265.1 Kiloniellaceae bacterium
GTTTCGCCGAGAGAGGGGGCGCGCTGTTCGACCTGGACACCGTGCTGGTCGACGACGGCAGCAGCGACGGCACGAGGGACTTGCTCCAGGAGTACTTCGGTGGCGCGGCGGGCGTGCCCCTTGTGCGCCACGAGCATAACCGGGGGATTGCCGCGGCCCTGATCACCGGCTTTCGGCATGCGCGGGGCGCCTACGTGGCGGCGCTGGATGCCGACTGTACCTTCGCGCCCGAGCAGCTGTTCGAGATGATGGCCCTGATGACCCAGGACGTCGACGTGGTCGTCGCCTCTCCGGCTCACGCGCAGGGCATGATGCAGGCCGTGCCGGCCTGGCGTTCCCTGCTGTCGCGCGGTGCCGCCGTTCTGCACCGCAGTATCTTCCGCAGCAAGCTGACGAGCTACACGAGTTGCTTCCGGCTGTATCGCCGCCGCGTGCTGCACGACATCACCGTCTACGACCCTGGGTTCTGCGGCGTCACCGAGATCCTCGGGCGGCTGGACCTGGCGGGCTGCCGGATCGTCGAATTTCCCGCCGTGCTGGAGACCCGGCTGCTGGGCCGCTCCAAGATCAAGGTTGTCCGCACGATGCTCGGTCACCTGAAACTGGCGGTGAGACTCGCGCGGCTGCGCTGGTTCGGACATCCGATGCCGGCACCCGTGGCCGACATGAAGGTCTCCTATGCTGACAATGACCGAAAGTAGAGCGCCCGCGCCGGAGCAGGCGCCGGAGCAGACGCCCGACGCCGGTTCGGGCGGGGCGCCGCTGCGCTGGGCGGTCGTCGGCGGCGGCATGCTGGGGCTGACCCTGGCCCTCCGCCTGAACCAGGCCGGCCATCAGGTCACCGTGTTCGAGGCCGCCGATGACTTCGGCGGTCTGGCCTCCGCCTGGCGGGTCGGTGACGTCACCTGGGACCGCTACTACCATGTCATCACGCAGTCCGACACGCGGCTGCGGGCCTTGCTGGCAGAGCTGGACCTGGAAAAGGAGATCCGCTGGGGGGTAACCCGCACGAACTTCTACACCGGCCAGGCGATGTATCCGCTCAACAACGTCTTCGACTACCTGCGCCTGCCGGTCCTGGGGCCGCTGGATAAGGCGCGCCTGGCGGCGACCATCCTCTACGCGTCGCGGATCAAGAACGGGCGGCCGCTGGAAAATCTCAGCGCCGCCGAGTGGCTGACCCGGCTGTCGGGCGCGCGCACCTACCGCAATCTCTGGCAGCCCCTGCTGCGCTCGAAGCTCGGCAGCAACGAGGGCAAGGCCTCGGCCGCCTACATCTGGTCGGTGATCCGCCGCTTCTACGGTGCCCGGCAGGGCGGCATGCAGCGCGAGATGTTCGGCTACGTGTCCGGCGGCTACGGGCGGGTTCTCGATCTTCTGGTCCGCCGGCTGCAGGCGGAGGGTGCGGTTCTCAAGGCCGGTGCCCCGGTGACGGCGGTGCGCCCGGTGCCGGCCGGTTTGGCGCTGGAGGTGGGGGCGGCTGTCGAGACCTTCGACCGTGTCGTGAACACCTGTGCCGCGCCGGTTGCCCTGCGCGTTTGCCAGGGGCTCGGCGCCGACGAGCGGCAACGGCATGCCGCGATCGACTACCAGGGAATCGTCTGTGCCTCGCTGCTGCTGGAACGGCCGCTGGGTGGGGCTTACCTGACGTACATCACCGATCCGAGCATTCCCTTCACCACCGTCATCGAAATGTCCTCCCTGGTCGATCCCGCGCTGACCGGCGGCAAGCACCTGGTCTATCTGCCGCGCTATGTGCCGACGGACGATCCCTTGCTGGAGGCGACGGATGAGGCGATCGAGGCGCAGTTCGTGACGGCGCTGCTGCGCATGTTCCCCGACCTTCGGACGGAGGAGATCAGCGCCGTCAGGGTGACGCGGACGCGCTACGTCCTCGCCCTCTCGACCCAGGGCTACAGCGACCGCCTGCCGCCCATGGCGACGGCGCAGCCGGGCCTCTTCATCGTCAACTCGGCGCAGATCGTGAACGCCTCGCTGAGTGTGAACGAGACGGTGAACCTCGCCAACGAGGCGGCGGCCGCTCTGCTGGCGCAGGACGTGCCGGCAGGAGTGGCCGCGCGATGAGCGCCACCCTGGCACCGGCGATGCCGGCGGCGACCCTGTCGGTGGATCTCGACAATCTCTGGTGCTACCAGCGCAGCTTCGGCCTTGCCGGATGGCAGAATTACCCGTCCTTCGTCGAGCGCGCCTTGCCGCGGCTGCTTGAAGTTCTCGATGGCCTCGACCTGCGGGTGACGCTCTTCATCATCGGCCGCGATGCCGAGCGCGCGCCGATCCGCGCGCTGCTGCGGGAGGCGGTGGAGCGGGGGCACGAGGCCGGCAATCACTCCTACGACCACGACCCGCAGATGAACCGTTGGCCGGCGGCGCGCATTCGCGACGAGGTCGCCCGGGCCGGGGCGGCCGTCGAGGCGGCAACCGGGCAGCGGCCGCGCGGCTTTCGCGGGCCGGCCTATGCGATGTCGCCGGCGCTGCTGGAAGCACTCGTCTCCCTGGGCTACGCCTACGATGCGTCGAGCTTTCCCAACAGCGTCGGGACCATCGCCCGGGCGTATCACCGCAAGCGGCTTGCCACGGCGGCGGACGCCGCGTCCGCCACACCGCTCTACGGCAGCATGGCAGACGCCTGGCAGCCGCTGCGGCCGTACCTTTGGACCCTGGCACAGAGAGAACTCGTCGAAGTGCCGGTCACCACCCTGCCGCTTCTGCGTGTCCCGTTTCACGGCACCTACCTGCATCACCTTGCCGACCGCTCGCCGCGGCTGGCCGCCGCCTACTTCCGCACCGCGCTGGGGCTCTGCCGCCTGCGCGGCGTGCCGCCGTCGTTCCTGCTGCACCTCACCGACGTGCTGGGCTGCGACGATTGTCCCGACCTGGACTACCTGCCGGGCATGCGGCGCAGCGGCGCCGAAAAAGCCGTCTTCCTGGCCGATCTGCTGACGGTCTATCGGAAGCGTTTCCAGGGCACGCCGCTCGGCGACTATGTCGTCGGGCTGACGGCGGGCCGCCGTCTCGACCGCGTGCCGCTGGTCGCCGCGGCATGAGCGTGTCGTCCCTGCGATCCCGCAGCCCCGTCGCGCGTTTCGCCGACGCGCTCGTCGCGGGGGAGGGCGGGGTGAGCGCTCTGTGCTTTGTACTGATCGTCGCGTTCTATCTGGCAACGGCTGCGGGGAACCTCGGCGAGACGGACGACGTCTACGCCTTCGCTTACCGCGCGGAGCATTTCGCGCTGACCCACATCACCGATCCGCGGCTGATGCTCTATCACATGGTCATGCGGCTGCTTTTTCTGGGCAGCCAGGCCCTGGGGCTGGATATCGGCGCGTTGACCCTGATGCGCGGGGTGTCCGCGCTCTCCGCGGCGGGGTCCCTGCTGCTGATTCTGCGCATTGCCTCGCGGGACCTGAAGCTGGGCACGGCGACGGCGCTGTTTGCTGCCGGCATCCTCGCTTCGTGCTATGGCTTCTGGCGCTATGCGGCGGAGGCGGAGGTCTATCTGCCGGCCATTTTCCTGGTGCTGCTGATTTTCCACGGTCTGTCGCAGCTTGGCGGAGAGGACCGGCCCGAAGGCGCCGGGAAGCGGCTGGGCGTGGCCGCCGGATGGGGCGCGCTGGCCGGCGGCGCGGTGCTGTTCTACCAGCCGAGCGTCATCCCGCTGTTCTTTGCTTTCCCGCTGCTGCTGGCGCGCCGCGACCGCCTCTTGGATCTCTGCGGCTATTTCGCCGCGGGTGGCATCGTGGTGGTCGCGGGCTACCTGATCGGCTTTCTGGCCTACTGGCCGGGCAGCCTGACCCTGGCGAATTTCATCAGCTTTCTGTCGCAGCGCTCCAGCGAGTTCATCGTGCCGCCCCTGTCGCTGCGCACCGTGGCCGTCTCGCTGGTCCGCGCGGCTTTTGCCCTGGGCCACGACGTCGCCTCGGCCAACTGGATCTTCGCCTTCGACCCGGTCACCGGGCTCATCCAGCGGGCCTTCTCCTACAACGTCATCACCGAGGAGATCTTCCTGGCCAAACGGGCGGGGGCGCTCGCCTATGTCCCCCTGATCACGCTGGTCCTCCTGGTGGTGCTGACCGCCGGTCTGCTGGTGAAGGCGCGACGGTATTCCCTGGCCGCGCTGCGCGACCGGCGGGTGCTCGCGTTGCTGGCGTGGTGTGCGATCAACGGTGCCATCATCGGGCGCTTGAACCGGCGGGGATCGAGGCCTGGATCGTGCTGTTGCCGCCGTTGACGCTGCTGTTCGCCGTTGTCGTGATCCGGCCCTGCCTGGCGCAGGGCGCGGGCCGCTGGATGGCCGGCTTCGCCGCCGTGCTGTTCCTGCACAATGCGCTGGGCGGCATGGCGTTGGTGCAGGATCCGGCCGGCGAGTACGACCGGGTGAAGGGAGCCTGGGTCATCGCCGAAGCGGAGCCGCGCGACCTGGTGGTGGTGGCCGGCAACGCCGGACTGGTCGAGGCCCTGCGCTATCTCTCTGCGGCGGAAGTGGTGCTGATCGCCCCCGGCGACGTGCCCGAGCTGGCCGACAGCCTGCTGCGGGACGACCTCTCCGGCCTGTTGGTCATGACCCGGGGCCGCGACTTCAACGATTCCCTGCTGCGGTCGCAGGTCCGCCGGGCGGGTGAGGCGGGTGGCCGGGTGATCCTCTTCGACGAATTCTTCTCGCCGCCGGCGCTGCTTCAGGGCGGTCTCCGGCCGGACCGGGTACGACTCCGCGCATTGCGGGAGAAGGCGGGGAGGGTTTTCGACGGCGCGGGCGCCGGCGCGACCTACGTGCTGCCGGCGCCGCCGGGCTGACGACCCGGGCAGGGATGGCGATCGCAGAAGGCAGAAGAGGGGCCGGGTGGTTCCGGGCTTCGCGTCGTGCGCCCAGCAGGACATCGGATTAAGCCCCCTAAGATAAAACCCCAGAGATAAACCGCCAGGCAACGCCCTGCGGCTCGACGATGCCGGTGTTGCAACCTTAGGAAGCTGGCGCCGCTTCGGGGCCCGACAGCCCTCCCACGACTGGACAAAGCAAGTTATCCGTTAGTAAACTGCGTGAGCGATATGCAATATTCGGCACACAAGAGGCTGGATGTCCAAGGCGCCCCTAGAGCGCTGCTGCAGCACGCTAAGGGGAGGCAATCGCCCTGACATTGGAATGAGGCGCCTGTTTTCGTCACGGGTCGAGCGGGGACCGGGATGGCGGCAGGCACTCCGCTTTGAGATGCGCAGGGGGCCCGTTTGCAGACAGATATACAGACGGAGTTGCCGCCTTTTGACCCGCTGAGGCGGGGCAGACGGCGGCAGCAGGCCCAGGATCTGGCGATCTGCCTGATCGGCGGCGGGCTGCTGCTCTGGCTCGTGGTCTCCGGCGCTGCCGGCATGGGCTATAATTGGCAGTGGTACCGCGTCCCGCGCTACATCTTCCGCGTTATCGATGGGGAACTGATCTGGGGGCCGTTGGCCCGCGGGCTGATTGTCACCCTGGAAATCACCGCCTGGGCGGCACTGGTTGCCCTGGCGATCGGCCTGGTGACGGCGTTGCTGCGCCTGTCGCGTTCCTATTCCGGCTACGGCATCGCCACGGGCTATCTGGAACTGGTGCGCAATACGCCGCTGCTGGTGCAGATGTATCTCTTCTATTTCGTGCTCTCGCCGATCCTGGGGATCGAGCGCTTCTGGACCGGCGTGCTCTGCCTGGCCTTCTTCGAGGCGTCCTTCATTTCCGAGATCATTCGCGGCGGTATCCTCTCGGTCCCGCGCAGTCAATGGGAAGGGGCCGCGGCGCTCGGCCTGCGCCCCTGGCTGGTTTACGCCAAGGTGGTGCTGCCGCAGGCCGTGCCGATCATGGCGCCGCCCATGACCTCCGCCGTGGTCAACCTCATCAAGAATTCGGCCATCGTCTCGACCATCGCGGTTTTCGATCTCACCAACGAGGGCCGCAACGTCATCGCCGATACCTTCATGAGCTTCGAGATCTGGTTCACCATTGCCGCCATCTATCTGTGTTTGACCATCAGCCTTTCAGCCGTGGCGGCGCGGCTGGAAGCAAGGGCGCGCCGCAAGGGGGCCCGTTTCTGAATTTTCCGCATTGATCGAGTCTCAACGCAAGTTTCAACAGGGAGAACGAAATAATGAAATTTCTGTACAGCCTCGCCGGCATGGCCCTGGCGGCCTTTGCCGCCGTCGGTCCGGCCCCCGCAACGGCCCAGAACGTCGGCCAGGACCTGGCCGCCGGCAGTGTCATCGAGACCATCAAGCAGCGCGGCACCATCCGCGTCGGCATGGCGACCTTCGTCCCCTGGGCGATGCGCGACAAGAACGGCGACCTCATCGGCTTTGAAATCGACGTCGCCACGAAGCTGGCCGCCGACATGGACGTCGCCATCGAATTCGTGCCGACCGCCTGGGACGGCATTATTCCCGCTCTGCTGGCGGGCAAGTTCGACGTCATCATCGGCGGCATGTCGATCACCCCGGCGCGCAACCTGACGGTCAACTTCACCTCGCCCTACGCCAACTCTTCGCTGGGCGTGATGGCCAACAAGAAGCTGGCCGAGGGCCTTGCCTGGCCGGACGGCTATAACTCGTCCGACGTGACCTTCGTGTGCCGCCGCGGCGCCCCGCCCTGCGTCTATATCCAGGAGCATTTCCCCAAAGCGACCCTGCGCCAGTTCGACGACCAGGGCCAGACCCTGCAGGAGGTGCTGAACGGCAACGCCCATGTGATGATGTCGTCGCAGCCGCTGCCCGCCTTCACCGTCTACGATCACCCGGACGTGGTCTTCGCCCCCACCAAGGAAAAGATCGATCCGGGCAACGAGGCTTTTGCCCTGCGTAAGGGCGATCCCGATGCCCTGAACTTCTTCAGCAATTGGATCCTGCTCAATCGCTCCAGCGGCTGGCTGCAGGCACGTCACGAGTATTGGTTCGGTGGCCGCCCCTGGGCGGACCAGGTGGCCAACTGATGGCGCTTTCGGGGTGCGGCGTCGCCGCACCCCACCGCTGGGCGGCCGCATAGATGTATCCGGATCCCGACCGCGCCCGCCGCATCGGCGCCCTCGACGTCGTCGTCATTGCCGCGCTGCTGGCTTTTGTCGTCTACGCCTGGTTCCGCGTTTCGGAAGTGCTGGTCTATAACTGGGACTGGCGGTTCCTGCCGCAGGTCATGTTCCGCCGCGATCCCCTGAGCGGCTGGTGGCAGCCGAATGTGCTGCTGGAGGGCCTGTTCACCACGCTGCGGCTGTCGATCTGGTCGATGGTTCTGGCCAGTGTGCTGGGCCTCGCGCTGGGGGTGATGGCCACACTGCCGCGGTTGCCGGCCTGGCTCACGGCGATGGCCTACGTCGGGCTGATCCGCAACGTGCCGCCGCTGGTCTTCATCTTCGTCTTCTATTTCTTCATCTCCGCGCAGATCATTCCCTTTCTCGGCATCGACGTCTGGGCCCGCGAGCTGGGGGAGACCGGACGCGGTGTCATGAACCTCGTGCTGGGTCCGCCGAGCCTGCTGGAGAACCTGATATCGGGCGTACTTTGTCTGGCGATGTTCGAGGCGGCCTATATCGCCGAGATCGTGCGCGCGGGTATCCTGTCGGTGCCGCAAAGCCAGACCGAGGCGGCCCGCAGCCTGGGCCTCGGGCGGCTCCAGGTGTTCCGCCTCGTGGTCCTGCCCCAGGCCCTGCGCGCCGTGCTGCCGCCGCTGTCCAACCAATTCATCCTGCTGCTGAAGAACAGCTCCATCGTGTCGCTGATCTCGGTGCAGGAACTCACCTTCATCGGCGCGGAGCTGGCGATCTCGACGGGGCGCCGCTTCGAGACCTGGATCGTCGTCGCGCTGATGTATTTCATTCTCAGCTACGGCCTTGCGTTGGTCTTCGCACGGCTTGAGCGCCGGGCGCGCCGCGCCTACGCCCGCTGAACTCCAGCATTGGAAGAAGGAACCATTAAGTGGCTGCCTGGATCAGAATGATCGGAGACGACGAAGCCGACGCGGAACTGCGCGACGTGCTGAATCTCGCGCGCACGCCCCATGGCACCGTGGACAACGTCATGCGGGTGCATTCGCTGCGTCCCAACACCATGCGGGGCCATGTCATCCTTTATCGCGCGGCGCTGCACGACGACGCCAACACGCTGCCCACCTGGCTGCAGGAAACCATCTCGTCTTATGTGTCCCTGCTCAACGACTGCCCCTATTCGCTGGCCAACCACTGGGCCAACGCACGCCACCTGATCGGCGACGACGCGCGCGCCGATGCCATCGAGGCGGCCCTGCGCGCCGATGTGCCGGAGCAGGCCTTCGAGGGCGCCGAACTGGAACTGCTGCGCTACGCCCGCAAGCTGACGCGCACGCCGGGCCTGATGCAGCAGGACGATGTGGCGCGGCTGCGCGCGGCCGGGGTCGACGACGGCCAGATCCTCGAGGCCTACCTGATCGTCGGCTACTTCAACTACGTCATCCGCCTGCTGAACGGTCTGGGTGTGACCACCGACGGCGATGTGGTTGGCTACTACACCCAGGAGTAAGGCCGGCATGATGGTGGCGACGGATAGACAGCCGAACAGTGACGATGGAACCCTGATTTCCAGCGGCGTGCTGTCTTTGCTGCGCGACTGCGTCGGCGCGCGAGCGGGCGAGCGCCTGCTGATCGTCGAGGAGCCGGCGGGCGCTGGCTACTACGACGACGAGGTGGCGGGCATCGCCGCCGCCGCGGCCCGCAGCTATGGCTTGCGCGTCTATCGCCTGGTGGCGCCGCCCGGCGCCGCCTCGGCGGAAGAGATGGCCGGCTTCCTGGAGGGGCTGCACGGCTTCGACCATGTGGTCTTCTTTGCCCGTATCGGCGACCAGTTGCGCTTTGCCGATGTCTCCCGCCTGCCGCCGGCCACCATGTGCTACACACTGGATGCCGCGATGCTGGATTCGGCCTTCGGCGCCGCCACCCATCGGGGTCTCTGTGCGGTGAAGGATGTTATCGAGGCGGCTGTCGCCGCCGCCGGAACGATCCGCGTGACCTGCCCGCGCGGGACCGACTATACGGGCCGCCTGATGCCGGTGAAGGCGGCGGCGCAGGCCGTGCAGTCCTCTGGCGATGTCAGCCTGAAACGCTTTCCCATGCTGGTCCCGCGGCCGGTCCCCGTTGCCAGCTTCAGCGGCCGGGTCGCGCTCAGCCGCTTCCTGGTCGGCACCGGGTCGCAGTTTTACGATCCCTACTGGTGCGCGCTGCCGCAGGATGTCTTTGCGGTGATCGAGGGCAACCGGCTGGTCGATCTGGAAGGCGACGCGGCGGCGGTCGCGGTGGTGCGCGACCACTATCGGGACGTTGCCGGGCGCTTCGGCATCGACCCCTGGTATGTACACTCCTGGCACGCCGGCATTCATCCGGCCTGCGCCTATGCGGGCCGCGCACAGGACAACATGGAGCGCTGGTCGGGCAGCGCCTTTGGCAACCCGCGCATCCTGCATTTCCACACCTGCGGCGACTATGCCCCCGGCGAGATCTCCTGGAACCTGGTCGATGCGACCGTCACCCTCGACGGCCTGGCGGTCTGGGAGGCGGGGCGCCTGTATCCCGAGCGGCTGCCTGGCGGCGAGGCGCTGCTCGCGGCCTACCCGGATCTTGCGGCCCTCTACGCGGCGCCCTGCGCCGCCATCGGCATTGAGGGCTAGGGCGATGCAGACGGGTGAGGCGATTTCACGGCGCGAGTTGAAACAATTGATGAAGCGGTCCGACCGGCCCGGGCTGCTCCGGCTGGCTGCCTGGGCGGTGGTGCTGGGCGGCACCGGCAGCCTGATCTGGGCGGCGGGCCGCGATCCCTGGCTGCTGGTGCCCGCCATGTTCCTGCACGGCGTCGTGATGGTGCATCTCTTCGCCCTGCAGCACGAGTGCAGCCACTACTCGGCCTTCCGCTCGCGCTGGCTGTGCCGGTTGCTGGCCCGCGTCTGCGGCTTTCTGCTGATCATTCCGCCGCTGTTCTTCCGCTACGAACACTGCGACCACCATACTTTCACCAACCAGCCGGGGCGCGACCCGGAACTGATCGAACTGCCCGCGTCGCTGTGGCACTACCTCGCCTACCTGTCGGCACTGCCTTACTGGCGGGGACAGATCGCCGGGCTGCTGCGCCGCGCCACCGGCCGGCTGACCCCTGTCGAGAAGCGCTTCATCCCGCGGGTCGAGCAGGGCGCCATCGTCCGCGAATCGCGGCTGATGATCGCCGGCTACCTCGCCGTCGCCGCGGCGATGGCCGGCTTCCAGTGGACGGGGCCGGTCTTCTACTGGTTTCTGCCGCTGCTGCTGGGGGAGCCGGTCATGCGCTTCGTCCGCATGACCGAGCACGTCGGGCGCCCGCAGGTCGCCGACATCGCCACCAACACGCGCTGCAACCTGGTGTCGGCGCCCTGGCGCTTCCTGGCCTGGAACATGAATTACCACGCCGAGCATCACTTCGCGCCCTCGGTGCCCTTTCACGCGCTGCCGGCGCTGCACGCCAGGCTGCGCGCGCACCTCTATGTCGAGACCAAGGGCTACCTGGGGGCCCACCGCGAGATCCTCGGCCAGGTGTGCGCCGCCCGGCGGGCCGACCGGCAAGGCAGCGTCCTATGAGTGACTGGATCGATCTTATCGACTGTGCGGCCCTGGAGCCGGGCGACGTCACCCCGGTGACCCTCGGAAAGCGGCGCCTGGCGGTCTATGACGCCGCCGACGGCATCTACGTGACTATGGCGCTCTGCACTCACGGCGGCGCCGACCTCTGCGACGGCTACTTCGACGGCCACGTCATCGAGTGCCCTTTGCATCAGGGTTGCTTCGACATCCGCGACGGGCGGCCGCTGGGCGCGCCGGTCACACGGCCGATCAAGACCTTCCCGGCCCGTGTGGTCGATGGCCGTGTCCAGGTGAAGCTGTGAAGGCGCCCGATCTCTCCACCACGCGGGTGGCGCTGGACCTCGATCTGGTCAGTCCGGGCAAGCGCGCCGGCGCCGCGCGCCTGCGGTGGTCGTCCAACGACAATCCGCTGGGCCACTACCCGCTGCCGGTGATGACGGTGATCGGCGGGGAAGGGCCCACCGTGCTGCTGACCGGCGGCGTGCACGGCGACGAGTACGAAGGGCCGGTCGCCCTCTACCGCCTGTACCGCGCGCTCGATCCAGTCGAGGTCAAAGGGCGGCTGATCATTCTGCCGGCGTTGAACGCCCCGGCACTGCGGGCCGCGGCCCGGGTCTCGCCGCTGGACGGCGGCAACCTCAACCGCGCCTTTCCGGGTCGTGCCGACGGCGGCCCGACCGAGATGATCGCCCATTTCGTTGAAAGCTGTCTGATGCCGGTGGCCGATGCGGTCATCGATCTGCACGCCGGCGGGAAGGCCTCCTGGTTTGTGCCCTGTGCACTGGCGGCGCGCGCCGCTTCCGGGGCGCTCGATCCCGCGAACCTGGCGCTTGCCCGCGCGTTCGGGGCGCCGGTCGTCTGGGTGCTCGGGGCGCAGAACGACGACCGCTCGGTGAACGCCGCGGCGACCCGCGCCGGCTTGCCGGCCATTGCCGCGGAACTGGGCGGCGGCGGGGCGCGCGGCCCGGCCGAGCGCGCCGTGGCGGAACGCGGCCTGCGCCGCGTCCTTGCCCATCTCGGCGTATTGAGCGCGCCGGCTGTCGATGACCCGCTGCCGCCGCCGCGCCTCGTGGAGCTCTCTGCCGTCAATCAGAGTGTCACGGCCGAGGCACCCGGTCTCTATCAGCCCCTGGTGTGCGCCGGCGACGACGTCGCCGCGGGGAATCTGCTGGGCCTGATTCACGACATCGACCTGCCCGATGCCGCGCCGTTGGAAGTATCTGCGCCCTGCACCGGCCTGGTCCTTGCGGAGACGCGGCGTGGCCTGGTGGCTCCGGGCGACTTTCTCGCCCTGGTCGCTTCGGAGGTGGCGTGAGTCCTGCGTGCCGTCAGGTGCGCTCGGCCTGGACGCTGAGGAAACGCACTTCCTCGGTCAGCACCTCGACGATGCCGTGGCGCAGTTCGGCGTCGAAGCTGAGGCTGTCGCCGGGGCGCAGGTGCAGGCGGCGGTCGTCATAGGCGTAGATCGCCTCGCCGGCCAGGATGTAGATGAACAGGCAGCCGTAGCCCTGGTATTCCGGGGGGCGGTCGCCTTCGGCCCGCCGCAGGGTGACCAGGAAGGGCTCGAACCGCAGGCCCTGGCGCCGGTGGAAGCCGAGCGACACGACCTCGTGCGAGTGGCTGCCGGCGATGCGCGTCGAGGTCAGGCCCTGGCCGGCCTCCACATGAGTGAAGTCAGAACGTGATCGCCCGGTGTCGCGGAACAGGCTGGCCAGCGGCACGTCGAGTGCCTGGGCCAGGGCGGAGAGGGTGGCCAGTGAGGGGGAGACCTTGCCGCTCTCGATGCGGCTGATCATGCCGGCGGATACGCCGGAGGCCTCGGCGAGGTCGCGGGCGCTTTGGCTATTCACCTGGCGCAGTTGGCGCAGCACGCCGCCCACCGAGGTTTCGACGCTATCGGTCATGACGCCCACCTACTCATGACGCTCTCCGCAGGGGGCCGCGGTGCAGGGCCAGCAGGGCCGCCGCGGTGATCAAGGCGCCGCCGGTCAGCGCCCGCGCGGAGGGCGGCTCGCCGAACAGGGCCAGACCGATGATGGCGGCCCAGACCAGGCGCAGGTAATCGAAGGGTGCGATGCGCGCCGCCTCGGCCCGGCGCAGGGCGATGATGGCGCAGAAGTGGGCCACCACGCCGCACAGCGCGACGGCGGCGAGGCCGGCAAAGGCCGTCCCATCGGGCCACTGCCATTCCGTTGCCGCCAGCGGCGCGGTGAAAAGAGTCAGCATCAGGTAAAGATAAAACAAGATCGACAGGTTGTCCGCATAGCGTGTCTGGCTGCGCCCGATCAGCATCGAGGCGGCAAAGAATACCGCGGAAGCCAGTACCAGTGCACCCCCCGAAGAGCGCCAGCCGGGCCCCGGCGGCGCGATGATCAGCACGCCGGCAAAGCCCAGGGCGGCGGAGAGGGCGGCGGCCGGCCCCGGCCGTTCCTTCAGGAACACCATGCCGCCGATCAGGACGAAGACCGGGGTCGCGAAGGTCAGGGCGGTGGCTTCGGTGAAGGGCAGGCGGCCCAGCCCGGCGATCAGCAGCCCCCTGGCCGCGGCGTTCACCAGGCCGCGCAGGCTGTGGCGGGGCAGGGCGCCGGGCAGGTTGGTCCAGCTACGCCACCAGACCGCCGCCGGCAGCACCAGGGCCAGGCAGAGGGCATTGCGCCAGAAGGCAACCAGGAAGGGATGCAGTTCGACGCCGCGCATCGCGGCGTGGGTCGCCGCGGTGGCGAGGGAGGCGGCGATCGCCCAGCGGACGCCGCTCATTCCTTGCGGTAGGCGAAGGCCTTGCGAAAGCGCCATTCCAGATAGTCGCCGCAGGTGATCGGCTCGTAGGCCGTTTCGACGTCGGCGCCGAAGACGTCTCTCGGGTCGATCATCGTGAACGGTTCCGGGTCGTACGCGAGCACCATCGACAGACGCTCGCGGCCGGAAGAATTCACCACGCGGTGGGGCGTCGAGATGTAGGAGTCGTTGGTCCAGCGCGCCAGCAGGTCGCCGACATTCACCACCAGGGTGTCGGCCAGCGGCGGCGCGTCGATCCAGTCGCCGTCGACGGTCTGGACCTGCAGGCCCCCCACGTCGTCCTGGGCCAGCACGGTCAGCACGCCGAAGTCGGTGTGCGGGCCGACGCCGAACTGGTCGGCGCCCATCTCCGCCGGCTGCGGCGGATAGTAGACGAAGGAGCCGCGGCTCATCGGCTGGCCGGCGGCAGGAAGGAACAGGTCCTCCGGCTTGTCGAGGCCGAGGGCGAAACCGCGCATCAGTTGGGCCGCCACCGCATGGGCTTCGCCGAACCACCGCATCGCTGCGGCCTCCAACGCCGGCAGCGCGGCCGGCCAGTTGTTGGCACCGCGCAGGGCATGGTCCTCCGGCGTGGCGCCCGAGCCGTCCTGCCAGCCCCAGACGAAGCTCTCTTTCAGGTCCGCCTTCTGGTCGTCGCCCATCCTGGCGCCGCCCTGGGACAGCCAGCCCCGGTGCTTGGCGGTGATCCGGGCCGAGTCCTTGATCTCCGGCGGGCCGCTGAAGAAGTCGAGCGCGGTCTGGCGTACCGCGCTGAGGGTCTCCCGCGCGATCCCGTGGTTGGAGATGTAGATGAAGCCGACGTCCTGGCTGGCCTGATGAAGGGCACGGGCCACCGCCAGGGGATCGGAGCCGTCGCGCAGCGGGCCGATGTCCACGACCGGGATGAGGCTGTGACTCACTGACTTGGCGGTGGCGTAGGCCATTTTGCTGCCCGATGTTGCATGAGGGACATTTAATTTAACACGAGAAAATATTTGCTGTCCAGATCGCCGAAGCGCCAAAACCGCCCGCATAGCGCCTGCAGAGGGCCCCGCCTGAGAGCCTGCATTAAGGACTGAACGGCCCGGTCTGGCACGCGCGGTCCGCGCCCGCATTTGCATTTCCATTTGGCAAAGCCGGCGGCGCACTGCCCAATTCGTCACCAGGGGCGCGCTCGGCCGCACGCTTAGTCATAAGACAAATCATTGGTATTACGACTACAAGCCGGGGCCGTCCCGCTGGCATGCGCTTTGCGATAGGCGCTACGCGGTCTGGCGGCCAGCCACCCCGTCTGGCCACCCCCTTTAGCCAGCCCGGCGTCTATCCCGAGAAGATCATCAGAGGAAGCATGGAGATCAATCATCCCGAAACGGTGGCCGAGGTCACCGCCTGCTTCGAGGCTTACGAGCGCGCCTTGGTCACCAACGACCTGCAGGCATTGGACGGCTTCTTCTGGGAAAGCGAATTCGTGCTGCGCTACGGGATCGGCGAAAACCTCTACGGCATCGACGCGATCCGCGCGTTCCGCACCCAGCGCCCGGCCGGCGACCTGGACCGGGCACTCGTCCGCCAGGCGATCGCCACGTTCGGGCGCGACTTCGCAACGGCAAACGCGCAATACCGCCGCCACAAATCCGGCGCCGAAGGCCGGGTGAGCCAGACCTGGGTGCGGTTTCCCGACGGCTGGCGCATCGTCGCGGCGCACGTCAGTGCCGGCTGAATCGGCCGCGGCCGCCTGGAAGAGGGCATGATCCGATGAAGGGTCTTTTGCGCAGGCTGGGCTCGGGCAGCATGGGGCCGCTGGACGATCGCGTCGGTGCGTTCGTCGAGGCCTTCGATCTGCCGGGTGCCGGCGACGGCCCGCTTGCCGGACTGACCTTCGGCGCGAAGGATCTCTTCGACGTCGCCGGCCACCGGACGGGCTGCGGCAACCCGACCTGGGCTGCGACCCACGAGCCGGCCACGGCTCATGCGCGGGCCGTGGCGCTTTGCCTCGATGCCGGTGCCGATCTTCGCGGCAAGACCCATACCGACGAACTGGCCTACAGCCTGATGGGGGCCAACGCGCACTATGGCACGCCGGTCAATCCGGCCGCGCCGGACCGCTTGCCGGGCGGCTCTTCCTCCGGCTCCGCCGCGGCGGTCGCCGCCGGGCTTGTCGACTTCGCACTCGGCAGCGACACCGGCGGCTCCGTCCGGTTGCCGGCGTCCTTCTGCGGCCTCTATGGCCTGCGCCCGACCCATGGACGGATCGACGTCTCGGGCATGGTGCCGCTCGCGCCCAGTTTCGATGCCGTCGGTTGGTTCGCCGCCAGCGTCTGGGTGATGTCGTCGGTTGCCGGGGTGCTGAGCCCCGGCGGGACCGGCGCGGCTGCCCGCCCGCGGCTGTTCGTGGCCGCCGATGCCTGGTCCCTGGTGGAGCCCCGGGTTGCCGAGGCCCTGCGCCCGGTGAGCGACCGGCTGTCGGAAATCGTCGGCCCGGCAAAGCCGTTGCGGCTTTCCGAGGGGCCGCTA
>JBHJIR010000085.1:0-16237 GCA_050043265.1 Kiloniellaceae bacterium
AACGGCCAGGAGCCGGCCGGGTTCAGGGCGATGATGTTCGGGTGCCAGGAGAACAGCTGCGAGCGCCAGCGGTTCCACACGACGGTGACCTCGGTGTTGCGGTCGGTCGCCGTCTTGGCGTTGTTGAACACCCGCTCGCTGTTGCGCTTGAACCACCACCAGGAATCCTCGTTCTCCAGCTCAACGCCGGCATCGGCCTTGTTACGCATGTAGACGTACTGGATGTCGCGGGAGTTGCCCTGGGCATCGAGATCGCTGCGGCGCACTTCGGTGCCGCTGATGAAGCCGGTGGTCCAGGTTGGCCGCGCGTATTCCCACCAGGTCCAATAGCCGGTCCCGACGACCAGCGCGAAAATGGCAACGGCAATGCTGCCCGAGCGCCAGAGGATGAAGGCGAACAGGAGGACGGCTAGAAGGAGAATGTATCCGAACGATAGCCAGATCTCGAGCATGGGGCGACTTTCGTCGTTGAAAGGGCAAGCGCAATCTTGTGCACCGCAATGTGTGGTTCGCCGCCCGCAGCGTCAATCATTGGATTCCCGGGCATTGGATTCCAGGGCATTGGATTTCCCGGCATTGGATTCCCCGGCCGGCTCCGCCCGCAAAGGTGCTAGCCGCCTGGAGTTTCCCAGGTGCCGCTGTCGCCGGAGCGGAACAGGGCGTCGAGAATACGCATCATCTGGATGGCGTCCTCGATGCCGTAGGGCAGCTCAGCTTCGCCCAGCACGGCGCGGGCGAAGGCGTCGCACTGCTCGGCGTACTGGTCGCAGGCCGCGATGGTGTGGGTCTGGCGCAGGCCGTCGCCGGGCTTGGCGCCGGTGTCGATGAACACACGGGTCTCGCCGCCCGGGGGCGCGTTGAACGGGATTTCGATCTCCATGCGGGCCTTGGTGCCGACGGCGTGCAGGCGCTGATAGCCGGTCAGTTGCGTCGCGATGGTGAAGTCGCAGCGTCGTCCCGCGCCGAAGTCGAGGACGCAGGTTGCGAGGCGGTCGGTGCCGAAGGCCGGATCCCGTTCGATGAGGGCGAAGACCCGCTGCGGCTCGGCCTCGAAGAGGAAGCGGCTCATCACCGTCGGGTAGCAGCCGATGTCGAGCATTGCGCCGCCGCCCGTCTCCGGCTTGTTGCGGATGTTCGCGGGATCGGTGTTGTTGTAGGAGAAGAAGCATTGGACGGCGCGCAGCTCGCCCAGGGTGCCGCTGCGCAGCTGGTCGCGAACCCACTGCCACTGAGGGTGGAAGCGGACCATGAAGGCTTCCATCACCGGGACCTTGCCCTGCAGACCGCGCAGCCGCTCGGCGTCGGCGGCATTCATGGCGATCGGCTTTTCGCAGAGCACCGGCTTGCCGGCCGCCGCGGCCTGCAGGGTCAGGTCGACGTGCAGGTTGTTGGGCAGCGGGTTGTAGATGGCGTCGATGTCCGGATCGGCGAAGAGTTCGGCGTAGGAGCCATAGGCTTTCTCAATGCCGAGCGCATCGGCGGCGGCGGCGGCACGGGCCCGCTCGCGCGAGGCGATCGCCGTGACCCGGCCGCGCTGGGAGCGCTGGATGGCCGGAATGACCAGGTCGAGCCCGATCTTGGCGGTGCTGAGGATACCCCAACGGATCTTGCGCATGTGTCCGTGCCTTTCCAGGCGCCGTTTCTGACTGCCGGCAACCTTCAGGCGAGTTTACAGGACAGGGCGCCGTATAGTCGACCGCTCAACGCGGGCCACGCCCAGGACAGGATTGCCACGCCGCCGCCGGGCCGGGGCGTCGAATCCTGACAAATCCGCCGAGGAGCGTATACAATTGCTCCGTACTACAATTGCCTGGAATATCACTCTGTTAGAGAGGGAGCGGCCCGCTGGACCCAGCTGATGACCATCCACCGAGCTTCCGCCGCCGGATCGAACATCCGGAGTTGAGGGCCCTCTACGACTACTGGCTGGCGCGCAGTGTCTGCGGGAGTGCGGGCGGGGCGGCGATGCCTCGGGCGGCGCTGGAGCCGACCGACATGCCGGGGCGGCTCAAGAACCTCATCCTCGCCGATGTCGGCGACGGCGGGCGGGCCATTCGCTATCGGGTCGTGGGCACGGAAATTGTTGCCGCGCACGGCTTCGACTACACCGGCTGGACCATCGAGCAGCTGACCAGCGGCGCCACGCTGGCGTTCACCCGGCGACTCTACGGCCTGGTGGTGGCGCGCGGCGTTCCGGTCTATTCGGAAGGCAAGTTCCGTTGGGTCGACCGCGACTTTCACTGGACCAAGCGCCTGCACCTGCCGCTGTCGCGCGAGGGCGACGGGCAGGTCGACATGGTGCTGGTCGGCCAGTTTTATGAGACCGCGCACGGCGCGGCGGAACGGCTGATCCCGGCAGAGCCGGCGGAACTGGCGGCCGACCGCGCAGCGGCAGCCGCCCCGCCCTGACCGGCAGGGTGTGGCTAGACCGAGGCGCTCAGGATACCCGCGATCTCGTCCTTCAGGGTCAGCCGGCGCTTCTTCAGCTCCTCGGTCCGGGCGTCGGAGGCTGCTTCCACGTCCGCCTCGATCCTGTGAATCTCCCGGTTTACCTCGTGGTATTCGTCGGCCAGCTTGGCGAAGTGGGCATTTTCCATCTTCAGCCGGTGCAGGCTCTCTGCGGCCTCGGGAAATTCCTCGTGGAGTTCGTGGGGCACGTGAGTCATCGGGCAAGGCTCTTTCTGGTTGGCAAAATCGGACGCGGACTATGGCCCAACAGACCCTCTTTTGCCAGCTTCGGCATTGATTCTGATCAAGGCGGTCCGGCGGCACCCCTCTCTCCCAGGAGGGGTGTGATCGAATTGTGATTTCCCCCACTGCGCGCGCGGCAGTTTTTCGGCAGTTTGCTAGGGTAAGGGAACACGGCAAGCGGGGGAGGGCAGTATGAGCACCGGTATCGAAGGCCTGAATGAGGCGGCGGTCACCCTGGCGCCCGGCGAGGGCCGGGCCGACAGCAGCCTCAGGCGCCTCACCGTCGGCGGGCAGCCTTTCTTCGTCCTGAAGCAGCGCGGCCGCTTCGCCGACATCGCCTACGACCATGGCCGTCTGCTGGCCCCCGAAATAGAGGCCGGGGCCTTCCCGGAGATCGTCTCCACCATCGCCCGCGGCGTGAACCTGGAGAACAAGACCCTGCGCCATGTGGCGGCGGTGGTCTACCGCTGCTACAGCGACCGGGTACTGCGCCATTGCAGCGACGAGTTCCGCGCCGGCGTCGACGGGCTCGCCGCCGGCTATCGTGCCGGCCTTGCCGATCCGGAATTCTCCGAGCTGGAGGTGCGCGACGCGCTGATCGCCATCGAGGTCGGCAACATCGTCGACGGACTGTCGCGGGTCTTTGCCATCCCGGTCGTGCGGGCGCTGCGCGCGCCGGCCATCCTGGCGCTGGTGCTGCCGGTATTGAACGATCCCGAGACCAGGATCTATCTGGAAGAAGCGCAGAACGACACCGCCAAGCAGAAGGACGTCGGCGCCGCGCTGCAGGCCATGGCCGGACCCAATAACCGCATCGACTTCGCCTGCACCGGTTTTGCCGTGCCGGCGGGGCTGGCGGCCGACGGGTTGCACCTGCATGCGCGCAACCTCGATGCCGATCTCTACAACTGGAACAAGGCGCCGGTGCTCTCGCTGATCGACGAGACCGGCGACAACGCGACCTGGCACAAATACGCCGCCTTCGGCACCGCCGGGCTCATCTACCCGGGCGGTATCAGCGGCCTCAACGATGCCGGCCTGGCGGTGTCGCTGCACCATATGTCGACCACCGAGGTGGAAAGCGGCTTTCTGTTTGGCACCGGCGACATCGCGCCCTTCGTCCAGCAGCGTATGCTGCGCGAGGCCGCCAGCGTCGACGATGCCGTCGACCTGGCCAAGGCGACCAGGCACTTTGCCGCCTGGACCTTCTTCGTCTCCGACGCCAAGACCGGCAAATCACGCCGCATCGAAGTGAACGGCGAGCGCGTGCGTGTCGTCAAGCACGAGGGCGAGGCGGTGCCGCAGACCAACCACTTCCTGCACCCCGATATGGTGGAGCGCCACTTCGACGAGGACGACGACCACTTCACGCCGACCTTTGGCAAGTGGCTGGAGACCCATGCGCGCTTCGCCTCGGCCACCGATGCGCTGAAGGACGATGCCGGCCAGGCAAGCATCGGTGTCGATTGGGCGATCGACTGGCTGGCGTCCAGCCGCGACGGCGTCCTGGAGGCCATCCGGCAGTCGCTGCCGGCGCCGCCCGATCCGATGGCGGCGGAGCGTGCCTATGGCCGCGTGCCGCGCAAGGTCTACGGCCAGCTCGGCAGTATCGTGCGCGCCGATCCCAAGCGCCGGCCCTGGCGCGATGAGGTCTGGATGACGACCGGCGACCGCCAGCCGAGTCCGCACAGCAGCTACATCGGCTGGGTGGTCGACTGGCAGGGTTTCGAACTGAATCCGCTGGGCGACCGGCCGGTGCGGCGGGTCGCCCATTACCGGAAAGAAGGGCGCCGCAACTGGGAGGAGTCGTTGACGACCTACCTCTGGGCGCGGCTCGCCATGGCACGGCCGCGCGACAGCCACGGCGACCTGCTGCGCGGGCGGCCCGGCACGGCCTACCAGCGTGGCGCGGTGAAGCGCGGCATCCACCTGCTGTCCTCGGCCATCGACCTGGCGGCCCTCGACCGTATCGTCGAGGTGCCCTACCACTACATGCGGGCGCGGCTGAGCCATGCCGACGGTGACTATGCGGGCGCGGAAAAGGATTGGCGCCTGCTGCGTGCGATCTGGGCCTGGCAGCACGACGACGCGGCGATCCCCGCCGAGTGGCCGGTGTCGGTGCCCCGCGTGATGCCGCTGATGCACCCTTATGAGGGCGCGCTGGTTGCCCTGTTGTCGGCGGCCACCGAAGACCTGCTGCAAGGCAATAAGGCCTGGGCGGGACGTGCCCAGAGACTCGATCAGGCGCGGGCGCTCTTCGCCCAGGTCCGGCAGGACTATTTCGGCGGCGGCAAGCGGGCCCACTTCGACCTGGAAGACTGGATCGACCGGGTCGCTGCCGTGGATGCCCAGGGGGGCGGCATCGATCTGCCGGAGCCCAACTTCATCACCGCCGAGTAACCGCGCCTTTCCTCACGCCACTGTGATCGTCCGAGGCGGAATATCCGCTGGGTGGTGCCGTAGGTCCCTGTGTCGTTTCCCACTCGGGACGCGGCGCAGCGCAACCGGCGTCCAGGAAAGGCGGACATATGAAGATCACCAGACGAGAGGCCTTGGTTACCATGGGGGCCGGCGTCGCCGCGGCGGCTGTGGGCCACGCGGCCCACGGGCAAACCGCATCGCAGGACCAGAGCCGGGCCGGGGACGATAGCACCGGCGCCAAGGCGGGCGACCGCGTGCTGATCTGCAATGAGGATTCCTGCACCCTGACGGTGATCGATCCGGTCCGCAACGCCGTTGCCGAAACCATCAACCTGACCAGCTTCGACGAGGATCCACGCCCGCCGTTCCGTTTCGCCAACGCCGGGGTGATCCCGACGTACGCCGCCATGGTGGGCAAGGCGCTGTACCACGGTGGCATCAGCATCCACGGCGGTGCGCCATCGCCGGACCAGACCCTGGCGGCGGTGACCGGGCGGGGCAGCAGCAACGTCTATCTGATCGACATGCAGCGGCTCCGCCCATTGGGCAACCGGCCCAATCCGCGCGCCGGCGATGCTACGCTGCCCGAGTGCGTGACCAGCGGCGTACTGGTCGGGCGGGAACCCCATGAGCCGACCTGGAGCCGCAACGGCCAAGAAATCTGGGTGGCGCTACGCGGCGAGGACCGCTTCGCCCTGGTCGATGTCGCGCTGGCCAAGCGCGAGTCGGCGGGCGAGAACGTCCGCGCCGTGCGCGGCTACCTGCCGACGCTGAACGGCCCGGCCCAGGCCTGGTTTTCGCAAGACGGTGCGGTCGCTTTTGTCATCTCCCAGAAGGTGCCGATGATCGAGGTCTTCGACACCAACATCGGCAGCGACGGCTTCAGCAATCCCAAACGCCGTGCGCTGATCGACATCTCAGCGCAGGATCCCTTCGGCTTTTCGCCGTTCCAGAAGGTGACGCGCGACGGCGCTGAAATGTGGGTGACCCACAAGATCGCCGATGGCGTCTCGGCGCGCAGCATCGCCGGCGACCACGGCCTGCTCGACCATGTGCCACTGGGCGAGAAGGCGCGGCCCAACCACATCGAATTCGTCGAAAACGCCAAGGGCAAGGTGATCTATGCCAGCCTGGGCCGGGTCGATGACGGCGGGCCGGGCGGCGTCGCCTCCAGCCGCATCGCCATCATCGATCGGGCGGCGCCGATGGGCGCGCGTCAGGTCGTCGGCTCCTTCTTCAGCCACGGCCGCGAGTCCCATGGTCTGTGGACCAATCCGGAGAACGACCTGCTTTACGTGGCGCACGAACAGGACGAACTGCCGGGCACGCCCAACGAAGGGCAGACCGTGTGCTCGGCCTTCGACGTCAGCGATCCCTTCCAGCCGCGCTTCGTCGCGCAGATCCCGCTCGGCACCTTGGCGTTGCCGTCCGGCGGGCTGCGCAACAAGAAATCGATCAACCTCGTCTACTACCGGCCGGGCAGCCCGATGCACTCGGGATGAGGCAGGCGTGAGGGCGTGACGCAGGCAAACAGAGGAGAACAACAATGACCGGAACGGCTGACGCTTTCGAGCAGGCCATGGACCGGGACATGGCGAAGATGATGCAGGCCATGCACGGGCCCGGCTACAGCGGCGATCCCGACATCGACTTTCTGGTGATGATGATCCCGCACCACCAGGGTGCCGTCGACATGGCGCGGCTGGTGCTGATCTACGGCGAGGACCCGCTGATCCGCCAGTTGGCGGCCGAGATCATCGCCGCCCAGCAGGCCGAGATCCAGGCCATGCAGGGCCGCCTGGCCACCCTCAGGGCGGCGGCCGGGACGGGCGGCGCGCCCTATCCGGCCCTTTCCGGCACTCGGGGCGGCCCGGAATCTCCCGATTCCCGCTGAATTTCACCAGTCGTGAAATAGTTCCACCGCTTTCCCCGTATGTAAGGGGTAGGGCCACCCCGAACCCCGTCAATCTCGTTGGGGCGGCTTTCTTTCAACCAGAGGACTCCGGGCGATGGCGAGCACGCGGCCATGTTGAGAAACCGATCGCTGCTGATCGCGGAGATCCCGCACCTGCGGCGTTATGCCCGCAGCCTGACCCGCGACGCCGATGCCGCCGACGATCTGGTGCAGGGCTGTCTGGAGCGGGCTCTCGGCCGCTTCCACCTGTGGCAGCCGACGCGCCGTCTGCGGCCCTGGCTGTTCACCATCATGCACAACCTCTTCATCGATACCCGGCGGCTGCGGGTGAACCGGACGCCGGCGCTGCCGCTGGACGAGATGCACAGGCCGCCGTCGCAGGCCGCCGGCCAGGAGCATCACCTCGCGGCCCAAGCGGTGCTGCGGCAGATCGATCTGCTGCCGACGGAGCAGCGTGACGCCGTGCTGCTGGTCGGTGTGAACGAACTCACCTACGCCGAGGCGGCCAAGGTACTGGGCATTCCCGAAGGCACCTTGATGTCGCGCCTGCACCGCGGCCGCACCAAGTTGCGTGAACAGCTCGGCATGGCGGGGAAACGCGCGACCGCCAATCCACAAGATGCAATCCGGCGCGTGAAGTGAGAACGACCATGACGAAACAATCGACAACGATCACCGCGGACGATCTCCACGCCTACGCCGACGGCAAGCTGACACCCATGCGCGCCGCCGAGGTCGAAGCCTATCTGGCGGAACATCCCGCCGCTGCCGCCGAGGTTGCCGACTACCAGAGCATCAACGCGGCGATGCGTTCCGTGTTTGACGGCGTGCTCGACGAACCGATCCCCTCCGCCCAGGTCGCCGTTGTGCTGGACCGCCGGCCGCGCTTTGCGGTTCCGGCCGCTGCGGCCGTCGCCGGCATGATGCTGGGCGCCGGACTGACTTGGTTCGCCCAGTTCGGTGCCGTCTCGCCGGAAGGGGTTGCACTGGCCGAATTGGCGGAAAAGTCGACCGCCGCCTATGTGGTCTACGCGCCGGAGAAACGCCATCCGGTCGAGGTGGTGGCCAGTGAGTCCGACCACCTCTCGGCCTGGCTGTCGAATCGCATGAACATGAGTTTCCGTATTCCGCGCCTCGGCGATCTGGGCTTCGAACTGGTCGGCGGTCGCCTGATGGTCGGAGATGCCACCCCGGCGGCACTGCTGATGTACGAGAACGCGCAGGGCCGGCGCCTGGTGCTCTACGTGCGCAACGACCTGCCCGAAAAGGCTGATACGGCGATGCGCTACGGCCGCGCGCAGGATACCGGCGTGGTCACCTGGACCAGCGGCGAGGCCGGCTACGGCCTGGCCGGCGCTTTCTCACAGAAGGAACTGCTGCCGGCGGCGCAACTGGTACGCGCGCAACTCGCGCTCTGACACCGGGCGAAGGGAAAAAAGGCGTGCCGACGAAGGAGCGGAATAGCGGAGGCGGCGAAGGCGTAGATGAGATGCCGCTTCTTTCACACAAGGGAGACCTCCGATGATCCGCCACCGTATTTCCACCGCCGTCGGCCTGCTGCTGCTGGCCGGCTGTGCCGCCACCCAGGCCAATGCCAGCAGTGCCGGCGACAAGGCCGTCGCACACTTCAACGCCATTGGCGCCGGCCAGGTCGACACCATCATTGCCGGTTACACCGATGCGACCGTGTTCCAGTGGATCGGCGGTCCTCTGGACGGCGAATACCGCAGCAAGGCCGCCATTGTTGACCTGTGGCGCAAGTTCACCGGCGCCCAGGGCAAACTGGACGTCCAGGTCTCCAACGTAATGGAGAACGCAAACCCCAAGGGTACGACAGTGACCGCCGACGTGAAGTTCGTGGGCAAGACCACCATCCCGGTACGCTACGTGCTGACCTACCGCGGCGACGACCTGGTAACCGAGATCTGGCAGATCGATCCCAAGCTCGGCCAGTACTGACCGATCAGACCTGGCACACCAGGACTGACCGGCCGGGGATGGTGGCAGCCAACCCCCACAACTGATGCCTCCACCCCGCGGAAATGGAGCCCGGCGCCATCCCCTCGGCGCCGGGCGTGCTGCTTGCAGGGTTGGCGGTTGCCGGCCGGCATTGACTCGGGCGGGTGATCCGGCTAAGCCAGAGGCGGGTAGGTTAGCGTTTCAGGATTGTCATATGCTGCTGAGCTTTTGCGGAGCCGCCGGAACGGTCACCGGGTCGTGTTTTTGGATGCAGACGGAGCGCTGCCAGTTCCTCGTCGACTGCGGCATGTTCCAGGGCTCCAAGACCTTGAAGGAGCTGAACTACGGCGCCTTTCCCTTCGATCCCGCCAAGATCGATTTTATGCTGCTGACCCACGCCCACATCGACCATTCGGGCCTGATTCCCAAGCTGGTGAAACGGGGCTTCAAGGGACCGATCTTCGCCACCCAGGGCACCTTCGACCTGCTGACCTATATGCTGCCCGACAGCGCCTACATCCAGGAAAGCGAGGTCGAGCGGCTGAACCGCCGCAACGTGCAGCGCGGCCGCCCGCCGGTGGAGCCGATGTATACCCGCGACGACGTCGACGTCGCACTGAAGTCCTTTTCCAACGTTGCTTACGAAACCTGGCGCGAGGTCGGCGACGGGGTGCGGGCGCGCTTCTGGAACGCCGGGCATATTCTTGGCGCGGCGTCTATCGAGGTGGAAGTCGCCACCGGCCAGCGCGACAAACGGGTCTCCCGCCTGCTGTTCTCCGGCGATATCGGGCCGGAGCATAAGCTGTTCCATCCCGATCCCGAGGCGCCCGATAATTTCGACTTCATCTGCTGCGAATCGACCTACGGGGGGCGGAGACGTGGTGACCTGCGGCCCGAAAAGCGCCGCCAGGTCCTGGCCCAGGAGGTGAAGGCGGCCCTGAAGCGCGGCGGCAACCTGCTGATCCCGGTCTTCGCTATCGAGCGCACCCAGGAACTGCTGCTCGACCTGTCGATCCTGTTCGACAGCGGCGAACTGCCCAAGGTGCCGGTGTTCCTCGACTCGCCACTGGCGATCAAGGCGACCAAGGTCTTCGTGAAGAACGCCGACCTGTTGGAAGACACCGGCAACGTGCCGGACCTGTTCCGGCGCCCCAACATCCGTTTCACCGAATCGGTGGAGGAAAGCAAAATGATCGCCCGCTTTACCGGCGGCGCCATCATCATGGCGGGCAGCGGCATGTGCGATGCCGGGCGCATCCGCCATCACCTGAAGAACAATCTCTGGCGCAACGACGCCACCGTCCTGCTGGTCGGCTATCAGGCGCCGGGGACTCTTGGCTCTTTGCTGGGACGTGGCGTCTCGGCGGTGAAGATCCAGGGCGAGGACCTGCGGGTGAAGGCGGCGATCCGCCAGATCGACGTTTACTCCGGCCATGCCGACGGCGACCAGCTGATCGCCTGGGTCAAGGCGCGCCTGCCGGTGAAGTCGGCGATCTTCCTGACCCACGGCGAGGAGCAATCGCTGGAGGCCCTGCGCAACGATCTCGAAGCCGCCGGCGTGCCGGCCGAGCGCATCATCGTTCCGCAGCTCGATGACGTGGTCGACCTTTCGGCCGGCGAAAGCCAGGTGAAGTTCCGTCCGGTACCGCACCGTCTGGCGGGGAAGTCCCTGCGCGGGCCGGACTGGCACAATGAGCTGGCGGAATTCTCGCTTGCCTTGCGCGACCGCCTGGAGGCGGCTGCCGACGATAAGGCGCGCGGGGTGATTCTGCGCCGCGTGATCCGCACCCTCGAGGGCGATGGCGATGGCGACGACCGCAACCGCAAGCACTGAGCGCGGTCAGCCGCCGGGCGGCGGCGGGGCCTTATCCAAGTTCGTGTCAGCCGCTGTATCCGTGGCCGGTGCCGGCGCGTTCTCGGCCTGGCGGGTTTCGCTCTCCGCCACCAGCATCAGCGACGCCTTGACGACCTGTTCGACCAGGCGCCGCGCGCTGCTCATGGCATCGAGCAGGCGCTCGGCGGCCTCGATCGACAGGCGATGGGTTGCCGCGGCGTGCAGCGTCGTTGCCTTGGCCTGCTGATAGAGCGTTTCGAAATCGCCGAGAACGGTGTCGAGCTGGGCGCGCCGCTGCGGGTCTTGGCCGTCTTCGCCACCGGCCGTCAGGCAGGTCTGTGCCGCCGCCAGCAGATCCAGCACGCCCGCCTTCGTCGCCGCGTCGCCGACGTGGTGGCCGTCCTGGCTGGTCGCGTGCAGTTCCGGCAGCAGGGTTGCCGCCTCGTCCAGATATCGGCTGATACGCAGCAGGCGGGTCAGCGCTTCGGCGACCTCGCGGGACATGCCCTCCATGCGCACGTCGACGGCAAAGGCCGCGACCGCCTTGCCGAGCTGGTTGATGGCCTCGGCGCGCCGCTCGATCATGGCGGCGCGACTCTCCTGCCCGGCAATGGCGGCCAGACCGGTGCTGCAGACGAGATCCTGCATGCGGTGCAGCTCCTGCTCCAGCGCCGGCACCGCGAAGGCGGGCGTGGCGGAGACGGTGCGGTCGAGGTGGCGCGGCCGGCTGATGTCTTCCTCGGCGGTGGTGAAGTGGCGCTGCAGGAAACGGGTGAGTAGCCCGATAAAGGGCAGCAGCAATACCACACCGACGACGTTGAACACTGTATGGAACAGCGCCAGGACGATGGCCGGCTGGTCCGACAGGCCGAACAGGTGGCCCAACGCCTCGGTGAGCCACAGCAGGACCGGCAGGATGGCCAGCGCGACGATGCCGGTCAGAAGGTTGAACAGGATGTGGCCGGCGGCAACGCGCTTGGCGTTCGGGGTGGCGCCGATGACGGCAAGGGCGGCGGTCGAGGTGGTGCCGACATTGGCGCCGATGATGGCCGCCGCCGCCGCGCCGAGGCCGAACACCGACTGGCTGGCAGCGGTCAGGATCAGGGCCACCGCCGCGCTCGATGACTGGGTGAGGATCGTCGCCATCAGGCCGACCAGGGCGAAGAGGGCGATGCCGGTGATGCCGGAGCCGGCCTGGGCCAGGGTCGCGGTGCCGAAACTGCCGGCAATCTCGGAAAAGGAGTCCTTCAGGATCGACAGGCCGAGGAAGAACAGGCCAAAGCCGGCCAGCGCCTCACCCAGTCCGCGCAGCCGTTTGTTCCGCGCGGCGATGGTCAGGCCGACGCCAAGCGCGATGATCGGCAAGGCGAAGGCGTCGATCTTGAAGCCGAAGCCGATCAGGCTGACCAGCCAGCCGGTGACGGTGGTGCCGACATTGGCACCGAAAATGACGCCGAGTGAGTGACGCAGCGACAGGATACCGGCATTGACAAAGCCAATGGTCGCGACGGTGACGGCGCTGGACGACTGCATCAGCGCGGTGACCAGCGCGCCGGTGGCGACGCCGCGCAGCGGTGTGGAGGTCCAGCGCTCGAGATGGCGCTTCAGGTGCTCGCCGCCGAAGACCTTGAGGCCCGCGGTCATCATGGTCATGGCCAGCAGGAAAAGGCCGAGCCCGCCGGCAGCGTTGAGGACCAAGCCCATAAATCAATATCCGTAAACTGACTGCGGTCCTATGGTCGCGCAGCGAGACGGCTAAAGTCCAGAGCCAGAAGCCATAGGTCGACGAGAGGGGCGAGCGATACTTTCCGGGCAGGGATGGCGGAACTGCTGACACCCCGTTGTCAGCAGCGTCTCGTTAGATTGCCGGGCAGGCGCCTATCGAAATACAGCCGATGTGGCCAGTGATGTTCCAGGCTCCGGACGAGAACAACCCGCACCGCTGGCGGAACAAGAAAGGTGACTGGAAGACAGGATGACGGCAAGGGTTTCACAATCTGACGAGGAGGCCGGCGGTTCCTTCGACATTCGTCCGGCAGACTGGGCCGGCTTTACGGCGGTGATGGGGGAGAAAGGGGGCTGCGGAGGATGCTGGTGTATGTTGTGGCGCCTGTCCAAAGGGGAGATGGACGTCGGTATGGGGGAGGGGAACCGCCGTGCCATGCAAGCGATCTTCGACAGCGGGCATATCCCTGGGCTCATTGCGTGGCACGACTGTGAAGCCGTCGGGTGGATTCAGGTCGATAACCGCGCGGCGTTTCCCCGGCTCGAAACGTCGCGGGTTCTGAAACCGGTCGACCACAAGGCAGTGTGGAGTGTGTCGTGCTTTCTTGTCGACAAGCGGTTTCGGCGCAGTGGGCTTTCGGCCCGATTGCTGCGGGCTGCTTGTACTTTCGCGCGTGAGCAGGGGGCAACGATCCTGGAGGGCTATCCCATCGACACGCCGAAGGCCAGCTATCCGCCGGTCTATGCCTGGACGGGCTTTGCCGGCGCCTTTCGGGAGGCCGGCTTCGAAGAGGTCGCGCGCCGCTCTGCCACCCGCCCGATCATGCGGAAATACCTGGCGGAAACCTGAACCTAGACCGCTGCGGCTACCGCGACATTGTCGATCAGCCGCACCTTGCCCATCCAGCCGGCGACGAAGAGTCGGGCCGGGCGGTCCGGCCTGGTGAGTTCCGTCAGGGTGTCGCTGCAGCGCAGTTCGAGATAGTCGAGCTTTTCGATCCCGCCAGCCAGCAGGGCGTCGCGGCCCCAGGCCAGCACCGGCGCGGCGGGACCGCCCGCGGCGAGCCGCGGGGCCATCGCCTGCAGGGTGCGGTAGATCACCGGCGCCTGGCTGCGCTGTTCGGCGGTCAGCAGGGCATTGCGCGAGGATAGCGCCAGGCCGTCGGCATCGCGGACCGTTTCGACCGGCACGACCGTGACGGGGATGTCGAGGTCGCGGGCCAGGCGCTTCACGATCTGCAGTTGCTGAAAGTCCTTCTCGCCGAAATAGGCACGGTCGGCGCCGGTCATCAGGAACAGCTTGGTGACCACGGTGGCGACGCCGTCCATGTGGCCCGGCCGGGTCAGGCCACAGAGGCAGTCCGACAGCCCGGGCACCGAGACCTTGGTTTGAAAGCCGGCGGGATAGACCGCTTCGACCGGCGGGGCGAACAGCACGTCGACCCCAGCGGACACCAGTTTTGCTGCGTCGCCGGCCTCGTCGCGTGGATAGCTGCCCAGGTCGTCGGGGCGGTTGAACTGCTTGGGGTTCACGAAGATGGTGGTGATCACCCGGGCGCAGTTGCGTCGCGCCGCTTCGACCAGGCTCAGGTGGCCGTCATGCAGGGCGCCCATGGTGGGCACCACGCCGACGCGCTCGCCGGCCCGGTGCCAGCCGGCGACCATCTGGCGCAGGTCGGCAATGCGCCGCACCACCGCCATCTGCCCGTAGCTTTCGCCGCTCTGCGCGAGGGTCACAGCCGTCTCCCTGTTTCGTCGGCCCGGGGGGCCTGGAACCGGAGTTGAAGCACCCTGCCGCCGGCCCTGCAAGCGGTCTTGGCGCCGCCGCCCCGGGGGCGCCGATTGCGCCACGGCGGGGCGCCACGCCTGGAATGCCGCTGTGCCCGGGGATCCGGCCAACACGCTGGGGATGACCGGGAATCCCGGGTCAGTGGTCCCAAACGCAGCCCATTTTATATGTAAGCACTCTATCTAGGCTCTTTTTGCCCGGCAATTAACTGAATTGAAAGTCCTCTGTGACAGATCATCCTTTGGGTAGAATAGCGTTCGGGAATCGAACCCCATGATCGGGAAACTGCGGATCGGAAAAATCGGCCTTCGTTTGGCGATGGCCCTGGCGTTTACAGCCCTGCTGGCCGTTGCCGTCACCACCACGGCGAACATGTGGGTGGCCACCGGCATGAGCGAACAGGCCTTCGAGCAAAAGCTTGCCGGGTTGCGCGCCCTGCTGGTCGATGCCATCGCCGCCGAGGCCGGCCGTCCCCTCTCCATGGCAACGACGGTCGCCGAGAACACGGCTGTGCAGGAGGCTTTCGCCGCCCGCGACCGCGATCGCCTGGCGTCCTACTTCGTGCCGCAGTTCGAGAAGATGAAGACCGAGCACGGCGCGCGGCAGTTCCAATTCCATCTGGCCCCGGCGATCTCCTTCCTGCGTGTCCACAAGCCGGAGAAGTTCGGCGACGATCTTTCTTCCTTCCGCTTTACCGTGGTCGAAGTGAACACCACCGGCCAGCCGATCTCCGGACTGGAGCGCGGCGTCGCCGGCCTTGGCATGCGCGGCGTGGTCCCGGTGCTCTACAATGGCGGGCAGGTCGGCTCTGTCGAGTTCGGCCTGTCCTTCGGCCAGGCCTTCTTCGCCGGCTTCGCCGAGCGTGCTTCGGCCTATGCCGCGCTCTACGTGCTGCGCGACGAGGGCATTGAGACCTTCGCCACTACCTTCCCGGAAGGGACCGCCTTCGACGATGCCGTGCTGCGCAAGGCCGGAGCCGCGGCAAAGCCGACGATCCTGCCGCGCATCGACATCAACGGCGTGGCGCACGCCACCCTGCTGACCCCGATCGAAGACTTCAGCGGCAAGGTCATCGGCGTCGCCGCCATCGCCTTCGACCGCACCGCCATCGATTCCAAACTGGCCGAGGGTCGCACGATTTCCATCGCCATCGGCCTGGCGGCACTGGCCGCGTCCTTGGTCATCGCCTGGGTGATGAACAACTCGATCGCCAAGCCGGTGCAGAAGATCACCGAAATCATGCGCCGCCTGGCGTCCGGCGATACCTCGGTGGAAATCCCGGGCCGCAAGCGCCGCGACGAACTGGGCGAGATGGCTGAGGCGGTGCAGGTTTTCAAGGACAACGCCATCGAGAAGCTGCGCCTAGAAGAAGAGCAGCGCGCCATCGAGAAACGCGCGGCGGAAGAGAAGAAGCGCGCTCTCAATGAACTCGCCGATGGCTTCGAGGCCTCAGTCGGACGCATCGCCGGCAGTGTGTCGACCAGCGCCGGCGCCATGGAGCAGACGGCGCAGGAACTGTCGGTCATCGCCCAGCGCACCGACGAGCGCACGGCGGAGGTCAAAAGCACCTGTGAAGGGGCCAGCAGCAGCGTGCAGACCGTCGCCTCGGCGGCGGAGGAACTGAGTTCCTCGATTGCCGAGATTTCATCGCAGGTGACGCGGGCCAACGAAGTCTCGCGCCAGGCGGTGGAGGAGGCGTCGGCCACCGACGGCACCGTGAAGGGCATGACCGAAGCGGCCGAGAAGATCGGCGACGTGGTGAAGCTGATCCAGGATATCGCCGAGCAGACCAACCTGTTGGCCCTGAATGCGACCATCGAGGCGGCGCGCGCCGGCGAAGCCGGCAAGGGCTTCGCGGTGGTCGCCAACGAGGTGAAGTCGCTTGCCACACAGACCGGCAAGG
>JBHJIR010000086.1:0-18456 GCA_050043265.1 Kiloniellaceae bacterium
TTTTGGGGGCTATTGGTGGGGTCTATTGCCGCTTCTTTTACTCGCCCCGCGGCCGTTTTTTTTGCCCGCCGCCGGCGCGGGGGGGCCGCTCCACGCGCCTTGTAATGCGGCCCGCCGGGGTAATGCGGCCCGCCGGGGTGACGCGGCACCGCCGGGTCTGGCCGGCGTGGGGACTACTGGCTGCTGCCGGGCAGCGTGGATTCGGAGTCATCCGCCTCGGGCTGCACCATTCCGGGCTGAACCGTGGGAGCGGCGCCGGGCGTGCGGCTGTCGGGCTCGGCCGGCTGCGGCATGGCGCCCTGCTGCTGCATCGGCACGGAGGAATTTTCAGAGGCCTGCTGCTCGTCGCAGGCAGCGAGCCCGACGGCCAGGGCCGCCGCGGCGAGGGTGGTGAACAGAACGGACTTGGTCATCGGTTAAACCTCCAATGGCGTGATGTCGGGTGAAGCGGTTTCTCCAGCGATTGCCCCGGGCGAGAGGCGGCGGCCGGCGTTAGGGGAGAGAGCTACGCCGGCCGCCTGTACGGGCCGTGAGGGAAGGGCACGCCCGCAATCGCATCGACCCGGGATTCAGGCCGGGACCTTAGGAGACTTCGCCAGGAACGGGCCCATGATCGAAGCCTCTGCCGGTTCCGCTTCGGGCCCCCAAGGGGCGGCGCGGGAAACGACCGCTTCCATGGGAGCTGTTCCTTATTGACCGGCGTCCGGCCGCTTTATTCCGCAGGCCCGGTGACAGGCGGCACCATGGGGGAAATCGTTGGGTGCCCAATGGGATACTTCGCTAAGCTTGTCGCCCGGCGGGGCGCGGCTCCCGGGGGCAGCGTGAAAGGCCACGAGGAACGATGCGTTGGTTTGATGGGGTTGCGGCGCTGGTGATCGCCGTTCTGGCGGCTTGTCTCGCCGCCTTGCCGCCGTTCGACGAGCTGAAAGGGCCGGCGTTCGACCTGCTGCTGCGCGCGCGCCAGGAGGTTTATGGCGAGCCCTTGCCGTCGCGGGGCCGCCGCACCCTGACGCCGCCCGTTGCGGTGGTGGCACTGGACCAGGAAACGGCGCTGCGGCCGCCCTTCGATCGCTTGCCACTGGAGCTCTGGACACCGCAGATCGCAGAAGTGATGCGCCATGTATTGGACGCCGGGGCACTGGTCGTCGCCCAGCAGGAGGCCTTCGCCGCCTCGGCGGAAAGCGCCGTGGCGGGCTACGATGCGGACTATCTCGCGCTCCTGAAGTCGGCCGGTGCCCAGGGCCGGCTTGTGCTCGGCCGCCGCGCGCCGGCACCGGACCGGCTTGGTCCCACACCGGCCCATGCCGCGGCCGTCGGCGCCGACCGCAATGTGCGCCACGTCGCCCTCTATCTTGATGCCGATGGCGTGCTGCGTCACGCCGCGCTGTACGAAAGCAGCCGCGACAGCAGCGGTACGCTCAGCCTGAAGCCGTCGCTGGCGCTGGAGCTTGCGGCCCGGGTCATCGGCGAGCGGCCGCATCTGCTGAACGGCAGCGAACTGATGCTCGGCCGCTATGCGATCCCCGGGTCCGACGACAACGCCATGCTGCTGAACTTCCAGGGCGGCGATGGCGGCATTCCAATGTTCTCCCTTGGGGATCTCTACGCTTGCGCGCAGGCCGGCGACGACGGCTTCTTCCGCAAGCATTTCGACGACCGAGTGGTGATCTTCGGCCGCACCGACCTGCCGCGGGTGCGCCGCATCACCGCGGCCCGCTTTCTCGATCTTCACAACGCCGACCGCTATGCGGCGCGTTGCCGGCTGGCGGCGATCGACGGCCTGGCCGGGTACGACGACGGGCGCAGCGCGCCGGAAGCGCTGGTAACCGCCACCGCGGTGCGCGACCTGCTGCAGCGCACCGTAGTGAAGACGCTGCCGGCGGTCACCGTCTTGATCGTCTGCGCTTTGCTGGCGCTGGCGGCGGTCTGGGCGGTGCTGCGCATCTCCCCCTTCCTGACCGGGATAGGAATCGTGGTGTTCCTGGCCGGCTGGGGCTATCTCGGCGTGGTGATGCTGGCGCGGGAGACCTGGCTGATGCCGCTGGCCCAGCCGGCGGTCGCGCTGGCCGCCGCCTTCGCCGCGGCCTGGCTCTACAAGGCCGTCCGGCGGCTGTGAGGCTGCTGTGGGCTTATTTGAGGCAGGTCAATGCCCCGCGGTGGCGCTGAGCCGATTCTGCTTAACTTGGAGCTGCACCACGGAAGGAGCCGCAGGCATGGGATGCAAATTGACCGCGCCGTTGGGCGCGCTGATGCTGGCTCTGGCCACGGTAGTGGCCCCGCTGCCGGCATCGGCCCAGGAATGGCAGGAGCAACTGAGCGAGCAGGTGTTGCGCGAGTACGACTGCGAGGTGGCGTTTCTCAGCCAGGTGGCCGAGCGTGTGGTGAACGGCGAACAGGTGGTGCTGGCCAAGGTGCACTGCCTCGACAAGCGCACCTTCGACGCCTACCGCGACAGCGCCTTTGCGCCCTTCGAGATTCACCCCTGCGAGGATCCGAACAACCGGGTCTGCTGAGGTTCTAGCCGGCGACGCTCGGTAACTTGCGCTCGTCGATCTGCGGGCGCAGCTTCGCCATCAGCAGGCGGAAGGGGATCAGCATCACCGCGGCCATCGCCATCTTCGCGCCGAAGTCGCCCAGCGCCCACTGGTGCCAGGGCAGCCCGGTCCCGGCGAAGGCGATGGAGAAAAACAGCAGCGTGTCGACGATGGAGGAGAGCGTGGAACTCACCAGCGGCGCCTTCCACCAGCGTGCCCGGCGCAGTCGGTTGAAGATCGAAACGTCGAGCAGTTGTGCCGTCAGGAAGGCGGAGCCCGACGCGATGGCGATGCGCGGGTCGACGAAAAGCGACAGCACCACGGCCAGCACGAAGCCCGCGGCGATGACGAGGCGCGCGGCCTTGGGACCCAAGGTGCGGTTCGTCAGGTCGGTGACCAGGAAGGCGATGGGATAGGTGAAGGCCCCCCAGGTCAGCCAGTCCTCGGTGCGGTAGCCCTCGATGAAGACCGGGAACTGCACGGCATAGTTCGACAGCACCACGACGGCGGCCATGGCGGCGACACCGGCCAGGATGCCGGGGGTGGAGAGCTTGAAGCGCGGTTCGCTCATATGTTTGCGTTCCCTAGCGTCCCTGGGACCTTCCCAACGGGGGCGGCGCTTTCCTAGCAGATGAGACCAGCCGAGGCCAGCGGCAACGGCCCGCAGAGGGCCGGGCGGTGGGTTTTCAGGCGATCAGCGGCAGCCCGGCGTGGTGCCCCAGGCTCTGCGGGGCCGGGGGCAGGCCCAGCCAATCGCCCGCCACACCGGCGTAGATCCGGCGGAAATCCAGGCTGGGTTTAAGGTCCCCCTCCGCCAGATCGTCGAGCGCCGGCTGGGCGCCGATCAGGCCGCCCTTGACCCGTCCCCCAAGCAGGAAATGGGGCGCGGCCGTACCGTGGTCGCTGCCGCCGCTGGCGTTCTCCGCCACCCGGCGCCCGAACTCGGCATAGGTCATCACCAGGACGCGGCGCCAGGCGCCGGCCTCGATCATCGCCGCGCGGAAGGCGCTCAGCGCCGCCGCCAGTTCGCCGAGCAGAGCGGCATGGCGCGCGGCCTGCTGGGCATGGGTGTCGTAGCCGCTGTGCTGCACCTTGTAGACGGAAGCCTCGGTGCCGGCGGCGATGAGGCCCGCTGCCAAGCGCAGTTGCCGGCCCAGCGCAGACTTCGGAAATTCGGTCTTCAAGTCGGGCGCTGTGTTCAGGCGCTTCTCGATGTCGAGCGCCGCCCCGTGCATGCGCGCCCGGGTCGCCAGGATGTGTGCCAGCGCTGGGTTGTCGGAAGCAGTGGCCGCGCCATCCAGCAGGGTCGCCGCCTGGCGCAGTTGGCGCGGATCGCGCATCACCACCGGCGACACGGCGCTGCCGGCGAGCGGCCCTTCCGGGCCGCCGAGCACGATACCCTGGGCAGCGAAGCCGGGCGGCGGGGATCGGTCTGCGCCGGTCTCCGTCAGGACCCGGTGCAGCCAACCGTCCTGCAGCGTCTCCTCGGCTGAAGAGCCGCTGTTCCAGATCTCAATGGAGCGGAAGTGGGAGCGGTTGGGCCGTTGATAGCCGACGCCCAGCGCGATGCTCAGCTCCGTCGCCTTCCAGACGGGCATCAGCGGCGCCAGTGCCGGATGCAGGCCGAGGCGTTCGTCCAGGTGCAGGACCTCGTCGCGGGGGACAGCGAGCTTCGGCCTGGCGGCGGTGTAAGCCGCATCGGCATAGGGCACCACGGTGTTGAGGCCGTCGTTGCCGCCGTTCAACTCGACCAGCACCAGAACCTGCGTTGGCACCGCCGCCCGCGCGCGGGGCAGGCCCAGTCCGGCAATGAAGGGGCCGGCAGCAAAGGGCATGGCAATTCCAGTGGCAAGCAGGCGGCGGCGGGTGATTGCGGACATCCTGTCGGTCCCTACTTCAAGTGATAGGCGGGATCGGCGAGCAGGCTGCGCAGCAGCGCGCCGCTGGCCTGGCGGTCGAGCACCGCCGCATCGACCGGTGCGATCGGCAGCACCAGCCGCGTCACCGCCTCGGCGCTCTGCCTGTTCGCCGGCAGCCCGGCGAGCCAGCGGTCGAAGAAGGCGGCACGGCGGTTTTCTTTGGAGGCCGCCATCTCGGTGGCGCTTGCCTGCATGGCCTGGTCCTGCATCGCGCCGGTCAGCCGGGCGATCAGGCTCTGGCGGTCCAGCAGGCTGGCGCCGGTGATCCACGCCGTGCCGCCGGGCCAGCCCTTCACATCCGGTGGGTCGAGGACGTCCTGGCCCAGGCGCCGGGTGAGCCAGGCCAGGTCGCGATTGTCGCCGACCGGCAGGTCGAACAGCCGCAGCGTGCCGACCACCAGATCGACCGGCGACTTGATCAGCCGGCCACGGTTTTCCGGCGCCCAGAACGCCTCGCTGGTGAACAGCGCCGTCAGCAGCGGTTTGATCTCGTAGCCGCCGCTGCGGAACAGGGCGGCAAGGTGTGCCACTTCCAGCGGATCGGGCTGTTCGGAGATGAACTGGCGCCACAGCTTGTCGACGATCAGCTCGGCGGTTTCCGGGCGGGCCAGCAGCAGGTCGATGACGGCGTCGCCGTCGAAGGCGCCGCTGTGGCCGAGGATCTGTTTTTCGCCGTCGTCGTGCCAGGCGGCGCGGTAGCGGAAGGTGCCGCTGTCGGGATCGAGGCTCCAGCCGGTAAAGGCGCGCGCCGCCTCCTGCAGGTCGGTTTCCAAGTAGTATCCCTCGCCGAGGGTGAAGAGTTCCAGCAGTTCGCGGGCAAAGTTCTCGTTAGGGGCCTGTTTGCGGCTGCGCGCGTTGTCCAGATAGACCAGCATTGCCGGGTCGCGCGCGATGGCGTGCAGCATGTCCGCGAAGTTGCCCAGGGCGTGGCGGCGCAGCAGCACGTTCTGGCGGTAGAGCAGGGCGGGCGCCTTCACCTTTTTTAGGCTGGAGGTGAAGTGATTGTGCCAGAACAGCGTCATTACCTCGGTGACCGGTGTCGGGCTCACCCGCATCTCGTTCAGCCACCAGGCCTTCAGCTCGCGGCCCTGTTCGCGCTGAGTGTCGCGCAGCGCCAGGCGTTCGGCCTCGTTCATTCCGGCGCGCTTGGCCGGCTTCCAGTCCGCTTCCCAGTCCGGGGGCGCGCTGACCGCGGTGTCGCCGGCGCGCTCCAGGATCGCCGCGACGGCTTCGGTACGCGACAGCCCGTCCAGGGTCTCGATCCGGGCGGGATCGGCGGCGAAACCGCTGCGTGCCAGCAGGTGGCGCGCATCGCCCGTGTCCAGGGCGAGGGCGGGGCCGGGCAGGGCCACCGCCGCAACAAGCACGGCACTCCAGAGCAGATATCGACCCACAGGCACTACCATCGCTTCCGTTGCTGCGTCATGAGGATGTACGTCTGTTTGCCCCCCAAAGGATGCACGTCTGAGAATGCACGTCGATCTGGCTACGCCCATTGCGAGGCTTTCATCCCCTGCAGCCTATGAGCTAGTCTCCAGCCGCCGCGGCCGCCCGTAGCTTTTTTTGGGCCACGGCCACCTTCGGGGAGTTGTTCTATCCGTGCAATGTAGTTCCAGACCACTCACTCCGGTGCTTTGCCGCGGACTGCTGCTGGCGCTGACGGTTCTGGCTGTCGTGCTGTCGGCGGTGCCGCTCCGGGCCCAGCCGCTGGAACTGCCGCCGGCGCCTTTCAAGGCCCTGCCGGAAGGCACCCTCATGGCGTGGGAGGACATGGACAGCGGCAAGCGGGTCGAGGGTATCGTCGGGCGCACCAACGGCCTCATCGTGTCGTGGATTTGGGAGGGGCGCAGTTTTTACAGTTTTGCCCATATATGTATGGACTGTGTGGGCGCCGGGGTGCCGCCCGACGGCGGTGTCCTGGGTCAGTTGTTTCCCTTGCAGGTCGGCAAGGTGGTCGCTTTCACCCGGCGCTGGGCCGGGGCGGCCTGGCGCGACCGGATCGAGGTGCTAGGGGTCGAGCGGGTCACCGTGCCGGCGGGCAGTTTCGACACCTTTGTCCTGCTGCGCCGCTCCGAGCAGGTCGACAGCGAGTGGCGCGCCGAGCAGCGCGTCTGGTACGCCCCGGAACTGGGCTGGGTGGTGAAGTTCGAGGGCTACAACAACAAGGGCGCCGGCGAGCGCTGGCAGGCCGTCAGCTTCGACTGATCCGCGCAATCGGGCCGCGAATAACCGCCCAGGCTGAGTCGCCGCAACGGTGTAACTCACAGAAAACCGCGGTTTTCCACAGATTTCAGCCTAGACTCTCAGGCTACCCCGCTATATTGTGCATATGTCCGTCATCTAGACGACATATAGTATATGCCGCAACATATAGCCAAAAGCACAGAGGCAATCCCATGACTTGGACTGAAGAACGAGTTGCGGAACTCATGCGGCTCTGGGAAGCAGGGCGAAGCGCGTCGGAAATCGGCCGCCTGCTTGGGGTTTCGAAAAACTCAGTCGTCGGCAAGGCTCACCGGATGAAGCTGAAGGCCCGGCCGTCGCCGATCAAGCGCGGGGCGACGCCCCAGGTGCGCCGCCCGGCCGTTGCACAGATTCCCAAGCCTGCGGCGCCGGCCCAGGTGCAGGTACATGCTGCGCCCAAGCCTGCCGCGGTGCGTCCTGCCGCACCGGCCCCGCGGCCGGTGCGTTCTGCGGTTCGCTCGCACGGCAAGGGCCCCAACTGCCTGTGGCCGATCGGCGATCCGGGCGACCAGGATTTCCATTTCTGCGGGGCGCCGGCTGTCGCCGGCAAGCCGTACTGCGACGAGCATTGCGCCCGCGCCTACATCGTCCGCCACCGCAACGACTCCGAAGCGGCCTGATCTGAAGCGGCCTGATCTGAAGCGGACTGACGATTCTGCGGATCTCTCCGGTGTCCCGGTCGTTGCCGGGACGCTGGAGGCCCGCCTCCAAGATCCGCTGGGCTTGGCCGACCGGCTAGGCGATCAGCGCGGCCCCTCCGCGGCGGGGGTCGCCCGCCGCTGACAGCACGCCTTCGGGGCTGAGCGCCACGCCGTGAACGCCACCGAAGAACAGATTGTGCATCGGCCAGGCGATCGTCCGGTAGCCTTGCTGCTGCAGCAGCGCCTTGGCTTCCACCGGACAACCTCCTGCCACGCCGGCCCCCTCCAGATTGGCGACATCGCCTTCCACATGCAGGCGCGCGGTCTCGGTCGCCGGGGTGATCGGCAGGCGGTGGTCGAGCAGGTTCACCAGGACCTGCAGCACAGCGGTGCGGATTCGGTTCGACCCGCCGGAGCCGATGGCGAAGAGCGCACCGTCGGCTGACGTCGCCAGGGTCGGCGCCATCATCGAGGAGAGACGGCAGTCTTCCGGCCAGCGATGGAAACCGCCGTGGTTCAGATCCTCCTCGCCCAGCATGTTGTTCAGCATGATGCCGGTGCCGGGCAGCGGCGTGCCGCAGCCCTCGCCGTTGGACAGGCTCATGGCAGCCAGATTGCCCGCCGCGTCGACCACGCTGATGTGGGTGGTGCCGCGGGTGAAGGCGGCATGGCCGCGCACGTCGTCTTTGTAGCGTTCCAGCAAGGCCGGCGCGAAGAGCCGTTCGGCCGCTGCCTCGGTGCCGTCCTCCAGCCGCGCCTCGATGCGCGCCTTGTTGGTGAGCTGCATCACCCGCGCCATCTGCAGCAGGCTCTCCACCGAGCCCTGGCCAAGCCGCGCTGGCGGGTCCCCGGCAAGCAGGGCCAGCGCAAAGGCGATGAGCATGCCGCCGCAGGACGGCGGCGGGTTGGTCACCACGCGGTGGCCGCGGTAGCCGCAGACGAAAGGCTGGCGGCGGATCACCTGGTAGGCGGCGAGGTCGGCCGCGCTCAGTTGGCCGCCGGACTCGCGGCACAGGCGCACCAGGCGGGCGGCAAAGTCGCCGTCGTAGAACAGCCGCTCGCCGTCGGCGGCCAGGGCCTCCAGGCTGTCGGCCAGCTCGGGCTGGCGCAGGACCGCACCGGGTCCGAGCAAGCGGCCTTCGGCATCCAGGAACAACCGGCGTGCCGCGTCGCTGGCTGTCAGGATCGGCGCCACCACCTCGAAGAGATAGCCGTCGATGGGCCGCAATTCGCCCCCGCCGCGCGCCAGACGCACCGCCGGCTCGACGAGGCGCGACATCGGCAGGCTGGCAAGGTCGCGGTGGATGGCGAAGAGGCCCCTTACCGCACCCGGCACGGCCACGGCGCCGATGCCGATGTGGAATTCCTGCGTCGCCGTGCCGAAGTCGGCGAGGATGGGATAGAAGTCGAGGCTGTCCGGCGCGGGGCGCTGCCGGGGCGTCTGCACGAAGAAGTCGTAGAGCAGCGGCTCTGCGCCGGCCGGCTGTGCCAGCAGGAAGCCGCCGCCGCCAAGGGAGGCGAGCACCGGTTCGGCGGCCGAGGCGGCGCAGAACGCGGCGAGCACCGCATCGAAGGCGTTGCCGCCCTCGGCCAGGATCTCCTGCGCTGCCGCCGCGGTTGCCGGATGCCCGCAGGCCACGGCGCCGCGGCGCTGCTTGTCGTGCTGTCTGCCCATGTTTCTTAAGCCATGGCTTTTTTTGGCGACTTGTCGCGGTTTTGCCGAATCAGCGTGGGAGGTTGGCCATTTTTCCCTGCCGATGCAACGGTGCCGGGCGCCAGGGGGCTCCCGGGCCCCAGGGCCCGTTAACCAAGAAGCTAAGAAAAGCCTTAAGGCCTTGGCACCACCATGGGGCCTCGCGGCGCACTGGCGTGCCGCTGCACCGGCGGATCGGGATAACCGGAACGATGTCTGGCCTTCACCAGCAGAGCGCGGCGGCGGGCGGCATGCTCGGGCACAGTCTGCGCCTGGCCGCGGCGGTCATCGTCATCGGCCTCGCCGTGGTCTACTTCATCGACCGCGGAGAGACGATGCTGCCTGCGGCATCGGGCGGCGACGCCCGGCAGCCGGCAGCGGCGCCCCGTGCGGCGCTTTCGGAACTGGTGGTGAAGGCCGGTGCGCAGGGTCACTTCATCATCGACGCGACGGTCAACGGCGAAACCCTGACCTTCCTCATCGATACCGGCGCCAGCGCGATCTACCTGACACCGGCGGACGCCACCCGCCTCGGCTGGCCGCCCCAGCGGCTGACGTTCTCCGAGCGTTACAGCTCGGCGGCGGGGGAGGTGAGGGCGGCACCGGTCATCCTGCGCTCCCTGCGCATCGGTGCATTGGAACTCTACGACCTGCCGGCCTCGGTGGGCGAGCAGCCGGGCGACTTGTCGCTGCTCGGCATGACCTTCCTGAAGCATTTCGACAGCTACAAGGTCCGCGGCGACCGCCTGATCCTGGCCTGGTAGTTTTTCCGGTCAATCCTTCAGTGTTTGCGTGAGGTCCGGGAAGGTCCACGGCGCCGCCTTTTCGTAGGCGCGCGCGGCGCGCAGCACCAGCGCATCGGCAAAGCGCGGGCCGACGATCTGGAAGCCCGCCGGCAACCCCGCCTTGGTAAGGCCGCAGGGCACGCTGGCGGCGGGCTGTTGGGTCAGGTTGAAGGGATAGGTGAAGGGCGTCCACTCGGGCCAGCGTGTCATGCCGCTGCCGGCCGGGACTTCCAGGCCCGCCTCGAAAGCCGGGATCGGCAGGCTGGGGGTGATCAGCAGGTCGTAGGTCTGGTGGAATTTGTTGGACGCGACCACCAGCGCCTCGCGGCGGGCCATGGCGCCCATGTAGTCCAGCAGGCTGTACCCTCTGCCTTCTTCGGCGACCGCCTGCAGGCCGGGGTCCATCGCGGCGATGGCGGCGGCGTCGAAGCGCTCCAGCAGCTTGGCGGCACCGGCGAACCAGTGCATCTGGAACGCCTCCTCGGCGCCTTCGGTGTCGGGCTCATCCTCGACGATCTCGGCGCCCAGCCCGGCCAGTGTTTCTACCGCCTTGGCGACCAGCGCGGCGATTTCCGGGTCGACCGGGCGGCCGCGAAACGTCCGCGCGTAGGCGATCTTCAGGCCCTCGATGCCTTCGTCGAGGCCGTGCAGATAGTCGGTACCGTCGCCGGGCAGGCTGTAGGCATCGCGCGGGTCCGGCTCGCTCATCACGTTCAACAGCAGGGCGGCGTCGGTAACGCTGCGGCTCATCGGCCCGACGTTGGACAGAATGCCGAAGGGGCTGGCCGGCCAGGCCGGCACGCGCCCGAAGCTGGCCTTCAAGGCGAAGGTGCCGGTGAAGCCGGCGGGAATGCGCACGGAACCGCCGGCGTCGCTGCCCGGCGCCAGGGTGCACAGGCCGGCGGCCAGCGCCGCCGCCGTGCCGCCGCTGGAACCGCCGGGTGTCATTGCCGGGTTCCAGGGATTGCGGGTAATGCCCTCCAGCGGCGAATCGGTGACGCCCTTCCAGCCGAATTCCGGCGTCGTCACCTTGCCCAGCATGACGGCGCCGTGTTCGCGCAGCCGTGCCACGGTCGGGGCGTCCTCGTCCCAGGCCTGGTCGCGGGCGATCGCCTTGGAGCCGCGCAGGGTCGGCCAGCCTTTGGTCAGCAGCACGTCCTTGATGGCCGTCGGTACGCCGTCGAGTGGCCCCCGCGGCGCGCCGAGGCGCCAGCGTTCCTCCGACTCCGCCGCCGCGGTCAGCGCGCTGTCGGCGGCGATCAGGTTGAAGGCATTCAGTTTGCCGTTGTAACGCGCGATACGCTCCAGCGCGGTACGTGTCGCCTCCACCGGGGACAGTTCGCCGGCACGGTAGAGTTTCACCAGACGGCTCGCCGTCATCAATGCGATGTCGTCACTCATGCCGTCTCACTCATCGACTGTCCCTTTTGGCGTTGCGCATCCCCGGGTATTCCCAGGCCGGTTATTCCTGGCATGCTCCGCCTTGGCTGTCGAGGGCATCGGCCGGCGGGCGCGGCGAAGCCTTGCCGCAAAGCGGTCATTTTTGGCGTATAGATTGGGGCCGACGTGAAAAGGAGCAAAGTGATGCGAAGCCCACGAAAGACCGTGCTGCCGGCGGTTCTGCTCGGGTTCTGCCTGACGCTGGCGTCCCTGACGATCCCTGGGACGGCGGCGCGGGCCGAAGATCCGGCGCCCAACGGGCCGCCCGATAACTCGCCCGGCGAGTTGGCGCGCGAGGGTCTCGGACAGATGATGCGCGCACTGCGCTTGCTGGTGGAGAGCATTCCGCAGTACGAATTGCCGGAAGTTCTGGAGAACGGCGACGTCATCATCCGGCGCAAGCACGACGGCGACAAGCCGGCGGCCGAGCCGGAAATCGACGAGACGGCGACCTGAGCACCCGCCGCCGGCATGCCGGTGGCGCTGCGGGTCGCCGCTGAGGGGGAACGCGATGAACGACCACAATTCCGCGCAAGGGGCCGGCGACAGCGATCCCTTTGCCGCGCTCGATGCCGGGCGGCCGCCTTGGGATGCGCTGGGCGCCTTCGTGCCGGCGCCCCAGCCGACCATCGCCGGCTCCGGCTCGGGGCCGCTGAGCGGCGTCACCTTCGCCGCCAAGGACATTTTCGACGTGGCCGGTTTCGTCACCGGCTGCGGTAATCCCGACTGGGCGCGCACGCACGCGCCGGCAGCTCGCCATGCCCCGACGGTGCAGGCGCTGCTCGATGCCGGGGCTGGGCTGGTCGGCAAGACCATCACCGACGAACTGGCCTACAGCCTGAACGGGCAGAACTTCCACTACGGCACGCCGACCAACGTGAACGCGCCGGGGCGGATTCCCGGCGGCTCGTCGTCGGGCTCCGCCGCGGCGGTGGCCGGCGGGCTGGCCGATACCGCGCTGGGCAGCGACACCGGCGGCGCGATCCGCACCCCCGCCAGCTATTGCGGCCTCTTCGGCCTGCGGCCGACCCATGGGCGGATCACCTTGGAGGGCGTCATGCCGCTGGCGCCCAGCTGCGACACCGTCGGCTGGTTCGCGCGCGACGCGGCGATGCTGCGCCGGGTCGGCGGCGTGCTGCTGGGCGGCAAAACGGGCGATGCCGGGCGTTTCCGGCGCCTGCTGCTGGCCGAAGACGCCTTCGCCCTGGCGGTGCCGGTGGCCCAGGCCGCCCTGGCGCCGCTGGTCGAGCGGCTGGAACAGCGCGTGACGCCGGGTGAGAAGATTCCGGCCGCCGCGACCGATGCCCTGCTGGATTGGATGTGGCGCTTCCGCCATATCCAGGCGCGCGAGATCATGGGCACCCAGGGTGCCTGGATCGCCGAGACGCGGCCGTCCTTCGGGCCGGAGATTCAGGAGCGTTTCGACTGGGCCGCAAGCATCACGGAGGAACAGGCGGCGCCGGCCCGCGAAGCGCGCGAGGCCTTCGCCGCTCGTCTTGCCGGGCTGCTCGGCGACGATGCGCTGCTCTGCCTGCCGTCGGCGCCGGGTATCGCGCCGCTGTGTTCCAGCACTGCCGAGGACCTGATCGTGCACCGTACGGCCGTGCTCAGCCTGACCTCCATCGCCGGCCTGGCGCGCCTGCCGCAGGTCTCCCTGCCGCTGGCCCGCGTCGAGGGCTGTCCGCTGGGGCTGTCGCTGATCGCGCCGGCCGGTGCCGACGAAGACCTGCTGGCCTTCGCCGAAGCCTTCAGCACGACGGAAGAGCGCCTGGATCTGTAACGCCTGGATCTATAACGCCAGGCGGCCCGTCGGGACCGCGTCGCGAAGGGCGGGGCAGCTGCAGGTGGTCAGGCGGCGTCGACGGTCTTTTCGCTGATACGCGGCTCGGGCAGGGCGACGGTGATGGCCGTGCCCTTGCCGAGTTCGCTTTCGATCGACAGCTGGCCGCCATGCACTTCGATGAGGGCGCGGCACAGCGGCAGGCCCAGGCCGGTGCCGTCGTGTTTGCGGCTGAGGCCGGACTCGACCTGGGTGAAGGGCTCCAGCATGCGCGCCTGTTCGTCTTTGGCGATGCCGATGCCGGTGTCGATGACGCGGAAGCCGGCGCCCATGCCGGACTGGGCCCAGGCCTCGATGGTGATGCTGCCGCCCGAAGGGGTGAACTTTACCGCGTTGGACAGCAGGTTGATGAGAATCTGCTTCAGCCGCCGCGCGTCGGCCATCACCAGGCACAGCGGCTCGGCGTAGTCGGTCTTCAGGGCGATGTTGTTCTCGCGCGCCCGCGGCCCGATGAGGCGCATGCCCGAGGCGATCACCTCGCGCAGATCGACGTCTTCCTCGTAGAGGTCGATCATGCCGGCCTCGGCTTTCGAGACATCCAGGATATCGTTGATGATGGTCAGCAGGTGGTTGCCGCTCTCGTGGATGTTCTGGATGTAGTCGCGGTAGTTCTCGTGACCGATCGGCCCGAAGACCTTTTGCAGGATCAGTTCCGAGAAGCCGATGATGGCGTTCAGCGGAGTGCGCAGCTCATGGCTCATGGTGGCCAGGAACTCGCCCTTGGTGCGGTTCGCGATTTCGGCGGATTCCTTGGCGCGCAGCAGCTCCTGCTCGGCCAGCTTGCGCTGAGTGATGTCGCTCAGCGATCCGGCCATGCGGTAGACGTGGCCGCTCTGGTCGCGCATGCCGACGCCGCGTGAATGGACCCAGCGATAGCGCCCGTCGTCGCCGCGCATGCGGTATTCGTGGTCGTAATACTCGGTGTGGCCTCGCAGGTGCTCGCGCATGCGCTCGCGCATCGCTTCGACGTCTTCCGGGTGGATGCGGCCGATCCATTCGTCGGCATTGATCATCGGCTCGCCGCCTTCGATGCCAACGATTTCGCGTAGGCGTCGCGACACATAGACGCCGTCGAACTTGTCGCCCCATTCCCAGATGCCTTCGTTGGCGCCGCTCAGCGCCAGGGCATAGCGCTGCTCGCTCTGGCGCAGCGCCGCCTCGATACGTTTGGTCTCGGTGATGTCGGTGTAGACCATGACGTAGCCGCCGCTGGGCAGGCGGCGGTTGCGGTTCTCCAGCACGGTGCCGTCGGGGCGTACCCGCTCCATGCGGGCCTGCAGGTTGGTCAGCAGCACCTCGGTACGGCGTTGCACCTCTTCCTCGGACACGCCGGGGCCGTACTCCCCGCGCTGGGCGTTGTAACGCACCAGGTCCTGGAAAGTGGCCCCTCCCTCCATCACTTCGCGCGGAATGCCCAGCAGCTTCGTGAGCTCGCTGTTGAAGGCGACCAGTTTCAGGTCGCTGTCGAACAGGCAGACCCCAACCGGGATGTTCTCAACGATGGCGTTCATCAGGCGAGCCTGCCGCTCGGCCTTCTTCTCGGCGGCGGCCTTGGCCTGTTGTGCGGCGTTCAGGGCGGCAAAGATCATGCAGATCATGCACGACAGCACGAGGCCGGTATGGAGCACCACGCGCCAGTCGCCGTTCGGGTCGAAGGCGCTCATGCGCGGGTCGATCTGCTGGCGGATCAACTGGGTCAGCAGATAGGTGGCGAACACCAGCAGCGTGCCGGCGCAGACGATGGAGATCAGTCTTTTGTGCAGGCGGTAGTGGCGCCAGAACAGGATGCCGGCACAGCCGATCCCGCCGGCGGCGCCGAGATTGAGTGCCAGCATCACGGGCAGAGGCACCTGCGGATTGAGCAGGCAACTGGCGGTGCCGATGAACACCACGGCGACCGCCGCCAGCAGGCTGCGCTGGTAGTTGCCGTGACCGAGAAAACTCAGGGTCCCGCCCAGCAGCAGCGCGGCGATGATTGTCTGGCCGCCTTCGTGAACGGCCAGGAAGCAGGCGGGATCGAAAGTCGAAGCAAGGGCCAGGGCGCCGAGCCGCAGCGCCTCCATGCCGAGGCTGGCCGACCACCACATGAGCGCCGGGTTGCCATCGGCTTGACGGGCGGAGGTCAGCGCCATGACGGCCAGCATTGCCGGCGCCATGGCGGCGACCAGCATCACCGCGGCAAAGGAAAAGGTAGTGGCCTCGATTGGCATGACCTCGGCGAACCCCAACAGCAAATCGCCGGCGGCGTGCAGAGGCCCGGCCGCCTGTGCTGCCCATCGGGGCAACCCATCGTGGTTGTCATTCGGGGACAGCCACCAGCGGGCAGGCCTTGCTCGCTCGCCAATAGCGCGCAAACAATGACTGATACCCGATTAGAGTTAATTGAACCTAAAAGGCTGAGCTTTGTCGCTGATTTGGCAAAGCCTTGCCCGGCGGGATGGCCTAGCTGTCGTAGGCGATCAGGGTCTCGACCGGGATATCCAGATTGTCGCGGCCGTTGAGAAAGGTCAGCTCGATGATGCAGGCCGCTCCGGTAACCTCGGCGCCGGCCGAACGCAGCAGTCGCGCGGCGGCAGTCATGGTGCCGCCGGTTGCCAGCAGGTCGTCGACCAGAAACACCTTCTGGCCTGGCTGCACGGCGTCGGCCTGGATCTCGATGGTATCGCTGCCATATTCCAGATCGTAGGTGTAGGGCAGGGTGGCGCCGGGCAGCTTGCCCTTCTTCCGGACCATGATGAAGCCCTTGTTCAGCCGCAGGGCCAGCGGGGCCGCGACCAGGAAACCGCGGGATTCGATGCCGGCCAGCACGTCGGGTTCGTGCTGGTGGACGATCTCGGCCAGGCGGTCGACCGTGGCCTGCCAGGCGTCCGGGTGCGCCAGCAAGGGCGAGATGTCGTAGAACAGGATGCCCGGCGTCGGAAAATCCGGAATGCCGCGGATGTGATCTTTCAGGTCCATGGCCCGCTTCATGACGGCTCGCTTTCCCCTGCTGTGCGGTACCCTGCGCCGGCTGCGCAGGGCTCCCGGGCCGGCGGTGGTGCCGCGGCCGGGCGGCATCCTACCGGCGCCGCCGCCTGCAGGCAACGCAGGGGTGCCCTTCGCGATGGGCGCAGCCACGTGCCGTGACAGCCGCTTCCGAGGTGGCCTAGACTGGCCGTGCGTTTCCTCCGCGTCGCCGCCCCATCCGCATCATCGAGAGCCCGTCCCGTGAGCTACATCTTTCCACGCCACACCAAGGCCAGCTATCCCGTCGCCGTCGGCGGCGAGGGCCCCTATCTCATCGACAGCACCGGCAAGCGCTACATCGATGCTTCCGGCGGCGCCGCGGTGTCCTGCCTCGGCCACGGCCATCCGGCGGTGATCCAGGCGATCAAGGACCAGGTCGATAAGATCGCCTACGCCCACAGCGGCTTCTTCACCACCGAGGCCTCCGAGGCGCTGGCCGAATACCTGATCAAGCGGGCGCCCGACGGCATGGCGCGGGTCTACTTCGTCTCCGGCGGGTCGGAGGCCAACGAGACGGCGCTGAAGCTGGCGCGCCAGTTCCACCTGGAAAACGGCGAGCCCGCGCGTTCCCACTTTATCGCCCGCTTGCAGAGCTATCACGGCAACACCCTGGGTGCCCTTTCGGTCGGGGGCAACGCGGCGCGGCGCGCGCCCTACCAGCCGCTGTTGAGCCCGGCCAGCCACATCGACCCGTGCTATGCCTACCGCCATCAGGCGCATGACGAGAGCGAGGAGGCCTATGGCCGCCGCGCCGCCGATGCGCTGGAGACGGAGATTCTGCGTGTGGGACCGGAGAAGGTGGCCGCCTTCATCGCCGAACCGGTGGTCGGGGCCACCCTGGGCGCGGTGCCCGCCGTCGCCGGCTATTTCAAGCGCATCCGCGAGATCTGCACCCAGTACGGCGTTCTGCTGATCCTCGACGAGGTGATGTGCGGGATGGGACGCACCGGCAGCCTCTTCGCCTGCGAGCAGGACGGCATCGCGCCGGACATCCTGACCTGTGCCAAGGGGCTGGGCGGCGGCTACCAGCCGATCGGTGCGACGCTCTGTTCCGGGCGCATCTACGACGCCATCGCCGGCGGCTCCGGCGCCTTCGAGCACGGCTTCACCTATATCGGACACGCAACGGCCTGCGCCGCAGCGCTCGCCGTGCAGCATACTATCGAGAACGAGGACCTGATCGCCAACGTACAGCGCCAGAGCGCCGCGCTCTTCGCCGCCCTGGAGGCGCGCTTCGGCAACCATCACCACGTTGGCGACATCCGTGGCCGCGGCCTCTTCATCGGCGTCGAACTGGTCGCCGACCGCGCCAGCAAGGCGCCCTTCGATCCGGCGTTGAAGATCAACGCGAAGATCAAGAAGCAGGCGATGGAAGAAGGCATGGTGTGCTACCCCGCCGGCGGCACCGTCGACGGTGCCCGCGGCGACCATGTACTGCTGGCGCCGGCGTTCATCGTGCAACAGGCCCATCTCGACGAGATCGTCGACAAGCTCGGCCGGTCCATCGACAGCGTGCTGGCCGAGGTTGGCGCCGCATGAGCGAGGAAATCCAGAACGTCGGCTGGGCGCCGATGATCCTGACCGTGGCGCCCAACGGCGCGCGCAAGACCCAGGCCGACCATCCGGCGGTGCCGATCTCCCCGGCCGAACTCGCCGCCACGGCGGCGGCGGCGCAGGCCGCCGGGGCGGCGATGATTCACCTGCATGTGCGCGACGGGGCGCAGAAGCACAGCCTGGACGTCGGTGCCTACCGCGAGGCGACGGCGGCGGTGCGCGAGGCGGTCGGCGACCGCATGGTCATCCAGGTGACCAGTGAGGCGGTCGGCATCTACAATCCCAATCAGCAGCGCGCCATGGTGCGCGCGCTGGAACCGGAGGCGGTCAGCCTGGCGATTCGCGAACTGATCCCGGACGAGTCGGAAGAAGACGCCTCACGGGAATTCCTCGCCTGGCTGGCCGGGACCGGCTGCCTGCCTCAGTACATCCTCTATGCGCCGGAAGATGTGGCCCGTTTCGGCCGGCTGCAGGCCGAGGGCGTCATCCCGCCGGGGCCGGCTTTCCTGCTGTTCGTGCTGGGGCGCTACACGCCGGGCCAGCGTTCCGTGCCCAATGACCTGCTGCCCTATCTGACCGAGATCGAAGCCTGGCCGGAGGCAGCGAAGCTGCCCTGGGCGAGCTGCGCCTTCGGCCCGAAGGAGACCGCCTGCGTCACCGCGGCGGCCACCCTGGGCGGCCAGGCCCGCGGCGGCTTCGAGAACAATCTCTACCTGCCGTCGGGACAGCGCGCCCGCGACAACGCGGAACTGGTCGCCGCCGGCGCCGTGGCGGCCGCGGCGATCGGCCGTCCTCTGGCC
>JBHJIR010000087.1:0-87438 GCA_050043265.1 Kiloniellaceae bacterium
CCGTATCGCAATGCGGGCAGGGGACGGCAACGTCGAGGGAGAGCGCCGGCGCGGCGCCGGCCAGCGCCGCGGCCAGGTCGAAGGAGTCCGGCGGCGCGCCCTCCAAACAGAGCGCGCGCAGGGAGTCGACATCGGTCACCAGCGCCTCGCTGGCGGTCGGTGCGCGGAAGCGCACCCCCTGCTCCGCCGTCCACCAGCCCTCGGCATCCGGTTCGCCCCAGCGCGCCGCCTCCTCGGCCTGTTCGGTAAGAATCCGGTCCAACGGAAGCTCGAACTCGAAGGCCTCGCCGCAGGACCCGCAGGCCGCGTGGCAGTCGGCCTTGTCGCCGTAAAGCCGCGTGAAGATCGCCGTCAGCAGACGGTCGTGCTCGGAAACCGACAGCGTGGAAGTGTCGACCAGGCCGCCGGCATCGTTCACCCGCGTGATCAGGCGGTCGAGCAGGCGCGAGGACGCCGCGGCATTGCCCTCGGCCGCCACCAGTTCGTCTTCGCCTGTCGGATCACGCAGCAATACGCGCATCTCACGGGGACCGCCTTGATGGAGTCGCACTTCCCACACATCGCACCCAGGGGCTTAGGATTTCAGGTTCACGTCTCCGCCGCCTCGACCACCGCTTCGTCGCGCTCGAAGCCTTCGTTCTGCAGAACCAGGGACTCGAAGGCGACGGCGTTGCCGTTCGCATCCAGTTCGGGAACCGCCATGAACTCCGACACCCAGCAGCGGAAGACCTTCCAGGCGCGAACCTTCACGCCCTGCAGGTTGTAGAGTTCGATGATCAGGTCTTTGCGGAAATTGCGCAGCGACACCGCGGCATCGCCCTGCGGCGTGTAGACCAGCGTCGCCCAGGATTCGAAGGCGACATCGTGGGTGATGCCGCGTTCCAGGGTGACCGGTTCGAAGGTCGAGACGCCCGGCGACTGGCGCTTGGTACTGAGGTCGCCGCCGTCTCGGTGGCTGACCACCTCCGTCGTGCGCTTCAGCCCGCTGACCTTGGAAATACCCGCCACCGGCTGGCCGTCCCAGACGACGCGGAATTTGAAGTTCTTGTAGGGATCGATCCGGGTGGTGTTTACCGCGAATTGCATCTCTCCGGCCTCCTTCCTCTAATCTCAAACCTGAGTCTGGCCGGCGATCTGCCGGATCGTGACGACAACGAACTCCGCCGGCTTCAGCGGTGCGAAGCCGACCACTACGTTGACGATGCCGAGGTTGATGTCGGTCGCCGTGGTGGTGGTGTCGTCGCACTGCACGAAATAGGCGTCGGAAGCCTTCTGTCCGGCGAAGGCGCCCTGGCGGAACAGACCGTTCATGAACGATCCGGCAGCCAGGCGGATCTGCGCCCACAGCGGCTCGTCGTTGGGTTCGAAGACCGCGAACTGCAGGCCTCGGTAAAGGCTTTCCTCGATGAACAGCATGGTGCGGCGCACCGGAATGTACTTGTCGTCGATGTTGCCGGAGCCGTCGAAGCCGACCAGGGTGCGCGCACCCCAGGCGACGACGCCGGCCGGAAAGGCCCTGAGGGCGTTGACCGCCTTGGGATTGATCAGGCCGTTTTCGCCGTCGCTCATCGGACGCTCGACCCCACGCACGCCGCGCACGGTGGCCTCCAGCCCCGCCGGGGCCTTCCAGACGCCGCGGTTGCCGTCGATGCGCGCCATCAGGCCGGCCATCGCGCCGGACGGATCGAGCATCCGCCCGTCGGGCAGCCGCAGGCGCGGCCAGTAGACCGCGGCCGAGCGCGTCTCGACCCCGATGCGCAGGGCATCGACACCGCTGACCGCATCGTCGCTGGTCGCCCAGCCGGTGCCGGGGTCGCTGGGCGGATCGACCAGCAGGAAGGCGCGGCGGCGGGCGCAGACGGCACTGGCCTCGCCCCACAGCCCGGCACGGTCGGCGTCGGTCTGCCGGTTGGTGCCGTCGTCGGCGCGCGGCAGGACCATCAGGTTGAAGATGTCGACTTCCTGCTCGATGCGCGTGAAGGCGGCCCGATACTGGCCGATCTGCGGTAGCTGGCCGTCGGAGCCGGCGGGGGCGCCGGCGCCGTCCTGGTAGGGGCCCGCCCCGCCGACGCCGCCGGTCTGTCCCAGGCTGTAGGCGGCGACGTTGTAGGCATTCTGCGCCAGCGCGGGGTTGAACATGCCGCCGGCAGCCCCGATGTTGGTGCCGCCGGACGTGGTCAGGCGCGCCGTCAGGTCTGAATCCGGGCCGCCGAAGGTCGGCGTCAGCGCCAGGCGCAGGCCCTGCACCTCGGCGCGCCAGCGGTTGGACGTATTGGACTCGATGGCGCTGGCCAGGGCCGCCAGGTTCTCGATCACATTACTGAAGGCACCCAGTGCGGTATCGCCGCCGGCCGGCACGAAACGGGTGCCGACAGACATCGTCTCGGCGGCCGGCGCCGCGGCGAAGGCAAGGGTGCCGGCCGGCACGCCGTGGGGGGTGTCCGGGCTGGTATCGGTCAGATCGAAACCGGTCAACTGATTCTTCTGCGAAGCCGCGAAAGTACGGATCAAGGCAAGGTCGCTGGTGCCCGGCGTATGGATCCGCGCGACGGCCCCGGTGGGTGCCGGGCGCAGAACGGCGAAACGGCTGATCTCGAGACCGCCGGAGGCCGCACCCAGGAACAGGCCGCTGGCGATGTCGCCACTCGGCGCCGGCGAAATGGCCAGCGCGCCGCCGGTGCGGGCGACACGCAGGAAGCGGCTGCCGGCCACTGAGTTGGCCACGCTCATACGGGTCACCGCCACCTGGCCGGACAGCCCTTCGGCCACCAGGCGGTTGTTGATGGCCTGTTGCAGCGCGGTGGCAAACTCGTCGCCGGTGCCGGCCGGCGCGTCGACGGAGACCACGATAGGCCGCTGGTAGTCGACGCTGACGGTCAGGCTACCGGTGGCGCCGGAAAAGCGCAGGGCGCAAGCGGCCCCGGACGCCGCATTGGCCGACGGCAGCATCAGTCCGCCAATCGAGACGCTGTCCGCCTCCACATCGGCGGCATTGTAGATCGCCTCCGCCGTCACCAGCGCGCTGCCGGCGTTCACGATGGTCTCGACGAAGCGGCCGGAGTCCGGGTCCATGGACAGGTTGTCGAAGGTTTCCGTCGCCTCGATCTGGGCGACGCCGCTGGCATCGACGCGGCGGCGGTAAAGCGTCAGGGTGAACAGGCTGAGGCTCGGGTAGTCGACCTCGGCGCGGATCAGGTTGCCCTCGGCACCGTGGTCGCGCGCGGTGAGACGCAGCGTCGCGCGGCCGGCCTCGTCGTTCAGATCGATGGTCGCCTGCGCGGCGCCTTCGGCGATGCGGGTGACGTAACAGAGGCCGCCGCCGTTGGTGAAGTAGGCGCTGACCGCATCGGCCAGGTCGCCCCGGTCGGTGGTGATCCCGAAGGTGCGCTCGAAGGCGCCGAGGTTGGATATCCGGGTCGGCACGTTCAGCCGGCCCCGTTTGGTCATGCCGACGAAGGCGGCGATGGCAGTCGGCACGCCGGCAATCGCCCGCGCTCCCGACGACTCTTCCTGGATGTAGACGCCCGGATAGCTCACTTGCACAGGCATGGCCTTCCCGCCTCCTTAGGTTCGGATCCGATTGCGCGAGCGGCCGACGCAAAGTGCGTGGCCGGCGCGAAGAGGTTCCGGAGAGACATAACCGGCCTCTGTGGCGGCAGCGTCACCACAGCGTCACAAGAACGGCACGGGCGGCGGGGCGATCGGATACAAAAGCGGGGCGCGCCGCCCAAACCTGTGGCAAACCGCCCTTGTTTCACGCGAGATCTCGGGCGCCTCCCTCTTTTTTGCGGCATGCCAGAATCGACCCAGGTAATCCAATTCCTTAACCTCTACCAAAGAGAGCCTGACAAAGAACCCGGGGGGAAGTGGTGGAGCCGTATAGAGACAACGGGGATGAAGCGCAGCTCTGCAGCGTCTGCGCATCGTCGATTCATCCTGCCGCACTGGTCTGCGCGCGGTGTGGCACCGACCAGCGCCCCCTGTGGCGGCACATGAAGCGCGCGGTCGCGCTCTTCTCAGCGGCTTCAGTGGTCCTCGGCGTCATCACTATCGCGGGATCGCTGCTGGTGCAGGCGATGGAGACCCTGAACTACAACGAGGCAGTCGATGTCTACACCTACAAGCCGCCGAACGTGGAGGGACAGAGTATCCTTACCCTGATCAATGCGGGCTCTGGGGATGTTTTCGTCAACGAGGTTCGGATGGAACCGGCGGACAAAGTCGCCTTTCCCATCAGAGCAAAAAACATCGTCGTGAATCGCTGGATAAAGACGGGCGAAGTGCTCAGCCTTCCCATCACGGGAAAACCGGACTCTTCACTCGTTGCCATCCCCGTCGAGGGCTACGGCAAGAGGTTGACTGACCTGACATCACGCCCGGACAAAGGCCGGGCCTGCTTCTCCCTGCGTATTTTCGACAGCGAACTGAAAGACGTAGGCCTGTCCGACCAAGCCGATGCCGCAATCAAATCAATCGACGTCTCGACGACCCTGAGCTTCAGCTCAAAAAGATCGCAATCGCTAAAGACTAGCGAGTCCCGAAAGACGCTTTCAGCAAAGATCATGTTCGACGAGCGCTGCCTGACAGGCTGATTTCCCTTAGGTGTCGGAACCGGGCAAGCCGTCTTCTTCGATGCCCCCGCGGCGTGGCGGGTCGAGCGCGGCGTCGAGGCTGCGCAGGGCCTCGATGAGCGACTCGCGTGTGCGCTTCAGCACCACGGCGGAACTGCCCTGCCATTTCAGCGCATCGACGCTCTCACCCATGCCCTGCAGGATGTGGCGGTGCAGTTCGCTGGTGATCTCCATCGGCCCGACATTCAGTTGCGTGCGCAGGACGGCGGTGCAGCGGGCAAACTGGCGGATCGCGGCGGGCCGGTTGCCCAACGCATTGTGGCAGATCATCAGATAGCGGTGGACATGCTCGGCCAGCGGATCTTCCAGCAGCAGCCTCTCGCCCCATTCGATGGCGCGGCGCCAGTCGTGCAGGGCCATGGCGGTCTCGATGAGGGCGACCAGGCCGGTGAAGTAGCGCGAGCGGTAGTACTCACGGTTGGTGACGCACCACTCGTCGTCCTCGCCTTCCAGCAGATCGCCGGTATAGAGCTGCAGCGCCGCCTCCAGCGCCGCGATATCACCGGCACTGGGCGCACAGGCGGTACCCGCCGCGCAGCTGCGCACCGCGTCGTCCAGTTCATCGACGTCGACGCGGCACGGTGCCTTGGGCAGGATGCGCACGGCATCGGCCGATTCCGTCAGGATGACGTGCGGATCGGCACCGGCGCGCGCAATGGTATCGCGGATGCGCCACAGTTCGGTACGCAGCGCGGCGCGTGACCGCTTCGGCCCGCAATCCGGCCAGAACGCCTCCGCCAAAAGTTCGCGCGGGTGTCCCTTGCGGCGGTTGATGGCGAGAAAGGCAAAGATCGAGCGGGATTTACGCGTGGGGAATTCCGCATTGGCGCCGGCGCAGGTCAACTCCACCGCCCCCAGCAAGCGCACCTGCAGGAAGTCGGGAGAAAAGCCACCGCTGATGGGTTCCACCCACATGTTCCTTGTCGCTTCCCCTCATGCGACGGGGCGGAACGAACTGCCTGCCCCGAGCACAGCCACAAGCCGAAGGTCCCCAGGATGATCGCTGTGCCGGACTTATTCCAGCCGGGACACTCAAGATCACAGAGAATCTACAGAAAACGGCTAGGCGCCTTGACTAGATCTGCGGGCGGCACCGGATGCCGGCCGATCGCAGCGCCGAAGCGCCCGATCCACCCCGCAGTCACCAGGTTCAAGTCGAGCTATAAACGCGCAGACTCACCCACGGGAGCCGCGACGTCTCACCCTTTGAGGATGCCAGCGCTAATGCCGGAATCCAAGCTGCCTTCGGAGGTATGCGCCATGCCAAAAGGGGCGTTCCGTCGGCAACGAAAGTCAGATGCCGTGCGTCTCCAGGGGCGCCGGTTGGAAGGTCTCTTCGACCGTCAGGTGCCGCCTGGAAAGACCCTGAAGGTGGTGATGACCTAGGAAATTATCCAGCACGCCGCAGCTTGCTTACCACTGCAACTGGCGCGACGTGCGCACCATGCCGATCAGCAGCCGAACCACCTCGCCATCGCGCACCAGCGGCAGGCCAATGCGCCACCAGGCGGAGAGGAAGAACTCCATCGCCGGGGTGTAGCGCAGCAGCAGCGGCTCGGGGCGCAGCAACTGGGCCCGGTAGGTCACCATCAAGAAGGCCATGAAGGGCACCGACATCTCACCCATCTTCATACCGGTCATGTCGATCCCCAGGATGTCGCTGATGTCGGAGCCATGCAGGCGCATTTCGAAATCACGCCCGCCGTCGACCACGTCGAGCAGCGAGATCGCGCCCAGCGCCGGACGCAACGCCAGCGGGTCCACCATCTCCGGCGTCGGCGGACCGCCGGCAGCCGCCACCGCTTCCTCCCACCAGCAGACGAGGAGGCGTAGAACTTCGGCCTCCACGTCGCCGGACTGCGGGTTCCAGACCATCACCGGTGGCGGGCTGCCGAGGCGGGCCATCAACCCGTCGCAGCAATCGAGCTCGCCATCGGCCAGGCGCCGGGCAAGCGCCCAGGACTCCTTGTCCGACAGCGTCGCCAGTGCGCGCTGGAACTTGGGGTCGCGAGAGATGTGGGAGGAGGTCAAGACCGCTATCCTCCGGGACGAACCGCTGTCAATAACCCCGATAGTACACCCGGTCGGCGGCGAAACTTAACCGAAATGCGATAATCAAAACCGATAGCATTGCGGGCATTTTCCGCCGCCATTCACGCAGAACGCGGGCTGTGGCCGCACCGGCACCGGCACGGCCTCACGCTTACCGCACCAGGATGTTGCGGAACTGCCAGGGGTCCGAAGGATCGGTATCGCCGGGGAAGAAGGCCAGTCGGCCGCTGAGCGGCGTCCAGTCGGTATAGACGCCGACCACCGGGCCGAGATAGGGCCGCTGCACCTGAAGGCAGCGGGCGTGGTCCATCTCGTCGGTCTCGACGATACCCGCCTGCGGATTCTCCAGCGCCCAGACCATGCCGGCCAGCACCGCCGAGGAAACCTGCAGCCCGGTGGCGTTCTGGTAGGGCGCCAGGTTGCGGGTCTCGCGGATCGACAGCTGCGAGCCGTACCAGTAGGCATTCTTGGCGTGGCCGAATAGCAGCACACCCAGCTCGTCGATGCCGTCGACGATCTCGTGCTCGTCGAGGATCTTATGCACCTCGGGCGCCTTGCCGCCGCGCCCGAAGGTCTCATCCAGGCTCAGCACGGCGACGTCGGCGGGATGGTAGGCGTAATGGCTGGTCGGGCGGAACACCACCTTGTCGCCCTCGCGCACCGTGTAATAGTCGGCAATCGAGACCGACTCGTTGTGGGTCACCAAGAAGCCGTATTGCGCCTGCGCCGTCGGTGTCCAAGACCGCACCCGGGTGTCGGCGCCGGGCTGCAGCAGGTAGATCGCCGACTGCGGCCCACTGTCGAAGCCACGCGCGTTGTCCGGCATCCACTTCTCGTGCGTGCCCCAGCCCAGCTCGGCCGGCTGCAGCCCCTCGGAGATGAAGCCCTCGACCGACCAGGTGTTCCAGAACTGGCCCATGGGGCGCGGCTCGCGGGCGCGCTGGGTATCGCGCTCGGCGATGTGCACGCCCGTCACGCCCAGTCGCTGCATCAGCGCGGCCCAGTCCTCGCGGCTCTGGGGCGCGCCGGGGTCCACACCCGTATCTGCGGCGATGTTCAGCAGCGCCGCCTTCACGAACCACGAGACCATGCCCGGGTTGGCGCCGCAGCACGACACCGCGGTGGTGCCGCCAGGATTGCGCGCCTTTTCCTGGCGCACCGTTTCGCGCAGGGCGTAGTTGGTGCGCGCGCCGGCATCGGCGTCCGCGTCGAAATAGAACCCGGCCCAGGGCTCGACCACGGTGTCGATGTACAGCACGCCCAGTTCGCGGCACAGCTTCATGACGTCCAGCGAGGAGACGTCCACCGAGAGGTTCACGCAGAAACCCTGGCCGTCGCCGTCGGTCAGCAACGGCGTCAGCAGGTCGCGGTAGTTGTCCGGCGTCAGGCCGGCCTGGACGAAGCGGATACCGCGCTCGTCGAGCAGGGCCTTGTCGCTGTCGTCCGGCGCGATGACCACGAAGCGGCTGCTGTCGAAGTCGAAGTGCCGCTCGATAAGCGGCAGGGTGCCGCGGCCGATGGAGCCGAAGCCGATCATCACAATGGGGCCGCTGATGCCGCCGTAGTCGGGCCAGGGAGTGGTCATAAGAACGTGTACCTCGCTGTGATTCGGGGGCGCTTCACTCGCCCTTCGGCTTACGGCCCGCTGTTTGGCGAAACCACAAAAAAGAAGTGCCGGCCGGTTTCCCGGCCGGCAACTTGCGCGATCTGACGGGTCAAATCAAAGGTTGTTGCGTTACACCGGTATTATAGAACCCCGCGCCGGAGCGCACACGGTCGCCACCGTCGTCCAGCGGCTGCCACGCGCCGGCGCCGCGCACCAGACCGCGGGCCTCGGCCAGAGCGGCGGGCCGCAATTCGTGGCCCAGGAAGCGGTGGCGCTCGACCGGCCCCGGCAGGTCCAGCCGGTGGGTCAGTGGCGCGCTGAAGCCGAAGCGGCTGTAGTAGGGTGCATCGCCGACCAGCAGCACCGCGCCGTGGCCGCTGGCCGTCGCCCGGTTCAGCGCGCGGCGCATCAACGCCGCACCGATCCCCTCGTCCTGGCGCTCCGGCGTCACCGCCAGCGGGCCGAGCAGCAGCACGCCCCGGCTGCCAGTAGCCTCGACCGCCCACAGGCGGACGCTGCCGATCAGCCGGCCTTCGTCTCGCGCCACCAGGGCCAGCACCGGCAGGCGGCCTTCGCGCAGCCGCTCGGAGGTCTTGGCAAAACGCTCCACACCCATCGCAAGGTCGAGCAGGGCCTCGCGGGCGCCGGCTTCACCGGGCGCCTCTTCGTCGATCATGAACATTGGCTGTGCTCCGGCGCTAGATCACGCCACTAGATGACAAAGGACTTCAGCGGCGCGAAGCCGTTGAAACCGACCGAGGCATACGTGGTGGTGTAGGCGCCGGTGCCCTCGAACAGCAGCTCGTCGCCGATCTCCAGCGACAGCGGCAGCAGGTAGGGGACCTTCTCGTACAGCACGTCGGCCGAGTCGCAGGTCGGGCCGGCCAGCACGCAGGGGCCCGCCTCGTCGCCGTCGCGCAGGCTGCGGATCGGATAGCGGATCGCTTCGTCCATGGTCTCGGCCAGGCCACCGAACTTGCCGATGTCGAGATAGACCCAGCGGGTGTCTTCGGAGGGGTCCTTCTTGGAGATCAGCACGACCTCGGTCTTCAGGATGCCGGCGGAGCCGACCATGCCGCGGCCCGGCTCGATGATGGTCTCGGGCACGTGGTTGCCGAAGTGGCGCAGGATCGACTCGCGGATCGACAGGCCGTAGAGCTCGGCCGCCGGCTCGTCGCCCCGGTAGCGCGCCGGGAAACCGCCGCCCAGGTTCACCAGGGTCAGGCGGATGCCGCGCTGGGCCATGGTCTGGAAGATCGCGCTGGCGCTGGCCACCGCCGCGTCCCAGGCTTCGGTGTTGCGCTGCTGCGAGCCGACATGGAACGAGATGCCCGTGGCCACCAGACCGGCGCGGTGCGCGGCCTCCAGCACGTCGGGTGCGTGCTCCGGGGTGCAGCCGAACTTGCGCGACAGCGGCCAGTCGGCGCCAGCACCGTCGCAGAGGATGCGGCAGAACACCCGCGCGCCGGGGGCGGCGCGGGAAATCTTCGCGACTTCCTCGATGCAGTCGACAGCGAAAAGGCCGACGCCCAGCGCGTGCGCCGCGGCGATGTCGCGCTCTTTCTTGATGGTGTTGCCGAAGGAGATGCGGTCGGGCGTGGCCCCTGCGGCCAGAGCCTGCTCGATCTCAACCACCGAGGCGCAGTCGAAGCAGGACCCGAGCGCCACCAGCGCGGAGAGGATCTCCGGCGCCGGATTGGCCTTCATGGCATAGAAGATGCGGCTGTTCGGCAGGGCCTGCTCGAAAGCGCGGAAATTTTCACGCACCTCTTCCAGATCGACGACGAGGCAGGGGCCGTCGTGGCGGTGGGTACGCAGGAACTCATGAATGCGGTCGGTCATCGGGATCTCCCGTTAGCATCGACGTTCAAGCAATGCCGGCATCGTCGCGGGGGTCCCGCCGCTGTGGAGACGGCGGACCGTTACGATACTGGCCGTCGTGCGATCGCACCGAACACCGGCACGGTCATCACGACCCTGAAGTGCTGCCTTCGATTGGAACGGGAAGACCCGGTCCGCACGGCTGGCAAGGATGTAGCTGCCTCTTCAGTAACCCCGGCCTGTGGAAAGCCGGCAGAGACCAAAAAAGCCCTCTACGTCGTTGCTTTAAGTCGCTCGGCCCTCCGAAGCTTTGGAGAGCCCCGCCGTCCCGGATAAAACCGTTCGGCGTCGTGGGAGCGACCACGGGCACGTGCGAATTTGGGCAAGGGGTAAATATGCCCGGACGGGTTCCGGCGCAAGAGATTTTTTTAGCTTTTTTTGCTGCGGGATTAAGGGTTTGTTCAGTCTCGGCGGACGGCCCGCCAGCCCCTCCGCCGGGCCGGAATGTGGCTGTTTTCGGCCCCTGCCCGGCCGTTCCAGGCCCAATCCAGGCCACCTTCGGCTGTCTGACCGCGGCGGCGAAAGCGCGGCCGCCGGCGCGCGCCACCGGGCAGCGCCGGGCCATGATCGGCCCGGCTAGGCGTGATTGGGGAGGAAGTGGTGGGCGCACAAGGACTCGAACCTTGGACCCGCTGATTAAGAGTCAGCTGCTCTACCAACTGAGCTATGCGCCCCCCAAGAGCCACCCCAAGGAACCTGGGGCGCCCGAACAGAGCCGCGTTTGGTGACGCGGCCCCCGGAATCTGGGAAACCGGGGTCAACGGAACCGGGCCGGGAAACGGCCTTACCGCCGGGATGCGGGGTGATAACAAGTCCCGGCCCCTTTGTCGAGGCCCTAATGCCTGATTTTTGCCCGGGGAATTGCCGGCCCGCCCAGCCGGGGCCGGGGCGTCGGGACCGTCAGACTTCCGCGGTGCCGCGGCGGGAGATGCGGACGTCGCGGTGGACGTAGCTCGACATCACCAGCCCCATGGCGGCCATGATCGTCAGCATCACGGTGCCGCCGTAGGACACCATCGGCAGCGGCACGCCGACCACCGGGAACATGCCCATGACCATGGCCATGTTGATAAAGACGTAGAGGAACAGGTTGGTGGTCAGGCCCAGCGCCAGCAGGCGGCCGAACTGGTTGCGCGCCCGAAAGGCGATGGCGAAGCCATAGGCCAGGACCAGGAAATAGAGCCCGAGCAGGCCCAGGCTGCCGACCAGGCCGAATTCCTCGGCCAGCATGGTGAAGATGAAGTCGGTCTGTTTTTCCGGCAGGAAGTTCAGGTGGCTCTGGGTACCCTGCATGAAGCCCTTGCCGGTGACGGCACCGGAGCCGAAGGCGATCATCGCCTGCAGGCTGTGGTAGCCGGCGCCGAGGGGATCGTTCTCCGGATTCAGGAAGGTCATCACCCGGGCCTTCTGGTAGTCGTGCAGGAACTGCCAGCCTATGGGAACCGCCGCCAGCCCGGCGACGATGACCAGGGCGAACTTCCACCAGCGCACGCCGGCACAGAAGAACACCGCCCCGGCCGCCAGCAGCAGCATGCCGGCGGTGCCGAGATCGGGCTGCTTCAGCACCAGGGCGGCCGGCGCCATTGCCATGCCGATCGGCAACAGCAGATAGCTCAGGCGCCCGACGTCCTCGCTGGACAGGCCATGGAAATAGCGGGCCAGCGCCAGGATCAGCGCCACCTTCATCATTTCAGAGGGTTGCAGGCGCACGAAGCCGACGTCGATCCAGCGCTGTGCGCCCATGCCGATGTCGCCCATCACCTCGACCGCGCCGAGCAGGGCGAAACTGCCGAAGTAGATCAGGTAGGCGTAGCGGAACCAGAAGCGGATGTCGATCAGCGCCACGGTCAGCATCAGAACCAGGCCGATCCCGAAACGCATGATCTGGCGCGACGCCCAGGGCGTCATCGAACCGTTGGCCGCCGAATAGAGCATGGCGAAACCGACCCCGGCGATGACGGTCAGCAGCAGCACCATGCCCCAGTTGAGCTGCCAGAACTTCTGGCGCAGGGTGATTTCCGGGTTGCGGGTGGCGAGGAAGATATCCGCCGGCATCAGCTGTTCTCCGCGATCTGCGACGTCGCCACGATGGGCAGCGACCGCCGGCCAGCCGGGTCGCGGCGCTGAGTCTCCAGCAGGATGTCGCGGGCGATCGGCGCCGCCACCGCGGAGCCGCCGCCACCGTGATCGACAATCACAGAGCAGCAGTAGCGCGGCTTGTGCACCGGTGCGAAACAGACGAACAACGCGTGGTCGCGGCGGCGCCAGGGCAGTTGCTCGTTCTTGGTCACGCCGGCCGCGCGTTCGGCCATGGAGATGCGCCGCACCTGGGCGGTGCCGGTCTTGCCGGCCAGCTCGAAACCTTCTTCGGAGATGCGGGCACGGTAGGCGGTGCCGCGCGGGTTGTTGCTGACGGCATCCATGCCCTCGCGCACCACCCGCAGATGTTCTAACGGGACATCGAGCGGTCCGAAGACCGGCTGCGGCGCGCCCACGCCGTCGTCCCCGTCACCGTCGGCACGCACCCCGCGGGTCAGCCGCGGAGTCACCTGTTTGCCGCTGGCGATGCGCGCCACCATGGTGGCCAGTTGCAGCGGCGTGGTCAGCACGAAGCCCTGGCCGATCGAGGCGATCAGCGTCTCACCGCCCTGCCAGGGTTCGCCGATATTCGCCAGCTTCCAGTCGCGGGTCGGGATGACGCCGGCCTTTTCACCGTTGAGGTCGATGCCCACCTTGTCGCCCAGGCCGAACTGATTGGCCATGGCGGCGATGTTGTCGATGCCGACCTTGCGCGAGGTGTCGTAGAAAAAGACGTCGCAGGAATGCTGGATCGCATCGTGCATGTCGACCCAGCCGTGACCCTGGCGCTTCCAGCAGTGGAAGCGCGAGCGTCCCAGCGTCAGATGGCCGGGGCAGAACACCCGGTGGTCGGGGCTGATGCCGGCCTTCATCGCGGCCATGGCAACCACCATCTTGAAAGTCGAACCCGGCGCATACAGCCCGGCGATGGCCTTGTTGGTCAGGGGATGCAGCGAATCGTTGATGAGATCGTTCCACTGCTTGACCGTCAGGCCGATGTTGAAGGCATTGGGGTCGTAGCTGGGCACCGAGGCGAGCGCCAGAACGTCGCCGTTCTCGATATCCATCACCACCGCCGAGGCGCTGACTTCGCCCTGAAGGCGCTGGTGGACAAAAGTCTGCAGGCCCCCGTCGAGGGTCAGCACCAGCTCGTCGCCGGGCTTGCCTTCCTCGCGGTTCAACTCGCGGATGACCCGGCCGTAGGCATTGACTTCGATCTGGCTGGTGCCGGCGCTGCCGCGCAGGGGCAGATCGTATTTCTGCTCGATGCCGTTCTTGCCGATGCGGAAACCCGGCAGCTCCAGCAGGTGATCGCCGGTCAGGTCGCGCTCGGCCACCGAGGCAACGTAGCCCAGCACGTGGGCCATGGAGTCGGCGAAGGGATAGTCGCGGATCTGGCCCATTTCGATGGTGACGCCGGGCAGCTCGGGGCCGTTCACCTCGACCCGGCTGACCTCGTCCCAGGTCAGGTTCTCGCGCACCGTCACCGGCACGAAGCTGCGCTTGCGCGACACCTCGCGCATGACCCGCTTGTAGTCGTGCTCGTCGATCGTGATGAGCTGGGACAGGGCATTCAGGACCAGGTCCACGTCGCCGGCGTGCTCGCGCACCAGGACGACGCGGAAGTTCTGACGGTTGCTGGCCAGCGGCAGGCCGAAGCGGTCGAGGATGCGCCCGCGCGGCGGCGGCAGCAGGCGCAGGTTGATGCGGTTGTCCTCGGCCAGGGTCTTGTAGCGGTCGGCCTCGATGACCTGCAGGTAGTACATCCGCGCCGCCAGCCCGGAGAGCAGCAGCGCCTGGCCGCCGCCGAGCAGCAGGCCGCGGCGCGAGAACGACCGTTGGCGTTCGTTGTCTTCGTTCTTCTGCAGCATACTGTGTCCGCCCCCTTTAGCGCTGCTGGAACAGGCGCTGGCCGCGCAGGAAGGTCCACGCGAGGCAGGGGTAGAAGGCCATGGTGACCAGGTATTCGAAGAACAGCGGCGCCGGGTCGACGTAGGTCGTCATGGCAATGCAGGTGAGCAGCCAGGTGACCGCCAGGGCCGCCGCGGCGACCAGCATGAAGGCGCACCAGATGACGGCGAAGGACGCGGCCAGGAAAAAACGGTGCTGCCAGACCACCAGGGCATGAGCGACCAGCAGGCCGACGATGCCGGGGCCGATGACGCTGCCGGTCAGCAGGTCCTGGATGAGCCCGATGAGGAAGACCGCCCAGATCGGCATCAGATCAGGGCGATGCACCGACCAGAAGAACACGCCGATGAGCGCCAGCGCCGGCACGATGGGGGACAGGTCGGCGATGCGCAGCGGCACCAGGCCGCCCAGCACCAGCAGCAGGGTCACGAAGAACGGCGAGATGCTTCGGGCCACCAGGTCGAGGCGGTGCCAGAGCCCCTCTTCCTGTCTCACTGGTTGTTCCCGGCAGCCGCTGCCGCGCGGGCCGCTCCCACTTGCGCATCGAAATCGAGAATGCCGGTCATTTCATAGTCGACGATACGCAGCACTTCCATGTGCGCCCAGTCGACGAAGGGCCGGACCCGGATGCCCTTCTCGCTGACCCCGGCGACCACGCCGATCGGCAGGCCCGGCGGAAAGACGCCGCCGTGGCCGGAGGTCGTCACCCGGTCGCCGACCTGGATCTTGGCCGTCGGGCCGAGGTAGAGCAGTTCCGGGGCGTTGGTATTGTCGCCGGCCATGACGGCGCGGTCGCGGGCATCGCCCACCACCACCGGAACGCGGGAGTTGATGTCGGTCAGCAGCAGTACGCGGGCCGACCGTTTGCCGACCTCGGCGATGCGCCCGGCCAGGCCGTCGCCGGTGATGGCCGCCTGGCCCTTCTCGATGCCGTTGCGGTCACCGGCGTTGATCAGCACGGTGCGCACGAAGGCGCCGCCGGGATCGCCGACCACCCGCGCGGTGATGTAGCTCATCGCCGGGTCGGGCACCATATTGTTGAGGGTGCGCAGGGCCGCGTTCTCCGCTTCCAGGCGGCGCGCCTCCGCCTGCCACTGCAGCAGGCGGGCATTCTGCTCCCTGAGGATCTCGTTCTCGCTGGTCAGGTTGGTCAGCGCCTCGGCCTTGTCGATCACGCCGGAGAAGGTGTCGACCGGCTGCGAGACGGCATCCAGGATCGGGGTCACCATGTCGGTGACCGCCGAGCGCGTTTCTTCGACGATGAAGGAGTTGGTCCGCCCGATCAGCATGAGACCGAAGGCCGCGCCGACCAGGAGCAGCAGCGCAAAACGGCTCGCCCACGCCTTCAATGGCGAGGCGACGCGAATGTCTGAGCCGGTCGGTTTGTTCACAGGACCTCCTGTCGCTGCAGCCTCCCAACCAGGCCTTTTAGCGACCGATTCGGACTAAGTTACCGAATCATCACAGCAAATACAAATGAAGAAAACGTTGATCCCTAATAGATCCCTAATATCGAGCCCCAATACCATCCGGGGCCTAATACCCGGAAACTTAGTACATCGAGATCAGGACGTTCTTCAGGACCTTCATTTCCTCCAGGCAGCGGCCGGTGCCGAGTGCCACGCACGACAGCGGGTCGTCGGCGATGGAAACCGGCAGGCCGGTGGAGGCCCGCAGAACGTAGTCCATGTTGCCCAACAGGGCGCCGCCACCGGTGAGCACGATGCCCTTATCGACGATATCGGCGGCCAGTTCCGGCGCGGTGTGCTCCAGAGCGACCTTCACCGCCTCGACGATGGCGCCGACCGGCTCGGCCAGGGACTCGGAGATCTGCCGCTCGGAGATGATCAGCTCCTTCGGCACGCCGTTCATCAGGTCGCGGCCCTTGATCTCCATGGTGCCGCCCTCGCCGTCTTCCGGCGGGCAGGCGGAGCCGATTTCCTTCTTGATCCGCTCGGCGGAGCCTTCGCCGACCAGCAGGTTATGGTTGCGGCGGATGTAGGCGATGATCGCCTCGTCCAGCTTGTCGCCGCCCACGCGCACGGAGCGCGAATACACGATGCCGCCCAGCGAAAGCACGGCCACCTCGGTGGTGCCGCCGCCGATGTCGACGACCATGGAGCCGGTCGGCTCGGTCACCGGCAGGCCGGCACCGATCGCCGCGGCCATCGGTTCCTCGATGAGGAAAACCCGGCGGGCGCCGGCGCTTTCGGCCGATTCCTGGATCGCGCGGCGCTCGACGGCGGTGGAGCCGGAGGGCACGCAGACGATGACCTGCGGGCTGGCGAAGGAGCGCCGGTTGTGCACCTTGCGGATGAAGTGCTTGATCATCTCCTCGGCGACTTCGAAGTCGGCGATGACACCGTCGCGCAGCGGACGGATGGCCTGGATGTTGCCCGGCGTGCGGCCCAGCATCATCTTGGCCTCGTCGCCGACGGCGAGCACCTGCTTCTAGCCCTTCACTTCGGCGATCGCAACCACCGAGGGCTCATTGAGAACGATGCCGCGCCCCTTGACATAGACCAGGGTGTTCGCCGTACCGAGGTCGATCGCCATATCGGCGGAGAGCATGCCGAGCAAACCAGAGAACATTGACCAATCGCCTTTTCTTCAATCAACAGACGTGCCGCGGTTTCCGCGACGGTTAAACTTCAAAATCCGGGTCAGGCCGACATCACCGAGGGTGCCGTCTTTTCCCGCTTCACCAGCAACTTGTTCAGCGCGTTGATGTAGGCCCGCGCCGAGGCCACCAGGGTATCATGATCGGCGCCCTGGCCGTTGACCGACTTGCCCGCCTCTTCCAGGCGCACGGTCACCTCGGCCTGGGCGTCGGTGCCTTCGGTTACCGCATGCACCTGATAAAGCTGCAGGCTGGAGTCGTGCGGAAACAACTCTGTGATCGCCGCGAAGGTGGCGTCGACCGGGCCGTTGCCCGCGGCCTTTGCCGTCTTCACGGTGCCGTCGATCTCCATTTCCAGCTCGGCCGTCTGCGGGCCCTTGGAGCCGCAGACCACCTGCAGGGAGAGGAAGCGCAGCCGGGCGGTGTGGCGCAGCACGGCATCGTCCACCAGGGCGATGATGTCTTCGTCGTAGACGTCCTTCTTGGCGTCGGCCAGGTCCTTGAAGCGGACGAAGGCGTCCTGGATCTCGTTCTCGGCCAGGGTAAAGCCCAGCTCCTCCAGCTTCGCCTTGAAGGCGTGGCGGCCGGAATGCTTGCCCATCACCAGGGTCGAACGGCTGAGGCCGACCGATTCCGGGGTCATGATCTCGTAGGTCTCGGCGTTCTTCAGCATGCCGTCCTGATGGATGCCCGATTCATGGGCGAAGGCATTGGCGCCGACGATGGCCTTGTTGGGCTGCACCGAAAAGCCGGTGATGGCGGAGACCAGGCGCGAGGCCTTGGTGATCATCTCGGTCTTCACGCCGGTCATGTAGGGCATGGCGTCATGGCGGGTGCGCAGCGCCATGACGACCTCTTCCATCGCCGCGTTGCCGGCGCGCTCGCCGATGCCGTTGACGGTGCACTCGATCTGGCGGGCGCCGGCCTGCACGGCGGCCAGGGAGTTGGCGACGCCCAGGCCCAGAGCGTTGTGGCAGTGGACGGAGATCACCGCCTTGTCGATGTTGGGCACCCGGTTCTTCAGCATGGCGATCAGCGCATGGAACTCTTCGGGGATGGTGTAGCCCACGGTGTCGGGGATGTTGATGGTGCCGGCGCCGGCCTTGATCGCCGATTCCACGCAGCGGCAGAGGAAGTCGTGCTCGGTGCGGGTGCCGTCCTCGGGCGACCACTCGACGTCGTCGCAGAGGTTGCGGGCGTGGCCGATGCTGTCGACCACCGCCTGGTGCACCGCTTCCGGTTCCATCTGCAGCTTGAACTTCATGTGCAGCGGGCTGGTCGAGATGAAGGTGTGGATGCGCGGGGCGGCGGCGCCCTTTAGGGCCTCGGCGGCGCGGTCGATGTCGCGCCGGGTGGCACGGGCAAGACCCGCCACGCGGGCCGCCTTCACCGTGGCGGCGACCGCCTGCACGGCTTCGAAGTCGCCCTTGGAGGCAATCGGGAAGCCGGCCTCGATGACGTCGACGCCCATTTCTTCCAGCAGCAGCGCGACCTGCAGCTTTTCCTCGAGGTTCATGGAGCAGCCCGGCGACTGTTCGCCGTCGCGCAGGGTGGTGTCGAAAATCAGCACGCGCTCGGCACCATCGGTGCCCCGGGCCGCCTTGGCGCCGGTTGCGTCCTGTTTCGCCACTGCCTGCTGGTTCGCCACTGCCTGTTACACCCTCGTTCCGGGCCGCCCATCAAGGGGCCGCCCCTGTCCCGTCAAAACTTCTGCCTCAGGCCACACGCAACGGTCATCCGCGGCGGCGTGGAGCGGCGGAAGAAAAGTTGGCGCACGGCCGATCCTTCAAGGCCACGGAACGGGTCACTGCTTCTGACGGCCCACCTCCGGGAAGGTGTCTGCGGCCTATGATCGCTCGCGCCGTCTCTGTCTCGGCGCGAAGGTCCTCAAGAGAACTTCCCAGGGGACCAGCCATTCGTGCAGAAGCGTGGTTAACGCCTACTTTTCTAAACCCCGCACATGAGGTTAACAATATCTAATTTGGAAGCGTTAAGAATTGCTGAAGTCCAGCCCCTTCCTACGTTTTTTTCACCGAGGAAGGTTTTCCGGAGATTACTCAACGGAGCCCGAATCGACCGCTATTCGGACCCGTCTTCGCCCGGTCGCCGCAGCCGATAAAGCACATGCCGGCACAGCGGATGCGCTTCCGGCAGGTTCGGGTGGTCGAAGTCGTCGACGGGGTCACGGGTCATGCCCAGCCGGCGCATGACGGCCTGGGAGCGGATGTTGGTGGTAGAGGTCAGGGAGACGATTTCTTCCAGCCCCAGATCCTCGAAGCCGAAGCGAACCGCCTCGCGGGCGCCTTCGCTGGCGTAACCCTTCCCCCAGAAGCCGCGGGCAAGGCGCCAGCCGACCTCCACACAGGGCGTAAAGTGGGCCTCGAAAGAGGGCGCCCAGAGGCCGATAAAGCCGATGAAGGGCGCCTTGTCCGGCAGTTCCACAGCCCAGAGGCCGAAACCCTGCCGCACCATGCCGTCGCGCAGGCGCGCCGCCACGGCTTCGCTCTCCAGCCCGCTGAGGGGCGCCGGGAAGTGTTCCATCACCTCGGGATCGGCGTTCAGGGCGGCAAAAGGCGCCAGGTCGCTCTCCCGCCAGGGGCGCAGGATCAGGCGATCGGTGGTGAGGGTCGGCGCGGTGGCGGTGATTTCATGCGTCATGGCGGCGGCAGACTAGCGGAAAGCGGCGGCACCGCCCAGCCCCTCACCCCCCTCACCCTGCGTCGCCGATGCTCGGCTGCCCGCCTGCTCCAGAAACACTTCGGGCCCCCGCACCGTGAAACGCGGGGGCCCGAAGCCGAGCTTAAGAAGCCCGAAGGAAACTTAGTTCTTTTCCTTGTCGACCAACTGGTTGGCCGCAATCCAGGGCATCATCGCGCGCAGCTTGGCGCCGACTTCCTCGATGTTGTGCTCGGCGTGGCGGCGGCGCTCGGCCTTGAAGGACGGCTGGCCGGCCTTGCACTCGGTGACCCAGTCGCGGGCGAAGCGGCCCGCCTGAATGTCGTCCAGCACCCGCTTCATCTCGGCCTTGGTCTCGGCGGTGATGATGCGCGGGCCGGTCTTGTAGTCGCCGAACTCGGCGGTGTTGGAGATCGAGTAGCGCATGTTGGCCATGCCGCCCTCGTACATCAGGTCGACGATCAGCTTCACTTCGTGCAGGCACTCGAAGTAGGCCATCTCCGGGGCGTAGCCGGCCTCGCAGAGGGTCTCGTAGCCAGCCTGGATCAGCGCCGTCAGGCCGCCGCAGAGCACCACCTGCTCGCCGAAGAGGTCGGTTTCGCACTCTTCCTTGAAGGTGGTCTCGATGACGCCGGAACGGCCGCCGCCGATGGCGGAGGCGTAGGACAGCGCGATCTCCTGGGCATTGCCCGAGGCGTTCTGCGCCACCGCGATGAGGCAGGGCACGCCGCCGCCACGCACGTACTCGGAGCGCACGGTATGGCCCGGGCCCTTCGGCGCGATCATGAAGACGTCGAGGTCCTTGCGCGGCTCGATGAGGTTGAAGTGGACGTTGAGGCCGTGGGCGAAGGCCAGGGCCGCGCCCTCCCTCAGGTTCGGCTCCAGATTGTCGCGGTAGATATCGGCCTGCAGTTCGTCCGGGGTCAGCATCATGACCACGTCGGCCCACTTGGCGGCATCGTCGGGGTTCATCACCTGGAAACCGGCCTTCTCGGCCTTCTTGGCAGTCGCCGAACCGGCGCGCAGCGCGACGCGGACCTCGGCGACGCCGCTGTCCTTCAGATTATTGGCATGGGCATGGCCCTGGCTGCCGTAGCCGACGATGGCAACCTTCTTGCCTTTGATCAGATTGACGTCGGCGTCCCGATCGTAATAGACGCGCATTGCAGCCGTCTCCCTTGGTCACTTTGTTATTCGAAATGGTTCGCCGGGGTTCTAAAACGCCACACCCAAAAGCGCAACGGGATTCCCGGCATAGGCCCTTGCGCCTGCCGCATAGCCGCCATTCGGCGGAAATACTGGCTTTTTCGGCCTACTCAGCCGCGGCCCGGAGGAAATCGAGGTCCTCGAAACCGACGCCGAGGTCGGGGCCGACCACCAGGACCCGGTCGGCGGGAACCGACTGCCAGGTCTCGGGCTGCTCCAGGGGCTCCGAAACGATGGAAATGGAGCCATCGCCGCAGGTGGCGGCGCGCCAATACAGGCTGGGCGGCGCCTGGTCGCTGGCGTGGCGCACGGCATAGATCGAGCGCCCGTCGCTGAGCGCCGCGGTGAAGCGCAGCGGCTCGGCCACCCCCTCCTCCGCCATCACCCGATGGACCTGGGCCAGGGTGCGCGACAGGGCGCCGACCGGGTCGCTGTCCAGCCCGTTGGCGAACAGCAGAAAGAACAGCACCTCGCTGTCGGTGGTACCCAGGCGGTGGTCGTAGAAGCCGTCGGGGATGAGGGCCTCCAGCCGCCGGCGCAGGCGCTGGTAGCCACCGATCTGGCCGTTGTGCATGAACAGCCAGCGGCCGTGGGCGAAGGGATGGCAGTTGGGCCGCAGGGAGGCCGTACCGGTGGAGGCGCGCACGTGGGCAAAGAACATCCCGGCGCGGATCTGGTAGGCGAGACTTTTCAGATTGGGGTCGTTCCAGGCCGGCAGCACCTCGCGGTAGAGGCCCGGCTCCGGCCGCTCGCCGTACCAGCCGATGCCGAAGCCGTCGCCATTGGTGGCGCTCTTGGCCTCGGTCGCGCAAAGGCTCTGGTCGATCAGCGAGTGGACCGGCTTGCAGATCAGCTCGTCAAGAAATACCGGGGCGCCGGTATAGGCCAGCCAGCGGCACATAACACCCTCAAGGAAAAGGCTTTCGACCGGGGCGGACTATAGCGGCCAAAGATGGAGAAAGCCTTGCAAAGAACGGGGGACGGGACCGCGGGCGGGCGGGCGACTACGTGTCCTTTCAAAGCCTTACACCGCTGCGTCCCGGGACTTGCCCCCGGGACCCATTGGCATCGGCGCCAGGCGGCCTCCTTGGGAACAGAGGCGCGGGCGGACATCAATGGATCCCGGCATCAAGTGCCGGGATGACAATTCCGGGGCGGTGATGGCGTGCGTCTTGGCCGCCGAGGAGGTGTTAAAGCCCCTGGGGGCCGCGGGAGATGGCGACGACGCCGGTGCGCGAGACGTCGACCAGGCCGAGGGGCTGCATGAGGTCGATGAAGACATCCAGCTTCTCGCTCTTGCCGGTCATTTCGAAGACGAAGTGGTCGTGGCTGGAATCGACCACGCGGGCGCGGAAGATGTCGGCGATGCGCAGGCTCTCGACGCGTTTGTCGCCGCTGCCGGCGACCTTCACCAGGGCCAGTTCGCGTTCCACCGAGCCGCCGTCCAAGGTCAGGTCGCTGACCCGTTGCACCGGCACCAGACGGTCGAGCTGTGCCTTGATCTGTTCGATAATCTGCGGCGTGCCGGAGGGCACCACAGTGATGCGCGAGAAGCGCTGGCGCGGATCGACTTCCGAGACCGTCAGGCTTTCGATGTTGTAGCCGCGCCCGGAGAACAGCCCGATGACGCGCGCCAGCACGCCGGGTTCGTTGTCCACCAGCACCGCGATGGTGCGCTTTTCGATCTCTTGGGGCGTCTTGTTCATCATACTACCCGGGGGGCCGGTGCCCCCCGCTTTCCGTTATCTTTGGTCTTGTTGGAAGAAGGCGGTGCAGCGCGAAAGCCCTTATACGAGGACCATGCCTTCTTCGGAAATCGGCTTGCCGGCCTTGTCGTCCGGGCCCAGCAGCATTTCGTAGTGCGCCGCGCCCGAGGGGATCATCGGGAAGCAGTTCTCGTCCTGGGCGACCAGGCAATCGAACACCACCGGCCGCGGCGTCTCGATCATCTCCATGATCTTGTCGTCCAGTTCCTCGGGCTTGTGGCAGCGGATGCCGACCGCGTGGAACGATTCCGCCAGCTTCACGAAGTCCGGCAGCGCCGCCGAGTAGCTTTCCGAATAACGCCCGCCGTGCAGCAGTTCCTGCCACTGGCGCACCATGCCCATCCACTGGTTGTTCACGATGAACACCTTGACCGGCAGATTGTACTGCGCGATGCACGACAGCTCCTGAATGTTCATCAGGATCGAGGCCTCGCCCGCAACGTCGATGACCAGCGCAGCGGGGTGCGCGCGCTGCACGCCCATCGCCGCCGGCAGGCCGTAGCCCATGGTGCCGAGCCCGCCGGAGGTCATCCAGTGGTTCGGCTGCTCGAACTTGAAGTACTGGGCCGCCCACATCTGGTGCTGGCCGACTTCGGTGGTGATGAAGGGGCTGCGATCCTTGGTCAGCTCATACAGCCGCTTGATGGCGTGCTGCGGCTTGATGATCTGCCCCTTCTGCTCGAACTTCAGGCAGTCGCGCGCACGCCATTCCTCGATCTTCTGCCACCAGACTTTCAGCGCCTTCTGGTCCAGCGCCAGTTCGCGCGCCTGCCAGGCGGCCAGCAGGTCTTCCAGCACGCTGCCGGCATCGCCGACGATCGGCAGGTCGACCATCACGTTCTTGTTGATCGACGAGGCGTCGATGTCGACATGGATCTTCTTGGAGCGCGGCGAGAACTCGTCGAGGCGGCCGGTGACGCGGTCGTCGAAGCGCGCGCCGATGTTGATCATCACGTCGCAGTTGTACATCGCCAGGTTGGCTTCGTAGGTGCCGTGCATGCCCAGCATGCCGAGGAACTGCGGATCGCTGCCCGGAAAGGCGCCGAGGCCCATCAGGGTGTTGGTGCAGGGCACGCCGAGCAGGTGGACGAAACGGGTCAGCAGTTCGCAGGCCTTGGGGCCGGCGTTGATGACGCCGCCGCCGGCATAGACGATCGGCCGCTTGGCTTGGGCGATCATCTCCACCGCCTCGGCGATCTTGTGGTCTTCGGCCTTGGTCTGCGGCCGGTAGCTGCGGTGGGTCACCTCTTCCGGCGCGACGTAGTGGGTGGTCTTGGCCTGCACCACGTCCTTGGGCAGGTCGATGACCACCGGGCCGGGGCGGCCGCTGCGGGCCACGTAGAAGGCCTCGTGCATGATGCGCGGCAGGTCCTTGACGTCCTTCACCAGGTAGTTGTGCTTGGTGCAGGGCCGCGTGATGCCGGTGGTGTCGGCCTCCTGGAAGGCGTCGTTGCCGATCAGGTGCGTCGGCACCTGGCCGGTCAGGCAGACGATCGGAATGGAATCCATCAGCGCGTCGGTCAGACCGGTCACCGCGTTGGTGGCGCCGGGCCCGGAGGTCACCAGCACGACACCGACCTTGCCGGTCGAGCGCGCATAGCCCTCCGCCGCGTGCACCGCCCCGCCTTCCTGGCGCACCAGGATGTGCTGGATGTCGTTCTGCTGGAACAGGGCATCGTAGATCGGCAGTACGGCACCGCCGGGATAGCCAAAAATGACGTCAACGCCCTGGTCCTTCAGGGCCCTGATCAGCATCTCCGCACCGGTCTTCTGTTCCGCCGACATCGTTCTTACCCTTTCTGCTCGTCATCTTAACGCTGTCCCCCTGTTGACTTGGGGGGGACCAGCCGATCCGTGCACCACATAAAAGAGGCCGGCAAAACCGGCCTGCTTGCACAAATGCTAATGATTCCGCCCGCTTCTACAGGCGAAGGAGGCGGACCCTAGCCCCTTACCCCGGGTCGGTCAATAGATTTTGACGAATTTTCGCAAAAAATTCTTGCCTCAGACTTTCTGAATATTGCGTTTCCATAACCAGAACCGTCGGATCGTTACCGATGAATTGGTGGCGCAGCCAGGTCGTCTGGCGCTTGGCGTAGCGCCGGGTGGCCTGCTGGGCCTGCGCCAAGGCCGCCTCCAGGCTGGTCTCGCCGGCCAGGCAGGCCGCGAACTCCGGCACCCCCACCGCCTTCATCACCGGCAGCGCCGGGTCGAGACCGAGCGCCAGCAGCGCCGCGACCTCCTCCAGCGCGCCCCCACCCGCTTCCCCGCCCGCTTCCCCCTCCACTTCCGGGGGCGCCACCATGGCCTCCAGGCGGGCATCGCAGGCGGCGTAGAGCGCCGGGCGCGGCGGCAGCAGGCAGAGCCGGGCGAAGCGGTACGGTGCCGGGGTGGCCGGCGCCGCCTGCCAGTCGGCCAGCGAGCGCCCGGTGGCTTCCAGCACCTCCCAGGCCCGCAGCAGGCGCTGGCTGTCGGCAGGATGCAGCCGCGCGGCCATCACCGGGTCCCGTTCGGCAAGCCGCGCGCGGAAGGCCTCGACGCCGATCGTCGCCAGCGAGGCACGGGCCGCGGCACGGATGTCGGCGGGCGGTTCCGGGATGTCGTTCAGGCCTTCGGCGAAAACCTTGAGGTACAGGCCGGTGCCGCCGACCAGGATCGGCAGCCGCCCGGCGGCCAGGGTGGCCTCGACCTCCGCCACTGCCAGCGCGCGCCAGCGCCCGGCCGAACAGGGCTCTGCGCCGGACAGGGTGCCGTAGAGCCGGTGCGGGGCCGCCGCCAGCTCGGCGCCGCGCGGCCGCGCCGTCAGCAGCGAGAGCTCGCGGTAGACCTGCATGGAGTCCGCATTGATGACGGTGCCGCCCCACGCCTGCGCCACCGCCGCCGCCAGCGCCGATTTGCCGGACGCCGTCGGCCCGCCGATCATCATCACCCAAGGCGTTGCCAGGGGAGGCTGTTGCGGCGGGGAACTCTCGTACGGGGCGGGCATCAGGGACCTTCAGAACGACTTTGTCATGCGCGGCGGCTTGCGGGATCGGGGGCGGCCTCTGTATAAGCCGCCGATGCAGTACGTCCTTACCGTGATCGGGGACCCGGCCTCAAGGCCGCTGACGCCGGCCCTGGCCGATGCCGCCCGACGCGCCATCGACCACAGCCACAGCACGGCCGACGGCATCGTCTGGCTGGCCGAGGGCATTGCCTGCGACCTGGCCTTCGAGGGCGCCGAGCCGACCATCACCCAGGCCCTGGTGCGCGAGGCGCTGGATGGGGCGCCGCTCGACCTGGCCATCCAACCGGCCGAGGGACGGCGCAAGAAGCTGCTGATCGCCGACATGGAATCGACGATCATCCAACAGGAAATGCTCGACGAACTGGCCGAGGTCGCCGGTATCCACGAGGAAATCGCCGAGATCACCGCGCTGGCCATGGCCGGCGAGCTGGACTTCGAGGCCGCCCTGCGCGAGCGCGTCCGCCTGTTGACCGGCATGAGCGAGGCCACGCTGCAGGCCGCCGCCGAGCGCATGACCCTGATGCCGGGCGCGCGCACCCTGGTTGCCACCATGCGGGCCGGTGGCGCCTACTGCGCGCTGGTGTCCGGCGGCTTCACCTGCTTTACCAGGCACATCCGCGCGGCCTGCGGCTTCGACGAGGACCAGGCCAACCTGCTGGAAGTGGCCGACGGCCAGATGACCGGGCGGGTGCTGGACCCGATCCTCGGCCGCGCCGCCAAGCTGCAGGCGCTGGAGAAACTGGCCGCCGCCCGCGGCCTCACCCCCTTCCAGGCCTGCGCCGTGGGCGACGGCGCCAGCGGTCTCGACATGCTGGGTGCCGCCGGCCTGGGCGTCGCCTACTACGGCAAGCCCAGGGTGCGCGCCGCCGCGCACTACCGCATCGACCACGGCGACCTCACCGCCCTGCTGTACATGCAGGGCTACCTCGCCGACGAAATCCGCCCTAGCTGACGTAAAAGAACCCGACGCAAACCCGACGCAAAGCAGTCCACGCAAAGAAAAACGGCGGCCCGGGCGGGCCGCCGTTTTGTCCTGTTTAGGGACCGTCGGGTCTTGCGACCGTCGGGCCGGTCAGCTCTGGTCGATGCGCACGGCAACCCACTGGAAGTCGCCCTGACGGAACACCAGCAGGGTGACCACACGGAACCCTTCCGACTTCGCCTTCTCGACCTTTTCGACCACCTCGGCCGGGGTGGAGACCTCTTCCTGGTCGACCTCGACGATGACGTCGCCGGCCTTCAGGCCCTTCTCGGCGCTGGCGCTGCCTTCCTTCACCTCGGTGATGACCACGCCCTTGGCGTCGTCCTCCAGGGCAAAGCGGGTGCGCAGCTCGGGGGTGATCTGGCCGAGCGCCAGCCCCAGGGACTCCATGTCCCGCGGCCTGGTTTCCGGCGGCGTGTCGGTCGCCGGCGCGGCGGCCACCTGTTCGGCCTCCAACTCGCCGACCCTGACACGCAGCTTCTCTTCCCCGGCCCGCTCGCCCTGGCGGCGCCAGATGGTGACGTCGACGGTGGTGCCGACCGCCGTTTCGGCGACCATCGCCGGCAGGCGGCGCATTTCCGGCACCTCGCGGCCGTTGAACTCCAGGATCACGTCGCCCTGCTCGATGCCGGCGTCCGCCGCCGGGCCTCCCTCGGTCACGGCGGCAACCAGCGCGCCGCGGGCACGCTCCAGGCGCAGGCCCTCGGCCAGCTCGTCGGTCACGTTCTGGATGCGCACGCCCAACCAGCCGCGGCGCACCTCGCCGCTGTCGCGCAACTGGGCGATGATGTTCTTGGCCATCGACGACGGCGTCGCAAAACCGATGCCGACCGAACCGCCGGACGGCGAGAAGATCGCCGTGTTGATGCCGACCACCTGGCCCTGCATGTTGAACATCGGACCGCCCGAGTTGCCCTTGTTGATGGCCGCGTCGGTCTGGATGAAGTTGTCGTAGCGCCCGGCATTGATATCGCGCTGGCGCGCCGAGACGATACCGGCCGTCACCGTACCGCCCAGGCCGAAGGGATTGCCGATGGCAACCACCCAGTCGCCGATGCGGGTGACATCGGAATCGCCCCAGGTGGTGGCCGGCAGGTCACGGTCGGCCTCGACCTTCAGCAGGGCGAGGTCGGTGTCCTTGTCGCTGCCGACGATGGTGGCCTTCAGCGACGTCCCGTCGGACAGCACCACCTCGACCTCGTCGGCAGCGGCGATAACGTGGTGGTTGGTCACGATGTAGCCGCTGGAATCGATGATGAAGCCCGAGCCGAGCGAACTGCCACGGCGCTGCTGTTGCGGCGGCGGCGGTTCGCCGCCCTCGCCGCGCCGCTCGAAGAACTCCTTGAAGAACTCCTCGAACTGCTCGGCCTGGCCGCCCTCGATGGTCTGGCGGGTCTGGATGTTGACGACCGTCGGCAACAGCTTCTCGACCATGTCGGCGAAGGTGTCGGGGGCCGAGCGGGCCTGTGCCGCCGACGCCCCGAGGAGCGCCTGCAGGGCGAGCGCCAGCAGGGCCGTCATCAGCACGGCGACGCCGAGCAGCCAACGCGCTGCCGGCGCCGGGGCCGTCCGCACCGCTGCCTGGGGGTTGTGGCGGCGCATTGCGGGCCGTTGCATTGCGGAATTTCGTGTCACTGTCAGTCCTCTCCCTCGCTTGGAGATCCGCTCCGGGCAGTTCCGGGAACTCCATGCCGCCATTTCAGCTGCTGCGCCCCGGTCGGGCACTTTGACCTGGATACTTTGACATCGGGTATCTCACCGTCGGGCGCTTCGATATCGGGCAATCTGGAACCATTGGAGCCGGGTTTGAAGACCCTCTCAAGAAAAAGTGTAGCACCTGGAAGCTGCGATACGAAGTGGGCGAATTTGTGGCGCCCTTGCACCATTCCCGCGTTTCCCGGACCTATCCGGGGATTTCCGTGCCTGAGCCGACCCGGGGCGTCGCGCTAGCTGCGCAGCAGCCAGACGCAAAACACGCCCAGCAAGGCCGCCGCCAGTCCGCCGACCCGGAGCTTTTCCGGCGGCATCGCCTCCAGCATCGCCACGATCTGGCCCAGGCGGCCCGGCAGAATGGCGAGGAACAGCCCTTCGATTACCAGAACCAGGGCCAGCGCCGTCAGAAAATCGGTCATTTCGTCAGGTAACAGGGGAGACGCCGTCCGCGGCGCCCCCCCGGTCCCTATCGCTTACTGGATCGCCTACTGGCCGCTTCCGGCCCCTTCGTCGGCCTGGTTGAAGAAGCTGAAGAACTCGCTGTCCGGCGACAGCACCATGTAGGTGCTCTCCGCGCTCAGCGAGGCACCGTAGGCCTGCATCGAACGGTAGAAGTTGAAGAAGTCCGGATCCTGGCCGTAGGCGTTGTTCAGGATCTCGGTACGACGCCCCTCGCCCTGACCGCGCAGGATGCTCGACTCGCGGTCGGCCTCGGCCTTGATGACCGTTGCCTCGCGGTCGGCCGACGCCTTGATGCGCTGGGCCTGCTCGAAGCCCTGGGCGCGGAACTCGGCGGCTTCGCGCTCGCGCTCGGAGCGCATGCGGTTGTAGACCGATTCCCGGGTCTCGTCGGGCAGGTCGGCGCGGCGGATGCGCACGTCGACCAGCGCGATACCGAAACGCTGGGTCTCCTGGTCGACGCTCACCTTCAGATCCTGGAGGATCTGCGTGCGCTCATCGGAGAGCACCGAGGAGAGCGTCGAATTACCCAGGATCTGACGCAGCCGGCCGTTGACGATGATACCGAGGCGGTTGCGGGCGGTGTCCTCCGAACGCACGGTCTGGAAGAACTTCAGCGGATCGGCGATGCGGTAGCGAGCGAAAACGTCGACGATCAGCCGCTTCTGGTCCGACAGCAGGATGTTCTCCGCCGGCGGATCGAGGTTCAGCACGCGCTTTTCGTAGTACTGCACGTTCTGGATCAGCGGCAGCTTCCAGGCCAGGCCCGGTTCGGCAATCACCCGCTTGGGTTCGCCGAACTGCATGACGATGGCCTGCTGGGTCTGGTCGACGGTGAACAGCGTGCCGTAGGCGACGAGCCCGAGGACGACCACCACGACGCCGATGATGAGGTTGATGCTCATGCGCATGGGTCTGTCTTCCTCAATTGCCGTTGCCGCCGGTGCCACCGGCACCAGGCGTCTGGGAGCCGTTACCCTGCGACCGACGCAATTCGTTCAGCGGCAGATAGGGTACCGCCCCGCCGCCCGAAGCCTTGCTGTCCAGGATTACCTTGTCGGTGCCGGTCAGCACCTGCTGCATGGTTTCCAGGTACATGCGCCGCCGGGTCACGTCGGGGTTCTGCTTATAGGCGTCAAAGACCGACAGGAAGCGCTGGGCCTCGCCTTCGGCTTCGTTCTCCAACTGCTCCTTGTAGGCCTCGGCCCCCTGCACCACGCGCAAAGCCTCACCGCGGGCACGCGGCAGGATGTCGTTGCGGTACTTGTCGGCCTCGTTGCGCGCCCGGTCGCGGTCCTGCTGGGCCCGCAACACGTCGTTGAAGGCATCGATCACGTTGCGCGGCGGCTGCACGTCCTGCAGGGCCAACTCGGTGATCTCGATGCCGGCCTCGTATTCGTTGAGGGTGTCCTGCAACAGCGTACGGGCCTCGGACTCCACGGTGCCGCGCGCCTCGGTCAGCGCCGGCTGGATGTCGGTGCGGCCGATGATCTCGCGCATTGCGCTCTCGGCGGCGATCTTTACCGTCGCCTCGGGCTCGCGGATGTTGAAGAGGTACTTTCCGGCATCCGAAATCTTCCACTGCACCGTGAAATCGATGTCGATGATGTTCTGGTCGCCCGTCAGCATCAGGCTTTCTTCCTCGACGTCGCGGCGCGCGGTGCGGGCACCGCGGTCATTGCCGGCACCCTGGAACCCGATGTCGATCTGCTGGACCGTGGTCACGCTGGGCGTCAGCGCGGTCTCGATGGGCCAGGGCAGATGCCAGTTGAGGCCCGGCTGGGTGGTTTCCACCCACTGGCCGAAGCGCAACACGACGCCCTGCTCGTTGGTCTGGACGCGGTACAGGCCCGTCGCCAGCCAGGCCAGCAGGATGCCGAGGGCGATCAGCCCATAGGCCGACTTGCCAAGGCCACCGCCGCCACCGGGCAGCATGGTGCGGAAACGGTCCTGGCCCTTCTTGATCATATCCTCGAAGTCGGGCGGACGAGGTCCGCCGCCGGAGCCGCCCCCGCCGCCGCGGCCCCAGGGACCGCCACCGCCGGAACCGCCGGACCCACCACCGCCGCCGCCGCCCCATGGGCCGCCGCCGCCACCTTTATTTTCCCAAGGCATACTAAATTATCCCCGCTGCCTGTTTTCGGTACCCTACCGGGTCTGATTCGAGGCTGAAATCCCTAAGCGCCGGTCTTATATCACGGCTGAGCTATTGTTCTAGCCGAGTCTGCCTGCTACCTCCTGCGTGCATATCGGCCGGATCGGGGAGTTTTCAAGCAATGAGTGGAATCAGCGAAGCCACGGTACTGGCGGCCCTGAAAGGGGTTAACGAGCCTGCCAAGGGCCAGGACATCGTCAGCCTGGGCATGGTTTCCGGCCTAATCATCAAGGACGGCAACGTCGGTTTCGCCATTGAGGTGGACCCGCGCCAGGGCGCCGCGATGGAGCCGCTGCGCAAGGCGGCCGAGAAAGCCGTCTACGAATTGGACGGCGTGACCTCGGTTACCGCCGTGCTGACCGCCGAGCGCAGCACCCCGGCCGCCTCTCACGGCCAGGGCCACGGCCATGACCACGACCACGGCCACGGCGGCCCCGCGGCCAAGGGATCCGCCGGAAAAGCGTCCCCGGGCCCGGGCGGTACCGCCATTCCCGGCATCCGCTCGATCGTCGCGGTGGCCAGCGGCAAGGGCGGCGTCGGCAAATCCACCGTGACCACCAACCTGGCCCTGGCCCTGGCCCAGCAGGGCCTGAAGGTCGGCGTCCTGGACGCCGATATCTACGGCCCCTCGCAGCCGCGCATGCTGGGGATCAGCGGCCGGCCGAGCTCGCCCGACGGCAAGATCCTCAACCCGATGGAAAATTACGGCATCAAGTGCATGTCGATGGGCTTCCTGGTCGCCGAGGACACGCCGATGATCTGGCGCGGCCCGATGGTGCAGAGCGCCCTGCAGCAGATGCTGCGCGACGTCGCCTGGGGGGAACTCGATATTCTGGTGGTGGACATGCCGCCGGGCACCGGCGACGCCCAACTGACCATGGCCCAGCAGGTGCCGCTGACCGGCGCGGTCATCGTCTCGACGCCGCAGGACATCGCCCTGCTGGACGCCCGCAAGGGCCTCAACATGTTCCGCAAGGTCGACGTGCCGGTGCTGGGCATCATCGAAAACATGAGCGTCTTCGTGTGCCCCAACTGCGGCCACGAATCCCACATCTTCAGCCACGGCGGCGCCCACCGCGAGGCCGACAAGCTGGGCATCGAGTTCCTCGGCGAGATCCCGCTGGACATTGAAATCCGCGAGACCTCCGACAGCGGCCGCCCGGTGACGGTGTCACGCCCCGAGGCGCCCAACGCCAAGGCCTTCAGCGCCATCGCCCAGCGGGTGTGGGAGAAGGTATCAGCCCAGATCGGCGCCGGCGGCCCGCGCCAGGCCCCCAAGATCGTCATGCAGTAGCAGGCCGCGGGCCCTCGCGCAGATGTGAGGGCCCGCCGGCTTGCCGCCGGCCCCGGCGCGGGCCATCCTCCCAGCAACTCCAACCGGCCCGGGAGGACCGCCATGCTCAGCCTGAGAAAGTGTTTCGTCCCGGCGCTGCTGGCCGCCGCCCTGCTGCTGCCCGCCGCGCTGGCGCTCCCGGCGCGGGCCGCCGATGCGGTGTTCAACACCGACGGCGTCGCCATCGAAGGGACCGATCCGGTCGCCTACTTCACCGAGGGCAAGCCGATCTCCGGCGACCCCGCGATCACCCACGACTACGCCGGCGCCACCTGGCGCTTCGCCTCCACGGCCAACCGCGACGCCTTCGCCGCCGACCCGGCGCGCTATGCGCCGCAGTACGGCGGCTATTGTGCCTGGGCCGTCTCCCAAGGCTACACCGCACCAACCGTCGCCGAAGCCTGGCACATCGAAGACGGCAAGCTTTACCTGAATTATTCCAGGTCGGTTCAGCGTCAGTGGTCGGAGGACATCCCCGGCAACATCTCCAAGGCCGACACCAACTGGCCGGAACTTAAAACCGCGAACTAGCCGCCGCACATCTTCTTCAGGTTCTCGAAACCGGCCTCGTAGATTCCGCTGATCGCCGCCACGGCGTCGCCCTCAGGGGCGCCCTTGGCCTCGAAATCGCTCGACCATTCGACCGAACAGCCCTTGCCGCTGTCCCGCACCCTCAGCGTCGAGGTGTAGTTGTTCACCGGCAGCGGGCCGGAGACGATGGTGTAGGTGTAGCGGCGCTCCTTGTCGTCGATCTGCTCCAGCTTTTCCTCGATGGTGCCGCCGCCCATCAGCGACAGCTTGCGCACCGTGGCGCCATCCTCCTTCTTCAGCTCGCTCTTTTCGACGGCCGGGTGCCAGTCGGGCAGCGCGTTGAAGTTGCCGATCACCGCCCAGACGGTTTTCGCCGGCACCGGCAGCTCGGTGGTGGAACTGACCTTGGCCATGGTTCAGGGACCTCCCTCATTGTTCTTGGTTATGGGTTCTTGGTTAGGGTATTCGCGAATGCGGGCCAGTCTAGAACCTCCCCCGCCGCGCCGACAACCAAGCCGAAAGACCTAGGCAGGCCTCAGACCGTGCCGCGCCGCTCCAGCACCACGATGCTGAACGCCGGCTGGCCCTCGCCGCCGGAAACCGGCGCGTCGCGGCGCGTTTCCTGCCAGACGGCGGGGTCCAGATCGGGAAAGCGGGTGTCGCCGTCGGGCGCGGCGTGCACCTCGGTCAGGTAGACGCGGTCGGCCAGGGGCAGCGTCAGGTCGTAGATCTGGCCGCCGCCGATGACCATCACCTCGTCGGCGCCGCTTTCAGCCGCCAGCGCCTGGGCCCGGGCCAGCGCCGCCTCGACAGTGGCGAAGACCTCCACGCCCTCAGCCCGGAACGCCCCGTCCCGCGTCACCACCAGGTTGGGCCGCCCGGGCAGCGGCTTGCCGATCGACTGATAGGTCTTGCGCCCCATCACCACCGGCTTGCCCAGGGTCTGCGCCTTGAAGAACTTCAGATCGCCGGAGAGGTGCCAGGGCAGGCCCCCGGCACGGCCGATGACGCCGTTGTCGGCGCGCGCGACAATCAGGGCGATGGGCACGCCCGCTTCGCTTTTCGCCGCCATCGCTCAGACGGCCACGGGGGCTTTGATGTGCGGGTGCGCCTGGTAGCCGGTGAGCTCGAAATCCTCGAAGCGGAAGGCAAAGAGGTCCTTCACCGCCGGATTGATCGTCATCGTCGGCAGGGCCAGGGGGGCGCGCTGCAACTGCAGGTCGGCCTGTTGCTGGTGGTTCACGTAGAGGTGCGCGTCGCCCAGGGTGTGCACGAAATCGCCCGGCTGCAGGTCGCAGACCTGCGCCATCATCAGGGTCAGCAGAGCATAAGAGGCGATGTTGAAGGGCACGCCCAGGAAGATGTCGCCGCTGCGCTGGTAGAGCTGGCAGGAGAGTTTCCCCTCGGCGACGTAGAACTGGAACAGGCAGTGGCAGGGCGGCAGCGCCATCTTGTCGATCTCCGCCGGGTTCCAGGCAGAGACGATGAGGCGGCGCGAGTCCGGGTTGCTTTTCAACTGCATGAGCAACTGGGCGATCTGGTCGATGTGGCGTCCGTCCGGCGCCGGCCAGGAGCGCCACTGCGCGCCGTAGACCGGGCCGAGGTCGCCGTTCGCGTCGGCCCATTCGTCCCAGATGCCGACGCCGTGCTGTTTCAGGTAGGCGATATTGGTGTCGCCGGCGAGAAACCACAGCAGTTCGTGGATGATCGACTTCAGGTGCAGCTTCTTGGTGGTGAGCACGGGAAAGCCGTCAGCCAGGTCGAAGCGCATCTGGTGGCCGAACAGACTCTGGGTGCCGGTGCCGGTACGGTCGCTCTTGTAGACGCCTTCCTCGCGGACCTTGCGCAGGAGATCGAGATACTGCTTCACGGGTTCCTTTCCCCTGGCCCTTTGCCGGGGCCCTTTTCCTCTGTCACGCTCCCTGGAAAACGCTCTCCGGCGGCGCCCGAGTCGCTGCAGACCATTCTAGCGCACAAGCCGCCCTCTGGCCCGCCCAAATGCTGCCCGCCCCCCTCAACCGAGGGCCGGATGGCCCGCCCGAAACTCGCCGCCCGTAGACCTTTTATCAACGGGATAAAGCGCTTATATTAGGTGTGCCGGCGTGCCGGCTATGGTGCTAAACGGGCCTTTGGAATAAGCGTTACGGACCCGGGGGCAGTACCCGGCGCCTCCACCAATTCCCTCCAATTCGGCGGTTTTCAGGCCTTTGGGAGGGCTCTCATGGGGGCGAAATAGGATCGACGTGCGTGGTAAAGAGGGGTTCGGTGCCCGGCATGGTACCGCCGTTATCGGGCCATACTATAGTTGCGAACGACAACTACAGTGAGGCACGCCTCGCCGCTTAATTGCGGTCGGGTTAGCCGACTCTAAGTCCTAGACCTTCACAAGTTTGGGCGGGGTTCGGGGCGCACCTGGCAACAGAAGCGCCCCACTTCAGGGGGTATCGGCAACAACAAGAAACCCCCGCCCCCGCAACGGGCGGCAGGAACAGGGTGGTCTGGAAAAGAGACGTGACGGAGGAAATGGCAAACGACGGACTGCGGTACGACCGCATGGTGGAAGACGCGCTGCGCAGCGTGGTGCGGCGGGCCCTGATCCATGCGTCCAAGGAAGGCCTGCCCGGCAATCACCATTTCTACATCACCTTCCGCACCGACCATAAAGACACCGACATCCCCAAGGCCCTGCAGGATCGTTATCCCGGCGAGATGACCATCGTGCTGCAGCACCAGTTCTGGGGCCTGGAAATCGACGAGCACCAGTTCTGCGTGACGCTCAGCTTTGCCGACGTGCCGCACCGGCTGGTGGTGCCTTTCGCCGCGGTGACCGCCTTCGCCGATCCCTCGGTGCGCTTCGGCCTGCAGTTCGACGTGGATTCGGCGGATACCCTGCCGGGAAGCGGCGCCTCGGGCGACAGCGCTGCGCTGTTCGAATTGCCCGGCGGCGACGCGCCCGACGAGGCGGAAGCGGACGGGGCCGACGCGCAAGAGGGCAGCAAGGGCGATTTCGGCAACGACGACGCCGAAACCGAGGCGGACAAACGGCCGAGCGGCGAAAAGGTCGTCACCCTCGACGCCTTCCGCAAGAAGTAGCGGCACTCAATTCACGTATAGAGCAGAGCGGGCCGGAAACGGCCCCGAGATGGAGACGGGAGACGCTGGAAAGCGTTTACCCCCTAGTGGCGTTTGCCCCCTAAGTGGCGCCTGCCCCTAGTGGCGCTTGCCCATGGTGGCCGGGTCCCAATGCTGGGTCTTCTTCTCGCCCGGCGACTTGCCGAGGCGGTTGGCGACGGCGGGGCGGCGCACCAGGCCGACGAACTCGTCGAAACGCCGCTTCAGTTCGCGGCGTTCTTCCGCGGTCATCTCGGACTCGGGGATCTCACTGAGATCGCGGTGACGAATATCGTCCATGGCCTGCTCCTTCACTTCCAGGGTCCGGCACTGTCGGAAAATGGGGGGCGGCCCACGCAGGGCGCCCCGCCGGGACAAATCCCTGCAGAGGAGCTATCATCGCGACCCTTGGTTAAGGGTGTGTTATCGCCCTGGCCGTTTTGCCTCCTCCGGTCTTCAAATTCTCGAAAGCCCCATGAAATCCGCCGACCCGCCGCCGACAGTCCTGCCGGAATTCCTTGTCGACACGCCACCGGGGGGTAAGCCTGCCCGCCTCACCTTCGCCTTCGCCCACGGCGCCGGGGCGCCCATGGATACGCCCTTCATGAGCTTCTTCGCCGAGGGCCTGGCGGCCAAGGGCTGGCGTGTCGTGCGCTTTGAGTTTCCCTACATGGCCCGGCGCCGGAGGGAGCCCAAACGCCCGCCGCCCGACCGCCAGCCGGTGCTGCTGCAGACCTGGCGGCAGGTGATCGACCATCTTGCGGCCCCGGACGGCCCGGAGACCCTGGTCATCGGCGGCAAGTCGATGGGCGGGCGCATGGCCAGCCTGGTCGCGCAGGAAACCGGCGTGCGCGGCCGCGCCTGCCTCGGCTACCCCTTCCATCCCGCCGGCAAGCCAGAGCGCCTGCGCACCGAGCATCTGGCCGCCCTCGAGACCCCCTGCCTGATCTGCCAGGGTACCCGCGACGCCCTGGGCAATGCCGAAGAGGTCGCCGGCTACGACCTGGCGCCGTCGATCCGCCTGCATTGGGCTCCGGACGGCGACCACGACCTGAAGCCGCGCAAGGCCAGCGGACGCACCGCCGAGCAGAACTGGCGCGAGGCGGTCGATGCCCTGGACGGCTTCTTCCGGGATCTGGCCTAGCGTTTCCCGGGCCTTTACCGGGATCGGGTTATCCGCCCGGCAACTCAAAATTGCCGCACCCCTCCTGACAACATGCTGTCAGGATGTCTCTGCTAGGATGTTGTCAGGAGCCGGGCAGGAGCCGGCTTAGGAGGCGGACAGGATGCGGCGGGCAGACAGATTATTTCAGATTGTTCAGGAGCTTAGGCGCCGAAAACTGGTGACGGCCCGGCAGCTGGCCGATGCCCTGGAGGTGTCGGAGCGGACGATCTATCGCGACATCCGCGATCTGGCGGGCTCCGGCGTGCCGATTGAGGGCGAGGCCGGGGTCGGTTACGTGCTGCAGCGCGGCTACGACCTGCCGCCGCTGATGTTCACCGAGGAGGAAATCGAGGCCCTGGTGCTGGGCGCCCGGATCATCGAATCCTGGGCCGACCCGGCGCTGGCCAAAGCCGCCGGCGACGTCGTCGCCAAGGTCGAGGCGGTGCTGCCGGCGGAGCTGCGCGACCAGATCTCCCGCACGCCGCTGTCGGCACCGTCGGACCATCGCGCGGCGCCGCTCAGCATCGACGCCGCGGAAATCCGCGCCGCCCTCCGCAGCCGCCGGAAGCTGCACTTCCACTACTGCAACGCCGAGGGGCGGGCCAGCGAACGGGTCGTGCGGCCGCTGGCCCTGGCCTTCTACGGGCCGGTCTGGCTGCTGATCGCCTGGTGCGAGCTGCGCATCGACTTCCGCGCCTTCCGCCTGGACCGCATGCGGGAGATGACCGTTCTGGACCAGCGCTTTGCCGAGGAACGCGGCAAGACCCTGCACGACTTCGTGGTGGCCGACCGCGCCCGCCGGGCTCAGTTCGCCGAAAACGGCGACAACGGCAGCAAGGCGCTCGAAGCACGGGCAGTGCCCGATGTAGGGGAAGCGGTCGGCGAGCCGGAAGCCGTCGGCGATTGATGCCTCTGCCCCAAGCAGCCGGAAGCAAGAGAACCCAGCGTCAGGCGGCCGGGCGTAAGACGGCCGGGCGTAAGACGGCCGGGCTTAAGACGGCAGGGCCACCGCCCTTCGTCGCGTGCTGCCTGGCGCTGCTGATGCCGCTCGGCCCGGTGGTGCCGCGGCGGATGTTCGGCGGCTGGGGATTGTTCCTGGACGGCCGGATGATCGCCCTCATCGCCCGCGACCGGCTGCATCTGAAGACCGACAGCGTGACCGTGGAGCGCTTCAGGGCGGCAGGCTCCGAGCCCTTCGTCTACCACCGCCAGGCGACGCCGGTCGCCCTGTCCTACTGGCGGGCCCCGGCGGGAACGCTGGACGATCCGGCGGCGATGCTGCCCTGGGGCGAGTTGGCGGTCGCCTCAGCCCGACGCGCGGCCGGCAAGAAGACAGCCGCCCACAAGCGGCGATAGCCGCCCCGCGACAGGCAGATCCGGAAGACTCAGGCCGATCCCGAAGACTCAGGCCGATTCCGAAGACTCAGGCGGCGCGCAGGTTCGCCAGGAACTTGCCGACCTCGGCGCGCAGCAGTTCGGACTGCTGCGACAACTGCCCAGCGGATTCCAGGACATCGCTGGCAGCGGCACCGGGCTGCTCGGTCGCCTCGCGCACCCCGGTGATGTTGCTCGCCACGGACTGGGTGCCGTTGGCGGCCTGCTGCACGTTGCGGGAGATTTCCTGGGTCGCGGCGTTCTGCTCCTCGACCGCAGCGGCGATACCCTGGGCGTTCTCACTGATCCGCTTGATGATCGAGACGATGCCTTCGATCACGGTGACCGTGCCGCCGGTCGCCGACTGCATGCCTTCGACCTGCTGGGCGATTTCCTCGGTCGCCTTGGCGGTCTGGGTGGCCAGCGACTTCACCTCGTTGGCGACGACGGCAAAGCCCTTGCCCATCTCGCCGGCACGCGCCGCCTCGATAGTGGCGTTCAGCGCCAGCAGGTTGGTCTGCTCGGCAATGTCCTGGATCAGATTGATCACGTCGCCGATCTTGTGCGCCGCCTCGGCCAGCCCGTTGACCGACCGGCTCGCACCATCGGCGTCTTCAACGGCGCGCAGCGAGACGGAGTTGGTTTCCGCGAGCTGACGCGAAATTTCCGAGATCGAGGCGGAGAGTTCCTCCGAGGCCGTCGCCACCGTCTGGACGTTGGTTGAGGCCTCGTCGGAGGCTTCGGCAACGGTGATTGAACGGCGGTTCGTCTGCTCGGCGATCCCCGACATCGATTGGGCAGTGGCCTGCAGCTCGGTCGCGGCGGCGGAGAGCGCATTCACCACCCCGCCGACGGCGGCTTCGAAGGAATCGGCGAGCTCCAACCGCTGGCGCCGACGCTCCTGGGTCAGCCGGGCTTCCTCCTCGGCGCGCTCTTCCTCCAGGCGCTTCAGCTCGATGGTCTTCCCCTTGAAGACCACGAAGGCTTCGGCGACCTGGCCGATCTCGTCACGGCTGCGCACCGGCACTTCCACCGAGGTATCCCCCTCGGCCAGCCGGTTCAGCCCGTTGACCACTTCGCCGAGCGGGCGGGCCACGCTGGCACGGGTGAACCAGACGGCAAGCGCGAAGCCGACCAGCGCGGAGACGACCGAGACGATGGTCATCTGCGAGATCGCCGACTGCTCGTGCGAGTAGACGGCCTGCATGGCGGTCGTGGTGAACTGTTGAATCTGCGTCTGCAACGCCTCGAACTTGCCGTCCAGTTCCGCCTCTTCCACTTCGATACCGTCGACCAGCGCGATGGCTTCGCCCGTGTTTCCTGTGCCGGCCAGCCTGAGAATCTCCGCCGCATGATCGTGGTACAGGCGATGGCCCTGGCCGACCTGCTGCAGGCTGGAAAGGACCTGCTGGAATTCGGCCTTTTCAGACTCGGTGCGGGCCCCGGCCGAGGCGGCCTCGGCGAGCCCGATGCCGCGCGCGATCTCCGCATCGACACTGGAAGACAGCTGCTCGAACTCGGCCACGAGGTTACGCAGTTCCTCCGGGCTGGCCTCTGCCGCCAGGCCGCTTAACCGCATCGCGCGCTCCAGCACGACCGCCTGCTCCAGTTGGGTCACGGTGACGTGGTTCACCAGCTCGGTCAGTGGAATATCCCGCTCGGCGATGCCTTCGATCTCATCCCCGATCCGGCCCATCTGCCAGACACCGATCACCGCGACAATGCCGGGCGAAAGCAAACAGATTCCGACAATGCCCAACAGCTTGTGCATCACCGAGGCGCCCTTGCGCGAGCGGCTGGCGGCCGTGTTCGTCTGCATTGCTATATCTTCCCAATCAGCGGCCTCAGCCGGCTTGCAAGGATGGATGGAACGGCGGCAGCCGGCACGCTTTAGAAATTCCCCAGAATGAAGCGGCGATGATGCGGCTGAACCGGGCGGGCGTTGGCAGGATAGAGCCGCGCGAACTGCGCGATCTGGCCGGCGGACACCTCGATCGGGTCGCGGAAAACCACCCAGTCGACGATCTCCGAGCACGGCGGGGTTGTCAGCGATCCTTCGTAGCGGTAGCAGGCCCGGCTGGCCGGCAACATCAGGCGGACATCCACCGGCCCTGTCGTCGGCGCCTTCTGGCCGGCCTGCGGAGGCATCCGCGACCACACTTTGGCAAGTTCGGCATGCTCCGCACCCGGCGTCAGGAAGACGCCCAGCACCGCCAGGCCGCCCTCGGCGCTCTTGTGGACGAAGTGCACCTCCATCGAATAGGGCCGGCCGTCGACCTGGTGCTCGCTGGGGTGATGGAAGTGGAACTGCAGCAGCTCGAAGCGCTTGCCACCCAGATCGGTCCAACTGCCCGGCGTGGCATTGGCCTGGATCGTGTGACAGATGTTCGCCACCTCGAAGGGCGCTGGCATCCAGGACACCGCCATGTCATTCAGCAGGCTGGGCACATGGCTGTCGAGGTTGAGCGGCGACTGCTGGCTGCCGGCGCCACAGGCCTTGTATTCGCCGGACAGCTCGCTCCAACGCTCCGGCGCACCCTCACCCTCATAGGACCAGTGGCCGGCGCCGTGCGCCGCGGCCTTCTCGCCAGCGGGTGCAGCCGTACTGGCCCCGTGAGCATCGCCGCCCGGGGCCGTTTCGGCGGCGGCGGCGGCCTTACACAGGGGACAGCTGACTACCGCACCCAGGCTCAACAGACGAACGAAATCACGACGCTTCATTTTGCTGCTCCACCAGTCGAATCGTTTTATGCCAACCGTCTTCCCGACGGGACGCCAGGCCCGGCGTTTTCCCGACGAGGCGCCAGGCCCGGCGCAAGGCTGCCCGGCTTCTGGCCTTTTCAAGACCGAAGTAGTCACATTCGCTATAATTCATAAAAATTTGATTAGTTTTTTTGAAAAGGCCGGCGAAAGCGACGATGGCGGCGCCGTCGGCCCCGGCGGCCCCGTCGGCAAGGACAAACCGCCCCGCGTGAGGGCGGGGCGGTTGTCAGGCCAGGTCGAATTGAGGGCCGCGGGGGCGGCCGGCGATGGGACTACATGGTGCGGACGCGAACCAGGAAGTCGTCCACCTTCTGTTCCAGCCCACCGGCCTGCTTGGTCAGCATCTGGGCATCTTGCAGAACGCTGCTGGAGGACGTTCCGGTTTCCTCGGCCGCCTGTGTGACGCCGTTGATGTTCAGCGAAACCTCCTTGGTCGCCGAGGACTGCTCCTCGACCGCGCTGGAGATCGAGGTACTGATCTCGCTGACCTGGGCGATGATCTTGCCGATCTCGCGGATGGCGTCGGCCGTCGTCAGGCTCGAGTCCTGGATTCCCTTGATCTGGGTTCCGATTTCCTCGGTCGCCTTGGCAGTCTGCGTAGCGAGGTTTTTCACCTCGCTGGCAACCACGGCAAACCCCTTGCCCGCCTCGCCGGCACGGGCCGCCTCAATGGTCGCGTTCAGCGCCAACAGGTTGGTCTGCTCGGCGATGTCGGTGATGATCTGCGATACCGCGCTGATCTTCTCTGCCGCCGTCACCAGATCGCTGACCATGTGCTCTGACTTTTCCGCCTCGGCAACCGCGGTGTTCACGATGCGGTTGGACTCGGTGATCTGCCGGGAGATCTCGTTGACCGAAGCGGCCAGCTCTTCGGAGGCCGCGGACACGGTCGACGACTGCTGGTTGGTCTGCTCGGCGGCCGCCGCCAGGGTCTGCGCGGTCACCTCCATGTTCTGCGCGGAGGAAGCGACCGTCTGAACCATCGACTTCACGCCGCTTTCGAACTCGTCGGCGAGCGCCGCGTTCTCCGCCTTGCGCTTCGTCAGGTCGGTGGCGAACTTCACCACCTTCCAGGGCCGGCCGTTCAGGTCCATGACCGGATTGTAGGAGGCTTCGATCCACACCTCATTGCCACCCTTGCCGATGCGCTTGTACTGGGCCGCCTGGAATTCGCCGCGTCCCAGCTTCGCCCAGAATTCCTTGTACTCGGCGCTCTCGCGCAGGGCCGGCTCGACGATCATGCTGTGGTGCTTGCCTTTGACTTCGTCGAGCGCGTAGCCGAGAGTCTTCAGGAAATTCTCGTTGGCCGTGATGATGGTGCCGTCGAGCTGAAACTCGATCACCGCCTGGGAGCGGCCGATCGCCTCCACCTTGCCCGAAAGGTCGGCGAATTCCGCCTTCTGCTTCGTCACATCGGTCGCGTACTTGACCACCTTGAACGGCTTGCCGTTGCGGCCAAGCAGCGGATTGTAGGAAGCCTCGATCCACACCTCCTTGCCGCCTTTGCCGATGCGCTTGTACTGGGCCGCCTCGAACTCGCCGCGATTGAGCTTTTCCCAGAACGCCTTGTACTCGGCACTCTCGCGGAAAGCCGGCTCGACGAAGATGCTGTGGTGCTTGCCCTTCACCTCATCCAGCGTATAGCCCATCGCGTTCAGGAAGTTCGCGTTGGCCGTGATGATGGTGCCATCCATCGTGAACTCGATGATCGCCTGAGAACGGTCGAGGGCGGCGAGCCTCGCGGCGGTATCATTACGCAGCATTGAAAACGACATGATTTCGATTCCCTAAGTGGATCCCCAGGAGGCGCCCGCGAAACGTGCCCTTTACGGCCGGCGCCCCCAGCGGCCGCGCCAATGCCCTATCCCAATCATCATAAGTCAGGTGTCATCCACGAATAGATGAGGCGGCCGGGTTCGCTTGGATTGGATTTAATCACTATGAGCATTAAAGACTAGTAAAATAGATTAAATAATAAATTCTACTTTATTGTAATTTTGCATATAATTTCTCTATAATTTCCGATTATAATAATATAAAATTTTATGTTATTACTACTTTATCAGATTTACTTAAATTTTTATTCAAATACGATGACGCCATGCTCGACATAGTTGCTGCGGCGGCTGAGTCCGACAATGCTTTGCGCAGTCGCTCAAGCGGGCGACATCCGGGATTATCCGCGGACCGCAACAGGGCTCAGGCGGCGCGCAGCCCCGCCAGGAACTTACCGACTTCGCCGCGCAGCAGTTCCGACTGCTTGGAGAGCTGGCCCGCCGATTCCAGGACTTCGCTGGCCGCGGCGCCGGTCTGCTCCGCTGCCTGGCGGACGCCCACGATGTTGCTGGCGACCTCCTGCGTTCCGGCGGCAGCCTGCTGAACGTTGCGCGAGATCTCTTCGGTGGCGGCGTTCTGCTCCTCCACCGCGGCGGCGATGCCGTGCGCGTTTTCGCTGATCCGCTTGATCACGCTGACGATGCCCTCGATGGTACCGACAGTGCCGCCGGTGGCGTTCTGCATGCCCTCGACCTGCGCGGCGATCTCCTGGGTTGCCTTGGCGGTCTGGGTCGCCAGCGACTTCACCTCGCCGGCGACCACGGCGAAGCCCTTGCCGGCTTCGCCGGCGCGGGCCGCCTCGATGGTCGCGTTGAGGGCCAACAGATTGGTCTGCTCGGCGATGTCCTGGATCAGGTTGATCACGGCGCCGATCTTTTGCGCCGCCTCGGCCAGGCCGTTGACCGACTGGTTGGCCAGGTCCGCGTCCTCGACCGCCTGCTGCGAGACCTTGTTGGTCTCCGCGATCTGCCGAGAAATCTCGCCGATCGAGGCCGAAAGCTCTTCCGAGGCGGTGGCGACCGTCTGTACGTTGGTCGAGGCCTCCTCCGAAGCGCTGGAGACGCTGATCGACTGGGCATTGGTCTGCTCGGCGGTCGACGACATCGACTGCGCGGTCGCCTGCAGCTCGGTAGCCGCGGCGGAAACCGTGTCGACGACGCCGCCGACGGCGGCCTCGAAGGCATCGGCCTTCTGCAGGCGCTGACGGCGCCGCTCTTCGGCCTGGCGGGCGTCGTCTTCGGCGCGCTCCTCTTCCAGGCGCTTCAGTTCCAGGGTCTTATGCTTGAAGACCACGAAGGCTTCGGCGACCTGGCCGATTTCGTCGCGGCTGCGCACCTTCACCTCGGCACTGGTGTCGCCTTCGGCCAGACGGTTGAGGGCGTTGACGACCTGGGCCAGCGGGCGCGCCACGCCGACGCGGGTGAACCAGACGGCGACCACGAATCCGATGACGGCGGAGGCCGCCGATACCACCGACATCATCCACACGGCAGACTTCTCGTGCTCTTCGACAGTGCGGACCGCCCCGAGGGTGAAGGATTCGATTTCCTCCAGCAGCGTGGCCAGTTCGTGGTTGAGCTTCTCTTCCTCCTGCTCGATCCCGCCCACCAGGGCCAACGCTTCGGAAAGCCGTCCGGCGGTGCTCAACTGGAAGATCTCCGCCGCATGTTTGTGGTAGGACTTGTGTTCGCCTTCGATCTGCTTCAGCGCAGAGAGGACCTTCTCGAACTCCGCCTTCTGCTCGGGGGTGCGGGCGTGGCTCAACGCCCGCTCGGCGAGCCGCTCGCCGGCATCAATCTCCTCATCGACGGTCGCGGACAGCCGTTCGAACGCCTCCTGAGCGGCGCGCAACTGCTCGGGGGTCGTCTCCGTCACCAGGCCGCTGAGCCGCAGGATGCGCTCCAGCAGCACGGCCTGCTCCAGCTGATGCACCGTCACGCGGCTGACCGTCTCGGTCAGCGGCATGTCGTCCTCGGCGATCGACTCGATCTCCAGGCCGATGCGCGACATCTGCCATACGCCGATCGTGGCGACGATAACCGTCGCCATCAGGCAGAGGCCCACGATGCCGAGCAACTTGTGCATCACAGTGGATCCCAGGCGGCCGCCCAGGCCGAACTTCATGCTCGTCATCTCACTCTCCTAAGCACAGGCGGTTTGACCAACCGGCCGTCCGCCATTGGACGACGGGCCAAACACACTCGGGGCCGCCAGAGCACTCTCACCAACGGCCAAACTGAATTCGATAAATACGCAAGCAAAAACGCGGTAGATCACAAAAAAACTGGAATTCTATATTTTTAAAAAAATTATCTGACAGTATTTTTTGTTATCTTTATTCGAATTTTAGATAAATCCTCTTTGAGAACTCCCGCACCTTCGACGAAAGCCAACATTGCCTCCAATCGAGAAGCACCGCGCAGAACAACTCCAACAAAATTGCCCGTCAATAAGTAAAAACTCGCACCATCTGAATATTTATTCCGACTCACCCGATATCCACCTCAGGGGCAGATTTCCCAACTTACAGGCGTATATCGATGAAATACCGCCTCCAGCCTCGCCAAAATCGGCCGTATCGGGCTCATGAAATAAGATTCTTCTCCTTGCTCTAGAGTGATGTAATCACCGGGCTGGTTAACCTTCCGTGAATCACATCAAATAAACATCATTTTTTATATCATTCTATTCTTCTATGTGACGCTGAATCTCTCACAGAGACATAGCATTACGGTTGCATAATGGATCTTTACAGGGAAAATTCGACTAAAAAATATCTTTTTACATCAGTTTATCTATTTTTGGTTGTATTAGTACGACCTTAATTGTCGCCCCCCCCGGCAGAGGCCAGGCTTGGCGCGCTGGGCCGAGACTCCTAAACTCGCGCCCGTCCATGCCCTCGCCGGGCACCGCGCCGCAACCACTCAGGATCCTTGCGACCATGTCTCCCGCATCTTCTGCCAAAACCCGCATCGAAACCGATTCCATGGGCGAGATCGCCGTCCCCGCCGACCGCTACTGGGGCGCGCAGACCCAGCGATCCCTGGCCAACTTCAAGATCGGCGGCGAGAAGATGCCGCCGGCACTGGTGAAGGCGCTGGGCATCCAGAAGCTGGCCGCGGCCCGCACCAACAAGGCGCTCGGCGTCCTGGACGCCAAGCTGGCCGAGGCGATCTGCCAGGCCGCCCAGGAAGTCGCCGACGGCAAGCTGATGGACCACTTCCCGCTGGTGGTGTGGCAGACCGGCTCCGGCACCCAGACCAACATGAACGCCAACGAGGTCATCGCCGGGCGCGCCAACGAGATCCTGACCGGCAACAAGGGCGGCAAGGAACCGGTCCACCCCAACGACCACTGCAACATGGGCCAGTCGTCCAACGACACCTTCCCCACGGTGATGCACATCGCCGCGGTGCAGAAGATCGTCGGCGAGACCATCCCGGCGCTGGGCCACCTGCACGCCGCCCTCGATGCCAAGGCCAAGGACTTCGACAAGATCATCAAGAGCGGCCGCACCCACCTGATGGACGCGACACCGCTGACCCTGGGCCAGGAATTCTCCGGCTACGCCACCCAGGTCGCCTATGGCGTGAAGCGCCTGGAGAGCGCCACCGAGCGCCTGCTGCAGCTGGCCCAGGGCGGCACCGCCGTCGGCACCGGCCTGAATGCCATCGACGGCATTGCCGCGGCCTTCGCCGCCGAGGTCGCCAAGATCACCCAGCTGCCCTTCATCACCGCCGAGAACAAGTTCGAGGCCCTGGCCGCCCACGACGCCATCGTCGAGGCTTCCGGCGCGCTCAACACCATCGCCTGCTCGCTGATGAAGATCGCCAACGACGTTCGCCTGCTCGGCTCCGGCCCGCGCTGCGGCCTGGGCGAGCTGCGCCTGCCGGCCAACGAACCGGGCTCCTCGATCATGCCGGGCAAGGTGAACCCGACCCAGACCGAGGCCATGACCATGGTCTGCGCCCAGGTGATGGGCAACCACACGACCTGCACGGTCGCCGGCTCCAGCGGCCACTTCGAGCTGAACGTCTTCAAGCCGGTGCTGATCTACTCGCTGCTGCAGTCGGCCCAGCTGATCGGCGATGCCTGCGACAGCTTCCGGACCAACTGTGTCGAGGGCATCGAGGCGGACGAGGAACGCATCGCCACGCTGATGCGCCAGTCGCTCATGCTGGTGACGGCGCTGAACCCGCACATCGGCTACGACAACGCCGCCAAGGTCGCCAAAAAGGCCTACACCGACAACTCGACCCTGAAGGACGCGGCGCTGGAACTGGGCCTGCTCACCGACGAACAGTTCGAACAGTGGGTACGCCCGGACAACATGCTGGGCCCCCGTTCCAATGCGGGAGGGGCGGGAAATGAGCGAGGCCGCAGGCGCGGCAGATGCCGCAACAGAAAACCCACCCGGCAGCGCAAAGCCGCCGGGTGAACGGCTGCGCAAAAGATCGGTGAAGATCGCCGGCCACAGCACCTCGCTGTCGCTGGAAGGGGTGTTCTGGGACGCCCTGAAGGAAGTCGCCGCCGGGCGCCACCTGTCGCTGAATGCGTTGATCGAGGAAATCGACCGCGGCCGCGGCGGCAACCTGTCCAGCGCCGTGCGCGTCTTCCTGCTGAACCACTACCGCGCGGCGGCCAAAGCCCCGACGCCGGATGCGGACGGTCGCCCCTAACCGCCGAGGCCCTTCAGCAGGCCCTTGACCCCTTCCTTAAGGATGTCCTCCGGCTTCAGCGGCTTGGCGGGTTGTTCCGGCTGCTCCCCGGACGTTTCCCCGGCGGACGTTTCCCCGGCGGCCGGCGCCTCGTTGCGCTGGAACGGCTGGCCGCCGATCGCCACGTTGGGCGCGTCGAGCGGGCCCTTCAGCTTGGCGGTCAGGTAAGCCTTCGCCGGATCGGCGTCGCGGAACACATCGGTGGTGCTGTCGCGCCGCCAGCCCGGCAGGTCGACGCTGCCCACCGTGCGCGCCACGGCGTCGCGCCCGCGCAGCGTCAGGTCGTCGCTGCGCGCCACCCCCTCGGCGATCACGAAGCTGCCGTCAATGGCGGCCGGCGCCCCCGCGAAAGCCGAGAACAATACCGTCGTGCTGTCGGTGACGCCGCGGATCTCCTTCACCTTCTTGCCCAGGATACCGAGCACCAAGGCGCCGGCCTGCTCCTCCACCTTGGCCGCCACGGTCACCGTACCGGCCAGCGTACCGTCGCCGGCCAGGGCCGAGACCAGCGCCGCCTCGCTGGCGCCCCGGCTCGTCAGGGTGCTTTTCAAGGTCACAGGACCGGAGAAGCGGTCGCTATCCGCAAGGTCGCCGAGCAGGCCCTTCAACTCCACATCGGCGGCGCTGAGCGCGAGCGCGATATCGAGCCCCGGCACCGCCGTCTCGCGCGCATCGGCCTTGCCGGTGAGCGACAGGGCGCCGCCATAGGCCCCGGCGGCGAACCGCTGGAGATCCAGAACGCCGTCGGCCAGCACGGCCTCGATTTCGGCAGCGGTCAAGCGCAGGCGGTCGATCAGCAGCGTCTTGGCGGTGAGCTTCACCTCGCCATCGAAGGCGCGCAGGCCTTCGAGGTCGAATGCTTGGCGCGACCAGCGCTCGTGGCCTGCCGCGGTTGTCCCTAAACCGGAACCCGAGCCGGAACCAGAGCCGCCGCTGCTGTTCTCGGTAGCCTTGCTTCCGGCCGCGACCGGCGCCATCACCGCGGCCAGGGGCAGCTGGCCGGTCGACAACTGCGCCGTGATCCGCGGGCGCGGCCCGGCCAGGGACAGGGCGATGTCGCCGCCCAGCAGGGCGACGCCGGCCAGCGTGCCCTCCAGGCCGCTGAGGCGGATGTCGGACGCGCTGGCGGCCAGTCGGCCTTTCACGGCGGCCGGGCCGAGGTCGCGCGGCAGCGCGGCATCGCGCAGCAGCTCGCCGAGCAGCACGAAGAGATCCGGGTGGTTCAGTTCCAGCGCCGTGTCGATGGACGGAGCACCCCCGGCGGCGGGCTGCAGCGTCGCCGCGCCGGCGGCGCGCAGCGTGCCGCCCAACGCGGTCAGATGCTGGTCGAAGCGCAGCCCCTCGCCGTTGCCGTTGCCCGCGCCGCTGAGGGTGAAGGACTCAAGCGGCAGCTGCCGGGCGGTGCTGACGCCGAAGGCCTTCGTCAGACGCGACAACGCCGTCACCGAGACGTCCAGCGAGCCGTCGATGGAGGCGTCGCGGTCGACGTTGGCCAGGCTGCCGGTGAACTGTCCGCGGCTGCCGACCAGATCGGCGACCGCGAGATTGCGCACCACCAGCCCACCACGCTGCAGGGTCGCATCCAGGTGCAGGCCATCGAGCGGCAGCCCGCGGTAGGTCATCTGGCCGACGCGCAGATCGATGTTGGCATCGAAGCGGCCGAGCACGGGCAGGCCCAGCGGGGCAGCGGCCGGCGCCGGCCCTGACGTCAACGGGGACGCCAGCGGGGCGGCCTGTTCCGCCGTCGCGGCCGGGCCTTCTCGCTCCGGACCCGGCGCCGGCAGGTAGGCATCCAGATTGATCTTGTCGACGGACAGGGCGATGCCGAATCCGGGACGCTTGCGCAGGGCAACCGCCGCGCCGCCGGTCACCCGGCTGAGGTCGAGCTGAATGTCGGTGTTGCGCAGCACCAACTGGTCGCCGGAAGCGTCGAGTCCGGTCTTCAGCACCATGCGGCGCAGGCGCTCGGCGGGCACCGCCGCGACATCGACGCCGAGCCACTGCAGCATACCGCGCAGATTGCCCGATTCCGCCGTCACCTTGCCGCTGAACCGCGGGCCCTGCCCGTCCGTACTCAGCACGCCGGTGAGCGCCGCCTTGGAACTGCCGGGCAGTTGCACCGCCGCCTGGGTCAGCGTCAGCCGGCCATCCTCCAGGCGGGCTGCGACCTGAAGCTGGCGCACCGTCTGGCCGCGGTAGAGCAGCGCGTCGGCGCCCAGGGCGATGCTGGCGGAAAATCCGCGCGGCAGGCCTGCCGATTCCTCGGCGGCCGGAGTGGCGCCCGGCAGCACGGCAACCGCTACCGGCGGGGCGTCCGCCGCCCGCCCCTCCGCCGGGGCGCCGGGAGGGCGCGCCGTGGCCTGCAGGGCGAGCAGCTTGTCGAGGTCGACGGTCTTCGCCGACAGCTCCGCGGTGATGTCTGGCCCAGTCCCGGAGGGGGTGCCGGAGGGGGCACCGGAAGGGGCGCCGGTGACGGTGTCGAGGGTGGCGACGAGCCGGCCGTCGAGCGACAGCGGCCCCAGGGTGAGCTTCACCGATTCGGCCGCCGCCTCACTGCTGCTGGCACTGAGCTCCGCCGTTGCCGTGAAGGCTTGGGCCAAGATGCCCGACGCCGCGCCGCCCGTGTCGACCGACCCGCCTTCGATGGCCAGGGCCCGCAACACGCCTGCCAGGTCGCCGCCTTCCGCCTGCAGTCGACCGCGCAGCGTCTGCAGGTCCTCATGGCGCGACAACGCCCCGATGAAGGTGGCCTCGGCCTCGGCCTGCGGCAGCTTCAGGGACAGCGACAGTGCCGTGGCCCCGGCCTCGACCAGTTGGCCGAGGTTGAAATCGAACGCCAGGGGCACACCGTGGTAGACCGCCGCGCCGCTGGCGGCGAAGGGGCCGGAGAGCGAGTCGGCGGCCAACTCGGCATTGAGGCCGTCGAGGATCTCCTCACGGCCGCTCCGCGCATCGCGATAACGCACGGTGCCGTCTTCGATCAGGAAACTATCCACCCGGATCGCCTGGTCTGGGCCCCCGCCGCCTTGGCCCCGCTCCGACTCCTCGGCGGATCCGCTCCCCGGTGCCGGTGCCGGGCCGAAGCGCCAATTGGCTCGGCCGTCAGCCAGCACCTCCAACAGCACCTGCGGCTTCACCAGGGTGACGCTTTCCACCAGGATCTCGCCGCGCAGCAACGGCAGCAGCGCCACGCTGATCTGCAGCTCCTCCAGCTGCACCATGGCGGGGCCGGAGCCACCCTCCAGGTTGGCCAGGGTGACCTCGCGGGCGGCGAAGGCGGGCCGCGGCAGCAGGTGCAGGCTGACATTGCCGGCGATCTCGAGATCGCGCCCGGTGTGTTCCTTCACCAGGGCCGCGATACGGCCCTTTTCGGCATTCCAGTCCCAGAAGCTGGGGGCCACCAGAAGGGCGGCTACCGCCACGGCAAGCAGGAGGACAAACGCAAGGGCGACTTTCTTCACGAGCGTTCTCTAATCCTTTTGCTTCACCGCCGGCATCCCGCTGAAGGCCATCACCGCAAGACGGCTCCGGGGGAGAGACATTGCAACGCAAACCAATTGCGCTAAGCTACTTTAAACGGGGGAACCCGGCAAAGCGGAAGGATCGTCCCGGCCCCGGCTAATGCGAAATTGGGGGCCACCGCCGAAGAGAGGCCGAGACCGAAGGGCTGACGAAAAATTGACGCCCTTTTCCGGTCCCGCAGATTTCCCGGTCTGGCGTTACGAAGTCGTAACACCCATATTGGGATAATGAGCAGCGGCATGACGCCCTTCCCGACCCGGGCCATCCTGTAAGGGCCGGGCGACTTTAGTAAAGGGGCGACTCTAGTAAGGGAAAGGCGCGGCGAGCCGCAGTAACGAGCCCCAGCGACCGAGCCGACAACTGGTAGTGCCAATGGGTGAAATCGTCGATCTTGATGCCTACCGCGCCGAGCAGCAGCGCCGGCGCCGTGAAGAGGCCCAACGCAAGGCGCGCAGCAGAGCGCTGGCCGAACGTGGCGAGAACGGCCACACCCAGCCAACCAGCGCCAAGCCAACCAACGCCAAGCCCAGCAATGCTAAGCCCGACGCGGAGCCTCTGCCCGACACGGAGCCTCTGAAGGACGACCCGGCCTGAACCGCCGCCGGGTCGCGCAAACGCCACACCGCCTCCGGCAAGAAAAGTGGATGCCAGGAGAGGGCAAAGCCGTCGCGCCCGCTCAACCCTGACTTTTAATTTTGTCTTGTTGGCTGCCGCCTAGCGTGTTGTTTGAGGGCGGCGGCGCAGCCAGGCTTTACGCAATTCCACCACCGCCAGCAACGACAGCGCCAGGCCGGCCACCAGCACCCAGTCCTGCAGACTGATCGGCTGCACCGCCAGGATATCGCTGAGGCCCGGCAGATACATGGCCGCGACGTGGCAGCCCTGCGCGCCGAAGATGGCGAACAGCAGGAAAGGATTCGTCCGCAGCGGCACCGCGAAGGCCGAGCGCCGTTCGGAGCGGGCGTTCAGCACATGCACGTTCTCGAACATCACCATCAGCAGCAGCAGCAGATTGCGCGCACGCTCCTCCGCCATGCCGCTTTCCAGCGCCACGTAATAGAATCCAAAGGCGCAGGCGCCCATATAAACGCCGGCCGTCACCACCTGTTCGATCATGCGCCGGTCGAACAGCGCCTCGCGCGGCGGCCTGGGTGCGCGCTGCAGGATGCCCGGCTCGCCCCCTTCCAGGGCCAGCGCGATATGCTGGATACCGTTGGTGACGAGGTTCAGCCACAGCAGTTGCACAGCGAAAAGCGGCAAGGGAACGCCGGAGAGGATGCCGAAGAAAAACAGCACGATCTCGCCGAGGCCGGTGGCGACCAGCAGAAAGATCAGCTTGCGCACGTTGTCGTAGGCGATGCGGCCTTCCTCGATCCCCGCGACGATGGAAGCGAAATTGTCGTCGGTGAGGATCAGGTCGGCGGCACCCCGGGCCACGTCGGTACCGTTCTTACCCATGGCCACGCCGATGTCGGCCTGCGCCAGAGCCGGTGCGTCGTTCACGCCGTCGCCGGTAACCGCCACCAGATGGCCGCTGCGCTGCAGGCAGCGGACGATCTCCAGCTTCTGGGTGGGTTCCACGCGGGCGAAGACGTCGGCGCCGTTGACCAGCGCATCGAAGGCCGCGGCGTCGCCCGCGTCCGCCGCCTTGGTCAGATCGCGCCCGCTCACCACCACCGGTGCGCCGCCTTCCCGCGTTGCACCGATACCGAGCTGTCTTGCGATGGTACGCGCGGTCGCTGGATGGTCGCCGGTCACCATGACGACCTCCACACCGGCGCTGCGGCAGCGCTCCACCGCCGCCGGCACCTCCGGCCGCACCGGATCCATCAGCCCGACGAGCCCCACCAGGCGCAGATAGCGCAGCGAGTCCGGCGCCGCCTTCTGCGCCGCTTCCTGCGAGACCACCCCACTCGCCACGGCCAGCACACGGTAGCCGGCGGCGGCCATGGCCTCGCCCGCCTCCAAGGCGCGGTCCCGGTCGACGCCATCGCACATCGGCAACACCGCCTCCAGCGCCCCCTTCACATGGGCGACAGCAACCGGCTGGGCAGTGCCCTCGCCGGTTCCCTCCGGCGTGACGAAAACGGCACCGAAGCGGCGCTGCGGCTCGTAGGGGATCGCCGCCAGCAGGCGATGGCGCTGTTTGGCGTCACGCGGATCGACTTTCAGCTTGTGCGCCAGAACCAGGAAAGCGACGTCCACGGTATCGCCGACATGATGAACGTCGTCTTCGAACAGATGGAGTTCCGCTTCATTGCACAAGGCGGCACTGTGCGCCAACCCGGCAAAGCCGGCCAGTTCCTGGCGGGTCGGCTCACGCCCGTCGACTGAAATGCCGCCGCGCGGGCGGTAGCCCTCACCGTCGACCTGCCCCATCACCGCCGGCCCGACGTCGTCGAACAGCAGGACCTGTTTCACCGGCAGTTCGTTGCAGGTCAGCGTACCGGTCTTGTCGCTGGCGACCAGGGTACAGGCGCCGAGCCCCTCCACCGCCGGCAGCGCGCGCACGATCACGTTGCGCCGGGCCATGCGCGAAGTCGCCACCGTCAGCGCGACGGTGATCGCCACCGGCAGGCCTTCCGGGATCGCCGCCACGGCCAGGGCCACCGCGACCAGGAAGACCGTGATCAGCGGCAGCCCCTGGGCGATCTGCACCGCCGCCAGCGCAGCGATGGCGACCACCGTGGCAATGCCGATCCAGCGGCTGAACTGTTCCAGGCGGTGAATCAGCGGCGGCACCGCCTGGCCGGGCGCCGCCAGCGCCGAGGCGATGCGGCCGATCTGCGTCTCCGCCCCGGTAGAGGTCACCACCGCCTGGGCGCGGCCCGTCAGCACCGTCGCGCCGGCAAACAGCAGGTTGCAGCGCTCCGCCATCGGCGCGGCTTCGGGCAGCACCGCCTCCGGATCCTTGTCCACCGGCATCGACTCGCCGGTCAGCAGGGATTCGTCGACGGACAACTCCTGCTGTCTGATGAGGCGCAGGTCGGCGGGCACCAGCGCGCCCGATTCCAGGCGCACCATGTCGCCCGGGACCAGCTCGGTCGCCGGCACGCTACGCGGCTGCCCGCCGCGCACGACCGTCGCCATGGTCTGCAGCATGCGGTCCAGCGCCGCGGCGCTTCGCTCGGCCTTCCATTCCTGCGCCACACCGATCACCGCGTTCACCTGCAGGACCACGAAGATGAAGACCGCGTCGGTCCAGTCGCCGATGAAAAGGGAAACTACCGTGGCGGCCAGCAGCAGGTACACCAACGGGCTGGCGAACTGGCGCAGATAGAGCGTGGCGACCGGTGTACCCTCGCGCCGCGGCAGGCGGTTCTCGCCATAGCGCGCCAGGCGCGCCGCCGCCTCTTCCGCCGACAACCCTTGCGGCGAACCCTCCAGGGACTGCAGCGTGTTCTCCGCCGTCAGCGCATGCCAAGCGCCGCGCGGCCGCACGGCAACAGAAACGGAGGGACGGGAGTCAGTCATCGCAGCGCAGCATGCGGGGTAGAGCGAAGGCCCGCAAGCGACAGAATTGTCGCGGGCCGACTCGTCACCTCAGGATACGGCGGCGGGCACCGGAAGTATCGGGACGCACCGCTGCGCGGCGCCCGTCAGGCCGGCAGGATCTTGCCTGGATTCATGATGTTGTCGGGGTCCAGGGCCTGCTTCACCTGGCGCATCACCGACAGCGCATCGCCGTGTTCGGCCTGCAGGAAGCGCATCTTGCCGGTGCCCACGCCGTGCTCGCCGGTGCAGGTGCCGCCCATGGCCAGCGCCCGCATCACCATGCGCTCGTTGACGCCTTCGGCCTTCGTCATGTCCTGCGGGTCGTCGGGGTCCAGCAGGAAGGTGAGGTGGAAGTTGCCGTCGCCGACGTGGCCGACGATCGGTGCCAGCACGCCCGAGGCGTCGATATCCTTGCGGGATTCCAGGATGCATTCGGCCAGACGCGAGATCGGCACGCAGACATCGGTGGCCCAGGCCTTGGCGCCCGGTTTCAGCGCCAGGCAGGCGAAATAGGCGTCGTGACGCGCCTGCCACAGCTTGTTGCGGTCTTCCTGGCGGGTCACCCAGTTGAAGTTCGACCCGCCGTGCTCCTGCACGATCTCGCCGACCAACTCGGCCTGTTCCTTCGCCCAGGCGTCGGTGCCATGGAATTCGAAGAACAGCGTCGGTTTCACCGGATAGTCGAGCTTCGAATAGGCGTTGATCGCCCCCACCTGGATTTCGTCCAGCAGCTCGATCCGGGCAATCGGAATGCCGGACTGGATGGTCAGGATGACGCTGTCGACGGCCCCCGCGAGACTGTCGAAGGAACACACCGCCGCGGCCATGGCTTCCGGGATGCCGTAGAGGCGCAGCTGTACCTCGGTGATGATGCCCAGGGTACCTTCGGAGCCGACGAAAAGGCGCGTCAGGTCGTAGCCCGACGCCGACTTGCGCGCCCGCCCGCCGGTGCGGATGATCCGCCCATCGGCCATCACCACGGTCAGGCCCATGACGTTGGTTCGCATGGTGCCGTAGCGCACCGCGTTGGTGCCGGAGGCCGAGGTCGCCGCCATGCCGCCCAGCGAGGCGTCGGCGCCGGGGTCGATGGGGAAGAACAGGCCGGTGTCGCGCAGGTGGGTGTTCAGCGCCTTGCGCGTGACTCCGGCCTGGACGCGGCAGTCGAGGTCGGCCTCGTTGACCTCCAGGATCGTGTTCATGGCCGATAGGTCGATGCAGACGCCGCCCTTCGGGGCCTGGACCTGCCCCTCCAGAGAAGTGCCGGTGCCGAAGGCGATGACCGGACACTTATGGGCCGCGCAGAGCTTCACGATCGCCGCCACCTCCTCGGTGGTCTCGGCGAAGGCCACCGCGTCGGGCGCCTCCATGGCGTGGTAGGAAGCGTCCTTGCCGTGGTGCTCGCGCACCGCCCAGGCGGTCGACAGCCGCTCGCCCAGTAGTTCGCGCAGCGCGTCGATCAGCGGGTCATCAACCTGATTTCGGGTATCGTGTGCGGCCTCGGCCATCGCTTTGTCTCCTGATATCGCGGCGGCACTATAGCAGAGGTGGCCCGCCGGCACACAATGGGCCTCTTGGAGGCTCAAAAGGCCCGGAAACCAAGGCTCGGAAACCAAGGCCGGGAAGACTAGGGCCTGGAAGACTAAGGCCCCGGCCGCATCTGGGCGGGCAGCCAGGTGGCGATTTCCGGAAAGGCCACCACCAGCAGGACCGCCAGCACCATGATCCCGAACATCGGCAGGGCGGCGCGGGCGATGAAGGGGATCTCGTGGTGGGTCATGCCCTGCAGGACGAAGAGGTTGAAGCCGACCGGCGGGGTGATCTGCGCCATCTCCCCCACGATGACCAGGAAGATGCCGACCCACAGCATGTCGATGCCGGCCTGGCGCACCATCGGCTCGACCACCGCCATGGTCAGCACCACGGCGGAGATGCCGTCCAGGAAGCAGCCGAGCACGATGTAGAACACCGTCAGCGCGGCGATGAGGGCCAGCGGCGACAGCTCCAGCGTGCCGATCCAGGCCGCGAGGTCGCGCGGCAGGCCGGTGAAGCCCATGGCCAGGGTGAGGAACTTGGCCCCGGCGAGGATGAGGGCGATCATGCAGGAAGTGCGCACCGCGCCCATCAGGCTCTCGGTGAAGCTGTCGCGGGTGAGCGAGCCCTGCAGCAGCGAGATCACCAGGGCACCGCCGACGCCCAGCACGGCGGCCTCGGGCGCCGTGGCGATGCCGGCATAGATCGACCCCAGCACGGCCAGGATCAGCAGGATGACCGGCAGCAGGGAAAGGGAATCGCGGACCTTGTGCAGGATGCCGGAAGCCGCCCCGCGCGGCGGCATCCGCTCCGGCTTCACCAGCGCGCGCACGATGATGTAGCCCATGAAAAGCAGCGCCAGCATGATGCCGGGGAACACCCCGGCCATGAACAGGCCGGCGATCGACTCGTTCACGGTCACACCGTAGACGATGAGGATGATCGACGGCGGGATCAGCAGGCCGAGGGTGCCGGCGCCGGCCAGGGTGCCGATGATCATCTCTTCGGGATAGCCGCGCCGGCGCAGTTCGGGGAGCGACATCTTGCCGACGGTGGCGACGGTGGCGGCGGAGGAGCCGGAGATCGCGGCAAACAGGGCACAGCCGGCGACGTTCACGTGCAGCAGGCGCCCGGGCAGGCCGCCGAGCCAGGGCGTCAGGCCCTTGAAGAGGTCCTCCGACAGGCGCGTGCGGAACAGGATCTCGCCCATCCAGATGAACAGCGGCAGCGCCGTCAGCGTCCACGACGACGACGCACTCCAGATCGTCGTCGCCATGGCGTCGCCGACCGGGCGGCCGGTGAACAGCTCCATGCCGACCAGCGCAACGCCGAGCAGCGAGAGGCCGACCCAGACACCGCTGCCGAGCAGGAAGAACAGCACGCCGAGGAAGATCAGGACCAGCAGCAGGTTTTCCATCGCGCGCCTTACTCCCCCACCACGTCTTCGGGCGGCGCGTCTTCCGGCGCCGATTTGCGGCCCTCGATGGGGGCGCCAAGCGCGACCGAGACCAGGCGGTCGGCCAGCGCCACGGCCAGCAGCACGGCGCCGGCGGCCATGCCGATCTGCGGGATCCACAGCGGCGTCGCGTCGGCGCCTTCGCTGATGTCGCCCAGCATGAGGGAGACGCGCACCATCTTCACCGCATACCAGGCGAGATAGCCGGCCAGGAAGGTCCCGACCGAAAGGCACCAAAGCTCCGCCGCGCGGCGTGTCCGACCGGTGAACTTGTCGATGAAGAGCGCAACGCGGATGTGGCCGCCCTTGCCGAAGGTATAGGCCAGTGCCAGGAAAGAGGAACTGGCCATGGCGTAGCCGGCGTAGACCGTGAGCCCCGGCACATAGAGGCCCAGCAGGCGGGTGACGATGGACAGCAGCACCAGAACGGCGATGGCGACCAGGAACATACCGGCCAAAGCCCCGGCGGCCAGGTAGAGCCGGTCGAGCGACCTACGCATTGTCGGAATCACTGCCCCCTAAAAGAAGCGCGGCCGGTGAAATCCTCACCGGCCGCTGACTTCCAGGACTTACATCTTTTTATAGGCGTCGATCACGGCTTTGCCGTCGGCGCCGGCGTTCTCAAGCCATTCTTCGGTCATGGTGGCGCCGATCTTTTCGAAGTCGGCCTTCAGCTTGTCGCTCGGGGCTTCGACGACCATGCCGTTGGCTGCGAGCTGGTCCTTGTACCAGCCGGACAGCTCGCGGGCCTTGTCCCAGCCGGTCTTTTCGGCGTTGGCCGCGGCGTCCAGCACGATCTTCTGCAGATTGGCGTCGAGGCCTTCCCAGGCCGCCTTGTTCACCACCACCATGTTCTTCGGCAGCCAGGCCTGCACGTCGTACCAGTATTTCACGTGCTCCCAGATCTTGCGGTCATAGCCGGTCGAGCCGGAGGAGATCATGGAGTCGGCAACGCCGGTCGCGAAGGCCTGGCTCAGTTCGGCCGCTTCGATCTTGGTCGGCACGGCACACATCAGTTCGGCAAGCCGCGAGGTCGCCGCGTTGTAGGCACGGAACTTGGTGCCCTTCATGTCTTCGGCCGAGGCGACCGAGGTCTTGTTGTAGAGCCCCTGCGGCGGCCACGGCACCGTGTAAAGCAGCACCAGGCCGGCCTCGTCGAGGGTCTTTTCCAGCTGCGGCTTGGAGGCCTGGTACAGCTTCCAGGAGTCGTCGAAGCTGGTCGCCAGGAACGGCAGGGCGTCGACCTCGAACAGCGGGTTTTCGTTGCCCAGCGCCGAGATCAGACGCTCGCCGCTCGGCGCCTGGCCGGTGCGCACGGCCCGGTAGATCTCGCCGCCGCCGAACAGCGATCCGCCCGGATGGGTAACGATCTCCAGTTCCCCGCCGGAGGCTTTGGTGACCTCCTCGGCGAACTTGGCCGCGTTTTCGGAATGGTAGTTGCTGGCGGCGTAGGCCAGCGGCATGTCCCACTTCTCGGCCGCCACGGCGGCACCGGCCGTCAGGCCCAGCGCGACGGCGGAAGCGATCCCACCAAGGGATTTAGCGAAGAAATTCATGATGTCGTCTCCCTGTTAGGCCTTCGGCAGGGCATTGATGCCCGCTGAATTTTCCCGGCCCGATTTCCCAGTCCTAATTCTCAGTCCCATTCCCCTTGGGCCTGCCCGTCTCGGCCTGCCCGTCTGGGCCTGCCCCTCCCTGGAGCCCGTGGCCTCCACTCAAATCGAGATCTGAACTTTAGTCACGCCGTCAGGGGGCAGGCAACCGACGGCATACAATGATGTTTTATCGATAAATTATCAACGTTTTCTTTTCGTTGTTCGTGCAAGGCTGAGCCGCCGGACTTTGCCGAATATCGGCTGAGCTTCAGGCCGCCAGCCGCCGCGTCAAAAGGGTCACCAGATCGTAGACAGGCAGGCCCAGCGTCTCGGCCAGCGCCGCGCGGTAGGGCGGCAGGTTAGTGCACTCCAGCACCACGGCGCCAACTTCCGGGTGCGCCGCGACGAGCGCCCGGCCCGCCGCCAGGGCGTCGGCCGATGCCGCCCGCGCGTCCAGCACCGACAGATCGCCGGAAATCACCCGCTGCAGTTCGCCACCCACCTCCAGACCGGCCACCGGCGTGTCGGCGGGCGCCCCGGCGGCCGCCAGGTGGCGCGGGCCGAAGCGCCGCGCGTCGAAGGTGATAACCCCGGCGCGCCGTCCCGCCGGCAGCCCCGCCTCCACCTCCGGAATCTGCAGCAGGCTGGAGGTCACCACCGGCACCGGCAGTGCCTCCGCCAGGGCCTGCTGGGCCGTCACCAGGAAGCCGCAGGAGGTGGTGATCAGCGTCGCGCCCTCGTCGACCAGTTCCCTGCCGGCAGTGACGAAAGCAGCGACCAGATTGTCGGGCAGCGGCCCCTCGATCACAACGGCGCCGACGTTGGCCGGCTCTACCACTTTGTACAAAGTGGCGCAGGGCCAGGTGATCGGGTTGCCGACGTCGCCGGGCGGCCGCGGAAAGCCGGTCCTGAGCATGAGAACGCCGAGAACGGCGCTGGGGACGGCGGAGCGAGGTGCGGCCATGACGCATCCTAATATCTTCCGCGGCCGGCCGGAAGCCCGTGCCCGACAACAGACCCGTCGCATGGCTGCCCAGCCGGATTCGGATATCCTTTAGCAATCCTTTCATGGCATGTTCCGCGCCATGCCAGCGACCCCCGAAAATCCAGCGCCCCAAAATCTGCGACCTGACGACCTAACCCCTGACGACCTGGGCCTAGGAAGCGCCGACCGTCAGACGGATTGGGCCAGCGTCACCGCGCTCATCACCTGCATCAGCATCTTCGGTCTGGCGCTGGGCCTGACCTATCCGCTGCTCGCCATCATGATGGTGGATGCTGGCTTCAGCGATTTCATGATCGGCGTCAACGGCGCGACCACCTGCGTGGGGGTGGTGCTGTCGACCTTCATCCTGCCGACCCTGCTGCGCCGCTTCAGCGCCTTTATCGTGGTGGTGCTGGGCCTGGCCGGCGCGGCGGGCAGCCTGGTCGCCATGCCCTTCACCGACCCGCACATCACCTGGCTGTTCCTGCGCATCCTGCTGGGCATCAGCCTCAACGTCATTTTCGTGGTGTCGGAGGCCTGGCTGAACGCGGTGACCGCCGAGCACATCCGCGGGCGCGTCATCGGCATCTACGCCACGGTGATGGCGGGCGGCTTCGCGCTGGGCCCGCTGCTGCTGGTGGCCCTGGGCGGCGCCGGCCTGCTGCCCTTTCTGGTCTGCGCCGGGATCACCGCCGCCGCCATCGTCATGATGCTGCCGCTGCGCAAACGCAGCGCGGCGGAGCTGGCAGGCATGAACTTCGCCGGCCTGCGCCGCTTCCTCACCGCCGGCGCGCTGCTGGCGGCGGTGGTGATGGTCTTCGCCTTTTTCGATGCCGCCGTCATGACGCTGATCCCGGTCTACCTGCTGCGATCCGGTTTCACTGCCGATTTCGGCTCGGCGGCGCTCTCGGCCATGCTGGTCGGCATGGTGGTCGCGCAGTTCCCGGTCGGCTGGCTGCTCGACCGCTGTGCGCGTCCCACCGTCATTGCCGGCTGCGCACTCACCGCCGCGGCGACCAGTGCGCTGCTGCCCTGGTCGCTGCACACCGCGCTGGTGTTCTGGCCGCTGCTGGTGCTGCTGGGCGGCGCCTCCTTCGCGCTCTACACCGGTGCCCTCACCGTTCTGGGCGAGCGCTTCCGCGGCAGCCTGCTGATGGCCGGCAGCGCCTGCTTCGCATTGGCCTACGGCACCGGCGGCACCCTCGGCCCGCTGGCCGGCGGCACGGTGCTGGAGCTTTTCGGCCCCCACGCGATGCCGATGCTCTTTGCCGCGGTGTTCTTCATCCTCGCCGTGGCGGTCCTGCGGCGGCCGCTCACGCGTCCTGCCGCCGCCACCGCCTGAGGCGGCACGGACCCCGGTTTCGCCACCCGGCGTGGACCCCGAACGCAATCTGAGGCAGATTGTCCGTTGTGACGGCGCAACGGGCGCGCGGAGGAAGCGATGGGGGTGGCGCGGCTACGGCTTGCCGGTTTGCTGGCTGCCGGTCTTATGACCGGCCCCCTGGCTGGCTCCGGTGCCGCCCAGGCACAGGACCCCCAGGCCCTCAGAGCGGCCTGCATCACCGCGTTGAAAGACACCCTCGACAAGCCGGCGAAGCCGGAAACCCTGGACCTCTGCGAACTGGCCGTCGCGGTGAATCCGCCCGATGCCGAGCTAAAGAGCTGGCTGGCGGCCGCGCTGCTGCGCAGTGGTCAGGAGGACCGTGCCCTGGAGGCTTTTCTAACGGCCGCCCAGGCCGGCTATCTCGATGCGCAGAAGACCCTCGGCCTGATGTACCTGCGGCAAGGACGCAGCGGCGCCGACGTGGCGCAGGCGGCGGCCTGGTTACGCGCCGTCGCCGAAGCCGGCGACAGCGAGGTGCAGAACATTCTCGGCACGCTCTATTTGAAGGGCATCGGCGTAGCCGCGGACCCCGGCGAGGCGGCGCACTGGTTTCGCCGCGCGACGGTCAGCGGCAACACGGATGCGCAGACCAACCTCGCATACCTGCACCTGAACGGCATCGGCCTGCCGCGCGACCCCGCGGCGGCGATCTCCCTGTATCGCGCCGCCGCCAAGCAGGGCAGCCCCATCGCGCAGACCGCCCTCGGCGGCATCTACATTCAGGGCGACGGCGTCGAACGCGATGTGGACGAGGCCACTCGATGGTTCCGCCTCTCCGCCGAGCAGGGCTGGCCGCCGGGCCAGAACAACCTCGGCATGCTTTATCTCGACGGCCTCGGCGTGGAACGCGACCTGGCGCTGGCCGAGCAGTGGATCCGCCGCGCCGCCGTGGCCGGCCATCCCCACGCTCAGGCCAACCTCGGCCAGATCTACGAGAAAGGCCTGGGGATCCCGCAGGACACCGCCCAGGCGCTGGCGTGGTCCCGCCGCGCCGCCGCGCAGGGCCACCCCGGCGCCGCCGAAAGCGTGCGGCGGCTGGGGGGAACGCCCTAACCATCGAGCCTCAGAACGTGAACGCGACGCGCAGTCCCCGGCAGATTCTCCGCGGGATACTGCAGCAGGACCTGCCGGGGGAAATCGCATGAAAGGTATGCTGGCGGTCGGTGCTGCCGGGCGGAAGCCACCCAACCACGGCGGCGCGTCCTCCCCTCTTTGCTCTACATCAATGCGATGTCTCATCGCGGCGCCTAGAAGGACTGCAATCCCCCCCAAGAAGGCGCGCTCAGGCCTCCCCGTCCAAGGGCGCCGATTTCAGGAGATGTAACGATGTCAGCCTATAGCCATCGACCCCGGCACCGTTTCGGCAAAGCCGTCGCCCGCCGCACACTGGCCGGCGCGGGTTTTGCCCTTGCCCTGCTCGCCGGCGCCGCCGCGCTGTCCGGTTTTGCGCCCGGCGCGGCAGCGCAGAATCAGAATCAGGCACAGGACCGCGAGATGCTGCAGCTGCGCGACCAGTTGCGGGATTGCCGCGGCGATGCCTGCGTGCCGATCCGCGACCAGATGATGACCCGGCTGCACGACCGCCTGCAGAATTGCAGCGGCGGCCAGTGCGCGCAGATGCAAGAGCAACTGCAACTGCATGAACGCGTGCGCGACTGCCACGCCTCCGACGCCACCTGCCGCCAACTGCGCATGGAAGAGCGCGAGCGGGTGCGCCCGCGCTTCAGCTACGGCAACGGCGGCGGCATGGGCTCCGGGATGGGCCGGGGCATGCGCAGCGGCATGGGTGGTGGCAAGGGCATGGGTAACTAAGGCCCGCGCGTCCTGCGACCACAAACGGCTCCGGTGCAGCCCGCACCGGGGCCGTTCAACTGTCCGCCCTAAAGACTCGACGCCGACCGCGCCGCCTGATCGTAGAGGCCCGACAGCGCGCGCAGCAGGTCGGCGGCTTCGCCGATCTGTTCGTTGAGGTCACCGGCCCCCTCGCCAGTCGGGTCGCCGCCGAAGGCGCTGAAGGCGGCGAGCAGGCAGTCCTCGCGCACCTCGCGGTACTTCACGCAGGCGGCCTGACCTTCTTCCGTCGTGGCGTAGAAGATTTCCTTGCCGCGCTTGTCGCCGGCAACGAGGCCCGCCCGGGTCAGCTTCTTCAGGGCATAGTTCACCGTGTGGCTGTCCTCGATGTTGAGGACGAAGCAGATGTCGGCCAGCTTCTTGTCGCGGTCGCGGTGGTTCACCGTGTGCAGCACCATGACGTCCAGCGCGCTGAGGTCCGGGTAACCGGCTGCCGCCATACATCTGACGATCCAGCGGTTGAAGGCGTTGGTCGCGATGTAGAGGCCGTACTCGAAAGCGCTGGTTTCCGCCGCGCGCTCCGACACCAGATGCGCCGAAGAAACGATGGCGCGTTTGGTTTCCCCTTTCGGTGTTGAGCTCATTCCGCCGCCTCCTTGCGCCCGATCGAGCGCTCATCGGCTTTTCCATAGCCACCACCGCCCGGTGTTTCGATCAGCATGACGTCATCCGCATTCATCTCGGTTTCGTCGTTGCCCTTCAGGGCCTCGCGGGTGCCGTCGGCGCGGATCACCGTGTTGCGGCCGCGCTGGCCGGGCTCGCCACCGGCGAGGCCGTAAGGATCGGTCGTGCGGTGCAGCGACAGCAGGGTGGCGGTCATCGGCTGCAGGAAGCGCATACGCCTGACAACACCGTCGCCGCCGCGGTATTTGCCTGCCCCGCCCGAGCCGTGCCGGATGCGGAAGGCCTCCAGCCGCACCGGGAAGCGCCATTCCAGCACCTCCGGGTCGGTCATGCGGGTGTTGGTCATGTGGGAATGCACGGCGGAGGTGCCGTCGTGGTCCGGCCCGGCGCCGGTGCCGACGCAGATGGTCTCGTAGTTCTGGTAGCGGTCGTTGCCGTAGACGAAGTTGTTCATGGTGCCCTGGGCCGAGGCCAGCACGCCCAGCGCGCCGTAGAGCGCATCGGTGATGCACTGGGAGACCTCGGTGTTGCCGGCAATGACCGCGGCCGGGTATTCCGGGCTGATCATCGAGCGTTCGGGGATCTTCAGCTTCAGCGGCTTCAGGCAGCCCTCGTTCAGCGGGATCTCGTCCTCCACCAGGGTGCGGAAGACGTAGAGTACCGCCGCCTTGCACACCGCCGTCGGGGCGTTGTAGTTGCCCTTGTCCTGGGGCGAGGTGCCGGTGAAGTCGATCAGCGCCTCGCGCGCCGCCTTGTCGACGGTAATCTTCACCTCGATCTGGCTGCCGTTATCCAACGGGTAGGTGAATTGGCCGTCTTTCAGCACGTCCAGCACCCGGCGCACCGATTCCTCGGCGTTGTCCTGCACGTGGCGCATGTAGGCCTGCACCACATCCATGCCGAAGTGCGTCAGCATCTTGCGCACCTCCTGCACGCCGGTTTCGTTGGCGGCGATCTGGGCCGAGAGATCGGCCAGATTCTGTTGCGGATTGCGGCAGGGATACTGGCCGGACTTCAGCAGCGCCAGGGTTTCCTTCTCGCGAAACCGTCCCTCTTCCACCAGGAGGAAGTTGTCGATCAGCACCCCCTCCTCCTCGATGCGGGTTGAGTCCGGCGGCGAGGAGCCGGGCGTGCGCCCGCCGATGTCGGCGTGATGGCCGCGCGAGCCGACGTAGAACAGCAGCTCTTTGCCGGCGTCGTCGAAGACGGGCGTGATGACCGTCACATCCGGCAGGTGGGTGCCGCCGTTGTAGGGCGCGTTCAGGGCATAGACGTTGCCCGGCTTCATGCTGTCCTTGTTCTCGCGGATCACCGTCTTGATCGATTCGCCCATGGAGCCGAGGTGGACCGGCATGTGCGGCGCGTTGGCCACCAGGTTGCCGTCGGGATCGAAGATCGCACAGGAGAAATCCAGCCGTTCCTTGATATTCTCCGAATAGGCGGTGTTGGCCAGGGTCGCGCCCATCTGCTCGGCGATCGACATGTAGAGGTTGTTGAAGACCTCCAGCAGCACCGGGTCGGCCTCGGTGCCGATGGCCTCGGTCTTGGGGCGCGGCACCACGCGGGGCAGCACCAGGTGACCGCGCGTCGTGAGCTCCGCCTGCCAGCCGGGCTCGACCACCGTGGTCGCCGTCGCCTCGCGCAGGATGGCCGGGCCGTCGATCTTCTGGCCCGGCAGCAGGGCGTCGCGGTCGTAGAGCGGCGCGTCGTGGGCGGCGCCGCCGGAATACATCGGCACACGGATCAGCGGTTCGGCGGGCCGGGCGGCGGGATCGGCGGGCCGCTCGGGGTCAGCGCCCTCCTCGGTCTGGCCGATGACCTCCACGGCGACCGCCTCGACCACCAGCTTGCGCTCCACGGCGACGAAGCCGAAGCGCTGCTTGTGCGCCGTCTCGAAAGACTCCTGCATCGCCTCCAGCGTCTCGAAGTCCACCGGCAGCGGGCTGTCGGTGCCCTCGTAGCGCAGCTGCGCCTTCCTCACCAGTTTCACCCGGGCCGGATCGACGCCCTGGTCGAGCACCTCCTTTCGCGCATCGGCGCCCAGTTCGGCGTAGGCCGCTTCCATGGCGGGCAGCGCCGCCTCATCGAAAGCCACCTCGATCTGCCGTTCGCGCAGCGCCCGCACGTCGGCCAGCCCCATGCCGTAGGCCGACAGCACCCCGGCGAAGGGATGCAGGAAGACCTTGGTCATGCCCAGGGCATCGGCGACCAGGCAGGCGTGCTGACCGCCGGCGCCGCCGAAGCAGTTGAGGGTGTATTCGGTGACGTCGTAGCCGCGCTGCACGGAGATTTTCTTGATGGCGTTGGCCATGTTCTCCACGGCGATGCGCAGGAAGCCCTCGGCGACCTCCTCCGGGCTCTGCAGCGGCTTGCCAGTCGCTTCGGCGATCTCCTGGGCCAAAGCCGTGAACTTGTCGCGCACCACCTCGGCGTCCAGCGCCTGATCGGCGTTGGGGCCGAAGACCTTGGGGAACTGTTCCGGCTGGATCTTGCCCAGCATGACGTTGCAGTCGGTGACCGCCAGGGGTCCGCCGCGGCGGTAGCAGGCCGGACCCGGAGCGGCGCCGGCGGAATCCGGCCCCACCCTATATCTCGCTCCGTCGAAGTGCAGGATCGAGCCGCCGCCGGCCGCCACGGTGTGGATGTGCATCATCGGCGCGCGCATGCGCACGCCGGCCACCAGGGTGTCGAAGGTGCGCTCGTACTCGCCGTCGTAGTGGGACACGTCGGTGGAAGTGCCGCCCATATCGAAGCCAATGAGCTTTTTGAAGCCGCCCATGGCGGCGGTGCGCACCATGCCGACCACGCCGCCGGCCGGGCCGGAGAGGATGGCGTCCTTGCCCTGGAACAGCCGCGCGTCGGTGAGGCCGCCGTTGGACTGCATGAACATCAGGCGCGGACCTGACTTATCGTCGGCGTCGAGCTGCCCGGCCACCTGATCGACGTAGCGGCGCAGGATCGGCGAGAGATAGGCGTCGACCACCGTGGTGTCGCCGCGGCTGACCAGCTTCATCAGCGGGCTGACCTCGTGACTGACCGATATCTGGGTGAAGCCGATCTCCCGCGCCATCGCCGCGACACGCTTCTCGTGGTCGGGAAAGCGGTAGCCGTGCATGAAAGCGATGGCGACGGCACGGATGCCGTCGTCGAAGGCGGCCTGCAGGGCGGCGCGCGCCGCGGCCTCGTCCAGCGGCGGGACGATCTCGCCCTCGGCGCCGATCCGCTCGGGCACTTCGACGGCGCGTTCGTAGAGCATCTCCGGCAGCACGATGTGGCGGTCGAAGAGGCGCGGGCGGTTCTGGTAGCCGATGCGCAGCACGTCGCCGAAACCCTCCGTCGTCACGAAGAGGGTGCGGTCGCCCTTGCGCTCCAGCAGCGCGTTGGTCGCCACGGTGGTGCCCATCTTCACCGCGTCGACGGTGCCCGGCGGCAGCGCCTCGTTCTTGCCGAGACCGAGCAGGGCGCGGATACCGTGGACGGCGGCGTCCTTGTACTGCTCCGAATTCTCCGACAGCAGCTTGTGGGTTACCAGGGTACCGTCGGGCTTGCGCGCCACCACGTCGGTGAAGGTGCCGCCCCGGTCGATCCAGAACTGCCAGCCGGGCTGCCTCTTGTCACCGTCCATGAAATTCCTGCCCATTTTTTCACTGAAGAACGTGCCTTCCGCATCCCTCTAAAAAGACATTTTATCGATAAATTGTCAACGTTATCCCGGAATCGTCCCGCGCGCGGTATCCAGGGTTTTGCGGAATGGATTTCCGGGGCGTCAGTCGACGCCGCAGCCGGGCTGGCGCTGCTCTGCTACAACCGCGCGGTGATGCTGGTTGGCGTCGGCATGATCCTCGGGCCCGAACTCAGCCCGGGTCGGTCTCGCGCATCGACGGTCGGGCGTTGAATTCCTCGAACCAGGCGGCGAGGTCGGCACGGCCTTGGCGCCATTCCAGCGCACCATGGCGCAGGTCGAGGTAGCCGAGCGCCGCGGCGCAGGCGATGTGACCCAGGGTGAGATCGCCGGGCAGCGCCTTCAGATGTCCCCCCATCCGGTCGAGCCCGCGCAGGATGGCGGCGCGCCAGCGGGCGACGGTTTCCGGCGACTGCTGCGCCTGCGGCCGGCGGCCTTCCATGGTGATGTTGAAGGCGGCATCGGTCATACCCTGGGCCAGCGCCGCGGCGACCAGCACCTTGAAGCGGCCCGTCCCCGCCGCCGGGATCAATGCCGGGGCATTGCCCAGACCGTCGAGGTATTCGGCGATCACCGGGCTGTCGAAGATCGCCATGCCGTCGTCGAGCACCAGGCAGGGTATCTTGCCGAGCGGGTTTGCGGTGTGCAGTTCCACCGGGTCCTCCATCGGATTGCAGACGACCTCTTCGAGGTCCGCCATCAGGCCGCGCTCGCGCGCGACGACCCGGCACTTGCGGGCATAGGGGGACGTAAGGGAATAGAACAGCTGCATACCTGCCTCCGCGCGGCGAGTGTCTTGAAGTACAGAGCCGCGAATCGGCGCTGCACCAAACGGCGGAGACCTTAGGCGATTGTTCGTAAGGGGTCGATAGGCAACCGCAGCGTGAAGGGGGGTGAGGGTCCGCTTACACCTTGTAGGCCAGGCGTACGCCACCCCAGTGCTTGCCGCCGACGACGATAGGCGCCGAGACGTCCTTCATCATGACGAAGTTGCCGCCGCCCATGTCGCGGCGATAGGTCTGCAGCAGGAAAGGCTCAGTGTTCTGCCCGGCGGCAAGGCCGACGCGGTCGGCGAAGATGCGCCGGTTGCGGCAGTTGGCGGCGTTCCACACCGGATCGTCGCTCTGAGCTTGCGCGAACTTCAGATTGTGGGTCGGCAGGAAGCCGTTTGCATCGACCGCAGCGCAGAACACCACGCGCGCGTCGAAGTCCAGCACCGGCTCCTGGATCGCCGGCAGAACGGCGTCGGTCAGCGGCACGCCGCCGGCCATCAATTGTTCGGGGTCGGTGCCGGCAATCGGCTGGTAGTCGCGGTCAAACAGCTGTGCCTCGGTGATGCGGCCATCCTTCAAGGCCTGTTCGAACGCCGCGGTCACCTGTGCGGCGACACCGCGCACCTGTTTGATGAAGGGTCCGTCGACGGAATTCAGCGACGACTGCGCGGTCAGGCGGATCACGCGCTCGCTGACCTCGATCAGACGATTCACCCGGTCGCGCGCCTCGCCCAGGGTGGTCGACGAGATTTCGACCTCGCCGTTCATGACTTCCAGAGTCGAGACGAAGGTGCCGCACTGCTGATCGATGCGCTGGGCGCTCTCGGCAATGGCGGCGGTGTCTTCCTCGATGCCGCCGACCGCCTGGCCGACAGTGCTCATCACTTCGCCGATGGTCTGGGTGCCGCTGCGCACCGATTCGGCGCGTCCGGTAGTCTCGTTGCCCTGGGCGATGAGCTGCTCGGCCTGTTCGGTCAGCTTCTTCAGGGTCGCGTCGATCTGCGCGGTGGCACTGGAGGTCTGGGTCGCCAGCGCCTTCACCTCGCCGGCAACCACGGCAAAGCCTTTACCGGCCGCGCCGGCCCGCGCCGCCTCGATGGTGGCGTTCAAGGCCAGCAGATTGGTCTGCTTGGCGATGGCGTCGATACCCTTGGCCACCTGGGCGACCTGGCTGAGCGCTTCCTGCAGGCCGGTCAGCTGGCCTTCGATCACCGAGACCGCTTCAACCAGGGCATGAATGTCGTCCACCGCGTTGCGTACGGTCTGCTCGGAGCCGCGCACGCTGGTCGCGGTTTCCGCGGCCTTCTCGCGGGCGTGGCCGGCGGCGGTGGCGATGTGGCGGTTGCTGTCGTTCACCTCGCCGGCATTGGCAACCAGCTCGTGGAACGAGCGGGCCTGCTGAGCGACCCGGGCCGAGACCTCTTCGATATTGCCCGCGACATCGACGATTTCGACGCCGAGACCGGCGGCTTCGCGCGCCAGTCCCTCGATGATGCCCGCTTCTGCGGTTGCGTCACCCGACATTGACTTCCCTTGGTCTTCTTGGTTGTCCAGATCCGGCTTTTGTGCCAGTTCATTCGTCAGTCCACTGAGTGAGAAAGATGCAAGAACAGCGTTAAGAAAGCCTTATGTAAACCATACTTCTAGTGGAATTCGCCATATCCCTGCCATATTAGGGACTTAACGTTACTGACCACGACGACATTACTGGGATGGGTTGGGTTCGGTGGCACTTCTCGCGATAAACTTGCGGCGTTTGCTGGTCTTTCTGGCCGTCCTGCTTGCCGGGCCGGCGCTGGCGCTGATGACCGACGACGTGACGCTGGAGCGCAGCTGGACCACCGCCAGCCGCGACAGCGCCGGAATCGTGCCGCCGGCCGCGGCGACGCCGGAAGCGGTGGTCCAGGTCTACGGCGCGCGCACCTTCGGCTGGCGCGGCGCCTTTGCCGTGCACACCTGGATTGCGGTGAAGCCGGCCGGCGCCGCAAGCTACGCAACCTACGAGGTTATCGGCTGGCGCTTCTGGCGCGACGGCAACGGCCTGCCCCGCCGCGAGGGCCCGCCGGACCGCCACTGGTTCGGCGCCAGGCCGCAGATCTATGCCGAGCTGCGCGGGCCCGAGGCCGCCGCGGCCATCCCCCAGATCGAGGCCGCCGTCGCCACCTACCCTTTCGCCACGCAGTACCGTACCTGGCCGGGCCCCAACTCCAACACCTTCACCGCGACCGTCGCCCGCCAGGTCCCCGCCCTGCGGCTCGACCTGCCGCCGACCGCCGTCGGCAAGGACTACCTCGGCCCGGGCGACTTCGTCGCCGAGGCCCCCAGCGGCACCGGCTACCAGGTCTCCCTATTGGGCGTCCTGGGCGTGCTGGCCGCCCGTGAGGAAGGCCTGGAGGTGAACATCCTGGGGATGACCTTCGGCGCCGATCCACTCGACCTCGCGGTAAAGCTGCCCGGACTGGGCCGCCTCGGGCCCGGCTGACGGCGGCGATCCCCCGGAAGCCGCGCAGAAGCAATCGGGTGCGCCCCCTTGGCGCAGGGCTGCCCTGCGGTCGGGGGGCAGCCGCTTGGCTTGACGCAACCGGGGCCGCGCCGTCATGCTGCGGCCCTCGACCTTTCCCTCTTCCAATCCATCACAGTGACGACATGAGCGTTTGGGGCAAGATTCTCGGAGGCGCCGCCGGCTTTGCGTTGGGCGGACCCATTGGTGCCCTGATCGGCGCCCTGGCCGGCCATGCCGTCGACAAGATGAAGGACAGCACCGGCCCGGCCGCCACCGACGCAACCAAGCAGATCGCCTTCACCATCGGCGTCATCGTGCTGGGCGCCAAGCTGGCCAAGGCCGACGGCACGGTGACGCGCGACGAGGTCGATGCCTTCAAGCAGGTGTTCCATATCCCCGCAGAGGAGATGAAGAACGTCGGCCGCGTGTTCGATCAGGCGCGCAAGGATTCGCGCGGCTACGAACCCTACGCCAAGCAACTGGCGCGGATGTTCGCCGATAATCCCGCCGTGCTGGAGGAACTGCTGCACGGCCTGTTCCATATCGCCCGCGCCGACGGCACGGTGAGCGACGAAGAAGCCGCCTATCTGGAACAGCTGGCTGGCATCTTCGGCCTCGACGCCCGCGCCTGGGACCGCATCCGCGCCGCCAACGTCGCCGCCGGAGAAAGCGACCCCTACCGCATCCTCGGCATCGGCCACGAGGCCAGCGATCAGGAAATCCGCACCGCCCACCGCAAGCTGGTGGTCGAGAACCACCCCGACCGTCTGGTCTCGCAGGGCCTGCCGCAGGAATTCGTCGACATGGCCAACGAGAAGCTGGCCACCATCAACGCCGCCTACGACGACATCAAGAAACAGCGCGGCATCAAATAGACATGACCCAGAACTAGCGATGGCCCAGTCCCCACCCCTCATCGCGTTGAACGACGCGCGCCTGTCGTTCGGCACCACAACGCTGTTCAACGGCCTGTCGCTGACCCTGGCGAACGGCGAACGGGCCTGCCTGGTCGGGCGCAACGGCACCGGCAAGTCGACCCTGCTGAAGGTGATCGCCGGGCAGCAGGACCTCGACGGCGGCGAGCGCTTCCTGCAGCCGGGCACCAAGGTGGCCTACCTGCCGCAGGATCCGAGCTTCCAGGCCGGCGACACCATCGCCGACTACGTGGCGCAGGATCCGGTCCGGCAAGAAGAAGCGCCGCACCATCTGGTCGATGCCGTGCTGGCGCGCCTGGACCTGGACGGCACCCGCCGGTTGGGCGGCCTGTCCGGCGGCGAGGGCCGCCGCGTGGCGTTGGCCCGCTGCCTGGTTTCCGAGCCCGAGGTGCTGCTGCTGGACGAGCCGACCAACCACCTGGACCTGCCGACCATCGACTGGCTGGAAGGCGAGCTGAAGCGGTTTCGCGGCGCCCTGCTGGTGATCAGCCACGACCGCGCCTTCCTGTCCAATCTGACCAACACCACCCTGTGGCTCGACCGCGGCAAGCTGCGCCGGCTCGACAAGTCGTTTTCCGCCTTCGACGACTGGGCCGACGAACTGCGCCAGCAGGAAGCCGACGCGCAGCACAAGCTGGACCGCCAGATCGTGCGCGAGGAGCGCTGGCTGCAGCGCGGCGTCACCGCCCGGCGCAAGCGCAACCAGGGCCGCCTCACCCGCCTGCACGGCCTGCGCCAGGAGCGCCGCGAGTGGCTGAACCAGGTCGGCACCGCCAAGCTGGAAACCGCCAGCAGCGGGCGCAGCGGCGACCTGGTGATCGAGGCCGAGAATTTGAACAAGAGCTTCGCCGGCACGGACGGCGAGCTGGTCATTCTGAAAGATTTCTCCACCCGCATCCGGCGCGGCGACCGCCTGGGCATCATCGGGCCGAACGGCGCCGGCAAGTCGACCCTGGTGAAGATGCTGATGGGCACCCTGGCGCCCGACAGCGGCAAGCTGCGCCAGGGCAGCAACGTGCAGCCGCTCTATTTCGACCAGCGCCGCGAGAGCCTGGACCCCGAAGCCACGCTGTGGCAGGTGCTGGCGCCCGACGGCGGCGACACCATCATCGTGCGCGGCAGCCAGCGCCACGTGGTGTCCTACCTGAAGGACTTCCTGTTCGACGAGAACCAGGTCCGCCAGCCGGTGAAGGCGCTGTCCGGCGGCGAAAAGGCCCGCCTGCTGCTGGCCCGCCTCTTCGCCAAGCCGAGCAACCTGCTGGTGCTCGACGAGCCGACCAACGACCTCGACATGGAGACCCTCGACCTGTTGGAGGAGGTGCTCAGCGACTACGAAGGAACCCTGATCCTGGTCAGCCACGACCGCGACTTCCTCGATCGCCTGGTAACCGCCGTGATCGCCATGGAAGGCGGCGGCCGCAGCCTGGAGGTCGCCGGCGGCTACGGCGACTACCTGCGCTACAAACGCAGCCTGGCCGCGGACGGCGCCGCGAAGCCGGGCGGCGACAAGCCGAGGGCGAAAACAGAGCCGGGCCGGCCTAAGAAGGCGGCCAAGCTGAGTTACAAGGACCAGCGCGAGTTGGACGGCCTGCCGGCGCGGCTCGACAAACTGGCCGCCGAGGCCGCCGCGCTGGAGCAGAAGCTGACCGATCCGACATTGTATCAGAAGAACCCCGACGGCTTTGCCGAGATCACCCGCAGCCTGAGCGCCAAGCGCGGCGAACTGGCCGCCGCCGAGGAGCGCTGGCTGGAACTGGAGGCGGAACGCGAAGCCCTTGAGTCCGGCAAGGCCGAATCCGGCAAAGCGAGCAACGGCGAGTTGACCTCTTGAGCACGCCAGCGTCGGCGCACGCAGGAGAGTCGCCCATCACGCCGCTGCACATGCTGCTGATCCTCGGCATCATGGTGGTGTGGGGCATCAATTTCGCGGTCGCCAAGATCGGCCTGCAGCAGATCCCGCCGATCTTCCTGATCGCCTGCCGCTTCCTGCTGGTGGCCATCCTGCTGCTGCCTTTCGCCAAGCGCCCGCACGGTCAGTGGGGGGCCATCCTCGCCATTGCGGTCGTGCTCGGCCTGCTGCACTTCTCCTTCATGTTCAACGGGCTGAAAACGCTCGACGCTGCCACCGCAGCCATCGCCATCCAGCTGCAGGTGCCCTTCGCCGCGCTGCTCGCCGCCATCTTCTTCAAGGACAAGCTCGGCTGGCGCCGCGCCCTGGGCATGACCATCGCCTTCCTCGGCGTCGCCCTCATCGCCGGCGAGCCGCGGCTGAACGGCCAGTACCTGGCGCTCAGCTTCGTCCTCACCGCCTGCTTCATCTGGTCCGTCGCCAACGTGATGATCAAGCGGCTGAAAGATGTCGACGGCGTGACCTTGAACGCCTGGATCGCCGTCTTCGCCACGCCGATGCTGTTCGCCGCCTCGGCGGCGATGGAAGACGGCCAGATCGAGGCCGTGCGCCAGGCCGATTTCTGGGCCTACTTCGCCGTGGTCTACCAGGCCGTGGCGGTGGTGGTGATCGGCTACGGCTGCTGGTACTGGCTGATGCGGCGCTACCAGATGAACCAGATCATGTCGGCCACCCTGCTGGTGCCGCTGTTCGGCGTGCTGTCCGGCGTCATCTTCCTGGGCGAGAGCCTGACGGTGAACCTGCTCATCGGCGGCGCCATGACCATCGCCGGGGTCGCCATCATCATCATCCGCCGCCCACGCATCGCGGCGCCGCAAGCCGAGCGGCTGTAGCGAAAGCCGAGGCCCACCATGGCGAGCGCATTGGTAGTGAGTAACCGGGCCATCCTGCTGCCCATCGACGTCCAGCAGGCCTTCGACGATCCGTCCTGGGGCCGGCGCAACAATCCCGGGATGGAGGCCGCGGGCCTGCGACTGCTCGCCGCCTGGCGTGCCGCGAACCGCCCGGTCCTCCATGTGAAGCACGACTCGGCCGAGCCGGCTTCGACGCTGCGTCCCGGCCAGCCCGGCAACGCCTTCAAACCGGGCTTCGAACCGCAAGCCGGCGAGGCACTGATCACCAAGTCCGTCAATGCCGCCTTCATCGGCACCCCCCTGGAGGCCGACCTGCACGCGCGCGGCGGCACGCAGATTGTGGTCTTCGGCCTGACCACCGACATGTGCGTGTCGACCACCGCCCGGGTCGGCGCCAACCTGGGTTTCGATATGATCGTCGTCGCCGACGCCTGCGCCACCTTCGACCAGGTAGCGCCGGATGGGACCCCGGTCGACGCCGACCTGCTGCACCGTGTCCACCTGACCACCCTGAACACCGAGTTCGCCCGCGTTGCGAAGGTGGATGAGGTCATCGCCGGACTGCGCTAGACTATATTCTTATGACCGATCTCCAGATCATCGCGCGCCCCTCGCCCAACCACGACGCCCGCCCCGAAGGCCGGGACGTCGACATCCTGCTGCTGCACTACACCGGCATGCAGAGCGGCAGCGCGGCACTGGAGCGTCTCTGCGATCCCGACAGCAAGGTCAGCGCCCACTATCTGGTCGAAGAGGACGGGCAGGTTTTCCATCTGGTGCCCGAAGAGCGCCGCGCCTGGCACGCCGGCGTCGCCGAATGGCAGGGCGCCGGCGACATCAACGCGCGCTCCCTCGGCATCGAGATCGTCAACCCCGGTCACGAGTTCGGCTACCGCCCTTTTCCGATCGGACAGATGGCCGCCGTGAGACGCCTGGCCCTCGACATCCTGGCGCGCCATCCGATCCCGGCAGCCCGGGTGCTCGGCCATTCCGCCGTGGCGCCACTGTGCAAGGAGGACCCCGGAGAGCTGTTCGACTGGCGCGGCCTTGCCGCCGCGGGCATCGGCCTGTGGCCGGAAAGCACGACTGCCGCGGTGCTTGAAAGCGCCGTCGCCAAGGCCCTGACGCGCATCGGCTACGGCTATGCCGAGGAAGACCTACCCGCCGTGATCCGCGCCTTCCAGCGCCATTTCCGGCCCAACTCGATCACCGGCGCCGCCGATGCGGAGACCCGCCGGCGCATGGCCGCGCTGCTCGCCGTGATTGACTGCCCCCCGCGACGGATGTCGCGATTGACTGAAACGCCCGAATTCCCTACCTAGACTGCGCCAGACGGCTGGATGGCTGCCTTCAGTGTTTTATGGCATTGGGGGAGGAAAGTCCGGGCTCCACGGAAACAGGGTGCCGGGTAACGCCCGGCGGGGGCGACCCCAGGGAAAGTGCCACAGAAAGCAAACCGCCTGCCCAAACCCCGCAAGGGGCGTAGACAGGTAAGGGTGAAAGGGTGCGGTAAGAGCGCACCGCGCCCCCGGTAACGGGGGCGGCACGGCAAACCCCACCCGGAGCAAGATCAAGTAGGGACGGCCGGCGGGCCTTCGGGTGCCGCCACGCGGGTTTTCGCGCTGCCGTCCGGGTCGATCGCGCGAGGCGCCGGGTAACCGGCGTCCCAGATGAATGGCCATCCATGCGGGGCAACCCGCGGGACAGAACCCGGCTTACAGGCCGTCTGGCGTTTTATTTCACCGTCTATTGCCACCGCGACTCCGCGAAAAGCACTGCAAAGCCTTCGGTCTGGCAACGCAGGCCAACCGCTGCGGCCTTTTTTCGCCCTCGAAAGAACAAAGAACGAACAAGGCGGAATGCCAGATTTGACTGCGCCTTGATTGTGGTTTTTCTGATTTGACCCACAAGGCCTGCCATCAGTACTGGTGAAGGCCCCGAAATGAACACTTTAAGCTCTTGTTAACCCGCAATAATTACTTGTCGTGGCATTGACACCCATATTATCCCATGATATCCCAAATGGTCCCATAGTGAGGGTAGAGTACGGCAAGCCTTGCCACCTCATGGAAGACGCCCGGCCGGACCAGCCGCGGGATGGGTCGTGGCAACGGCATTTGAGCAGCGCGGAAGGAGCCGCAGGGGAACGAGGTGGCGATCTTTATTGGCACCTTCGAGAACAAGGTGGACGCGAAGGGGCGGGTTTCCGTCCCCGCGCAGTTCCGCCAGGCACTCGCCGGCCAGCCGTTCAACGGCATTGCCGCTTTCCGTTCGCATCGTGCCGATGCGGTCGAAGGCTGCGGCATGGATTTCATGGAACAGATGATCGCCCGCGTCGGTGAGCTCGATCTCTTCGCCGCCGACTCCGACGACCTGGCCACCACCATCTTCTCGGATTCCCAGCAGCTGACCTTCGACAGCACCGGCCGCATCCAGCTGCCGGAGAATTTCCGCGCCCACGCCGGCATCACCGACAAGGCCGCCTTCGTCGGCATGGGTCAGCTGTTCCAGATCTGGGAGCCCGGCAAGCTGGAGGCCCACAAGGCGGCCTCGCGCCAGCGCGCCCGCGACCAGCGCCTGACCCTGCCCGCCGCCGGTGGCGGCGCAACGGGTGGCGGAGGTGGCCGATGAACGCACGGCCCGAGACAAGCGGCGGCCCCCAGGGCGGACACCGACCGGTGCTGCTGAAGGAAGTATTGGAAGCCCTGGCGCCGCGCGACGGCGCCATTTACGTTGACGGCACCTTCGGCGCCGGCGGCTACAGCCGCGCCATCCTGGACGCCGCCGACTGCACCGTGTGGGGCGTCGACCGCGACACATCCGCGATTGCCCGCGGCCGCGACCTGGCCAAGAGCTATCCCGGCCGCCTGCATCTGGTCGAAGGCTGCTTCGGCGACATGGCCGATCTGCTGGCCGACAAGCTGAGCACGCCGCTGGACGGCGTGGCGCTCGATCTCGGTGTTTCCTCGATGCAGTTGGATGAGCCCGAGCGCGGATTTTCCTTCCGCACCGACGGTCCGCTCGACATGCGCATGGAGGGTCCCCTGGCAAGTCGGGGCGCCGAGGGCCGGCCCAGCGCCGCCGAGGTGGTGAATTCCCTGCCGGAAGCCGAACTGGCCGACATTATCTATACCTACGGTGAAGAGCGCCGCTCGCGCCAGGTGGCCCGTGCCATCGTACAAACCCGCGCCGACAAGCCCTTCACGCGCACCGGCGAACTGGCCGACTTGGTCCGCGGCGTCATCAAGCAACCCCGCACGGCCAAGGGCCCGAAAGCCATCGACCCGGCGACGCGCACCTTCCAGGCGCTGCGCATCTACGTAAATGACGAACTGGGCGAGCTGCAGCGCGGCCTGGCCGCCGCCGAGGCCCTGCTCGGCCCCGGCGGGCGCCTGGCGGTGGTGTCGTTCCACTCGCTGGAAGACCGCATCGTGAAGCAGTTCCTGCGCGAGCGCAGCGGCCAGGAAGCCGCCGGGTCGCGCCACGCGCCGCCCAGCAAGGAAGACGGCCCGGCCGCCACCTTCACCCTGCTGTTCCGCGGCACCCGACGCCCGGGCGAGGACGAGTGCCGGGGCAATCCGCGCGCCCGCTCCGCCCAGCTGCGCGCCGCCCAGCGCACCGCCGCCCCCGCCCAAGGGCCCTTTGGGAGGCAGGTCGCATGAGGCGCTTCGTCATTCTCTGCTGGCTCGCCGCCGGCTCGGTCACCGCCCTGATCCTGTTCCAGATCAAGCAGGAGGTGCGCGTCCTGGAAGAGGAAATCGCCGGGACCCAGCGCCAGATCCTGCACGACCAGGAGGCCGTGCACATCCTGAAAGCCGAGTGGAGCTACCTGAACAGCCCGGCGCGCCTCGCCGCCCTGGCCGAGCAGCACCTGAAACTGGTACCGATCCCGGCCGCGCGCATCATCGGCTTCGCCGACCTGCCGCTGCCCGGCGAGCCCGACGACGCGGCGCCGGGCGATGACCAGACCAAGCCGCCGTCCCAGGCGACGCTGGTAAAGGCCCCGGCGGCAGGAGCGCTAAGCCAATGATTCGCCGCTTGATCAGTAAACCCCTGCGCCAGCCGCTGCCGCCGCTGCATGACCGGCAACCCTTCGACCTGCCGACGCGGAACCTGACGGGGAACCGTCCGGCGACCGTGCGCCTGGACGGCACCCTGAAGCAGGCGCTGGAGACCGGCCGCACCCGTCTGCTGGTTGCCGCCATGAGCTTCACCCTCGCCTTTTCGCTGATCGGCTGGCGCCTCGTCGACCTGGGCCTGATGGCGGACGGGCATGAGCCTTCGCTGGCCCGCAGCCTGTCCTCGGACACCCTGGAGACCGGACGCGCCGACATCACCGACCGCAACGGCGTGGTGCTGGCGACGACCATGCCGACCGCCACGCTCTACGCCAATCCGCTGGAAGTGCGCGATCCGGAGACCACCGCCGAGCGTCTCGCCGTGGTGCTGCCGGAGCTGAGCCCCGCCCACCTGCGCGCGCGCCTGACCGGCGGGCGCGGCTGGATCCGCCTGGAGCGCAACCTGACGCCGCGCCAGCAGTACGAGGTGAACCGCCTGGGCATTCCCGGCATCTATTTCCAGCGCGACCAGCGCCGTTTCTATCCGCAGGGTGCGCTGACGCCCCATGTGGTCGGCTTCACCGGAGTCGACAACCAGGGCCTGGGCGGCATCGAGCAGTCCTTCGACGACGTACTGCGCGGCTCGGCCCAGCCGCTGCGCCTCAGCATCGACCTGCGCATCCAGCACCTGCTGGCCAGCGAGCTGTCCGGCGCGATGCAGACCTTCAGCGCGGTGGGCGCCGCCGGCGTGGTGATGGACGCCCGCTCCGGCGAGGTGCTCGCCATGGTCTCGCTGCCCACCTTCGATCCGGAAAAGCCGGCCGCCGCCCCGGCCGACGCCCGCTTCAACCGCGCCACCCTCGGCACCTACGAGATGGGCTCGGTGTTCAAGATCTTCACCACCGCCATGGCGCTGGACAACGGCGTGGTGACGCTGCAGGACGGCTACGACGTGCGCCAGCCGATCCACGTCGCGCGCTTCACGATCCGCGACTTCCACCCCAAGAACCGGTGGCTGTCGGTGCCGGAAATCTTCATGTATTCCAGCAATATCGGCACCGTCCACATGGTCATGGACGCCGGCACTGCGGCGCAGCAGTCGTTCCTGAAGAGTCTCGGCCTGCTGCAGCCCGCCAGTGTCGAGCTGAGCGAGGTTGCGGCACCGCAGGTGCCCTCGCCGTGGCGCGAGATCAACACCATGACGATCTCCTACGGCCACGGCCTGGCGGTATCGCCGCTGCAGCTCGCCTCGGCGGTAGCCACCATCGTGAACGGCGGCCGCAGCGTGCGCCCGACCCTGCTGCAGCAGGACCCGGCGAGCCTGCCCCAGGGCGCCCAGGTGATCTCCGCCAAGACCTCGGAGCAGATGCGCCAGCTGATGCGCCTGGTGGTCGCCAAGGGCACCGGCCGCAAGGCCGACGCCAAAGGATTCATGGTCGGCGGCAAGACCGGCACGGCGGACAAGCCCGCCGGGCGCGGCTACGCGCGCAATTCCCGCATCGCCTCCTTCGCCGGTGCCTTTCCCATGGACGATCCGCGCTATGTGGTTTTCGTCATGGTCGACGAACCGAAGCCGACGAAGGAAACCTACGGCTACGCCACCGGCGGCTGGGTGGCGGCACCGGCGGTCGGCCGCCTGGTCGAACGCATCGCCCCGCTGCTCGGCATCGCGCCGCACGATGACGGCGACGCGATGATCGAAGAGATGGTGGCCGACATCGAAGCCAGAGAGGAAGGACGCCAACTTGCGTCTAACTGACCTGTTGAAGGGGGAAGAAGGAAACATGCAGCCGGGCGTGGCTTTTTCGGAGGTGGAGATCAGCGGCCTGACGGCGGACAGCCGTCGGGTGAGCGCGGGCACCCTCTTTGCCGCCCTGCCCGGCAGCCGCGCCGACGGACGCGACTTCATCCCGCAGGCCATCGAACAGGGCGCCGCCGCCGTGCTGGCGCCGGAGGGCACCGTGCTGCCTGCAACGGCAAAACAGGTCGCCCTGATTACCGATCCCAACCCGCGGCGCCGGCTGGCTTTGCTGGCCGCCCGCTTTTTCGGACGCCAGCCGGCGACGGTCGCCACCGTCACCGGTACCAACGGCAAGACCTCGGTCGCAAGTTTCACCCGGCAGATCTGGCAGACGCTGGGTCACGACGCCGCCAGTCTGGGCACGCTCGGCCTGCAGCCGCCGCGCCCCGACGCGCCGGCGGCGCTGACCACGCCGGATCCGGTGGAACTGCACCGCTGCCTTGCGTCGCTGGCTCGCGAGCGCATCGATCACGTTGTGCTGGAAGCCTCAAGCCACGGCTTAGACCAGTCTCGTCTTGATGGGGTCCGGGCCAGTGCCGCAGCTTTCACCAACCTGACGCGCGATCATCTCGACTACCACGGCACCATGGAGGCCTACCTCCGGGCCAAGCTGCGGCTGTTCACCGACCTGCTGGTGGACGGCGGCTGCGCGGTGGTCAACATCGACGATCCGGCCGGCGCCGACGTGGTCGCCGCCTGCCGCGCGCGCGGGATGAAGCTGATCACCTACGGCGAAGACGCCACGGCGGACCTGCACCTGACCGGCCAGCAGCCGACCGCGACCGGCCAGGACCTGACCATCACGGTCTTCGGTAAAGACTATAAGGTGGCCCTGCCGGTCGCCGGCGCCTTCCAGGCCGGCAACGCGCTGGCCGCCCTCGGCCTGGCGCTGGCAGGCGGCGCCGATCAGGACACGGCCGTCGCCGCGCTGGCGCAGCTTTCCGGCGTGCCCGGCCGTGTCGAACTGGTCGGCGAGACGCCCGCCGGCGGCCACGTCTATGTCGACTTTGCCCATACGCCCGATGCACTGGAGACGGTGTTGAAGGCGCTGCGTCCGCACACCGCCGGGCGCCTGCACGTCATCATCGGCTGCGGCGGCGACCGCGACCGCGGCAAGCGCCCGCTGATGGGCCGCATTGCCGTGACGCTGGCCGACCACGCCATCATTACCGACGACAACCCGCGCAGCGAGGACCCCGCCACGATCCGCCAGGAGATGCTGGCGGCGGCCCCGGGCGCGGAGGAGATCGGCGATCGGGGGGCGGCCATCGCCCACGCGGTGGCCGCTATGGGTCCGGGCGACGTACTGGTCATTGCCGGCAAAGGCCACGAAACAGGCCAGATTGTCGGGGGACAAGTGTTGCCGTTCGATGATCGGGAAATCGCCCGGACCGCCATTTCGAAGCTGGCCGGAGGCGCGTCATGACCGCTGCCGTCGCCAGCAAGGAAGTGCTGTGGAGCGCCGAGGAAGCCGTCCAGGCAACCGGCGGCCGCACCACCCGCGACTGGCAGGCCACCGGGGTGTCCATCGATTCGCGCAGCGTGGATCCCGGCGACCTCTTCGTCGCCCTGAAGGGCCCCAGCTTCGACGGCCACGACTTCGCCGGCAAGGCGATCGAGGCCGGCGCCGCCGCGTCCATGGTGCATCGCCTCTGCGACGGCGTCGACGAGTCGATGCCGCTGCTGATCGTCGACGACACCTTCGCGGCCCTATGGCGGCTGGGCACTGCGGCACGCGCGCGCAGCGAGGCGCGGCTCATTGCCGTGACGGGGTCGGTCGGCAAGACCGGCACCAAGGAGGCTCTGCGCCTCTGCCTCACGCCGCAGGGCCTGACCTCGGCCAGCATCGGCAGCTTCAACAATCACTGGGGCGTGCCCTTGAGCCTCGCGCGCATGCAGCGCAAGGCCGTCTTCGGCATCTTCGAGCTGGGCATGAACCATCCCGGCGAGATCCGCGAACTGAGCGCCCTGGTGCGCCCACACGTCGCGATCATCACGAACATCGAGCCGGCGCACATCGGCAACTTCGCCTCGATCACGGGGATTGCCGACGCCAAGGCCGAGATATTCGAGGGCATGGACCCCAACGGCACCGCCGTGCTGAACCGCGATAACGCGCTGTTCCACCACCTCTGCACCAAGGCGGAGGATGCCGGCATCAGCCGCATCGTCTCCTTCGGCCGCCACAAGGAAGCCGACGCGCGCCTGATCGACTGCTCGCTGCCCGCCACCTGCAGCGCGGTCACCGCCGACGTCCGCGGCACCGAGATCGACTACTGCCTGGCCATGCCCGGCTCTCATTGGGTGATGAATTCGCTGGCCGTGCTGGCCGCGATCAGCGCCGCCGGCGCCGACGTGGTGACGGCCGCCGCGCAGCTGGCCAACCTGAAACCGCTGAAAGGCCGCGGCGAGCGCCACACCGTGGAGACCGGCGCCGGCGCCTTCAAGCTGATCGACGACAGCTACAACGCCAACCCGACCTCCATGCGCGCCGCCTTCGAGGTCCTGGGCCGTGCCAGCCTGGGCGACGGCGGCCGGCGCATCGCGGTGCTGGGCGACATGCTGGAAATGGGCGAGCGCTCGCTGGAGATGCACGCCGGGCTTGCGGGCCCGCTGGAGGCGGCCGGCATCGACCTGGTGTTCACCTGCGGCAGCGCCATGGCCGCCCTGCACGCCAAGCTGCCGCAGAAGATGCGCGGCGCCCACACCGACGATTCCAAGGCACTCGCCACCGTGATCGCCGACGCGGTGCGTCCCGGCGACAATTTACTGGTGAAGGGTTCACTCGGCAGCCGCATGGCGGTGATCGTGGAAACCCTGTGCGCCCTCGGCGACGCCGCCGCGCAAGCCGCCAACGGCCCGACAGCAGCGAACGGACAGTAGGAAAACAAAACGTATGCTTTACAACCTGCTGGTCCCGCTCGCCGAAGACGTCTCGCTCTTCAACCTGTTCCGCTACCTGACCTTCCGCAGCGGCGGCGCGGTGATCACCGCCTTGACCATCTGCTTCCTGCTCGGCCCGCGCGTCATCGACTGGCTGCGTGCCCGGCAGGGCGAGGGCCAGCCGATCCGCGAGGACGGCCCGGAAGGACATCTACTGACCAAGAAGGGCACGCCGACCATGGGCGGCGTCCTTATCCTCATCGCGCTCACCATCTCGACGCTGCTGTGGGCCGACCTCACCAACCGCTATGTCTGGTGCGTGCTGATCGTTACCGGCGGCTTCGGCTGTGTCGGCTTCGTCGACGACTACCTGAAGCTCACCAAGCGCTCCAGCGACGGCCTGCCCGGCCGCCTGAAGCTGCTGATCCAGGTGGTGATCTCCGCCGTGGTGGCGCTGTGGGTCTCCTCTATCGCGCCGCCGGAGATGGACCTCCACCTGGCGGTTCCCTTCTTCAAGGACCTGTTGATCAATCTCTGGATTTTCTTCATTCCCTTCGCCGTCTTCGTCATGGTCGGCGCCTCCAACGCGGTGAACCTGACCGACGGCCTGGACGGTCTGGCCATCGTGCCGGTGATGATCGCCGCCAGTTGCTTCGCGCTGATCTCCTACCTGGTCGGCAACGCCTTCTTCGCCGAGTACCTGCAGGTGCACTACGTGCCCGGCACCGGCGAACTGGCGGTGTTCTGCGGCGCTTTGGTCGGTGCCAGCCTGGGCTTCCTGTGGTTCAACGCGCCGCCGGCGATGGTCTTCATGGGCGACACCGGATCGCTGTCCTGCGGCGGCGCGCTCGGCTCCATCGCCGTGGTGACCAAGCACGAACTGGTGCTCGCCATCATCGGCGGGCTCTTCGTGCTGGAAACCGTCTCGGTGATCGTCCAGGTCGCCTCTTTCAAATTGACCGGCAAGCGCGTCTTCCGCATGGCGCCGCTGCACCACCACTTCGAGAAGAAGGGATGGGCCGAGCCGACCATCGTGATCCGCTTCTGGATCATCGCTTCCATCCTGGCCCTCGCCGGCCTCGCCACCCTCAAGCTGAGATAAGGAGCTCGTAAGTTCTCGTGATCGATCTCAGCTTCTTCGCCGGTCTGCCCGTCGCCGTCCTCGGCCTCGGCAAGTCCGGGCTTGCCGCCGCACGGGCGCTGCATGCCGCCGGCGCGGAGGTGTGGGCCTGGGACGACAACGAGGACCAGCGCGCCAAGGCACGCGCAGCGGAGATTCCGCTGGTCGACCTGAACCAGGTGAACTGGCAGGAAGTCACCAGCCTGCTCCTCTCGCCGGGCATTCCGCACAGCTTTCCCGCACCGCACCCCATCGTCGCCGAAGCGAAGAAGCACGACGTCGAGATCATCGGCGATATCGAGCTACTGGGCCGCGCCCAGCGCAACGCGCGCTACATCGGCATTACCGGCACCAACGGCAAGTCGCCCACCACCGCGCTGCTCGGCCACATCCTGAAGCTGTCGGCCCGCACCGTGGAAGTCGGCGGCAATCTCGGCACGCCGGTGCTGACCCTGGAAGCCCTCGACCACGACGGCATCTACGTGCTGGAGATGTCGTCCTACCAACTGGAACTGACGCTCTCGATCACCTTCGACGTCGCGGTGCTGCTGAACGTCACACCGGACCACCTGGACCGCCACGGCGGCTTCGACGGCTACGTGAAGGCCAAGCGCCAGATCTTCCACCGCCAGACCAAGCCGCGCACCGCCATCGTCGGCGTCGACGACGAGACCTGCAGCGGCATCTTCGGCGCCCTGAAGGCCGCCGACGAACAGGTCGTCATCGGCATTTCCGGCGAACGCATCGTGCCCGGTGGCATCTACGTCGAGAACGGCGTGCTGATCGACGACAGCGACGGCAAGCGCATCGCGGCCATCGACCTGAAGGAATGCCCCAGCCTGCCCGGCAGCCACAACGGCCAGAACGCCGCGGCGGCCTATGCCGCCTGCAAGGCGGTCGGCGTCGATCCGGCAGTGATCTGTGCCTGCCTGCGCAGCTTCCCGGGCCTCGCCCACCGCCAGCAAATCGTCGCGGCGATCGACGGCGTGCCCTACATCAACGACTCCAAGGCGACCAACGCCGATGCCGCCGCCAAGGCGCTGGCCTGCTACCAGCGTATCCTGTGGATCGCCGGCGGCCGCGCCAAGGAAGGGGGCCTCGACGGGCTGGAGCCTTACTACCCGCACATCGCCCATGCCTTCCTGGTTGGCGAAGCGGCTGACGATTTCGCCAAGGTGCTTGAAGGTCACGTGCCGGTTTCCCTGTCCGGCACCATTGCGCAGGCCGTGACGGCTGCCGCCGACGCCGCCTCTCGCCTCCCGGGCAGCATCGTGCTGCTGTCGCCGGCCTGCGCTTCTTTCGATCAGTTCCCGAATTTCGAGAAGCGCGGCGAGGCCTTCGTCGCCGCCGTCGAGGCGCTGCCCGGCGAACGCGGCGAGATCGCCCCGGCCGCCCTCGCGGCGCCGTCCCTGCAGACCGGGGGCGCTGCATGAACAGCTTCGCGCGCACCGATACCTCCCTGATGGGACGCTGGTGGTGGACCGTCGACCGCTGGACCCTGCTGTCGCTGATCGCCCTGATGGGCTTTGGCGCCGTGCTGATGCTGGCCGCCTCGCCGGCCGCCGCCGAGCGCATCGGCCTCAAGTCGTTCCAGCTCGCCGGCCGCCAGATCGTACTGCTGCCCTTTGCCGCCGCCCTGCTGATCGGCATGTCGCTGGCGACGCCGCGCTGGGTGCGCCGCCTGGCCTGCTTCGGTCTGCTCGCCTCCATCGGCCTGCTGATCCTTACGCTGCTGGTCGGCCCGGAGACCAAGGGCGCGACCCGCTGGATCAGTCTCGCCGGCATTTCGCTGCAGCCCTCCGAATTCGCCAAGCCCTGCTTCGCCGTGGTCTCCGCCTGGCTGTTCTCCCTGCAGCGCGAGGAGGCCGGCATTCCCGGCGCCAAGATCGCCGTCGGCCTGTGGCTGCTGATGGTCACCCTGCTGCTGCTGCAGCCGGACCTGGGCCAGACTGTGCTGCTGAGCGCCATCTGGGGCGCCCAGCTGTTCCTTGCCGGCCTGCCGCTGGCCTGGATCGCCATCGTCGCCGTGGTCGGCGCGGTCGGTCTGGTCGGCGCCTACTTCCTGCTGCCCCACGTCACCGCGCGCATCGACTCCTTCTTCGATCCGGCCGCCGGTGACCGCTATCAGATCAACCGCTCGCTGGAGGCCTTCGTGAACGGCGGCCCCTTCGGCCGCGGCCCCGGCGAAGGCACCGTGAAAGCGCAGCTGCCCGACGCCCACTCCGACTTCATCTTCGCCGTCGCCGGCGAGGAGCTGGGCACCATCGCCTGTCTCATCATCCTCGGCCTCTTCGCCTTCGTCGTGCTGCGCGGTTTCGCGCGGCTGATGGGCGAGAACTCGCTGTTCGTCATGCTGGCGGCCAGCGGCCTGCTGGTGCAGTTCGGCCTGCAGGCCTTCATCAACATGGCCTCCACCCTGCACCTGATGCCGACCAAGGGCATGACCCTGCCGTTCCTCAGCTACGGCGGCTCCTCCCTGATGGCGCTGGCGCTGGGCATGGGCATGCTGCTGGCGCTGACGCGCCGGCGTGTCGGCGGGGAGGCGCTGTGATGGCCCCGACGACAATGACTTCGGCGAAACGCCCGACCAAGGTGGTGCTGGCCGCCGGCGGCACCGGCGGCCACATGTTCCCGGCCCAGGCCCTGGCGCGCGAGTTGCTGAACCGCGGCATCGCCGTGGCGCTGGTCACCGATGCGCGCGGCGGCGGCTTCGGCCCCGATCTGCCGCAGGTCGAGACCTTCCGCATTCCCGCCGGTGCCATGGCCGGCGCCGGCGTCTTGAAGAAACTGCGTTCCGTCGTGCAGCTCGGCCTCGGCTACCTGCTTGCGCGCGTCCTCATCCGGCGCTGCGGCGCCGAGTTTTCTGGCGGTTTCTGCGGCTATCACTCGGTGCCCACCGTCAT
>JBHJIR010000088.1:0-8033 GCA_050043265.1 Kiloniellaceae bacterium
GCTGAAGGCGAAGAACATCGAGATCATCCCGGCCACCTTCAAGGAGACCATGGCGCTGGGCTGCAACGTCGTCGCCCTGGGCGGCGCCCGCGTGCTGTCGACCGCCGGTGCCAAGGACCTGAATGCCAAACTGCGCGCGGCGGGCTTCAAGGTGTACGATCCCGACATGACCATGTTCACCTGGGCCGGCGGCGGCGTGCACTGCATGTGCCAGCCGCTGAACCGAGAGGCGGCGTGACGCAGCCGCGCACAGACGAGGCGCCCTGCCCTGCCGCACAGCCGGAGGACGGATTTGGCTGACGCGTCGACGGCCTATCTGCGGGCGGTGGAGATCACCAAAAACTACGGGCCGGTGACGGCGCTGGACCGCGTATCCCTCGATATCGCCCAGGGCGAGTTCCTCACCCTGCTCGGGCCCTCGGGCTCGGGCAAGACCACCTTCCTCATGTGCCTGGCCGGTTTCGTCGAGGCGTCCTCCGGGCGCCTGGAGGAGGCCGGCACCGACATCACGCGCCGGCCCGCCGAGGACCGCCGCTACGGCATGGTGTTCCAGGGTTATGCCCTGTTCCCCCACATGACCGTCGCCGACAACGTGGCCTTCCCCCTGCGGGTCGGCCGCATGGCGCGCAGCGAACGCAAGGCGCGGGTGGCGGAGATGCTGGAGACCGTCGGCCTGGACGGCTATGGCGACCGCCGGCCGCGCCAGCTTTCGGGCGGCCAGCAGCAGCGCGTGGCGCTGGCCCGCGCGCTCATTTCCCATCCCCCGGTCCTGCTGCTCGACGAGCCGTTGTCGGCGCTCGACAAGAACCTGCGCGAGCAGATGCAGGAGGAGATCAAGTCGCTGCACCGCAAGACCGGCAGCACCTTCGTCTTCGTGACCCACGACCAGACCGAAGCCCTGTCGATGTCGTCGCGGGTGGCAATCTTCAACCACGGCCAACTGCAGCAGGTCGGCACGCCGCAGGAGGTCTACGAGCACCCGACCAACCGCTTCGTCGCGGAATTCCTCGGGCGCATCAACCTCATTCCGCTGCAGCAGGCGCAGCTCGACGGCGGCCGCCTGACGGGCCGCTTCGAGGACCAGGTGCTGACGACCGCAGCCGGGCGGGCCACCGCCGACGCACCGGTCATCGCGGTGCGGCCGGAATACATGCGGCTGTCCCAGGCCGCGCCCGGCGCCGGCGAAAACGGCATTCGCGCCACGGTGCGCGACCGCGTCTACGGCGGCGCCCATTCGGTCCTGCTGCTGTCTTCGGCCTCGGGCCTTGAGCTCTCGCTGGATATCGGAAGCCATGCCGACCTGCTGTCGGCCGCCTGCGGCGAGCAGGTCTGGATCACCTGGCCACAGGATACCGGCGTCGCCATGTCCGGCTAGCCGATGTTGTCTTGAGTTCGCGTTGTTTGAGTGCACAGGGAAAAACCAAAAAAAGGACGGAGAACATGGAAGCTAAGAACTGGGGCCGACTGCTTGCAGCGGCCGAGAACGGAACGATCAACCGCCGAAACTTCACCAAGGCCGTCGGCGCTGCGCTGGCCCTGCCGGTGGCGTTGCGGGCGAGCCTCTCCTTCGCGCAGGCCAAGGAACTGGTGCTGGTCAACTGGGGCGGCGACGCCATCAAGGCCTACGGCGAAGCCTACGGAAACGCCTTCGAGGAAAAGACCGGCATCGCCGTGAAGATGGACGGCTCCGGCCCGACCGAGGGCGCCATCACCGCCCAGGCCAAGAGCGGCAATGTGACCTGGGATATCGTCGATGCCGACCCCTTCTCGGCCATCACCCTGGGTAAGCAGGGCCTGTTGCAGCCGATCGACTACAGCGTCGTCGACAAGTCGAAGACCCGCGAAGGCTTCGGCTGGGAACACGCCATGTCGGCCTACTTCTTCAGCTACGTCGTGGCCTACGATTCGGAACTCTATCCCGAAGCGCCGACCTCCATGGCCGACTTCTTCGACGTCGAGAAGTTCCCCGGCAGCCGCGCCATGTACAAGTGGGGCGTGTCGAGCTGGGAAGCCGCGTTGCTGGCGGACGGCGCCACGGCGGCCAATCTCTATCCCCTCGATCTCGACAAGGCCCATGCCAAGCTCAGCGCCTTCAAGGAACACGTGGTCTCCTTCTGGGGCGGCGGCGCCGAAAGCCAGACCGCGATGCTGACCGGCGAAGCCTCCATGGGTATCGTCTGGAGCACCCGTGCCAAGCTGATCGAGGAAGAGTCCGACGGGCGCATCAAGTACTTCTGGGATGAAGGCCTGCTGTCGCCTGGCGCCATGGCGGTACTGGAGAACACCCCGGGCGGGCGCGACAACGCCATGAACTTCCTGGCCAGCATGCAGGATCCGGCAAAGCAGCTCGTCATGTTCGAGATGCTGGGCCAGGGCCCGGCCAATCCGGCGGCCGACGACCTGATCCCCGACGACCAGAAGCGCCACAACTGTGTGGCCCCGGAGAACATGGCCAAGCAGATCCCGCTGGACATGGAGTGGTATGCCGAGAATTACTCGGCGGCGCTGGACACCTACCTGGCCATGATTTCGGCCTGATCGAGACCCACGGCAAAAGGGCAGCGGAGCGACAGCGGATGACCGACCGGAGACGGACCCTCGGCTATGTCGCCCTGATCGCGCCGCTGCCCCTTTTTCTGGCGGCGGTCTATCTGCTGCCTTTCCTGGGCGTGGTGGAGTGGAGCGTCACCCTGCCCGAGCCAGGCCTTTCCCAGTACGAGCGGGTGTTCACCGATCCCATCGTGCTGGGCGTGTTCTGGCGCACCCTGCGGGTCTGCTGCATCGTCACCCTGCTGACCGCGGAGCTGGCCTATGCGATCTCCTACGTCTGGGTCTGCGGCAGCAAGACCCAGCAGAGGATCGTGGAGTTCGGCGTGCTGATCCCCTTCTGGATTTCCACCCTGACCCGCGCCTTCGGCTGGCTCGCGCTGCTGTACAATCGCGGCATCATCAACACCACGCTGAAGAACCTCGGCATCATCGACTTTCCGCTGCACCTGGTGCGCAACGAGTTCGGCGTCGTCGTCGGCATGACCCACTTCCTGATTCCCTTCGCCGTGCTGCCGCTGGTTTCCTCCATGCGCCACCTCGACCACCGCGTCCTGATGGCGGCGCGCGGCATGGGCGCCAGCCGCACGCGCACCTTCTGGTCGGTCTTCCTGCCGATGACGACACCCGGCATCATCGGCGCGGCGATGATCACCTTCATCTTCTCGCTGGGCTTTTTCATCACCCCGGCCATCCTGGGCGGCGGGCGCAGCGTGCTGATCGCCGAGTTCATCTACGTGCAGACCTTCCAGACCGTGAACTGGGGCCTGACCGGCGCGATCTCCGTGGTGATCGTCGCCCTCGCGGCGCTGCTGATCGCACTGTTCCTGCGCGTCGCGCGCGTGAAGAACCTGGTCGGCTGAGCCCATGGCCATCTACCGCCCCGGCCCCGTCGCCCTGTTGCTGAGCGCCCTGATCGTGCTGTTCCTGCTGGCGCCGCTGATCGCCGTGGTGCCGACCTCGCTCACGCCGTCCAGCTATCTCTCGCTGCCGACGGACGCGCTGTCCCTGCGCCACTACCGCACCCTTATCGAAGCCCCGGAATGGGGCGAGAGCATCCTGCTGAGCCTGCTGGTCGGCGTCGTTTCCAGCACCATCGCCACCACCCTGGCGGTGATGTTCGGGCTCGGTATCTGGTTCCTGCAGCCGCGCCTGACCGCCCTGCTCGTCGGCTTCGTCCTGCTGCCGATGATCGTGCCGCCGGTGGTCTCGGCGGTGACGCTCTACTTCCTGCTGACGTCGCTGTCGCAGATTTCCAGCGCCATCGGCTACGACACCTGGCCCGGCGTCGTCATCGCCCACGTCGTCATGATCTCGCCCTTCGCGGTCATCATGGTGCTGGTCGCCCTGGCGCGGGTCGAGCGCAGCATGGACATGGCGGCACGCGGCATGGGCGCCACCCTGGCGCAGCGCGTCTTCCTGGTGGTGCTGCCCAACATCCGTTTCGGGGTCATCGCCGCCGCCTTCCTGAGCTTCGTGCTGTCATGGGAGGAAATCGCGGTGACCCTGTTCATCACCAGCGTGGAGGCGGTCACCCTGCCGCGCCTGCTGTGGATGGGCCTGCGCGACAACGTCGACCCCGCCGTGGCCGCGATCTCGGTGGTGCTGATCGCCGTGACGGTCGTCGCCCTGATGGTCGTCAACGCCATACGGCCAAGCCGCGGCAGCCCGATGGCCTGAGGCCCGCGTGGCCCGATTCAGCCTGGCCGGCCGCCGGCGGTCAGTCCCGGAAGTTGGAGCCTTCCTCGTCGAGGATCGCCACCAGTTCGCCCAGGTGCTTGCCCTCGCTGGGGTAGGCTGCGATCTGCTCGGCCGTGCGCCGGGCGACCGTGTCGGAGAGCCGGCGCAGCGGCTGGCCGGTCCACAGCGCCTTGATGTAGGTTTCCGCCGCCCGCTCGAAGTAATACAGGCGGTCGAAGGCATCGGCGACGTTATCGCCCAGCACCATGACGCCGTGGTTGCCCATCACCATCACCTTCACCTTGGGATCGGCGAGCAACTGCGCGCAGCGTTCCCCCTCTTCCTCGAAGGCGAGGCCGGCATAGCCCTCGTCGACCACGTGGCGGTCGAAGAAGGCCGCCGTGTTCTGATCGATCGCCGGCAGCCGGCTGTCGGCCAGGCTGGCCAGCACCGTCGAATAGACCGGGTGCGCATGCAGCACGCAGCGCGCATGCGGGCAGTGGCGGTGCACCGCGCCGTGCAGGCCCCACGCGGTCGGGTCCGGCGCATCCGGCGCGTTCAGCGTGTCGGGATCGTCGGCATCCAGCAGCAGCAGGTCGCTGGCCTTGATACGGCTGAAGTGGCGCTGGTTCGGATTGATCAGGAAGCGCTTGCCGCTGTCGTCCACGGCCAGCGAGAAATGGTTGGCCACGCCTTCGTGCATGTTCATGCGGGCGGCCCAGCGGAATGCCGCCGCGAGATCGCAACGCTCCTTCCTGAAGGGCATGTTGTGATCGGAGGCGAGATGGGCGGCGGCAACCATTGTCTGTTCCTTCAGTCTTTGTCAGGCGGTCTTTAATCAGGCGGATTTATCTGTGTGCGAAGAGATGCCAGGATCGCGACCGTTCGGCTTGCGGGCCGCCGGCGCGGCACAGGCATATAACGTATCTCCGCGTGACCGGTGGCCGCAAGAGATGGTTCCGCGGGCCGGAGAACCCGCTCCCGGTGCCGGGTTGCGATTGCGCGGCCGGCAATCTCGTGCATAGTCGACGGCAACCCGGTATCAGCCAATCCAGGAGCGGACGTTCGCCATGTCTCACCATCTGAAATTCTTCATCGACGGCGCCTGGGTCGACCCGGCCAAGCCCGCGACCCTGGACGTCATCGACCCCTCGACGGAGGAGGCCTACACGCAGATCTCGGTCGGCTCGGCCGCCGACGTGGACCGGGCCGTGGCCGCCGCCAAGGCCGCCTTCCCGGCCTTTGCGGTCACCAGCCAGGCCGAGCGGCTGGCCCTGCTGAAGCGGATCCTCGCGGCCTACAACGAGCGCTATGAGGATATCGCCCAGGCGGTCAGCCAGGAGATGGGCGCGCCGATCAGCTTCGCCCGCGAAGCCCAGGCCGCCGCCGGGCAGGGCCACATGGAAGCGGCCATCGCGGCGCTGGAGAGCTACACCTTCTCCGAAAAGCGCGGCACCACAATGGTGGTGAAGGAGCCGGTCGGCGTCTGCGCGCTGATCACGCCGTGGAACTGGCCGCTGAACCAGATCGTCTGCAAGGTGGCGCCGGCCCTGGCCGCCGGCTGCACGGTGGTGCTGAAGCCGTCCGAAATCGCGCCGATCTCCGGGATCATTTTCTCCGAAGTGATGGAGGCCGCCGGCACCCCCAAGGGCGTCTACAACATGATCAACGGCACCGGGCCCGATGTCGGCCAGGTCATGGCCGGACACCCGGACGTCGACATGGTCTCCTTCACCGGATCGACCCGGGCGGGCACCATCGTCGCCAAGACGGCGGCGGATACGGTCAAGCGGGTCGCCCAGGAGCTGGGCGGCAAGTCGCCCAACATCATACTGCCGGACGCCGACCTGGAAGACGCCGTGCGCCAGGGCGTCCAGGGCTGCTTCGGCAACACCGGCCAGTCCTGCGACGCGCCGACGCGCATGCTGGTGCCGGCGGAAAAGCACGACGAGGCGCTGGCCTACGCCAAGTCGGAAGCCGAGACCTTCGTCACCGGCGACCCGCGCGCCGAGGGCACCACCCTGGGCCCGGTGGTCAGCCAGGTGCAGTTCGACAAGATCCAGCGCCTGATCGAGGCGGGCATCGCCGAGGGCGCCACCCTGGTGGCGGGCGGCCCGGGGCGCCCGGAGAACCTCAACCGCGGCTACTACGTGCGCCCCACGGTGTTCGGCAACGTGACCAACGACATGACCATCGCGCGGGAGGAAATCTTCGGCCCGGTGCTCTCCATCCTGTCCTACCAGGACGAGGACGACGCGGTGGCCATTGCCAACGATACGGTCTACGGCCTGGCGGCCTATCTGCAGTCCGGCGACATCGGCCACGCCCGCAAGGTGGCGGCGCGGCTGCGCGCCGGGTCGGTCTATGTGAACTATCCGGCGTGGGATACCGCCGCGCCCTTCGGCGGCTACAAGCAGTCCGGCAACGGCCGCGAGTACGCCGACTGGGCGATCCACGACTTCCTGGAGATCAAGGGCATCGTCGGCTACGGCGACTGACCGCCCGTAGGCCGTCCCCGTCTAGGCCGCCGGCAACGGCGGCACGCGGGCGATGACGCCCTGGCGGAAGAACGGCGGGCGGTCGGCCATCGCCGGGACGCCGTGCGGCGACGCGGCGACGGCGCGGGCCGCCGTCAGGATGTCGGCGAGGTCGCGGTCCGGATCGGCGCCGCCGATGAGATAGCTCCAGCGCGTCGCGGAGTCCGGGGCGCGGAACGCCAGGGTCACCGGCCGGTCGCAGACGGCAAAGCAGTCGACCGGCGCGACGGTGATATCCGGAGAGCCGGCGGCCTCGAGCAATAAGGCCTCGTAAAGACGACGGCCGGCGGGAATTTTCCCACCGGCCGTGTTTCCACAGGATACGCAGACCTGCAGGCAGACGCCTGTCATGACGATGATCCGGTCAGGCCGCCGCGGCGGCCGTCTGCTTTTCCTCGCCGCGCTGCCAGACGTAACCGGCGAGCGTGCCGGCCAGCGTCCAGATCACCGCGAGGACCACCAGGGAGGCGGCGGCGAAGTGGCCGGCGAGTTCCGAAGGCACGTCGCTGACGAAGCCGCCCGGATCGGGCGCGCCGACCAGATGCGGCAGGATCATCAGGGCGATGCCGCCGCCGATGGCCAAAGGGGTCGAAACCCGCAGGGCGAGCCACAGGCCGCCGGCGGTCGCCACCGCCGTGCCGATCCACCAGATCTGGCGGGCGCCAAGGGCGGCCGCCGCCGAGCCCGGCAGTTCCGGCGCAAGGCCCAGGGCCGGCGCCAGACCGGCGGCGACGACGCCGGCGACGCCCCACATCAGGCCGGTGCGAGCGGTGATGCGCGCATTCGCCAGGATCATCGCCGAGAGCAGGATGAGGGCGAAGCCGATAGCGGTGCCGGTGGTCGCCACCGAGGTATAGAGCGTGCGCTCGATGCCGTCGGCGGGCGCCCAGGTGCCGTGGTCGTCCGCGGCATGGTCGGCCCCCGTGTGGGCGAGGATCAGCCGGGCGCCGCCGAAGGCACCGCTCCGGGACCCGGAATGGACCACGCCGCCCGCCTCGCCGTTCTCGTAGTGCTCGGCTTCAAGGATCAGCGGGGTGGTGGTGAAGTGCTGGAGCACCGCCGTCGACAGGCCGGCGACGAGGCCGGCAACCAGGGCCGCCCAGAGAATGCGATGGAGCATGGTGCTATCCCAGGTACCGGAAACTCAGTGGCAGGGGAACGCCATGGCGTGGCGGGTGTCGTGGGCGGCGTTGTGCACCGTCGTCGAGCCCGCGAAACCGGTAAGAAAAACCAGCCCGAGGCCGAAAGCCAGGGTCGCGGCCGCGAGCA
>JBHJIR010000089.1:0-31215 GCA_050043265.1 Kiloniellaceae bacterium
GCCCGGCCGCCAGATACCAACAGCCCCCAGTGTGCCCAGGTAGCTCAGTTGGTAGAGCACATGATTGAAAATTATGGTGTCGGTGGTTCGAATCCGCCCCTGGGCACCACTTTCTTCTACTTCCCCCCAACCCGTTCCATAAACGCCATCGCCGCGGCCGGGTTCTTCACCTTGGCGCCGGAGATGAAGTAGGCGAAGACGTCGCCGTTCTTGGCCCAGGTCTTGGCCTGCTTGGCCCAGCGGTCGAGGTCTTTCTGGCTGTAGCCGGTGTCCTCGTCCTCGCGGGATTGCATCAGGCGGGCGTAGGTAAAGTCCGCCGTCGGCTCGTCGATGCGGGGGAAGCGCTCGTGGTCGGCATAGACGATGGCGGCGTTGTGCCGGCGCGCCAGGTCGACGAAAGCCGGGTCCTGGAAGCTGGGGTGGCGCACCTCCAGGGCGTGGCGCAGCGGCACGCCCTGCACGTCCTTGGGCAGCAGCTTGAAGAAGTCGGCCATGTCCTCGGCGTCGAACTTCTTGGTCTCCATGAACTGCCAGTTGATCGGGCCCAGGCGGTCGCCCAGCAGATGCAGACCCTGGCCGAGAAAGCGCTCGATGGACTCGGCGGCGGCGGCCATCTGCTTGCGGTTGGTGCAGTAGCGCGAGGCCTTCACCGAAAACACGAAGCCCTCCGGCGTCTCGTCGCGCCACTTCATCCAGCTCGGTTCCTTGAAGCTGGAGTAGTAGGTGCCGTTGATCTCGATGGAGCTCAGGGCATGGCTGGCGTATTCCAGCTCGCGGCGCTGCACCAGCCCTTGCGGGTAGAAGGTCCCGCGCCACGGCTCGAAGGTCCAGCCGCCGATGCCGGTGAAGATCCTGCCTTGTGTCACGCTTGTATCCTCGGGATTAGCCGTCGAAACCGACCTGCTGGTTGAAGAAGGAGCCCGTCGTCGGGCGTTGCGGCAGCTGCAGGTCGAAGGGCAGGGAGCGCACGCGCCCGGTCCGTTCGCCGCGCACGATCATGCCCTCGTGGGTGCTGGGCAGCGGGTTGGGCGACAGCGCCACGGCGTCCTCCGCCGCATAGACGGCGATGAACAGGCGGCGCGGCCGGTCGCCCAGATTGGGGGCCGAGGAGTGGCCGACGCGGGTGTGCATCAGGCAGACGCTGCCGGCGGGCATCGGGAAGGAACGGGCGCGGCTCTCCCAGGCGGCGGACTCGGCCGCGCCGGCGGCGCCGGTGAAGGCGCCGTCGTGCCACAGGGTGGCGATGGCTTCCTGATGGGAACCCGGCGCCGCGATCAGTGGGCCGTTGGTGGCGTCCACCTCGTCCAGCGCCAGCAGCGCGGTCACCAGGTCGTCGTTGCTGTGCGGGGTGAAGGGGAAGTCCTGATGCCACTTCACGGCGGTGTGGGTGCCGGGCAGCTTGGCATTGATCTTGGAATGGTGGAATTTCACGTTCGGCCCGATGAGGTCGGCGACCATGTCGGCAATGCGGCTGTTGGTGACCGCGTCGAGATAGGCCTCGGCAATGTCCGTCGGCGCGTTCACCCGGCGCAGTTGCGGCGTCTCGGCGCTGTGGCCGGGGATCTGCAGGTCGAAGCGCGGACGCCCGTCGAGCATTTCGCCGTAGTTCCGCTCGTGTCCACGGCTCTCCTCCAGCCAGCCGTCGAACGCCGCGCGCAGGCCGGCGAGCTGATCCGGCGTCACCGCGTTCTCCGCCACCACCACGCCGTCGCGGTGAAAGGCCTCGATCTGCTCTGCCGTCAAGGTCGTCACTCGCATGTCTCCTGTTCTGACGTTGCGGCCATCTTCCGCGAGGCCCCGGCGCGGTGCAAGGGGCGGCGCAGGGTCCCGCCGAGTCTCCTGCCAGGCCGCTGCCAGTTGCCCGCTTTGCTGAGACCTCGCCGCTTGCCGGGCCCTGGTCGGAATGTTCCATATTGACTCAAAAAGAAACATCTGTTTCAAATTAGAGAGAGATAAAAAGAATGTTTTGGGGCGTTCATGCGGATCGGTGTGGCCAGGCTGTGGCACGAGGCGAACTCCTTTGCCGTCATTCCGACGGGAATGGCTGCCTTTCGCGCGCGCGAGTGGGTGCGCGGGGCTGAGGTGCCGCCGCTCTATGCCGGCACGGCGACGGAGATCGGCGGCGCCCTGGCCTGGGCTCAGCGGCGCAGCCAAGAAGCCGGGCGTGCGGAACTGATTTTCTCGCGCTGCGCCTCGGCGCCGCCGGGCGGGCCGGTTGAGCAGGCGGTGCTCGACGCCTTCATGGAGGAAGTCACCGGCGATCCGGCCTTCGACGGGGTCGACGGGATCTACCTTTCCCTGCACGGCGCCTGCATCGGCAGCGCGGACAGCGCCCCCGAAGCGACGCTGGCGGAGGGGCTGCGCCGGCGCTTTCCCCACCTGCCGATCGTGGCCTCCTTCGACCTCCACGCCTGCCTGTCGAAGCGTGTCACAGACACGCTCAATGCCGCGACGGTCTACCGCAGCTATCCGCACGTCGACATGGACGCGGCGGCCTGCCGTGCCCTCGATATGCTGGCGGCGATGATCGCCACCGGGCGGCGCGCCCGGGTCGCCTTCAGGACCATCGGCCGCGTCCTGCCCAGCTTCAACATGCGCACCGATGCCGCTGGCCCGATGGCCGAGGCCGAGGCCTTTGCCTTGGCCCGCGAGGCTGCGGCGCCGCAAGGCGAGATCTACGCGGCCTATCCCTACGCCAGCTTTGCCTACGCCGATATCGCAACCGCCGACGCCGGGGCGGTGGTGACCAGCGAGGACCCGGCGGCAGGACAGGCGGCGGCGTCGGCCATTGCCGGCTTCCTGTTCGACCGGCGCGTCGCCTTCAAGCCGCAGTTGCCCCAGGCCGCAGACTGCCAGGCGGGGCGGCCCTGGGCGGGCGGGCGGCGTGTCGCCATCCTGGAGCCGTCGGACAATCCGCTGTCCGGCGGGCAGGGGGACACGCCGGGCCTGTTCGCCGCGGCCCTCGCGGCATCCCTGGCAACGCCCTTGCCGGACGGCAGCGTCTTCGCCTTCTTCTGCGATCCGCCCGTGGTGGCGGCGGCGCACGCGGCCGGGCGGGGCGCGAAACTGGATGTGGCTCTCGGCGGGCGCTGCGACCGGCGTTTCGGGGCGCCGGTGTCCTGCGAGGCCGAGGTGCTGCGGCTGACCGACGGCCGCTTCGTCAACGCCGGGCCGATGGAACGCGGCCTGCCCGTCGATCTTGGCCCGACGGCCGTGCTGAAGGTCGGACCCTTGCGGGTGATCGGCACCAGCGGCTGCCAGTCGCCCTACGTCAGCTACTTTTTCCGCCTGCTCGGCATCGACCTTGGCGCCGCGCCGCTGCTGCTCGCCAAGGCTAAGAACCATTTCACTGCCGCCTTCAAGGACCACTTCGACGACATCCTGCAGTGCGAGACTCCCGGCCCCGCCATGGCCGACGTCTCCCAATTGCCGTTCCGCAACCTGCCCCGTGAACGACTGAACCTGGACTAATCATGAGAGGGACTATGCAAAAGAAAACCTTTGTCGCTGCGCTCGGGTTTGCGGCAAGCCTCGCGGCGCTTCCCGCCGGCGCCAAGGAACTGACCGTCAGCTCCTGGGTCGCCCCGTCACACCCGACGATCTCGGCCGGCTATGCCACCTACTTCCCGGCGGTCGAGCAGGCCACCAAGGGCGAGGTTACCTTCAAGCTGATATCGGGCGGTGCGCTGCTTGGCGGCAAGGAGACGCTCACCGGCCTCGGCGACGGTGTCGCCGATGCTTCGGTGCTGGCGCTGACCTACAATCCCGCGCAGCTGCCCACCAGCCAGTTGGTGGCCGAACTTGCCATGCTGAGCGGCGACTCGGTGGCGGTGGCCGCTGCGGTGACGGAGTTCACACTGCTGCACTGCGCGCCCTGCCTTGCCGAGTTCTCTGCCCAGAACGTGGTTTACACCGGCAGCTACGCCACCGCGCCCTATGCGCTGATCTCGAAGGAAAAGATCACCTCGGCAGCCGATCTGGCCGGTAAGCGCGTCCGTTCGCCGGGCGGTGCCTGGGACCGCTGGATCTCGGAAGTCGGCGCCAGCGTGGTGCACACCTCCAGTGCCGAGATGTACGAGGCGCTCAACAAGGGCGGCATCGACGTCGCCATGCAGCCCGCGGCGGCGCTTAAGAGCTTTTCGCTGTGGGACGTCGCCGGCTCGATCACCCTGGGCAGCTTCGGCGTCTACAATTCCGGTCCGCTGCTGTCCTTCAACAAAGACAGCTGGGCCAGCCTATCGGCGGAAACCCGTCGCGTTCTGCTCGACCAGCTGGCGCTCGCCCTCGTGGTGACCACTGACGCCTACCTGGCGCAGAATGGCGCCGCCGAGCAGGAGGCACCGGCCCACGGTGTCGCCATCGAAGCCAAGCCCGCCGAGCTGGAGCAGCAGATTGCGGCCTTCAACGCCCAGGACCTGGGTGCCGTCGTCGCGAAAGCGAAGTCCGTCTACAACGTCGCCGAGGCCGAAGCCCTGGTCGCCAAATACCAGGAGATCCTGGCGAAGTGGGAAGCGGCAACGGCGGGTGGCCTGTCGCGCGAGGCGCTGGTCGCCAAGATCAAGGCCGACGTCTTCGACAAGCTGTCCGAGGCGAGCTACGGCCTGTGACCCTCGACGGCGCCGCCCGCTGTCTCCCGGCGGCAGGCGGCGCCGTCCCGTGCGGAGCAAGCGAGGAAGGGTGAAGGATGCACAGAGTGGATGACCTGTTGGGGCGCCTGGGGCGGGGGCTGACCTGGGCGGCGTGCTTCTGCCTCGTCGTGATGATGGGACAGATCGTCGTCGATGTGACCGGCCGCTACCTGCTGGCACAGCCACTGCCCTCGACGCTGGAGATCGTGTCGGAGTGGTGGATGCCGGCGCTTATCTTCCTGCCGCTGCTGGACGTCGAGTGGCGCCAGGAAAATATCGCGGTGGACATTCTGTACCAGCGCCTGGGCCCGCGCCGTCAGGCCGGACTGCAGGCCTTCGCCTATCTCTGTTTCGGCGCCTTCGTCCTGCTGAGCGCCTACGGTGCCGGGGAGCAGGCCCTGCGGGCCGCGCGCCAGGGTGAATTCATTGTCGGCACCGTGCCGGTTGTTACTTGGCCACCGCGCTTTTTTCTGCCGCTTGCCGGCGCCCTGACCGCTGCCCTGACGCTGGTCCGCGCGGCGCGTGCGCTTCGCCGCGCCCTGTGGGGCGACGGCACCGACGCCTCCCCCGGCGTGCACTCTTCCTCGTAAGGACAGTTTTGTGGAAAGCATCGATCTGATCCTCTGGGGTCTGGGAATCCTGGTCCTGCTGCTGGTGTTACGCGTGCCCGTCGCGGCGGCGCTGGGCCTGGTGGCGGTCGCCGGCATCTACATCCTGATGGGCGAGCGGGTCACCTGGGGCGTGCTGCGCTCGGTGCCGCATGCCTTCGCCGCGCACTGGAGCCTGAGTGCGATTCCGATGTTCCTCTTCATGGGCTATGTCTGCTCGGCGGCGGGCCTGACCGATAGTCTGTTCCGCGTGGCGCGGGCCTGGTTGACCTTCCTGCCTGGTGGCCTCGCGATCGCCTCGGTCGGCGGTGCCGCGCTGTTCTCCTCGGTCACCGGGTCCTCGGTGGCCTGCGCTGCCGCCATGGGTAAGATTGCCGTTCCGGCGATGATCGATCGCGGCTACGACTCCAAGCTGGCGGTCGGCACCGTGGCGGCGGCGGGGACCATGGGCTCGCTGATCCCGCCCAGCACCATCCTGCTGCTCTACGCCGTTTTCGCCGAGGTGCCGGTCAGCGAGCTCTTCATCGGCGCGATCATTCCCGGTATCCTGACCGCGGTCATGTATTGCGGCATGATCGTGCTGCGCACGCTGCGCAATCCCGCGCTTGCCCCGCGTGAGGCCGGGGTCGACTGGCACGAGCGGTTGGCCTGCCTGGCGGAAACCTGGCCGCTGTTTCTGATCGTCATTGCCGTGTTCGGCGGCATCTTTCTCGGTTTCTTCTCCGCGACAGAGGCCGGCGCGGTTGGTGCCTTCGTGTCGATCCTCGTCGGTTTGGCCAAGCGCAGCCTCGGCGTGAAAGCGTTGACCAAGGCTGCCGTCGAGACCGTCCGGGCGACGGCCTCGATCTTCCTCATTGCCGTCGCCGCCGCGCTGCTGACGCGGCGCTTCGCCTTCGCCGGCTTTCCCGACTACATCCAGGGGCTGATCGGCGGCAATCTGTCGCCGCTGCTCATCATTATCTCGGTTTCGCTGATCTACCTGATCCTGGGTATGTTCCTCGACCCCATTGGAATCATGCTGTTGACGCTGCCGGTGTTGCTGCCGGTCTTCGAGACGGCGGACATCAGTCTGATCTACGCGGGTGTCATCATCACGAAGTACCTCGAAATCGGTCTCATCACGCCACCGGTCGGGCTTAATGTGTTCGTCATCAAGAATATCCTGGCCGACCGAATGACCACGGCGGAGGTGTTCGGCGGCGTTTGGTGGTTCCTGCTGGCCGATGTCGTCACCGTCACCCTGCTGATCGCTTTTCCGGCAACGGTCCTGTGGCTGCCGAGCCTGATGGGGAACTGAACAATGAGTGAGCCGATGTCCCTGGAGGACCTGCACGACAAGATGCTCGCGGCAATTCCGCAGCTGCCGCGCCGCCTCGCCGTGAGCGCGCGCCATCTGGTCGACCATCCCGACGACGTGGTGATCTGCTCGATGCGCGAGGTGGCGGCACAGGCCGGTGTCGCCCCGGCCACCCTGGTACGCCTGGCGCGGACCCTGGGCTTTGCCGACTGGGCGGGATTGCGCGCGGTCTACGCTGCCCATCTGCGCCGCAGCCCGGTGCGCTACGCCGATAAGGCAAAGGCAGCCGTCGCCCTGGATGGCGCCCAGAAGCTGGTGACGGAGACTTTCGCGGTGCAGCAGGCCAACCTGGCTTATGCGGCGGAGGCCAACGCGCCGGAAACCATCGCCGCGGCCGCCGCGATCCTGGCCAAGGCCAAGCGTCTCTACGTGGCCGGCTTCATGAGCTGCCGCGGACCCGGGCTGACCTTCACTTATCTCTGTAAGATGCTGCGTCCCAATGTGGAACTGCTCGGCGGCGAGGGCTCGTCGCTGATCGCCGATCTCGCCATGCTGGACGAGGGCGACGCGGTTCTGTCGATCAATTTCCAGCCCTATGGTCGGGAGATCCGGCTGATCGCCGAGGCCGTGCGCGAGTCCGGTGCCAGTCTGGTCAGCCTGTCCGACAGCCGCGCCTCGCCGCTGTCGCCGCATGCCGAGGTCACGCTGCTGTTCTCCCCCGAGAGCCCGTCGTTTTTCCCGTCGACCGCCGGTGCGGCGGCCCTGGTTGAAACCCTCTCGGTCGCGGTGTTGGCCCAGCTGCGCAAGAAGGCCACCGACCGCATCCAGGAAATCGAAAAGCAGCTCTATGCCTCCGGCACTTACGACAAGTCCACCCAGTAACCCCTGGATCATCAGCACGAGAACCATGAGTCACGTCTTTCACCGCTCTGCCGTTACCCTGCCGCCCGTCGCCGTCGGCGCCCGGGGCATTGAAATCGTCGACAGCCTCGGCCGCCGCTACCTGGATGCCAGCGGTGGCGCCGCCGTTTCCTGCATCGGCCATGGCGATCCCCGCGTGGTCGAGGCCGCCCGGCAGGCGATGGCAACGCTGGACTATGCCCATACCGGCTTTTTCACCAGCGAAGCCGCCGAACAGTTGGCGGATTTCCTCTGCGCCGCGACGCCGGTGCCGCTCGAACGGGTGTACTTCGTCAGCAGCGGGTCGGAGGCCATCGAGGCTGCGGTGAAGATGGCACGGCAGTATCCCTGGAACGCGGCGAGGAGAGCCGCCACCTGGTGATCGCGCGTCAGCAGAGCTATCACGGCAATACCCTGGGCGCGCTGGCCGCCGGCGGCAATGCAGGCCGCCGCGCGCCGTACCGGCCGCTGCTAGTCGATGGACCGAAGGCGGCACCCTGCTTCGAATACCACCACCGCCTGCCGGAGGAGAGCCTGGCCGACTACGCCGAACGGGCCGCCGACAGCCTGGAAGCCGAGATTCTGCACGCCGGACCGGAAAACGTCATGGCCTTCGTGGCGGAAACCGTGGTCGGTGCGACCACCGGCGCGGTGCCGCCGGTGCCCGGCTACTTCAAGCGTATCCGCGAAATCTGCGACCGTTACGGTGTGTTGCTGATCCTCGATGAGGTGATGTGCGGTGCCGGTCGCTGCGGGACTTTCCTGGCCTGCGAGCAGGAAGGCATCCATCCGGACATCGTTACCCTGGCCAAGGGACTGGGCGGCGGCTATCTGCCGATCGCCGCGGTGCTCTGCACCGCCGAGGTCTACCGCGTCTTCGCCGAGGGCAGCGGCGGCTTCGTACACGGTCACACCTACGGCGCCCATCCGGTCGCCTGCGCCACCGCCCTGGCGGTGCAACAGGTCGTGCGCGATGAGGATCTGCTGCGCAACGTGCGGGCGCAGGGGCAGCGCCTGATGGAGCGCCTGACCGCGCGCTTCGGCAATCATCCCTTCGTCGGCGACATTCGCGGCCGGGGCCTGCTGCAGGCCATCGAACTGGTCGAGCACCGCGGCAGCAAGACCCCCTTCGATCCGGCGGGCAAGACCGCCGCACGCATTCAGGCGGAGGCGATGCAGCGCGGCCTGCTGGTGTATCCCGGTGCCGGCACCCTGGACGGCCTGCGCGGCGACCACATCCTCGTCGCGCCGCCCTACAACGTTGACGAAGCGGGGCTGGAGGAAATCGTTACCCGCCTGGGCGAGGCGGTCGATGCTGCCCTCGGGCGCTGAGTTGTCCTCCTAGCGGCCGCGAACCCGCCATCCGCAGCCATTGCTTCAATATTTCTGAAGCAATGGCTCCAAAACGCATACTTTTTTTGAGGCTGGCTTTGGCGCAATGATCCGTGCCCGGGCAAGGATGACGCCTGGGGGCGGATAAACGGGGTAGGGGATGACACGATCCGCACAGGCCCGGGGGCAGGGCGCGCCGATCCGCGACATCATCGAATGCCAGCAAAGGACCCGGACATGGCCCCGGCAGCCTCCGTTGAAAACATAGACACACTCGTGGTCGGCGCCGGTCAGGCAGGCGTCGCCATGAGCGAACACTTGAGCAACAATGGCATTCCGCATCTCGTTCTCGAGCGGGACCGCATTGCCGAACGCTGGCGCACGGGCCGGTGGGACTCCCTGGTCGCCAACGGCCCGGCCTGGCATGACCGCTTTCCGGGCATGGAATTCTCCGATATCGATCCCGACGGCTTTCCCGCCAAGGAGAGCATTGCGGATTATTTCGTCGAATACGCAAAGCGGATTGACGCGCCCATCCGCTGTGGCGTCGAGGTCAGGTCCGTGGAAAGAAAAGCCGGCGGCCCCGGCTTCCGCGTGGAAACCTCCGAAGGTGTGATCGAGGCCATCAATGTGGTGGCCGCCACCGGAGCCTTCCAGCATCCCGTCATCCCGCCTCTTGTTCCCCAGGAGGCGCCCTTCACCCAGATTCATTCCTTCGACTATCGCAACCCGGACCAGTTGCCGGAGGGCGCCGTTATGGTGGTGGGCGCCGGATCGTCCGGTGCGCAGATCGCCGAGGAACTGATGAACGCGGGCCGGCGGGTCTATCTGTCGGTCGGCCCGCACGATCGCCCGCCGCGCGCCTACCGGGGCCGTGATTTCGTCTGGTGGCTGGGGGTGCTCGGCAAGTGGGATGTCGCGGCCCTGGTGCCCGGCACGGAACATGTCACCATCGCGGTCAGCGGGGCGCAGGGGGGCCACACGGTCGACTTCCGGCGTTTCGCCGCGCAGGGCATGACGCTGGTCGGCCGGACGGAAAAATATGAAGACGGCGTGCTGTCTTTCGCGCCGGACCTGGCGGACAACATCGCACAGGGCGATGCCTACTACCTGTCGATGCTGGAAGAAGCCGACGCCTATGTCGCCCGCAACGGCCTCGATCTGCCGCAAGAGCCCGAAGCGCACATCATCGACCCGGCCCCCGATTGCGTGACCAGCCCGATTCTGGAACTGAATCTGGCCGAGGCGGGCGTGACCTCGATCATCTGGGCAACGGGTTTCAGCCGTGACTACAGTTGGTTGAAGGTTGACGCCTTCGATGAAAAGGGCGCACCAAAGCACCAACGCGGTGTGTCGTGGGAGCCGGGAATCTATTTCCTGGGATTGCCATGGCAGTCGCGCCGGGGGTCGACCTTTATATGGGGTGTCTGGCACGATGCCAGGCATGTGGCCGATCATATCGCGACGCAACGCAGCTATCGGCAGTACCGCAGCCCGGCGGAACGCCGGACCGAAGACGCCTAGCCAGGAAACAAGGGGGAGGGTAAAGGCCGTGCGGCGCGCGCCGCGGCCCCGATGCCCGATCCGACGGAGACCGAGATGACCCATACCCGAATTCGCAAGTTCAATACCAAAGACACCTACCCCGAGCAGAAGCTGGATAACGACCTCTGCCAGGCGGTGGTGACACGCGGCGGGCGGACGGTCTATCTGCGCGGCCAGTGCCCGCAGAACCTGGACGACGCCAAGAACATCGGCAGTCACGATCCGGTCGAACAGACCCACAAGGTCATGCAGAACATCAAGCAACTGATCGAGGAATGCGGCGGCACGATGGAGCATCTGGTGAAGGTCGTCGTCTATATCACCGATGTGCGCCACCGCGAGGCGGTCTATCGGACCATGGGTGAATACATCAAGGGCGTGTATCCCGTGTCGACCGGCCTGGTGGTTTCCGCGCTCGCCCGGCCCGACTGGCTTGTCGAAATCGACGGCACCGCCGTCATCCCCGACGAGTCCTGAGCGCATGACCTTCTCGATCACCGCGCGCTGCGCCGACACCGGTATGTTCGGCCTTGCCGTTTCGTCCTCATCTCCGGCGGTGGCCGCGCGCTGCGCCTATGCCCGTGCGGGCGTCGGCGCGGTGGCCAGCCAGAACATCACCGACCCGGCGTTGGGCCCTTGGGTGCTCGACGTCATGGCCGGCGGTGCCAGCGCCGAGGACGCCATCGCCCAGGTCGCCGCTTCCGCGCCGCATATGGAATTCCGCCAGCTGGCCGCCATCGACATTGCCGGGCGCACCGCTGCTCACGAAGGGGCCCGTACCCTGGGGGTGCATGCAGTCGCGCGAGGGCGGGATGCGGTTGCCGCCGGCAACCTGCTGGACAACGCCGACGTGCCCGAAGCCATGGTGGCGATTTTCGAAGGCTCCAGCGGCCACCTGGGCGACCGCCTGATCACGGCGATGAAGGCGGGCCTCGCCGCCGGCGGCGAGGCCGGGCCGGTGCACTCGGCGGGTCTGCTGCTGGTGCGCGAGGTTGCCTGGCCGGTCGCCGACCTGCGGGTCGACTGGCACGAGACCGACCCCATCGGCGCGCTGGCCCAGCTTTGGACGCTCTACAAGCCGCAGCTCGACGACTACGTCACCCGGGCTCTCGATCCCACACAGGCCCCCGGCTACGGCGTGCCCGGCGATTCCTGAGGCTACCGGGGAGGCCCCCTTGCTTCCCAAGCGCCTGAGGCTGGGTTAAACCTGGGCCATGCGATTCACGCTGCGCCAGCTCGAATACTTCGTCGCCGCCGGGGAAACCGGCAGCATCACCCTGGCGTCCGAGCGCATCGCCATTTCGCAGCCGTCGATCTCCACGGCGATCTCCCACCTGGAAAAGGAACTGGGGGTGCAGCTGTTCCTGCGCCACCACGCCCAGGGCCTGTCGCTGACCCCCGCCGGGCGGCGCCTGCTGCGCGAGGCCAAGGCACTGCTGCAGCAGGCCGAGGCGCTGTACGACGCGGCGGGCGAGGCCAGCGGGCAGATCCGCGGCTGGCTGACGGTCGGCTGTCTGGTCACCCTGGCGCCGATGGTGATCCCGGAGCTGTCGCACTCCTTCATGGCGTCCTATCCCGACGTGCGGGTGCATCAGGTGGAAGACGACCAGGAGCGCCTGCTGGACGGCCTGCGCAAGGCCGAGGTCGATATCGCGCTGACCTATGACCTGCAATTGACCGACGACATCGCTTTCGAACCGCTGGCGACCCTGCCGCCGCACGTTCTGGTTAGCGAAACGCACCCCTTGGCCAAGCAGTCGACGGTGAGTCTCGCCGAGCTGGTTGACGAGCCGATGATCCTGCTCGACCTGCCGCTCAGCCGTGAATATTTCCTCGCAATTTTCATGGCCGAGGGCCTGACGCCGAACATCCATGCCCGCTCGGCCCACCAGGAGGTGGTGCGCACCATGGTCGCCAACGGCTACGGCTACACCCTGGGCAATGCGCGGCCCCGCTCCGACCAGGCGCTGGACGGCCGCCGCCTGGTGCGCGTGCCGCTGGCGGGCAAGCCGCAGGCCATGGCGCTGGGCATGGCGACGGCGGCACAGGCGCAGCCCTCACGCCTCATCGAGGCTTTCCAGGCTCATTGCCGCAGTTTCGTCTCCGACAGCTACATCCCTGGCATGGTGGCGCCGAAGCCGCGTGGCAAGGGCCCCAGGGTTGCCAAAGCGCGGCGCTGACAGTCAGTTGGAGAGGGGAGCTGCCACGTTCTGCTTGGGCTTGGCCAGCAGCGTGTCGCGCCGGGCCGCTTCGATCAACTGATGAGCCGTGTAGCTCGACACGCGGAAATGCTCCGGCCGGGTCGAGACCTTCAGGGTGTAGACACCGGTCATGGCGGCACGGCCCAGACGGTAGTCGACCCGCTTGCCGTCCTTGCGGGTGACGCCGAGGCGCAGCTGCGGCTCGGCGAGGCCGTCGCCGGGATCGGTTTCGGTCCCCAGCACCTGCTCGACCCGCAGTGCCGACAGGCGGCTGGCGAGCCGAACCGCCGCCGCCGGCTTCAGTTCGGCGCCCTCCGGGCTGCCCTCCGCGTCGCCGTCCAGTTGCCAGGCCGTCCCGGCGTCGCCGGCGATGGGGGCGACAAGGTGCAGGCCGTTGACCTGGAGGGCGACGATGTCGTCCTGCGGTATCTGCGCGACGCCCTTGTCGGTCCAGTCGGCGGCGGCGAGGGGCACATCGAACAGGCCGAAGGCAACGGCATAGGCGTCATCGCTGCCGGCGCGGCGGGCATGCACTTGGCGCGGCCCTTCCGGGGTGCCGACGTACAGCGTCGCCAGAGTCTTGTCGCCGCCGGACAGGATGATGCGGCGTTCGAAATCGTCGTCGGCCAGCTTGAAGCGGATCAGCGCCTCGGGGCTGGAGTCGACAGGGAAGTCCTCGCGGATCGCCAGCAGGCGGTGAAGCATGTCCTCGATCCTCTGGCGGTCGGCGGGGAAGTTGCCGAAGTCCGGCAGCCGCCAGCCATCGCCGCTGCGCAGCAGCACGGTCTGCTGGTCGGCCGCCCCTTCGATGGCGATGCGGTCGACCTGTGCCGGGTCGAGATCGAACATCGCGACCGACGTCTTGGCGTGGCGCTGGGCGACTTCATGGTTGGTCAGGAAGATGGCTAGCACGATCAGTGTGGCCAGCACCGCCCCGATGCCGGCGAGAATCTTTTCCATGGGTCCACTCTATCCGGAAGAATCCAGCCTGAGCTGGGACTATGCCAGGATTTTGGTAGTAAACCGTTAAGGATCAAGGTAGCGGCCAGCGGTGCCCAGGGGGGCCTGACAGGGCGGCTGCCGGGGGAGTCTCCGGCGCCGGCGATTACCTCTTTATCGCGAGTTTCTCTGTCCGAAAATATGCAATCATAACGATTATAACCCTATGGAGGTCGCTATTGACGGGATTCTAGGCGTCCCGCCGGCCAACGGGGGCGACTTCTAAGAAAAATGGCCACGGACCCGGAGCGGGTCGTCCGAAGGGGGCCATTTGATGCAGAGCCGGACCGATTGACGGCGTCGCCCGGCCGGCCGCTCGCGGCCGCTGTCCTCGTGCTGCCTGTCGGGTCTGCTTCTCTCGTCGCCATGCCCCTCTCGTTCCCAAAGCGTCCATATTGATCGCGCAGGAGGTTGTCATGTCGGGCAAGGGCCGCACGGCTATGCTGGTTATCCACGGGATCGGTCAACAGAATCCCTTCGAGACCCTGGACTCTTTCACGCAGGGGCTGCTTCCGGCCGCCTCGATACTGTTCAACTGCAAATACGATCTGTTCCACCGGCAGGTGGGCCGCAAGGGGATGAGCGACTGGGAGTCGTGGCAGCAATACTATGTGGCGATGGACTCCCGGACCGGCCCGCAGATCGACGTCTACGAGCACTACTGGGCTTACCGCATGACCGGCAAGGCGACTCTCGCCGACATTTCCGACTGGCTGAAGGGGGCGTCGCGCTTTGCGCGCGAATACTACAACCCTGCCAAGGGCGGTCCCAATCTGCGGGAGCGGGCCAGGCAGAACAAGGATTCGCCGCTGAACCGGATGCTGGAGCCCGGATCGGACCGGCTGCACAGCAACTGCTACCTGCATCTGCTGGGCTATGCCGTGCCGGTGATGCTGCCGCTGATGGCCTTCGTGGAAGACGTCCTGCCGGCTAACCGCTTCATCAAGTGGCTGTACAAAAGCGTCTCCGGCCGGCTGAAGGCCGTGGTGATCGACTACGTCGGCGACGTCGCCGTCTATACGCAGACCGACCGCAAGGCCAAGCTGTTTCCGGTGCGCCAGCAGATGCTGACCGATGCGCGCATGGCGATCGAGGCATTGCTGATGGACAAGCGCTACGACCAGGTGATTGTCCTCGGCCATTCGCTGGGCAGTGTCGTGGCCTACGATGCCCTGAACCGGCTGCACAAGGCGCCGCCGGTCCTGGCCGGCGACGGCTGCGATGAGGAGAGCTACCGGCGCCTGCGCGGACTGGTGACCTTCGGCAGTCCCCTCGACAAAACCTTCTTCTTCTTCCAGGCCGATGTGAAGGACGACCAGATTCTGCGCGAGCAGATACTGGTCCACCTGCACAGCTTCAAGCAGAAGCTCTCGCACTCCGTCCGCGGTGCCGAGCGGCTGCCTCTGGCGGACGAGACCAGCGGCAACCTGCCGGACGTCACCTGGATCAACTTCTTCGACTGCAACGATCCGATCAGCGGCCACCTCGATGCCTTCGATGTCGACAACCAGGCCTTGACGATGGGTGCCAAATTCGGCGCCGCACACGTCGAGTACTGGAAGCATCCGGCCATGTACGACAAGATTCTGCGTACCTTCTTCAAGACCGCCGTGGCGTTGGATCCCGCCCTTTCGCCGAAGCGTCGGGCGGCGGGTGGATAGTCCGGCGGGTCGAGGCAAAGGCGGCGGGCCTTGACCGCACCTCGGGCTCAATCGAAGTCGTGCAGCTCTTCGTGCAGGGTCTCGATGTGCTGCAGGCGGGCGCGGCCGGGGCCGCCCAGCTTCTCGACGATGGCGACGCAGAGGAAGTGCAGCAGCGACATGGCCGCGGCGTAGCGGTCGAACATATCCATGCCGCGCACCGCGCAGGGGATCGTCCAGGTGGCATGAGGGGAGGCCGGCGCCGCGCGGTCGGTGATGTAGAGGATACGGGTGCCGGTCTGGGCCGCCACCGCCATGGCCTGGGGCACCTGGGCGACACGGCGGCGAAAGCCGATGACGATCAGCACGTCCTCGGCGGTGAGGTCGGCGAGTTCCTCGGCGATGGTCTCGCCGGCCGCCGGCAGCAGGTAGACGTCGCCGCGCCCCTGGATGATCTGCCAGCGGGCGTAACCGGCCAGGTAGTGGCTGTTGCGGTAGCCCAGCAGGAACACACGGCGCGCCTTGCAGATTGCTGCCACCATGTCGTTGAAGGCATCGCCGCGCAGGGTCTCCAGGGTCAGGGCGATGTTGTGCGCGTCGGTCTCGATGTGTTGGCGTACCCGGGCGCTGAAGCCGGTTTTCTCGGTTTCGCGGGCCATCAGGTACAGCGGCGAGCCCCAGCTCTGGGCGTCGCGGGCGGCGCGGCGCGCCTCGTCGTAGTTGGCAAAGCCGATGCGCTGGACCAGACGGGTGACGGCCGCCTTGGAGCCGCCGGAGAGCGCGGCCAGTTCGGTGGCGGAGTAGGCGGCCATCTCGCCGGGGAATTCCAGGATCAGGTCGGCGATGCGCCGCTCGCTCTCGGGCAGCTCCGGATAGCGCGCTTTGATGCGGCTTTCGACCGAAGCCGCCGCTGCCGGCCGGCCGCCCTTGGCCTTTCCGTTGCCGCTGGTTTTTGCGGGTTTCTTGACCGCCATGCCCTTGTCTTCCTGAGCCGCTCTTCCTTAAGCCACTCTTCCCGGGGGACTGCCGATGGCTTCGCGACACCTGTGACTTCGCGGCAAGGGTAGTCAGCCATTGGTTGAAACGCAAGTTTCAGGTTTCTTGACAATCCAAAAAATGAATTTCAGAGTATCGGCCGGGCTGGAAAACAGTCCTCAGGGGCACACAAACAAGTCCCGGCAAGCAAAGCCGGGTGGGGCGGGACAGGGTGAACACTCTCGACAAAAAGGCGATCCGGGCGAGCCGTCGTCTGAACTGGCTGGTGGAACGCTTCTGCGTGCTGCTGCTGGTGCTGCTGATCCTCGACGTCTGGCTCGGCGTCCTGGTGCGCTACCTGCTGCCGCTGGGCTGGACCTTCACCGAGGAACTGGCGCGCTACCTGATGATCTGGGCGGCGCTGCTGGCGGTCTCCAGCGGGATCAGTCACCGTGAGCACATCGGTGTGCTGGTGGTCTTCGACCAGTTTCCGCCCCGGGTCCGCAAGGTCCTGGCGGTGGCCTTCGACGTCATCGCCTTCGGGTTCTTCGCCGTCATCTTCTTCTATGGCCTGGACTTCGTCGAACGCGGCTTCGGCCGCTACACCATGATTGGGACCATCCCCAAGGCCTATCCCTTCATCGGCGTGCCGCTGGCGGCGGGACTTGCGTGTATCCAACTCGTGCTGGTCGCCATCCACGACTTTTTTTCCTCTGACGGCATCACCGCCGCCGAGCGGGTGGAGATCTAGACGATGATTTGGGTGGCCGTTGCATTTTTCGGTCTGCTGCTGCTCGGCATGCCGGTCGGCTTCGCCCTCGGCATTGCCGGGCTGGTCGGCATCTTCGACATGGGCGGTGGGCGCTTCCTGATGATGGCCCCGGACCGCATGTTCGCGGGACTGGACCTGTTTCCCTTCCTCGCCATGCCGTTCTTCATCCTGGCCGGCGAAATCATGAACCGCTCGGGCATCACCACCAACCTGGTGCTCTTCGCCTCGGCGCTGGTGGGGTGGATGCGTGGCGGCATGGCCCATTCCAACATGCTGGCCTCGGTGATGTTCGCCGGTATTACCGGCGCGGCCACCGCCGATGCCGCTGCCTTCGGCAATACTCTGGTACCGGCCATGGGGAAGCAGTGTTACTCCAAACCCTTCGCCTGCGCGGTGACCGCCGCCGGCTCGCTCATCGGGCCGACCATCCCGCCGTCCACCCTGAAGGTCATCTACGGCTCCATCATGGGGGTCTCCATCGCCGGGCTGTTCGCCGCCGGCATCGTGCCGGGCCTGCTGATCTGCGCCATCTGCATGGCGGTGATCGCGGCGATGGGCAAGCGCCTCAACCTGCCCAAAGCCGAGGGCGGCCCCCAGCTGCGCGAGATCCTCTTTGCCTTCCGCAAGTCGATCCTGGCCCTGGTACTGCCGGTCTTCATCCTGGGATCGATCCTGAGCGGCATCGCGACGCCGACCGAGGCGGCCTCCATCGCCGTCGCCTATGCCCTGGCGGTCGGCGGGCTGATCTATCGCCAGCTCACCTTCCAGGACCTCTACGACATGTGCGTAAGGACCGTGCGCATCACCGGCGTGATCTTTCTGATCATCGCCTCGGCCTCGATCCTCGGCTGGTGGATGACCTTCAACCAGATCCCCCAGGCGGTGGCCAACAGCTTCCTGGCGCTGTCCGACGACCCCAACGTGATCATCGCCATGATCATCGGCCTGCTGCTGTTCATCGGCCTGTTCATGGACATCAACGCGACGCTGATCATCCTGGCCCCGGTGCTGGCGCCGCTCACTGCGCACATCGGCATGAACCCGGTCCACGCCGGCATCATGATCATCCTGGCGCTCAACATCTCGCTGATGACGCCGCCGGTGGGCGCCTGCCTTTTCGTACTCGCCTCGGTCACCAAGGAGAAGATCGAGAACATTACCCGCTCTCTGTGGCCGTTTTTGCTCGCCGAGGTGCTGGTGCTGATCCTCATCGCTTACTGGGAGGGTCTTACGCTCGCGGTACCCCGTTGGCTCGGATTTTGAACCCCTGTCGTCAATAAAAATGCTGAACTAGGAGGCAAACCATGACAGTCCTGAAAAAACTCATTCCTTCCGCGACGGCGGCCCTGCTCGCCGCTTCGCTTGCCCCATCCTTTACAGGTTCGGCGCTGGCCGCCGACGTCACCATCCGCGTCGGGCACCTGAACCCGGCCGATCCCTTCGAGAGCAATTCCGGCGCGATGACCGCCATCTTCAAGTCGCTGGTCGAATCCGCCAGCGGCGGCGATATCGAAGTGCTGCTGTATCCCAACGGCCAGCTGGGCAAGGACAACGAGGTCATCCAGCAGGTTCGCGACGGCATCGTTGAGTCGACCATCTCCTCGGCCGGCGGCATTGCCCAGCACTACCCGCTGGTCGGCGTCTTCGACATTCCTTTCGCCTTCCCGAACATCGCCGTCGCGACCAAGGTGATCGACCAGCGCAGCGCCTTCGGCAAGAAGTTCACCGCCGACCTGGAGTCCAAGACCAGCCTGAAGGTCCTGGGCATGATCGACTCCGGCGGCTTCTTCGCCTTCTCCAATTCCGAGCGGCCGATCACCTCGGTCGAGGATATGAAGGGCCTGAAGATCCGCACCATGACCCTGCCGACCCACAAGGCGATGGTCGATTCCCTCGGCGGTCAGGCGACCCCGCTGCCCTGGGCGGAGGTCTATACGTCGCTGCAGACCGGCGTCGCCGATGGCCAGATGAATCCCATCCCGATTATCGCCTTCGCCAAGTTCGACGAGGTCCAGAAATACCTTTCGATCACCAACCACGTGATCACCCCCTACATCTGGACGATGAACCAGGGCTTCTACGACAGCCTCAGCCCCGAGCATCAGAAGATCGTCTCCTGGGCCTCCGAGGTCGCCACTGAGGCGGGGCGCGGCGTTTCCCGCGTTATCGAGGCCTCCGAGCGCGGCCTGCCGAAGCTGGCGCAGAAGATGGAAGTGAACGTCGTTACACCGACGGAGCAGGCCAAGTTCGCCGCTGCGGCCCAGCCGGCGGTGCGCAAGCTGATCGAGGAGAGCCTGGGTGCCGAAGGCGTCGACATGCTGAATGCCATGATGGCAGCCATCGACGAAGCCAAGATGTAAAATCCCGCAGGGGCCGGGCGTGTTCTGCGCCCGGCCCCGCCGCCGGGGCCATGAAGGCCCGAACGAACGCATCAAATCGAAACCATGTCCACCACGCTTCCCCGCTTCCCCTTTCACTGGGACCTTAATCCGGGCTATCGGCAGCACGCCCCTTACGGCCCCCGGCAGGTCGCCGTGCTGAACCGCCGGGGCCTTGACCAGGCCCGGCGCTGCATCTCCGCCTGGCCCGGTTACCGGCCGACGCCCCTGGTCGGTCTGCCGGGGCTGGCCAAGGCCCTGCATGTCGGGCGCATTTCCTACAAGAACGAGGCCGAGCGCTTCGGCCTGCGCAGCTTCAAACCGCTGGGCGGCGCCTACGCGGTGCAACGCTGCCTCCTGCGCGAGGTCGCTGCTCGCACCGGGCGCGACGACATCGACCCGGCGGAGATCCTCGACGGCACTCACAAAGACATCGTCGCTGGCATCACTGTGACGGCCGCGACCGACGGCAACCACGGGCGTGCCGTCGCTTGGGGCGCGCGGATGTTCGGCTGCCGCTGCGTCATCTATATCAACGAGGCGGTGACCGAGGCGCGCGAAAGGGCCATTGCGGCTTACGGCGCCGAGGTGCGGCGCCATCCCGGCAGCTACGACGACGCGGTGCGGGAGGCCTTCGCCGTTGCCCGCCGCGAGGGTTGGCATGTCATTCCCGACACGACTGACGGTACGGTCGTGGAGGCGCCGCGCGACGTCACCCAGGGCTACGCCGTGATGGCCGCTGAGATCATCGAGCAGTTGGGCGGCGGTCCCTTGCCGACTCACATTTTCCTGCAGGCCGGCGTCGGCGGCATGGCCGCGGCGGTGACGGCCCAGTTCTGGGAGACCTTCGGCAGGGACCTGCCTTGCGTCGTGCTGGTCGAGCCCGAGCAGTGCGCCTGCTGGTTCGCCAGCCTCACGAAGCAGCAGCCGACGGCAATTACCGGCGACACCGATTCCTTCATGAGTGGCCTGGCCTGCGGCGAGGTCTCGCAACTGGCCTGGGAGATACTCCAGCCGGGCGCGCGAGCGATGGTCAGCTTGCCGGATGCGGCGGCCGAAGCAACCATGCGCCTGCTGGCCGAGGGCGTGGACGGCGATCCACGCCTGGTGGGCGGGGAGTCCGGCGTCGCCGGACTGGCCGCAGTGATCGCCGTGGCTCAGGACGACGCCGCCCAGGATGATCTCGGCTTCGACCACCATTCCCACGTTTTGGTCAGCGGCAGCGAGGGGGCGACCGACGAAGCGATGTATCGCCAGGTGGTCGGGCGCCCCTGGCAGGAGGTTGCCGCATGAGCAATGCCCTGGGCAATCTGCGCATCGACGGCGACCGCCTGATGGAGCGGATCTTCCGCCTGGGCGAGGTCGGCGCGTTGGAAGGCGGTGGTGTCTGCCGTCTGGCGCTGACCGACGCTGACCGGCAAGGCCGCGATCTTGTCGTTGGCTGGATGAAGGACCTTGGCCTTGAGGTCAGGACCGACCGCATCGGCAACGTGGTCGGACTTCGTGCCGGGAGGACGGACGGCCCGCCGGTGATGACCGGTTCCCACATCGACACGGTGGCGACCGGCGGCCTTTACGACGGCAATCTCTGCGTGCTGGCCGGCCTGGAAGTCATCGAGACCCTGAACGACGCGGGCCTGACCACGCAACACCCGCTGGCGGTCGGCTTCTTCACCAACGAGGAGGGCGCGCGCTTCGCGCCGGACATGATGGGCAGCGGCGTCCACCAGGGCGCGCTTTCGCTGGAGGAGAGTCTCGCCGTGCGCGGCATCGACGGCACCACGGTGGGCGAGGACCTGAAGCGTATCGGCTACGACGGTGCCGCGCCGGTCGGTGTCTTCCGCGCCAAAAACTTCTTCGAGCTGCATGTGGAGCAGGGCCCGGTGCTGGAGGAAGAAGGCATCGAGATCGGCGCCGTTACCGGCGTACAAGGAATTTCCTGGACCGAATACTGCATCGCCGGCACCTCCAACCACGCCGGCACCACGCCGATGCGCCTGCGCCACGACGCCGGCTACGTTGCCGCCGCCATCGCCACCGAGGCCCGCCAGATCGCCCGCGACATGGGCGGCGACCAGGTCGGCACCGCTGGCGTCATCGCGCTGGAGCCCAGCCTGATCAACGTTATCGCCCGGCGTGCCCGGGTGACCGTCGACCTACGCAACACCGACGAAGCGGCCTTGTGTGAGGCCGAGCAGCGCATGGCCGACCGCGTGGTGACCCTGGCGCGGGACGAAGGGGTGGAGATCACCGCGCGCCGCCTGGCCCGTTTCGAGCCGGTGGATTTCGACCCGGCGATGGTCGATCTGGTCGCGGCGACGGCGCAGGGTCTTGTCCATTCGGTGCGCCGGATGCCCTCGGGTGCCGGCCACGACGCCCAGATGTTCGCGCCCAACTGTCCCACCGCGATGATCTTCGTGCCGTCGAAGGACGGCATCAGCCACAACGTGCGGGAGTACACGACGCCGGTGGAAATCGCCGCCGGGGCCAACCTGCTGCTGCAGGTCATGCTTTCCGCCGCGAGCCGATAAGAAAGACCCAGAAAGCCTATGTCCCGTATCCTCACCGTTGCCGCCGCCCAACTCGGCCCTATCGCCCGCAACGAATCGCGCCAGTCCACCGTTGCCCGCCTCTGCGCCATGATGCGCGAGGCCAAGGCAAAGGGCGCCGGTCTCGTGGTGTTTCCGGAGTTGGCGCTCACCACCTTCTTTCCGCGCTGGTTTTTCGAGGACCAGGCCGACGTCGATGCCTTTTTCGAGCAAGAGATGCCGAACGCCGCCGTCCAGCCGCTGTTCGATCTCGCCCGGGAACTCGGCATCGGCTTCAACCTCGGCTATGCCGAGCTGACGCCGGACGGCCATCATTTCAACACCTCGATCCTGGTCAGCCCCAAGGGGGAGATTCTCGGCAAGTACCGCAAGGTGCATCTGCCCGGCCACCGCGAGAACGAGTCCTGGCGGCCGTTCCAGCACCTGGAGAAGCGCTACTTCGAGACCGGCGATCTCGGCTTTCCGGTCTTCGAGGCCTTTGGCGGGCGCCTGGGCCTGTGTATCTGCAACGACCGCCGCTGGCCGGAGACCTACCGGGTGATGGGGCTGCAGGGTGTCGAGATGGTGATGCTCGGCTACAACACGCCGCAGCACTACGCCCTGGCGCCGGAACAGGACCACCTGCAGGACTTCCACAATCACCTGGTCATGCAGGCCGGTGCCTACCAGAACGGCACCTGGGTGGTCGGTGTCGCCAAGGCGGGCAGGGAGGAGGGCTGCGACCTGATCGGCGGCAGCTGCATCATCGCGCCGACCGGGGAAATCATGGCGCAATGCGAGACGCTGGATGACGAGGTCATCGTGCAGGCCTGCGACCTCGACCGCTGCCGTGCGATCCAGGACAACATCTTCAACTTCGCCCTCCATCGGGAGCCGCAGACCTACGGCCTGATCACCGCCACCAAGGGCAAGGTGGCGGGTTAGGGGGCGGTCCAGTGATGTGGTCGCTCTAGAAGGTGGGCGGCGTGTTGACCCACAGGACTTTCGTGGTCACTTCGCCTGGATTGTAGTAGCGGTGGCGCAGTTCCGAGCGGAAATAGAATGAGTCGCCGGCGGCAAGGAAGAAGGTTTCGTCCTCGATGGTGAGTTCCAGTTCACCCTCCAGGACGTAACCCACCTCCTCGCCGGCATGGGTGATGTCGCCGCCGCTGTCGGTCTTGGGATCGACGATGTGGATGTTGGCGTCCAGCAACTGGTCGTCGCCAAAAGGGATGATCCGCTCCAGGCTGACCGCGCCGCCGTGTTCGGTGGCGCGGGTGACGACCACCGTGCGGGCGCCCAGGCGCTGGACCGTGATCTCGTTGTCGCGCCGGGCCGCGAAGAGTTCGGCGATGCTGGTGCCGAGCACCGCGGTGATGCGGTGCAGAACTTTCAGCGACGGCTCGACCTTGTTGTTCTCGATCTTGGACAACAGGCTTTCCGAGCAGTCGACCGCTTCCGCCACGTCCTTCAGCCGCATCTTGTTCATACGGCGCATCATGCGCAGCTTGGTCCCGATGTCGTGCTCGAGCGTTTGCAATGCCACGGCTGGCTGTCCTCTGTCTCTTCCCGCGATGCCCTGTGGCGCTGCGCCTTTGTCCACCGTTCTTGTACCACCCTCTCTGGTCCTGTTGCCCACAGCTTAAGGCATCGGTATCGTTTGTCCACTTACTTTACTATAATTCAAGTCACTTGACTGAGTATAAACCTTGTGGAATTCTCCCCGAACAACAAAAAACGCCCAAGGGCAATTTTCCACATCAGGGGTAAGGCAAGATGGGTGAGGGGGCAGACAGCGCGGACCGCAAGGTGCGCGTCGCCTGTGTGCAGATGCGGCCCACGGTCGGCGACAAGGACGACAACGTCGCCGCTTCCTGCCGCTTCATCGAGGCTGCCGCTGCCGAGGGCGCGGAGCTGATCGTGCTGCCGGAGCTGTGCAACTCCGGCTACGTCTTCGAGAGCCTGGAGGAGGCCACCGCCCTGGCCGAGCCGGTGCCCGGCGGGCCGACCTGCCAGGCCTGGACCGAGCTGGCGGCACGCCTGAAGGTCCACATCGTCGCCGGGATCAACGAGCGGGCCGGCGACACGCTCTACAATTCCGCCGTGGTGATCGGTCCTGACGGCTATCTCGCCACCTATCGCAAGGTCCATCTCTGGGACAAGGAGAACCTCTTCTTCACACCTGGGGATCTCGGCTTTCCGGTCATCGAGACGCCGGTCGGGCGGCTGGGCGTCTTCATCTGCTACGATACCTGGTTCGCCGAGTGCTACCGGCTGTGCGTGCTGCAGGGCGCCGATATCATCTGCCTGCCGACGAACTGGGTGCCGATCCCGGGGCAGGACCCGGCGCGCGAGGCGATGGCCAACATCCTCTGCATGGGGGCCGCGCACACCAACAGTGTCTACGTCGCCGCCGCCGACCGCGTCGGCGAGGAGCGCGGCCAGCCCTTCGTCGGCCAGAGCCTGATCGTCAGCTATACCGGCTGGCCGATCGGCGGCCCGGCCAGCGCCGAGAACGAAGAGATCATCTATGCCGACGTCAATCCGGCCGAGGCCCGCGCCAAGCGGGCGTGGAACGCGCACAACAACATCCTGCACGACCGCCGGACCGACCTTTACGACGAGATGCTGGGCACCGAGGTCAAGCCCGGCAGCTACTGAAGCTTGGGACCAAGCAAGACCCATCACAGGGACAACTGGGAGACAGTCATGAACATGCGAAACAGTTTTAGAATCCTGGGCGGGGCCGCGGCGCTCGGCCTGGCGCTGGCGCAACCGGCGGCTGCCGCCGACACGCTGAAGATCGGCGTGCCGGTCGGCCTCAGCGGGGCCAACAGCGTGGTCGCCCCCTCGGTGGTGCAGGCCGCCGAACTGGCCGTGTCCGAGCTCAACGCCGCCGGCGGCGTGCTCGGCAAGCAGCTCGAACTGGTGGTGGCCGATGACGGCAGCGGTGCCCAGGGCGCGCAGAAGGCTTTTGACTCGCTGGTGTTCCAGAAGGAAGTCGACGTGCTGATCTCCATGGAGACTTCGGCGGCGCGCAATGCCGGCCTGCCGATCGTCAACCGCGGCAAGGTGCCCTACATCTATACCTCGTTCTATGAGGGTCGCTCCTGCAGCCCGTGGATGTACGTGAACGCCTGGGTGCCCGAGCAGCAGGTGGCGCCGATCGTCGACCACTTCATGACCAGCGAGGGTGCCAAGTCGTTCTACCTGATCGGGAGCGATTACGCGTTTGGCCGCGGCATGCTGGAGTTCACCAAGAAGTACATCGAGACCCAGGGCGGCACCGTCCTTGGCGAGGAATACCTGCCGATGGACGGCACCGACTGGACGCCGATCATCTCCAAGCTGAAGGCGGCAAACCCCGACGCGCTGATCACCTCCACCGCCGGCGGCGCGCCGAACGTAACCCTGACCAAGCAGCTGCGTGCGGCCGGTGTCGAGATTCCCTACGGCAACCTCGCGGTCGACGAAGGCACGGCGCGCAACATGGGCGCCGACGCGGCAGGCATCTATATCTCCGCCTCCTACATCACCGGTATCGCCAGCGACGAGAACAAGAAGTTCCTGGCCGCCATGGAGGAACACTTCGGCGGCGATCTGAAGACGCCGAACGATCTCTCCGTGCCGCAGTACGAGGCCGTCTACCTCTACAAGGCCGCGGTGGAGAAGGCCGGCAGCGCCGAGCCGAAAAAGGTCATCGAGGCGCTTGCCGAGGTGAGCTTCAAGGGCCCGCGCGGCGACATCTCCATGAGCAAGCAGCGTCACGCGCCGCTGACCATGTATCTGGCACAGGTTCAGCCGGATGGCGGCATCAAGCTGATCAGCAGCTTCGATAACGTCGCTCCCGGCGAGCAGTGCCCGAACCTCTGATCCCGTAACCGTCCGCCGTTCCCGCCCTTGCCGGCGGGAACGGCGCGCGGCTTCCAGAAAGGGGCGGCGCGGTGAGCGTTCTCATCCTCGATATCGTGACCACCGCGGCGATCCTCTTCACCGTGGCGACCGGCCTGATGATCATCCTGGGCGTCATGAAGCTGATCAACTTCGCCCACGGCGCCTTCCTGACCATCGGCGGCTACGCCGCCTACATCGCCACCGTGGCCGGTTGGAGCCCCTGGGCCGCCATTCCCTTCGCCGCCGTTGTTGGCCTGGTGCTCGGCCTCGTGGTCGAATACGTCATCGTGCGGCCGCTCTACGCCCGCCCGCTGGATGCCATTCTCGCCACCTGGGGGCTCGGTATCATCATCGGCCAGCTCATCACCATCGGCTTCGGGCGCGAGGTGCAGTTCGTCGAGCCGCCGATCAGCGGCGCCGTCGAGTTCCTCGGTCTGTCGTATTCCACCTACCGCTTGCTACTGGTGCTGGTCGCAGTGGTCATCGGGGCCGGCCTGACCGGGTTGCTCTACTTCACCCGTTTCGGTCTCAATGCCCGTGCCGTCATCATGAACGAGGACCTGGCGCGTGGCCTCGGCATCGACAGCACCAAGGTGCGCCTCGCCACCTTCGGCCTGGGAGCGGCGCTGGCCAGCGTGGCCGGCGCGCTCATCACGCCGCTGGTCTCGGTCGATCCCAACCTCGGTCTGCCCTGGCTGGTGAATTCCTTCATGCTGGTGCTGGCCTCCGGTGTGTCGATTCCCGGGCTTATGATCGTCGCGCTGCTGCTGGGCGGTGCCCAGGTGGTGGTCAGCACCTACGTCAGCCCAATCATCGGGGGGCTCACCATCGTCGTGCTGGCGGCGCTGATCCTGCGCCTCCGGCCGCAGGGAATCGGCTGATGAGCGGCGAAGCGATGACGGAGTCGAAGGCCGCTGCCGGCGGTGCCAAGCCGCGCGCCGAGCTGGGGCGCGTCCTGCGCTGGGGTGCCTTGGCGGTCGCCTTGCTGATCGTGGCGCCCTTCGTGCTCGACACCTATACCGTCAATATCCTGATCCGCGCGCTGTTCCTGGCCGCTCTGGCGCTGACCGTCGACATCCTCTGGGGCTATACCGGTGTGCTGACCTTCGGGCAGTCGGCCTTCTTCGGCATCGGTGCCTACGCCTGCGGCCTGGTTTTCACCCACTATGGCTTCGGGCCGGGCTGGGCGGTGCTGGCGCTGGCCGCCGGTATCCTCGCCGCCATGGCGGTGGGGCTGCTGGTGGGCTGGCTCGCCTTCTACCATGGCGCCTCGCCGCTCTATGCCTCCATCGTGACCCTGGCGCTGCCCATCGTGCTGACCCAGGTGGTCTTCGCCGGCGGCCGTTTCACCGGCTCCAGCAGCGGGCTCTCGGGCTTTCCGACCTACTACTGGGATCTGGAGGTGTGGTTCTGGATCGCCGGCGCTTTCCTGATCCTGGTCACCTGCCTGGCGGTTCTCTTCGTGCGCAGCGACATGGGCCGCGTCCTGGTGGCAATCCGCGAGAACGAGATGCGCTGCGCCTACCTCGGCATTCCGGTCTCGCGCATCAAGATTCTGCTGATGGTCGTGATGGGCGGCATCGGCGCCGTCTCCGGTTTCGGCTACGCCGCCTTTACCAACGTGGTGGCGCCGGAACTCACCGGCTTCCTGCTCGGCACCGAGCTGTTGATCTGGGTGGCGCTGGGCGGACGCGGCACCATCATCGGTCCGGTCATCGGCACCATCGCCATCGACGTCACCAGTTCCTATCTGTCCGGCAGCCTGCCCTTCGTGTGGAAGCTGCTGATAGGTATTGCCTTCGTCCTGGTCATCGTCGCGCTGCCCCAGGGGCTGCGGCCCGAGCTCGGCAAGGGCCTGCGCCGCCTGTTGCGCCGCCAGCCGGCCGCCAAGCCGGCGCCCGAGTTGCGTCCGGCGCGATCGCGGGTCGTTGCCGACGGCGCGGCGGCGCCCCTGGTGGTGGAAGGCGTGGCCCGCCACTTCGGCAGCCTGCGGGTGCTGCAGGACATCAGCTTCAAGGTCGGGCGTGGCGAGCTGCTGAGTCTGGTGGGCCCCAACGGCGCCGGCAAGACGACCCTCATCCGTTGCCTCGCCGACGGTATGGAACGCTCCGGCGGCCGTGCCGTCATCTTCGGCAAGGATCTCGGGCGCTGGCCGCCGGACCGCTGCGTCGCCCTCGGCATCGGGCGCAAATTCCAGGCCGCCAGCATCTACGAGACCCTGCCGGTTGCCGAGTGCCTGCGCCTCGCGCGCTATCGTCTGGAGCCTTTCTCCCTGTGGCAGGCCTCGCCGATCCTGGAACTGCCGGAGGCGGCCCTGCGCATCGTTTCGGAAACCGGCCTCGCCGAGCGTCTCGACATCGAGGTGCGCCACCTGAGTCACGGCCAGAAGCAGGCCCTGGATCTCGCCATGGTGCTGGCCTTGGAGCCGACCATCGTGCTGCTCGACGAGCCGACGGCGGGCCTCACCAAGACCGAACGCGAGCGCATCGGCGGTATCCTCACATCCCTGGTCGAGCGTGAACGCCTCAGCGTGTTGCTGGTCGAGCACGATCTCGACTTCGTGCGCCAGATATCCTCGCGCGTCATCGTCATGCACCAGGGCAGGATCGTGCTGGACGGCTCGGTTGCCGAGGTCGTCGATTCCGAGCTGGTGCGGGAGATCTATGCCGGCAGCGGCCATGAGCCCGCGCCGGCGGGAGGTACGGCATGAGCGCGGAAAGCGTCCTTGAGGTCGCGGGCGTCAGCAGCGGTTACGGTGAAGCCACCGTGGTGCGTGACGTCTCGCTGTCGGTAAAGGCCGGGGAGATCGTTGCCCTGCTGGGTAAGAACGGCATGGGCAAGTCGACCCTGCTGAAAACCATCATGGGCTACCTGCCGGTGCAGAAGGGCGCGGTCGCGATCCTGCAGAACGACGTGACGCGCGAGCCGCCGCACCGCATCGCCGGGCGCGGCGTCGCCTATTCGCCGCAGGCCGAGGCGATCTTCCACGACCTGACGGTGCGCGAGAACCTGGTACTCGGCATGCCCGATCCACGCGGCTTCGATGCCGAGTTCGCACGCATCTGCGGTATCTTCCCCTTCATGAAGGACCGCCTGGCCCAGCGCGCCGGTACGCTGTCCGGCGGCGAACAGAAGATGCTGATCCTGGCACGCGCTCTCATGGCGCGGCCGAAGCTCATCCTCATCGACGAGATTACCGAGGGGCTGCAGCCCTCCGTCATCGACCGTCTCGGCAAGGCGCTGCTCGACGAGCGGGAAAATACCGGTGTCTCGATTTTCCTGGTCGAACAGCACATCCAGTTCGCCCTGCGCGTCGCCGACCGCTGGGCCGTGCTGAAACTCGGCGAGATCGACGACGCCGGCGACTGCGCCGCATCGGGTGCTGCCGTGCGTATCGCCGATCACCTGGCCGTTTGACGGGCCGCTGCGTGGTAGTCGTACTCAATACATTTTCCATTGCCGCATGCTGTCCGCGCAGCGGGGCGCTGGGTATCGCCATCTCCACCGCCCTGCCGGCGGTCGGGGGCTACTGCAGCTTCATTGAGCCCGGCGTCGGGGCTGTTGCGACCCAGAGCTGGACCAATCCCTATCTTGCCATCGACGCCCTGGCGGGGCTCGCCGGCGGCGCGACGGCCACGGAAGCCCTGCAAAGGGTGTTGGACGCCGACAGCGACGCCGACCTGCGCCAGGTCGGTGTGGTCGACGCCGACGGTGGGACGGCGGCCTGGACCGGGGCGGCCTGCACCGACTGGGCCGGCCACGTCGCTGGCGAGGGCTTTACCGTTCAGGGAAACATGCTGGTCGGTGCCGAGACCATCGACGTCATGGTCGCCGTGATGGATGCGACACGGGACCGGGAATTGGCCGACCGCCTCGTGACGGCGCTGTTGGCCGGACAGCAGGCCGGCGGCGACAAGCGCGGCAAGCAGTCGGCAGCGCTGAAGATCTATGGTGCCGAGGCTTATCCCCTGCTGGACCTGCGGGTCGACGACCACAGCGATCCGGTGACGGAACTGGCCCGCCTGCATGACCTGGCGAAGGTGCAGCTGCAGCCTTTTCTCGATTCCCTGCCGCGCCGCAAGAAGGGCCAGGCCGTGCCGCTGTCCGACGCGGCCAAGGCGGTGATCATGCTGCCGCCCGATCGACGGCCGCGCGACACCGGAGAGAAGGCATGACGGGGGCGGAAGAGGACTGGACGCTCATCGCGCGTGCTTGCGCCAAGGTAAGCGAGAGCCGGCTGTGGCGCATGCACGAGGAGATGGCCGCCTTCGGTGCCATCCCCGGCCCCGGTGTCAACCGCCAGGCGTTCTCCGCCGAGGACATCGCCGCGCGGCGGGCCATGCTTGCCTGGCTGAAACCCTACGGCTTCGAAATCTTCGTCGACGACATCGCCAATCTCTTTATCCGCCGGGCCGGCCGCAACCCGGACCTGCCGCCGGTGACCACCGGCAGCCACATGGACAGCCAGCCGCGCGGCGGGCGCTTCGATGGCATCTACGGTGTGCTCGCCGGGATCGAGGTGCTTTTCGCCCTGGAGGACGCCGGCCTCGCGACCGAGCATCCGCTGGAGGTCGTGGCCTGGTCGAACGAGGAGGGCAGCCGTTTCGCGCCCGGCGCCATGGGCTCCATGGTCTACAGCGGCGCGCGGCGGCTGGACGAGGTGCTCGACAGTCAGGACGGTGACGGCGTGGTGCTGCGCGACGCCCTGGCGGCGACCCTGGCCGCGACCCCCCAGGCGCGGCCGCGTGCCCTCGGATCGCCGGCCGCCGCTTATATCGAAGCCCATATCGAACAGGGCCCGCTGCTGGAACAGCAGGCGACCACCATCGGGGTGGTGACAGGTATCCAGGGCACGCGCTGGTTTTCCGTCGAACTGCGCGGCGAGAGTGCCCATGCGGGCACGACACCGCTGGCGGTGCGCCGCGACGCCTTCCAGGCGGCGGTCGCGGTGGTCAACGAGCTGAACGCCCTGGTGGCGGCCGAGCCGGAAGACCTGCGTTTTACCATCGGCCGATTCGATGTCGGCCCCAACACGCCGAACTCGGTGGCGGACCGGGTGTCGTTTTCCATCGACATGCGCCATCCGGACGCGGCCCTGGTGCGCCGGGTCGGTGACGCCATCATGCGGCTGTGCGACGGCGAGCGCCTGGGCTGCCGACTCTCCATCGTGGAGAACTTCAACCGGCCACCCTGCGCCTTCGCGCCGGACATCGTGGACGCGGTGGAGGCCGCCGCAAGGCTTCTCGGCGAAAGCCATCTGCGTCTTGCCTCCGGTGCCTTTCACGACGCCCTCTTCATGAACGACATCTGCCCGACGGGTATGATCTTCGTCCCCTGCGAGCGCGGTATCAGCCACAATCCGGCGGAAAACGCCGCGCCCGCCGATCTCGCCGCCGGCGCCCGGGTGCTGCTCGCCCCCCTGGCTGGCCTCGCCACCACGCCCGCCTACCCGCCGCTGCCTCGCCAGATGGCGGCACGGCGTGGGCCGGCGCTCCACTCCCTGACCAGCGAGAGTAGG
>JBHJIR010000090.1:0-27131 GCA_050043265.1 Kiloniellaceae bacterium
CCTGAGCCCTCTCACGGCCGCTCTCCCATCATGACTTCCGCCCTGTCAGCCCAAACCAGGTCAGCCCAAACCAGGTCAGCCCGTACCAGACCCCGGCGCCTGCTGCTGCTCTTCCTGGTGCTTGCCTCGACCTGCGCGGCAGCCCTGGAGCTTGGCACTATCCTCGCCGCCGACGGCTTCTCGCTGTTGGAATTGGCCATCCTGGTTCTGTTCTCGACGCTGTTCGCCTGGATCACCACGTCCTTCTGGATTTGCGTTATCGGCTTCGTCGTCCACCTGGGCGCCATAAGCCGGCGCGGCCTGCACGCAACGGCGGCGGTGGAGCGGCTGGAGCGCCCGTCGACCACCGCCCTGGTCATGCCGATCTACAACGAAGATCCGGCGCGGGTGGTCGCCGGCCTGAAGGCCACGCTGGACTCACTCTGCGAGAACGACACCTCCGGCGGCTTCGATCTCTTCATCCTGAGCGACACCACCGACCCCGACATCTGGCTGGCCGAGGAAATGGCCTGGAGCCACCTCAACCGTGAATTCGCCGGGCGGATCGACATCTTCTACCGCCACCGGCCGCGCAATCTGGCGCGCAAGAGCGGCAACATCGCCGACTTCTGCGAATCCTGGGGCTATCGCTACGACTACATGATCGTGCTGGATGCCGACAGCGTGATGTCCGGCGACTGCCTGACCCGCATGGTAGCGCGCATGGACAGCCACCCGCGCGTCGGCCTGATCCAGGTGCCGCCGGTGCCGGTGATGCGCGAGTCGCTCTTCGCGCGCGCCCAGCAGTTTGCCAGCAGCCTCTACGGCCCCACCTTCGCCGCCGGCCTGGGCTATTGGCTGGAGGGCGACTCCAACTATTGGGGCCACAACGCGATCATCCGCGTGCAGCCCTTCATGGAGCATTGCGGCCTGCCCGTGCTGCCGGGGCGCGAGCCCTTCGGCGGCGAGATCCTCAGCCACGACTTCGTCGAGGCGGCGCTGCTGCGCCGCGCCGGCTGGGAGGTCTGGCTGGCCGACGACCTGAGCGGCAGCTTCGAGGAGCCGCCCCCGACGCTGATCGATCACGCCAAGCGCGACCGCCGCGGGTGCCAGGGCAACCTGCAACACATCGGCGTGCTGCTGGCCCGCGGCCTGCGCCCGCTTAGCCGCCTGCACCTCGGCATGGGGGTGATGTCGTACCTCTCCTCGCTGATGTGGCTGCTGCTGCTGGTGCTCTCGGGCCTGGAGGCCTGGCGCCAGTCGCAGACCGAACACAGCTATTTCATCGAAGGCGACCTGTTTCCCAACTGGCCGGTGTCCTATGCCTTCGAGGCGACCACGCTGCTGGCCATTACGCTGGCCATTCTCTACCTGCCCAAGCTGTTCGGCTACCTCGCGCTGTTCGGCGAACGGCGCCGGCTCCTGGCCCATGGCGGCGCCATAAAGGCGGCGCTCAGCGTGGTTCTGGAAAGCCTGATGTCGATCCTGCTGGCACCGATCCTGATGCTGTTCCAGAGCGGCTTCATCGTCTCCATCCTGGCCGGGCGCAGTGTGCGCTGGGCGTCGCAGCACCGCGACGACGAAGAGACCTCGTGGCGCGAGGCCGCGGCGGCCCACGGCGTGCAGACGGCCGTCGCCCTGGCGGCCGGCACGCTCAGCGCCGTCTATATTCCAGACTTCTTTCTCTGGCTGACCCCGGTGCTGATCGGTCCGCTGCTGTCCATCCCGCTGTCGCGCTTTACCAGCCGCGTCGACGTCGGTCGCAAGCTGAAAGACTGGGGCCTCTTCCTGACGCCGGCGGAGACCGATCCGCCGCGGGTCCTGCAACTGCTTGCCCGCAACCTCTCGGCACGCCTCTCCGCGGGCCCCGAGGACCCGACCGACGCGCTGTTCGAGCAGGCCATCCACGACCCCTTCATGAACGCCCTGCACCGCACCCTGCTGGAGCGCCAGCCCCGCGCCAAGAGCGAACGTCTGCGGCTCGACGGGCTGATCGCGCGGGTGCAGGAAAACGGGGCCGCCAGCCTCAGCCGTGACGAGAAACGCGATCTGCTGTGCGATCCCACCAGCATGGCCACGCTGCACGCCCTCGCCTGGCAGGCACGCGACGGGACGCCCCCGGAACCGAAGCTCTCAGAACCAAAACGGGGGCCGGAACCCCAGGGCGCCGCGGCGGGCTGACCCCGCCCCGCCTCAACTCTTGCGGAAGATAAAGGCGGCCAGCACACCGGCGGCAATCGCCAGCAGCACCGCGATGACGCCGTAGAGGGCCGAGTAGTTGTGCGCAAAGAAGAAGACGTCGGCCCCCAGGCCGGCCTTGCGCACGATCAGCGGCGTGGTCTGGGCGTGGACCACCCGGCCGTCCTGCAGCATGAAGACCTCGACGTCGTAGAACCCGGTCGGCACGTTGGCCGGGAAATGCAGCCGGGTGCGGAACAACTGGCCGCCCAGGAAGGTGATGTTGTCGCCGCCCGACGCGAAGAGGCCCTGGCGCTGCTTGTTGCGGATGAGGGCGCTGCGGAACACGGCAACCTCCTGCGCACTGCTCCCCTCTTCCTCCGGGTTCAGGCGTAGGAATTCGGCCCCCATGCCGTGGCGCATGCGGGTGGTCTCGTTGGCGATCTCGTCCAGCGGAGCGGTGCTGCGCACCGCATAGAAACTGGGGACCCGTCCAAAGTCCATCCGCCGGTCGCTGTTCCAGATGCCGGCGTAGCGATCCTTGCGCCACACCGTGGTCTGCTCCTCCGGCCCGCGCACGACGACCACCACGTAGCTGCCCGGATCGACGGTGCCGAACAGCAGCACGTCGGTCCCGACGAAGCCGGTGGTGATCTGGATCTGGTGTTCCGAGAGATCGGCGATCAGCGGGGTCTGCCCGAATCCGGGCAGCGCCAGCAGCATGACCGCAAGGGCAATGAAGACGGCGCGCAAATGCATGTCAGAGAGCCCCCGCCACGCCGATGGCATAGAGATCGTCGGGTGTCACCACCAGATCGAAACACAGCTTGCCGCAGACAGCCAGCACCATCACCGCCAGCAGAATGCGCAGCTGCTCGCCGCGCAGGCGGGTACCGAAACGGGTGCCGATCTGGGCGCCGATCACGCCGCCGGTCAGCAGGATCAGCGCCAGGATGACATCCACCGTCTGGTTGTGGGCCGACTGCAGGAAGGTCACCGATGAGGTGACGAAGATGATCTGGAACAGCGAGGTGCCGACCACCACCGAAGTCGGCATGCCCAGCAGATAGATCATCGCCGGCACCATGATGAAGCCGCCGCTGACGCCCATGATGGCGGCCAGGATGCCGACCAGAAACCCGATCATGATCGGCAGCAGGGCCGAGATGTAGAGCTTGGACCTGCGGAAGCGCATCTTCAGGGGCAGGCCGTGCAGCCAGTGGTGCTGATGCAGCTTGCGCCGGGTATCGCTCTGGCGGCGGCGGCGGAACAGCGCCCGGCTGCTTTCGATGAACATCAGGCCGCCAACGACGCCCAGGAAGACGACATAGCAGAGCGAAATGGCAAGATCGAGCTGACCCAGGCCGCGCAGGAAGCCGAACAGCCAGACACCGAAGATCGACCCGAGCGTGCCCCCGATCAGCAGGACGAAGCCCATGCGGAAGTCGACGTTGCCGCGGCGCCAATGCGCCAGCACGCCGGACACCGAAGAGGCGACGATCTGATTGGCCTCGGTCGCCACCGCGACCGCCGGGGCGACCCCGATGAAGATGAGCAGCGGCGTCATCAGGAAGCCGCCGCCGACCCCGAACAACCCGGAGAGAAAACCGACAGCCCCACCCATGCCCAACAGCAAAAACACATTCACAGAGATTTCTGCGATGGGCAGGTAGATGTTCATCAAAAACCGGCTTTCACGCAGCCCCGCCGCGCGGGACCTGGACTGACTGATGGAAGCTTATCTTCCGGTGATACCGCATTGCAATAAAAGCATTGTTAATCATGCGATAGAGGCACGAATATTATACGCCGAAGATCACGCGCGGCTCTCACCGTAATAAAGCGTGACCACGTGCTTGGCCTCGGCAAAGAACAGCCAACGCTCCACTGCCAGCCCGACGCCGGCCAGAACCACGGCGGCCAGCGCGGCCCAGATTCCCGCGGCGCCCGGCACCGCCAGCCCCAGCGCCACGAGGACGAAGGGCGCCAGGAAGCCGGCCAGCAACGCGATCCGCCGCAGCTTGGCGGCGTGCTTGCGGGCGATCCGGAAGCCCATCTCCTGCATCAAGTAGTTAGCTTCGCTGTGCGGCGCTTCAAGCAGGCGGACCTTGCCGGGGGCATCCCCGATGCTTCCAAGGCCGGTCGCCGACTCGGCGCTGCTGATGCCGCGGTCCTGGTCGATCGCCTGCCAGTAAGCCAGCTTCACCCCGATGGCCAGGACCGTCAGCGCCAGCACCGCCCAGGCAAAGGCCCCGGCAAGCGGCAGCGCCCAGAGCTGCAGCAGCAGGTTCACCAGCAAGGCACCCGACAGCGCCGACAGCACCAGGTAGCCGGGCAGCGTCCAGGGATTCGCCCAGGCGCGGACGGTCTTCAGCGAAGCATAGATCATCGCCGTGCAGACCACCGTCACCAGACAGCAGAGGCTGGCCAGCAAGCCGACAGCGGCGGCCGGACCGCTGTTGCTCTGCGCGACGACCCAATAGAGAGCGAAGACGCCGACCGGCAGGAAGGTGGCGACGGCGGCGACGCCCTCGCGCGACAGCCAGGAGGAACGCCACTGGGTCAGCGCCCGCCACGCCCGCTCCGGGTGGCCGAGATGGAGCGTCGACGACAGCAGGCCGAACACCACGAGGCCGAGCCCCAGGCCGAAGGCGGCCAGCCCGAACCCGCGGTCCGCCGGCAGCAGGCCCAGCGCCGCCAGCACGCCGCGCCAGGCGATCAGGCCATAGCCGGCGCCCGACGCGGTGGTGAAGAGAATGACCGATTTTGCCGGGTGCACGTCCTGTCCCCCCTTAGCGGCTCAGCATCCGGTCGACCCAGCGCGCCAGCAGGCCGGCGGAGTCGCCGTGATTGATTGCCGCGGCGGCCGGGGCCGCCGCTTCGCCCGCGCGCTCCGGCTTCTGCTTGGGCCGCGGCGGCAGATAGCGGTTGACCGGCTTGCAGCCCTGCTCGGGCATCAGTTCGTAGCCGCCGCGCGCGGCGACCAGCTGCGAGACTTCGGACTGCGGATCGCCGAGGTCGCCGAAATGCCGCGCCCCCGCCGGGCAGGTCGATACGCAGGCCGGCACCCGGCTGCGCGGTTCCAGGTTCTCGTTATAGATCTTGTCGACGCACAAGGTGCACTTCTTCATCACCCCGGCGTCGGCGTCGTACTCGCGGGCGCCGTAAGGGCAGGCCCAGGAGCACAGCTTGCAGCCGATGCAGGCCTCGGCGTTGACCAGGACGATGCCGTCCTCGGCCCGCTTGTAGGAGGCACCGGTCGGGCAGACGGTGACGCAGGGCGCTTCCTCGCAATGCAGGCAGGACTTGGGGAAGTGCACCGTGCGGCTGTCGCCGTCGTCCTGCACCACCTCGAAGGAATGGATGCGGTTGAACCATACGCCCGCCGGGTCGGCGCCGTAGGGGTCGCTGTCGGTCAGCGGCGCCGAATGCCCCGAGGCATTCCACTCCTTGCAGTTCACCGCGCAGGCATGGCAGCCGACACAGATGTCGAGGTCGATCACCAGGCCGAGTTTCACCGGCCCGGCATTCTGCGGCAGACTGGTCATGCGCCCTGTCCCTCTTGCGGACCGCCGGACGTCTTCCCGTCGCCCTTTTTCACATTGCCTTTTCCGTCGGCAACACCCGAAACCTTGAGCGAAATCTCGTGGCGGTTGCCGATCCATTCCTGAAAGGCGGAGCCGTCGCCATCGACCGCCGATTGGCGGCACTTCAGTTCCTCGCCATAGCGCAGGTGCAGACCGTCGTCGAGACCGCGCCGCGGCGGCGCCTTCACGGCCGCCATGAAGGGGACGGTCTCTCCGCATTCCGCCGGCAGGCAACGCTCGATGCGGACGCGCAGGTCGTACCACGCCGCCTGGCCGGTCACCGGATCGGAGTTGGAATAGCGGTGGCCGCCTTCGCGCTGCGGCAGCAGTTCGGAGATGATATGGTTCAGCAGGAAGCCGCGGTTGCTCTCCGGCGCGTCGTTGTCCAGGCCCCAGGCGCCGCGCCGCTTGCCGATGGCGGTCCAGGTCCACACCGTCGAGGGGTTCACGCCGTACATCAGGCGCACCTGCCCCTTTACCCGGCCATGATGGCTGATCACACAGACCCAGTCGTCGTCGGCCACGCCGAAGCGCGCCGCGGTATCCGGATGCACGAAGAGGCGGTTGTGCGCGGTGATCTGGCGCAGCCAGGCGTTCTGCGACCCCCAGGAGTGATACATGTGCATCGGCCGCTGGGTGATCGCGTGCAGGCCGTAGTCGTCCAGGTCGACCGCCGCCTCCTCGAAGGGCGCATACCAGATCGGCAGCGGATCGAAATAGGCCTCGATGCGACGGCGCTCGCTGTCGGGCGGCTGCACCGCGCCGTGGCCGCGTGCCGCCAGACGGAACTTCTGCAGGATTTCGCTGTAGAGCTGCAGGGTGATCGGTGCCTCTCTGGGCAGCCAGCCCATCGACTTGGCGTAGCTCAGGTAGCCCTTGTTGGCGTGCTTGAAGTACAGCTGGTCGGGCGTCAGCTTGTGGGTCCAGAAGCAGCCGTTGTCGATGTAGCGCTGCAGCTGGTCCGGGTTCGGCGTGCCGGTGCCCTGCCCGCTGCCGTCGGCGTTGCGCCAGCCGGCCAGCGGCCCGATACCCGGCGCGCGCTCGTGGTTCACCATGTAGTCGGGATAGCCGCCGGGATAGGTCGGACTGCCGTCTTCCTTGGCGAAGCCGGGCAGCCCCAGCCGGGCGCCGAGGTCGATCAGCACGTCCTGGAACGGCCGCACGTCGCGGTCGGGCTTCACCACCGGCTGACGGATGGCATCGCCCGGGCCGTGGGCACTGCTGATCGGACGGGCGAGCAGCGAGATGCAGTCCCAGCGCTCCAGATAGGTGGTGTCCGGCAGGATCAGGTCGGCATAGGGCACCATCTCCGAATAGTAGGCATCGGAATAGATGATCTTGGGGATCTTGTAGTCGCCGGTCTCCGGGTCCTTGTCGGTCAGGTAGCCCAGCGTGCCCTGGACGTTCATGGAGGAGTTCCACCCCATGTTCGCCATGTACATCATCAGCACGTCGACCGAATAGGGATCGCCCGCCCAGGCGTTATGGAGGACCATGTGCATCAGGCCGTGTGCGGCCAGCGGATGCTCCCAGCTATAGGCCTTGTCCAGGCGCGTCGGCTGGCCGTCTGCGTCGACCAGCAGATCTTCCGGCCCGAGCGGAAAGCCCAGCGGCATGCCGCCCAGCGGTCCACCCGGCGTCACCGTCTTGCCGGCGGGCTTGGGGCCCGGTGGGATCGGCTTGGGGAACGGCGCCTTGTAGCCGAAACCGCCGGGGCAGTCGATCGACCCCAGCAGCATCTGCAGCAGGTGGATGGCGCGGCAGGTGTGGAAGCCGTTGGAATGGGCCGAGATGCCGCGCATGGCATGCATCGACACCGGGCGGCCGATCATCGTGTCGTGCTGGCGCCCGGCCCAATCGGTCCAGGGAATGTCGAGCACGATCTCCTTTTCGAAGGCAGCCTCGGCCAGTTCGGCGGCGATGCGCCGGAGCGTCGCGGCGGCGATGCCGATGCGCTCGGCCACCGCCTCCGGCGCATAGGCCGGGTCCAGGTAGCGCTTGGCCAGAAGCTCGAAGGCCGGCACCGCCGCGCGGCCGTCGGGCAGCTGGCGGCGGCCGATGACGGCGGCCTTGACGGTGACGTCGCTGGCCGGTGCCAAAGCCTGGCGTTCGGCGTCCCAGCACTGCACCTGGCCCTCGCCGTCGCGCACGAAGAGGCCGTCCTCGGCGCCCCCCTCGTCGTCGATCACCAGCCAGGTGGCATTGGTGTAGCGGCCGAGGAAATCCCAGTCGACCTTCTCGGCCTTCAGCAGTTCGTGGATAAGCGCCAGCACGAAGAGGCCGTCGGTCCCCGGGCGCAGGCCGATCCACTCGTCGGCGATGGCCGAATAGCCGGTCTTCACCGGGTTGACCGAGACGAACTTCGCCTGCCCTTTGGTCTTCATGCGGCCGAGGCCGGCCTTGATCGGGTTGGAATCGTGATCCTCGGCGACGCCGAACAGCATGAAATAGCGGGTGTGGTCCCAGTCCGGCTCGCCGAACTCCCAGAACGAGCCGCCGATGCTGTAAAGGCCGGCGGCCGCCATGTTGACCGAGCAGAACCCGCCGTGGGCGGCAAAGTTCGGCGTGCCGTACTGCGCCGCCCACCAGCCGGTCAGGGACTGGCTCTGGTCGCGGCCGGTAAAGAAGGCGAAGCGCTTGGGGTCGCGCTGACGCACCTCGCCCAGCCAGTCGGCGGCCAGGGCCAGCGCCTCGTCCCATTCGATTTCCTTGAACTCGCCGCTGCCGCGCTCGCCCACGCGCAGCAAGGGCTTGCTGAGGCGGGCCGGGGAATAATGCTGCATGATTCCCGCCGACCCCTTGGCGCAGAGCACGACCTTGTTGACCGGGTGGTCGGGATTGCCCTCCAGGTAGCGGATCTTGCCGTCTTTCAGGTAGACGATGATCCCGCAGCGTCAGGCGCACATGTAGCAGGTGGTCTGTTTGATCTGGTCTGAAACTTCCGGGCAGGTATTGACGCGCTCGCTTGGACTATCCAGTGGGCCCTTGACCATCAATCCTCCCCGTATCGCCCTGTAAGCCGCGCCGTTTTCCGGCGTTCTCGCTGTGATTTTAGCCCGCGTGCCGGCGCCCATGTAAACGCTTTCTAGGGCGGCCGAAAAACGGCAGCCCCAAAGGCGGCACCCGGGCGCAAAACGAAAGCTTCATAAAATGCCTGAACATCGCTTCTAGCCGATCGGCCAGGCGAAGATAACAGGAATTCCAGGGGTTAGCGTCCCTGGCCCCATCGATTGTTGGCGGTTGGACGCACGTCTGGCCGCCCGGCCGGCCGGCTCTCTTCCCGGAATCTCAGGGAGTGAAAAATCTTGTTCGCGGTGAAACGCTAAGCCCCGCTGTCTCGTATATGGAGACAGAACACCGCCTAGCCTGCCCGGATACAGGCTTCGCGAACAGGCTGAAGCAAAGGGGGGCTCTGCTTTCCCGCGCTTTCAGGCGAGGTGGCCACCGCCCGCGGCAGAGCGGCGCTAACGGCGGTGGCCACTTCCAGCCTACACCCAGCCGCCGTCCACGATGTAACTCTGATTGGTGCAGCCGCCGGAATCCTCGGCGGCGAAGAACAGCACCGCCCGGGCGATGTCCGCCGGCACCAGCTTGCGCTTCAGGCACTGGCGCTCCATCAGGTCGGCCTCGCTCTCCGGCGTCAGCCACAGGTCGATCTGGCGCTGGGTCATGATCCAGCCGGGCACCACGCAGTTGACCCGGATGTTCTTCGGCCCCAGGTCGCGGGCCAGCGAGCGGGTCAGGCCGGCGATCGCGGACTTGGCCGTGGTGTAGCAGGGCATGCCCCCCTGCCCGATCATCCAGGACACCGAGCCCAGGTTCACGATGGTACCGCCGCCGGCCGCCTCCATGTCGGGATAGATCGCCTGGGCGGCGAAGAACTGGTGCTTCAGGTTGACCGCGAAGCGGTCGTCCCAGTATTCCGGCGTGACTTCGTCGATGCTGTGGCGCTGGTCGTGGGCGGCGTTGTTCACCAGCACGGTGATCGGCCCCAGGGTCTCGCGGATCTGGCCGATGGCGACGCGCAGCGCCTCGATATCCGTCAGGTCACACTTGACGAACATCGGTTTGGGATGGCCGGCCGCCGCCACGGCGTCCACCAGCGCCGCCGACGAGGCCTCGTCGATGTCGACGAAGCCGACCTTGGCGCCCTGCTGGCAGAAATGCTCGACGATGGAGGCGCCGATGCCGCCGCCGCCGCCACTGACGAAGACGACACGGTCCTTGAGACTGGGGTAGATCGCGCTGGCAGTCATCGGAAAGGGTACCCTCTTTCGTTCGTGAAAAAATCGGTGAATTTTTCATGGGGTGCACGGGCGGCGACGGTCTGCGGGCCGGCCGGAGCAATGCAGCTCGGCAAGCTCCTCCGCCGTCTCCTCCTCGGGCAGTTTGCCAAGGATGATCATGCCGAGCACCTCGTCCTTGGTGACTTTCGAGGTATCGCGGGTGCCGACCAGGCGGCCGTTCTTCATCACCGAGACGCGGTCGGAAAGATCGAAGACGTCGTGCAGGTCGTGGCTGATGAGGAAGATGCCGATGCCCTCCTTCTTCAACTGCTTGATGAGGTCGGCGACCATCGCGGTTTCCTGCGGGCCCAGCGCCGCCGTCGGCTCGTCCATGATCAGGATCTTGGCGTTGAACAGGATGGCGCGGGCGATGGCGACGGACTGGCGCTGGCCGCCGGAGAGGTTCTTCACCGGGTCCTTGATGTTCTTGAAGTTGGGATTGAGGCGATGCAGCACCGCCCGCGCCTCGTGCTCCATGGCGTCGTCGTCGAGCAGGCCGAAGGCGGTCTTCAGTTCGCGCCCGAGGAACAGGTTGGCCGGCGCGTCGAGATTGTCGGCCAGAGCCAGGGTCTGGTAGATCGTCTCGATGCCGTGGCGGCGGGCGTCGCGCGGCGTCTCGATGGTCACTTTCTGACCGTTGATGTAAACCTCGCCGCTGTCACAGGGATAGGCGCCGGCCAGCATCTTGATGAGGGGCGACTTGCCGGCGCCGTTGTGGCCCAGGACGCCGACCACCTCGCCGGGATAGAGATCGACCGAGACGTCGTCGACCGCCTGTACGCCGCCGAAGCGCTTGCAGATGTTGCGCATCTCCACCAGAGGTGTCGCCATAGTCTGTTGCCCCTTCAGCGCCGGCCGCGGTTGTAGACCACGTCGAACCACACAGCGGCGATCAGCACCAGGCCGATGACGATGGATCGCAGCGAGGTGGAAACGTCGAGCAGCAGCATGCCGTTGTCCAGGCTCTGCATGACCACGGCGCCCAGGATGGCGCCGGGAATGGTACCCAGGCCGCCGGCCAGCGAGGTGCCGCCGATGACGGCCGCGGCGATGACGTTCAACTCCGCCAGGGTGCCCATGGAGTTGGTGCCGGCGTTCAGCCGCGCGGTGGTGACCACGGCGGCGACGGCGCAGAGGACGCCCATGACAACAAAGATCGTCACCGTGGTGCGCTTCACGTTGATGCCGGACAGCGCCGCCGCCTCCGGATTGCCGCCCATGGCGAAGACGTAGCGCCCGAACTTGGTGAAGCGCGCGGCGAAGGTCATGAAGACCACGACCGCCAGCAGGATCAGCACCGGCACCGGAATGCCGCGCGGCTCGAAGGTCCTGGGCCGGGGATAGGCGTTCATCACCATGACGAAGCCGATGATCAGCGCCGACCAGGCGACGACCATGCCGACCTCCGCCCACAGCGGCTTCACCGGAAAGCCGTAGCGCGTCCGCTTGCCGCGCGCCTTGACGGTGAAAAAGGCCAGCAGGGCGACGGCGACGAGGCCCAGCGCCCAGCTCGCCGGCGCGCCGAGCGAACCGTCGATGCCGCCGCCGAGAAGCTGGTAGACCGGATCGAGCGGCGCCACGGTACGCCCGTCGGTGATCTCGAAAGCGGCGCCGCGGAAGATCAGCAGACCGCCCAGGGTGACGACGAAGGCCGGCACGCCGCCGTAGGCGATCCAGATGCCTTGCCACAGGCCGACCAGCGCGCCCAGGCCGATGCCGAAAACGATGGTCAACGGCCAGTTCCAGGCGGCGCCCAGGGGCAGCACCTCGACCTGCAGGAAGGCGATGGACATGCCGATGAAGCCGAGTACCGACCCGACCGAGAGGTCGATGTGGCGCGCCACGATGACCAGGACCATGCCGGTCGCCATGATGCCGACGGCGGAACCCTGGACCGCGAGGTTGAAGAGGTTGCGCGGCGTCAGGAAGATACCGCCGGTGAGAAAATCGAACACCAGCCAGATCACCACCAGCGCGCCCAGCATGGCGAGCAGCCGGGTGTCCAGGCCGGTCAGCCGCGCGACCTGCTCCAGGGGCCGCAGGCGCAGCGCCATCCCGCGCGCGGCGGGCGCTTTCGTGGCGTCGTGCTCAAGCTTGCCGGCTTCGGCTTCGCTCGTCATGCCCTGTCCGTCCCTCGCGGTTTCTCGACCAAAGGATTGCGATGCGAAAGACCGCCGCGCGGCGACGGCCGGGCCGCTCCGCAGGGAAGCGACCCGGCCGCGCCACCGCCCCGGCGGAAGCGGTTACCCGATACCGGCGCTTACTTGCACGCCCCGGGGGCCATGCCGGCGTCGACACCCTGGCAGACCACGTCCTTGCCGACCCACCCGGCGTCGATCACCACGCCGAGGTTGTCCTTGGTGATCGGAACCGGCTTCAGGAAGATGGCGTCCATGGCGACGCCCTTGGGACCGCCGCTCCATTTCTCGGCATCCGCGATCTGCGTCGGCTGCGTCCCCTTGGCCAGTTCCACGGCGATCTCGGCCGCCGCCTTGCCCAGCTCGCGCGCATCCTTCCAGACGCTGACGGGCTGCAGGCCCTTGGCGACCCGGTTCAGCGCCGCATGGTCGCCGTCCTGGCCGGAGACCGGCAGGCCTTCCAGACCCTGGGCGCTGAGCGCCGCGACCACGCCGCCGGCGGTGCCGTCGTTGGAGGCGACCACCGCGGCGAGCTTGCTGTCATTGGCGGTCAGGAGCTGCTCCATGTTCTTCTGGGCATTCTCCGGCAGCCAGCCGTCGGTGTACTGCTCGCCGACCACCTTGATCTTGCCGGCCTTGATGGCGTCATCCAGCACCTCGAGCTGCCCTTCGTGCAGGAAGTCCGCGTTCGGGTCCGCCGAAGAGCCCTTGATGAAGACGTAGTTGCCTTCCGGCTTCTGCTTCAGCACTTCGCGGGCCTGGATACGGCCGACTTCCTTGTTGTCGAAGGTCAGGTAGAAGACCTCCGGCACCTCGATGAGACGGTCGTAGCCGACGACCGGAATACCCTCGGCCTTGGCCTTGTCGACCGCCGGCACGATGGCCGAGGCATCCTGCGCCAGCACGATGAGGGCGTTGGCACCGCGGGCGATGAGACCCTCGATGTCGGCAATCTGCTTCTCGCTGGACGACTGCGCGTCGGCACTGATGTACTTGGCGCCGAGTTCTTCGAGACGCGACTTGATGGCGGCCTCGTCGGTCTTCCAGCGCTCTTCCTGGAAATTCGACCAGCTGACGCCGACGACCAGATCCTGCGCCTGGGCGGCCAGCGCCGAGAACGCCACACCCGCCGCCAGAAGCGCCGCGGAGATTCCACGCACAATGCGAGTCATGCTTTCCTCCCTGTTATGCCGTGGCGGGTTGCCCGCCACAGTTGTTCGTTATGGCGATTCTATCGCCGTTGGACGCATCTTTGACGCCCAGGACAGCGCTGTCAACTGGATCATTCTAAATACCGGAAGGTCCGAGACGTTGTGTAATTGCTGGGGAAGCTGCGCGGCAGCGAGGGCGCCGGTGAGCACGCTTCATCCGGCGGCGGGAGTCCGCCGCCGGCGCCGCTGCCGAGGAGAAAAGTCTCTTCCGGTTCCGGCTTTCAGGGCCTAAGCCCCGGATCTGAATCCGGGTTCTATTCCTGGCCGCAGGGCCAGGTGTCCGGTGCCGTCAGGTCAGCCGGCAGCACGGTCTTGTCGTCGCCGCAGGCGGCCTCCAACTGTTTCTGGGTCAGCCCCTTCACCTGCGACAGGTCGGTCGCCTCGAAGTGCGTCAGGTAGGTATAGGCACCGGTCAGGTCGCTGCCCGTCAGGCTGGCCCCGGCGAAAACCGCGCGGGCGATCTCCGCCTTGCTCATATCGGTGCCGTCCAGCACCGCATCGACCAGGATGGCGCGGCCCAGTTCGATCTTCTGCATCGCCGCGCCGGTGAAGTCGGCGCCGGTGAAATCGGCGCGCGCCATCTCGGCCTTGGACAGGTCGGCCCCGTTCAGCAGCGCCTTGGTGAAGTCGGCGCGCGATCCGCCGGCCTTGACGAGGATGGCGCCGCTGAGATCGGCACCGGCCAGCCGCGCATGCTCGAAATCGGCTTCGGTGAGGTCGGCCTTCGTCAGCTTGGCATCGGCCAGGTCGCTGCGGGAGAAATCGGTGCGCAGGAACTTGCCTTCGCTGAGGTCGCGACCGCGCAGGATCAGCCGCCGCTTCTCGCACTTCGACCAGTCCACCCCGACAGCCGGACCGTCGCCGCAGCCGGCCATCGCCGGGGCCGCGGTCAACATCAGGGACAACGACACCGCCACCAGATAAAGGCCAAGCAACTCAATCGCGCGTTTCATACTGCCGCTGTACTCCCAATCCCCATGAATGCCGTAGCGAAAAACTGTCGAGCGCTGAGCACTCGTGCAGATCGTAGCGAAGCGGCACCGCCTTGAACAGCGACGCGCGCCACCCTGTGAACGCACATCCGGGTGAGCGCTCATCCGGGTGAACGCACATCCGGATGACGGCGCCTGCGGGCCCGCGCCTCGGTTGCCCGCGCTGATCTCCAAATTGGCCAACGTGTGGATTGACTGCCGACTCAACCTGGGCCAGGGTAGCGCTATCAAGAACGAAAGCCCCGGCACCTCCCGGGGCCGTCCAAGCGGTCCGCGCGGGGTGGCGAGGCGCCAAGAAACGCCGCCGGCCGCCGGTTTTTCACCGGACAGCCGGCCAAAGGGAGGTATCCACATGCTCACGAAGTCCGTCATAAGGATGAGTCTGGCCGCCGCGCTGGCGACGGGCCTGTCTACCGGTATCGTCTCGCAGGCCTTCGCCGCCGGCCCGGAAGTGGTCAGCGGTCCAGGCGCCAATCCGAATTGCTTCGCCGCCTTCAACGCAGACACCAAGTACCTGAAGTTCCCGGCGAAAAAGCCCCCCTACCGCATCGCGCTGGCCAACGGCTTCGTCGGCAATACCTGGCGCATCCAGATGATCAAGACGCTGAAGGCCTACGCCGAGCAGCCGGACGTAGCCCCCATGGTCGGTGAGTTGAAAGTGGTCTCCACCGGCACCGACGTCGCCGCGCAGCTCGCCGCCATCGACAACTTCATCAATGCCGGCTACGACGCCGTCCTGACCATCGCGGTGAACCCGACGGCCTTCGAGCCGGTGATCCGCCGCGCCAACCGCGCCGGCGTGGTGCTGGTGCCCTTCGACAACGTGCTGGATACCGACAAGGTCCTGCAGGTGAACGAAGACCAGTTCGAACTGGGCCGCATCATGGGGCGCTGGCTGGTGAAGAATGCCGGCCCCTCCGGCAAGATTCTCGAGGTGCGCGGCCTGCAGGGCAACTCGGTCGACCGTGACCGCCACATCGGCTTCCGCGAGGTGCTGGAATCCAGCGGCCAGTACGACGTCGTCGAGGTGGTCGGCAACTGGGACGACGGCACCGCCCAGAAGGTGACCGCCGATGCCATCGCCGTGCACGGCCAGTTCGACGGCATCTACACCCAGGGCGGCTCGACCGGCACGGTGCGTGCCCTGATGGATGCCGGGCATCCCTTCATCCCGGTCGCCGGCGAGGCGGAGAACGGCTTCCGCAAGCTCTGCGCCGAGCATGCCAGCGAAGGCCTGCTGTGCTCCTCCGGCGGCCAGTCCCCGGGCCTCGTCGCCATCGCCGCGAAGACGGCCATCGCCGCCCTGCAGGGCGAAGTGCTGCCGCAGTACGTCTCGGTGCCGATCCCGCTGGTCGAGCATCCGAACTTCAAGGCCGGCGAGAACTACTACCCCGACCTGGGCGATAACTTCTTCACCACCAACGAGTTCCCGCCCTGCGACGTGAACATCACGGCGAAGGAGATCATGTCGAAGAGTGAAGGCGACCAGTAGGCGCCTGACGGAAAATCGGCGACGGCCGGTGCCGCGCCCCTGCGCCCTGCGAAAGGGTATGGGGAAACGGTGCCGGCTGCGCTTTTCGCTTTCCCGAAAACTCCAGCGCCGGGGCCCAACCATGACCCACCAGACATGACCGATCAGCCGACCATCGAATCGCCGTTCTGGCAGATGCAAGGCATCACCAAGCGCTACGGCGGCGTGCTGGCACTCGACGATGTCGACTTCACCTGCCAGCGCGGCGAGATCCATGCGGTGCTGGGCGAGAACGGCGCCGGCAAGTCGACCCTCATCAAGATCACCGCCGGGGTGGTCGCACCCAGCGCCGGCCGCCTGGTGCTGGAAGGCCGCGATATCGCCTTCGCCGGGCCGCAGGAGGCCGACAAGGCGGGCATCGTCTGCATCTTCCAGGAACTCTCGCTGATGCCAGACCTCTCGGTCGCCGACAACATCTGCATGACGGCACCGCCGGGCCGCTTCGGCTTCATCAACCCCCGCGCCCAGCGCCGCCGCGCCGAGGCCCTGCTGGCGCGTGTGGGCTGCGCCGACGTGAACCCGCTGGAGCAGGTGAAAAACCTCTCTCTGTCGCGCCGCCAGATGGTGGAGATCGCCAAGGCGCTGGGGCGCAACCCGCGCCTGCTGATTCTGGACGAGGCCACCTCGGCACTGACCGCCGGCGACGTGGAAAAGGTTTACGGCATCCTGCGCGATCTGCGCCGTGACGGCCTCGCCATTCTCTACATCTCCCACCGCATGCACGAGATCGCCGAACTGGCCGACACCTGCTCGGTGTTCCGCAACGGCCGCCACATCGAAACCTTCGAGAAGGGCGCACGCAGCGACAACGAAATCGTCCGCCTGATGATCGGGCGCGAGTACACCCAGGTCTATCCGCCAAAGCCGCAGCGCGAGGCGCCCCCGGCGCCCGCGCTGGCGATCAAGAACCTGTCCTGGAGCAACCGCCTGAACGACGTGTCCCTGACCGTCGGCAAGGGCGAGATCGTCGGCCTGGGCGGCCTGGACGGACAGGGCCAGCGCGAACTGCTGCTCGCCCTCTTCGGTGTCCTGCGCGGGGTTTCAGGCAGGGTCGAGATCGACGGCAGGCCGGCCCGGATCGCCAGCCCCGGCGCGGCGAAGTCTGAAAGGGTGCGCATGGCGCTGATTCCCGAAGACCGCAAGTCCGAAGGCCTGCTGCTGCCGATGTCGGTGCGCGACAACATTGCCATGGCCTCCATTGGACGGTTCACGACCAAGGGGCTTCTGGGAGGGCTATTCATCGACCGCGCCCGCCAGGACGCCAAGGTGGACGACGTGATCAAGCGGCTTGCGATCAAGTGCGGCGATCCGGATAGCCCGGTCAGCACGCTGTCCGGCGGCAACCAGCAGAAGGTCGTCATCGCCAAGTGGCTGATGACCGAGGCGCGTGTCATCCTGCTGCACGCTCCGACGCGCGGCATCGATGTCGGCACCAAGCAGGAGATCTACCAACTGCTGCGCGAACTGGCGGATGCCGGCACGGCGATCCTGTTTTACACCACCGACTACGACGAACTGATCGGCTGCTGCGACCGCGTCTCCATCATGTACGACGGCGCCATCCTGCGCGAGCTGGCCGGCGACGCGATCAACGAGGAGCAGATCGTAGCCAGCGCCCTCAATATCGACTTCAGGCCTCTCCCGGCCGAGCCCGAACCCGGATCGCCGCCCTGCCTGGAGGCCCGGGCATGAGCATCGCTACCACCACGCTGACCGACTGGAAGCTGCGGGCCGGACAGAGCCAGGGCCTGCTGATTGCCGTTGCCGTCTTCGTCGCGATGTTCACGCTCTACATCACCAATCATCCGGCCGGGCTTACCGTGCCGGTGGTCACCACCGCCGCCAACAAGGCGGTGCTGCTGGCGCTGGTCGCCATGGCGCAGACTCTGCCGGTGCTGACCGGCGGCCTGGACCTCTCGGTCGGCATGATCTTCGTGATGACCAACTGCCTGGCCTCCGCCATCGTCGGTGGAGAGCCCTGGCAGGTGGCGCTGGGTATCGTCGGGGTGCTGCTGGCCGGCGCGCTGGCCGGCTTCGTGAACGGTGCCATCGTGGTCTACGGCCGCCTGCAGCCGATCATCACCACGCTGGCAACCGGCGCCATCTACTACGGTTTTGCCCTGCTGATCCGGCCGGTGCCCGGCGGCAACGTCGACGGCGACCTCGCCGATTTCATGACCTACACGGTGTTCGGGGAAACGGTGCCGACCTCGCTGCTGGCGCTGCTGGCGGCGGTGCTGATCATCTGGCTGCCGTTCCGCCACTCGGTGATCGGACGCGGCTGCTATGCCATCGGCTCGGCGGAAGGTGCCGCCTACATGTCGGGCGTCGCCATCGGCCGCTCGAAGCTGGCCGCCTATACCCTTTCCGGCCTGCTGGCCGGACTGGCCGGCCTCATGCTGACTTTCGTCACCTACTCCGGCGAGGCCTCCGCGCCCATCGGCGGCACCTACACGCTGAATTCCATCGCCGCGGTGGTGATCGGCGGCACCTCGCTGTACGGCGGCGCCGGCGGCGCCATCGGCTCGATCTTCGGCGCCTTTATCCTGCGCACCATCGACGATCTGCTGTTCGTCTTCGATCTGCCGCCGCTGTGGCAGCCGCTGTTCCAAGGCGTCGTGCTGCTGGGCGCGGTCAGCCTGGGCGCCGCGCGGGTGTTCCGCGTCAAAAACCGCCTCGAACTGTTCAACTGAGGGAGCTCTTCAACCGATGCAGGCGCTCCTGAAACGCGTCGACAAACCGGTCGTCATCGCCTTCGGCTTCATCGTCGTGCTGCTGCTGGCCGGCAGCCTCTATTCGTCCAGCTTCCTGTCGGCCAACTACCTGCTGCAACAGTTGCAGGTCGCGGCCTTTCTGGGCCTGATCGCCTCCGGCGTCATGCTGGTTATCCTGCTGGGCCACATCGACCTGTCGATCCCCTGGCTGGTGACGGTCGGCGGCATGATGTCGACGGCGGCGGCCGGCTGGTGGGGGCCCGAATGGGCGATCCCCTTCGGTGTCTTCTGCGGCCTGGTCTTCGGCATCATCAACGGCCTGGGCGTCGCCATCCTGCGGGTGCCCTCGATGATCTTCACCCTGGGCATCAACGCGGTGGCCCAGGGCGTCATGGTGCTGCACACCGGCGGCTTCGCGCCGCAGGACAGTGCCACCCCGCTGATGCGCTGGCTGGCGGTGGACCGTCTGGTCCTCGGCATCCCCAACGCGGTCTTCATCTGGGCGCTGCTCGGCATCGCCATCGTGGTGATACTGAAACGCACGCCGCTGGGCCGCTACATCTACGCCATCGGCAACCGGGAGGGCGCGACCTACCTGTCCGGCGTAAACACCCGGCTGATCATCGTCTGCTGCTTTGCCATCTCCGGCATGTGTTCGGCCTTGGCCGGGGTGCTGCTGGCCGGCTATTCCAGCAAGGGCTACCAGGCGATGGGCGACCCCTACCTGCTGCCCGCCATCGCCGCCGTGGTGCTGGGCGGCACCCACATCCTGGGCGGCCGCGGCACCTATCTGGGTACCGTCGCCGGGGTCGTGCTCATTTCGCTGCTGGCCTCGATCCTCTCGGTCATGCAGATGCCCGAGGCCGGCCGCCAGATCATCTACGGCGGCGTCATCGTCGGCATGCTGCTGGTCTATGGCCGCGGCCAGCGGGTGCTGGGCTGAGACCCGCCACCCCTCAAATGTAGTGCGTGGCCACCAATTCCTGAAAGCGATCCTTGGTCAGCGGTTTGACGACATAGTCTTTCACGAAGTCATAGGAAAAAGCCTCGGCCTCGTCTCCCGGGTGCTTCGAAGAAGAAAACATCACGACCGTCATGCCCGGCGGGTCGGCCACCTGCGCATTCCGGCTGTACTGAATCGCCTGAAGCACTTCAAAGCCGCTCATGCGCGGCATTCTGATATCCAGCAGCACCAGCATCTGCGGCGGCGGATCGCCGATTTTCTCCGACCGCTCCTTCTGGTCGGCAATAGCGGCCAGGAACTCGTCGCCGGCCTTGAACCCCACAAACTTCGCATCAAGACCGCTCTCCTTCACCAGACGTTCCACGAGATAGCGATCGGCAAATTCGTCGTCCACGATAACGATGGGTATAGTCATTCTGCGACCTCCACGAGGCGGCCCTCACCCTCATCGGTGCTGCATAGGCGCGGCAGCGAAACGGTGAAGACGGTGCCTTCTGCTGTACTCTGAACCGTGATATTGCCACCCAGACGAAGCACGTTCTTGCGCACCAAGGCGAGCCCCAGACCGCTGCCCGGCTTATCCGTGTCGGCAATTCGTTGAAAGAGATCAAAGACCTTGTCATGAAACGCCACTGGGATTCCGATTCCATTGTCCTGAACCGAAATGTAGATGCTGTCGCCCTCGTCCCAGGACTCGCCGTGGACGCGTGATTCCGGTTTGGTCCGGTCACGGTACTTGATGGCATTGGAAAGCAAGTTCTCGAGGATAACGAAAAGACGCGCGGGAACGCTGCGGACCGGATCGCAATGCCGGAAGTCCGTCGTCAAGACAACCTCCTGCCGCGAGGCGTTCTTCAGGGCCAGCCAGATGTCGGAAACGGCATCTCCGAGCACGACGTCGCTCTCTTCAGCGCCGATTGAATCGACCCTCGCCAGAGAGAGCATCGCCTCGATCCGGCCGGAGAGCCGCTCGGCCAACGCCCGGGCGCGCTCCAGATTGGCGCGCACCTCGTCGAAGTCGCCGGCCGCCAGATCGCTCTCGCAAAAGGTCAGAATGCCCGTAATCGATGTCAGCGGCGCCTTCAGGTCATGGGAAGCGCTATAGGCAAACTCTTTGAGGTCGTTGTTCAGCTGCTGAAGCTCGTCATTCTTCTGCTGGATGCTGCTTTCGCTGAGCTTGCGCTCGGTAATGTCGATGACGGTCGCCATGATCAGGCGCCCCTGCGCCCCGTCGATCGGCGTCAGCCCGATCTCGACGGGGAATTCCGTACCGTCTTTGGCCAGGCCATAAAGGTCGCGCCCTCGGCCCATGGCCCGTCTGTCCCGGGTGTTCTGATAGCTCGTGCGGTAGACGGTGTGTTTGCGGCGATAGCGGGCGGGAACCAGCATCTCGATCTGTTCCCCGATCAGATCCTGCGCCTGGTAGCCGAACATCACCTCGGTCTGCTGGTTGACGAGTTCGATCTTGCCGTGTTCGTTGATCATCACCATCGCGCTGGAGGCGGCGTCTATGGCACGGCGCACCTTTGCCTCATCCAGCTTGCGCTGCCGGATGTCCAGCACCGAGACCATCACCAGGGACTCGCCGCCCTGATCTATGGGGTCCAGGCCGATCTCCACGGGGATCATCTCGCCGTCCTTGCGGGCGCCGAACAGATCCCGGCCGGTCCCCATGCTGCGGCTGGTCGGCACCTCGAAGAAGGCCTCCCGCAGCTCCGGATGGAACGCCCTGATTTCCTCGGGCACCAGGATGTCCACCGGCTGGTCGAGCAACTCGCCCGGCTCATAGCCGAAAAGACAGTCAAAGCGCCGGTTCGAGAGCACGATCCGGCCCTCCCGCGAGACAAGCATCAAGGGGGTCGGGCAGACTTCCAAGGCGATCTGATATTCTTCGCGGATTTCCATGACCACCAGCGCGAGAGCTCAGCGATCAAGGATACTAATCATTTTATTTATATTATGTTAACTTATTCGCTAGATTTGCCGCCAAGGCCCGGTTTTCCGTCAGGGCCACTGGACGCCGCGGCGGTTGAGAGTGATGGCGTAGAGCGACGTGGTGGCGGTGATGAACAGGCGGTTCTTCTTCGGCCCGCCGAAGGTCACGTTGGAGACCACCTCCGGCACCCTGATCTTGCCGAGCAGCTCGCCGTTGGGGGAGAAGCAGTGCACGCCGTCGGCGGCGCTGGACCAGAGATTGCCATCCTCGTCGCAGCGGAAGCCGTCGAACAGGCCGTCGTCGCAGACCGCGAAGACCTTGCCGCCGGACAGTGTGCCGTCCTTGGCGACCTTGAAGGCACGGATATGGCGCGGCCCTTCCGGGTCGTGGGAGGCGCCGGTGTCGGCGATGTAGAGGATCTTCTCGTCGGGGGAAAACGCCAGGCCGTTGGGCTTGTCGAAGTCGTCGGCGACGATCGCCAGCTTGCCCGTCTGGGGATCGAGGCGGTAGACGTGGCAGGCGCCGAGCTCGCTCTCGCCCTTGTGGCCCTCGTAGTCCGAGAGGATTCCGTAGGGCGGATCGGTGAACCAGATGGAGCCGTCGGACTTCACCACCACGTCGTTGGGCGAGTTCAGGCGCTTGCCCTTGTAGCGGTCGGCCAGCACGGTGATGGCGCCGTCCCACTCGGTGCGGGTCACCCGCCGGGCGCCATGCTCGCAGGAGACCAGGCGGCCCTGCCGGTCCCTCGTGTGGCCGTTGGCGTAGTTCGAGGGCCGGCGGAACTCGGTGACGCCGCCGCCCGGCGTCCACTTCAGCATGCGGTCGTTGGGGATGTCGCTCCACAGCAGGAAGTCCCCGTCGCAGAAGTACACCGGTCCCTCGGCCCAGAGCGTGCCCGTGTAGAGCTTCTCCAGCCGGCAGTTGCCGTTGATGTAGTCGTTGAAGCGCGCGTCGCGCGGATCGTATTCCGGAAACATCCAAACCACTCCCCTGCCGGCGGGCGTTGCACACCCTTGTTGGGAAAGGAGTTTAGCGCTGTCATCGGCGGGCGCCAATCGGCCGCTTGACGGATACTCCCGAATTACCGTCTTCTCAGGCCGTTCAAGCGAAACGGATCGTCATGCCCGTCCTCATCCCCGACATATTCCGCGACCCGATGGCGTACCTCCAGGCGGAGGCGCTGCTTCGGAGCCTGTTCGACCGCATCAAGTGCGCGGACTACCAGGGGCCGATGTGGACCCAGTGGATGACGACCACCGGGATCGACGGCACCCGCTTCTACGACGACGGTGCACCCGTCTATAGCCAGGTTTGCGAAGAAAGGGCCAGGGCGATCACGGTTTGGATTGTGGATCCGCAAGACGCACTGGGCTCCAGTAACATCTTCCGCGCCCTGATGGAGCCATATGGCGAGTACGGTGAAATCGATGTGCTCGATATTTCCTGCGTCCTGACTGATGAAAATCTAGCCACAGCAGAACAGTTGATCCGGCTCTACATGGTCGATGACCAAACACCGGAGGCGATGACCCTGCACATAGAAGCCCTGCTCCCAAATGACAAAGGCCGAGGCCGCGCGAAACACTCTCTCGCCCTAGCTTCCCTGGACTATGGCCTACGCAAGCATTTCTGCCGGCTCCGCGACGTTGTGAGGCCGTGCACCGCTTCTTATGATGCCACTCTCAAGCCCGGCAATGTATTCAACGCCTCTATGCGCTTTGGCGAGCCGGACGGTGGCCAGGAAGTCGTGGTATCCGCGCAGGCTAAACACGACGGCGAGAAGACTCGCCTCAGCTATCATCTGGGCAAATCAAACGGTGAAGGACGCCGGCAAGGACCAATGGCGGAAATCAGCGCCGCCTGCGATGCGCCTGACGACGCCCGGCTCGTCAAGCAATGGCTCGACGCGTTAGCGCAGTTCGTCGACGAGAACCGGCATTTACTGCCCTAGCGCAGCGGCTGGAGGTTCTCCAGGAACATCTCGGCGCAGGCGGTCCAGGAGTATTTGAGGGCGTGTTCGCGGCAGCGGTCGCGGGGCTGCTTGATGGCCTCGCCCACCGCCCGGCCCAGATCGTCGCTGAGGAAACCGACGCCGACGCCGTCGACGATGTCGAGCGGGCCCGGCACCGGGTAGGCGGCAACCGGCAGGCCGCTGGCCATGGCCTCCAGCATCACCAGGCCGAAGGTATCGGTCTTGCTGGGGAACACGAAGACGTCGCCGGAGGCGTAGTGCGCGGCCAGCTCCTCGCCCTGCTTGGCGCCGGTGAAGGTGACCCCGGGGAATTCCGCCTGCAGCTCCGCCCGCTGCGGTCCGTCACCCACCACCACCTTGGAGCCCGGCAGCGGCAATTCGAGGAAGGCCTTGATGTTCTTTTCCACCGCCACGCGGCCAACGTAGAGGTGGATCGGCCGCGGCAGGCCGAGCCCCTCCAGCGCCTGGGGCGCATCGGGGCGAAACAGTGCCGTGTCGACGCCGCGGGTCCAGTCGACCAGGTTGTGGAAGCCGTGCTGTTCCAGCTCGCGCTTCATCGAATGGGTCGCCACCATGATGGCCGTGGACGGCTTGTGGAACCAGCGCATGAAGCGGTAGCCCCATTCCACCGAGACCGGCAGGCGGGCGCTGAGATATTCGGGAAAGCGCGTGTGGTAGGAGGTGGTGAAGGGCAGCCCGCGCTTCACGCAATAGTTCCGCACCGCCAGGCCGATCGGCCCTTCGGTGGCGATGTGGATGGCGTCGGCCTTTGCCGCGTCGATGCGCCTGGCCATGCCGATACCCGGCAGGATCGCCAGCGGGATCTCCGGATAGGACGGACAGGGAATGGTGCGGAACTGATCCGGGCAGATGATCTCGAAGCTGTGGCCCTGGGCTTCCAGTTCCTCGCGCACGCGGTTCAGGGTGCGTACCACGCCGTTGATCTGCGGGTACCAGGCGTCGCTCGCCAGCAGGATTTTCATGGGTTCCGGGTGCTCACCAGGGGCTTTCAAGCGGCCGCCGAGCCCGGCTCCAGCATCGGGAAGGCCCGCAGTTCCGCCCAGGGCAGGATCTCCAACCGGCCGTCCATATGCTCGACCAGGGCGGTGCAGCTCTCCACCCAGTCGCCGTCGTTGTTGTAGAGGATGCCGTCGATCAGGCGCATCTCGGCCAGGTGGATGTGGCCGCAGACGACGCCGTCGACGTCGTGGCGCTTGGCCTCGGCCACCACGGCCTCCTCGAAATGGCTGATGAACTGCACGGCGTTCTTCACCCGGTGCTTCAGGTAGGCCGACAGCGACCAGTAGCCGAAGCCCAGCTTGCGGCGCAGGTAATTGAACCAGGTGTTCACGTGCAGCATGGTCACGTAGGCCCAGTCGCCGAGCAGCGCCAGCCAGCGCGCGTACTTCACGATGCCGTCGAACTCGTCGCCGTGGATGACCAGCAGGCGCTTGCCGTCGGCGGTCTCGTGGATCGCTTCCTTGGTCACCTCGACGCCGCCGAAGTGACTGCCCAGGTAGTCGCGCAGGAACTCGTCGTGGTTGCCGGGCACGTAGATCAGGCGCATGCCCTTGCGCACCTTGCGCAGCAGCTTCTGCACCACGTCGTTGTGGGCCTGGGGCCAGTACCAGGTGCGCTTCAGGCGCCAGCCGTCGATGATGTCGCCGACGAGGTACATGGTTTCGCAGTCGGTGTTCTTGATGAAATCCAGCAGGTAGTCCGCCTTGCATCCCCGGGTGCCGAGGTGGATATCGGAGATGAAGATCGTGCGATACCGCGAGGGTCGCGAAGGTGCCAGGCCGTCCATGTTCCGACTCCGCAGACATCGAAAAGACCACAAGAAGGAGCGATCTTCCTGCGGCTTATAGCAACATGTCGTTGCAGTACAAGTGCCACCCGGCAAGTCACGGGAAATATAATGGCACCGTCACTACAGTGTCATGGAAAGTACATATTCGCTCTGTTCTTGGTTAAGTTTCATATTTAAGCGGCGATATGGTTGCTGCCGATTGCCGGCCTTTGCCGCGGGGTGGCAATATGCAGCGGCGACTCGAACGCCTGTACGCCGATGCCGACGCTGGCTAAAAGTCTGCTGGCCAAACGACTGCGGCAATAAGGCGATCCGCCGAAACCCTGGGACCGACCGTGACCGATACCCCCGCCCCAAACCCCGCCCCGCGCTACGCCCTCTATTACGCCCCGCCCGCCGACAGCGCGCTCTGGCGTCTGGCGCAGGACTGGCTGGGGCGCGACTGCGAGAGCGGCGAATTGCGGACTCAGCCGGTCCTCGACGGCTGGGCGGCAACCGATATCGCCGCCGTCACGGAAAGCCCGCGCCACTATGGCTTCCACGCGACGCTCAAGGCCCCGTTCCATCTGGCGCCCGGCTGCGGTCTGCGCGATCTTCACGACAAGGTCACGGCCTTCGCCAGCCGCCAGATCCCCTTCCCCGCGCCGCCGCTGAAGGTCTCCGCCATCGGACCGTTCATCGCCCTCACCCTGTCGACACCTTCGCCGGACATGCAGGCCCTGGCCGCGGCGGCGGTGAGCGAACTGGACGGCCTGCGCGCCCCGCCGTCGCCCGCCGACATCCAGCGGCGACTCGGCAAGGGGCTGACCCCGCGCCAGGAGGCCCTGCTGCACGACTGGGGCTATCCCTATGTGATGGAGGAATTCCGTTTCCACATGACCCTGACCGGCCCGATCGGCGAAACGGAACGCCGCGAGCGCCTGCAGACCCAATTGGCCGCCCTGTTCCGGCCGGCACTCGGCGAGCCGGTTCCGGTCCGCGAGATCTGCCTCTATAGTCAGGGCACCACAGACCAGCCCTTCCTTCTGGTCGACCGCTTCCGCCTGGGGGCGGCGCCGGCGGAAGGGCGCGCAGAAACCGTACAAGGGCAGACGACATCATGACTGCTAACTCCCAGGACGCTGGCCAAGCCGACGACACCTGCAGCCCCGCAGCCGCCGGGGCCGACCCCATCGGCCACATCCTCAGCCTGCTCGCCGAACTCGGCACCGACCGCTACGGCGGCGAGGAGGTCTCCCAGCTGACCCATGCCCTGCAGTGCGCCACCTTCGCCCAGCGCAGCGGTGCCTCCGACAGCCTGGTCGCGGCGGCCCTGCTGCACGACGTCGGCCACCTGGTGAACCCCAAGGACGAAGGCGCCACCCTGCGCGGCGTCGACGCAGCCCACGAAACGGTCGGCGCCGGCTATCTGGCGCGCTGGTTCGGCCCTGCGGTGACCGCCCCCATTGCCCAGCACGTCGCCGCCAAGCGCTATCTCTGCCAGGCCGAGGACGGCTATTTCGGACGGCTGTCCGAGGAGTCGGTGCGCAGCCTGGCGGTCCAGGGCGGCCCCTTCACGGCGCAGCAGGCCGAAGCTTTCCTGGCCCGCCCCTATGCGGAGGAAGCGGTCGCGCTGCGCCGCTGGGACGAACTGGCGAAAGACCCGGAGATGGTGACGCCCAGCCTGGAAGACTTCCGCCCGGTGCTGGAGCGGGCCGAGCGCAGCGCCGGAGCCTGACATGAACGAGGCGCCAGAGGAGACGAGGCCGGGGGAGACGAGGCCGGGGGAAACGAGACCGGGGGAAAAGCCGCGGCCGGGCCGCCTGCTCCTGGAGGTCGGGCCCAGCGGGGCCG
>JBHJIR010000091.1:0-28373 GCA_050043265.1 Kiloniellaceae bacterium
CCGTTTCGGGGGCCGGTGGGGCGAACTGGAGCTGCCGGAGCGTCAGCGCCGCCCCGGCGACCTGCTGCGGCCCGAGCGGACCGAACAATTACTGCTGGCCACCTTGATTAACCATAACAGTTTATTAATTGAGTTCGTCGAGGATCTGGCAGGGATCGATCTCACCAGCGGCGACCTGAATTCCCTGCGCTGCGCCTTGATCGATTGCGTGGCGCGCAATGCGGACCTTGACACTGAAGGTGTGAAATGCCACCTCTCCAATCAGGGGTATTCGGGGCTTTTGGCTGCGCTGTTGACCCCGGCGGTATATGTTCACGGCAGGTTTGCCCGTCCCGACGCCTCAGGCGAGGTGGCGCGGCAATCTGTTTTGCATATTTTGGGGGTATTGCGTGATCGCCAGACCGGGACGCAGCGTGCCGATGAGGCGCGCGCCCTGGCGGCAGACATGACGGCGGAGCAGTTGAGGCGGGTGCAGGCCCGGCAAAAGCTCCACAACGAAGAAGAAGGCCGCAAAGTGGATCTGGACCGATTTGAGGCGATGCTTCAAACCAGCGGTGACAAAGCAGACTCTTAGGTAAGTGCGCCGACACGGGCGGTGTCGAGGCGCATTTCGGCGCGGCCGGAGACCCCGGCCAAGGCATTTTGAGGTATTGGGCTGAATGGCGACCAAGGCGAACGAAAACGCTGAAGCATCGGAATCGCGCGACGAGTCTTCCGACGGGCCTTTGATGGACAGCATGTCCGCGGCCGTGAAGAAGATGATCGCGAAGGCGAAGGAGCGCGGCTACGTCACCTATGACGAGCTGAACGCCGTCCTGCCGCCGGACCAGATGTCTTCCGAGCAGATCGAGGACATCATGTCCACGCTGTCGGAAATGGGCATCACCGTCATCGAGAACGAGGAACAGGAAGATTCCTCGAACGACGACGATGCCAAGGAAGGCACCGCCGCGGCCACCGGCAACCTGAACGACGACGACATCGGGCGCACCGACGACCCGGTGCGCATGTACCTGCGCGAGATGGGCTCGGTCGAGCTGCTGTCGCGCGAGGGCGATATCGCCATCGCCAAGCGCATCGAGGCCGGCCGCGAGAAGATGATCGGCGGCATCTGCGAAAGCCCGCTGACCATCCGCGCCCTGCTGTCCTGGCGCGAAGCCCTCATCGAGGGCCGTATTCTGTTGCGCGACATCATCGACCTGGATGCCACCTACGGCGGCGGCCCGACCGAAGATGCCATGAACCAGGCGGTCGACGAGATCGCCGATATGGAAGACGTGCCCGAGGCCAAGTCCGAGGATAAGGACGCCAAGGCCAAGGAAGACGCCGACGCCAAGGACGCCAACGCCAAAAACGCCAAGGGCAAGGCCGCCAAGGTCGAAGAGGCCGCCGACGACAAGGTCGAGGGCAAGCCGGCCGCCAAGGCCGACGGCGAGGCCAAGCCTGCCGAAGGCGAAGAGGCCAAGCCCGCCGAGGGTGACGACGACGACGACGACGAGGAGGATAACTCCATCTCGCTGGCGGCCATGGAGGCGGCGCTGCTGCCCCAGGTGCTCGACACCTTCGACGAGATTTCCAAGACCTGGAAGAAGATCACCAAGGTCCAGGAAAAGCGCCTGACCGCTCTGCAGCGCGGCGAGAAGACCGTGCCGGCCACTGAGAAGCGCTACGAGAAGCTGCAGGAAGAGCTGGTCGAGCTGATGGAGGTTGTGCACTTCAACAACAACCGCCTGGAACAGCTCGTCGACCAGCTTTACGGCCTCAACCGCCGCCTGCTCGGCTTCGAGGGCAAGATGCTGCGCATGGCCGAACGCTGTGGCGGCGACCGCCAGGATTTCCTGGATCACTACTTCGGGCGTGAGCTCGATCCGCGCTGGGTCAGCCGGGTGAAGCGCCTGGCCGGCAAGGGTTGGGCGAAGTTCGCCGACCGCTACGGCGACGAGGTCAAGGGCATCCGCAAGGAAGTCGCCGACGTCGCCGCCGAGAGCGAGCTGCCGATCAGCGAGTTCCGCCGCATCGTGAAGACGGTGCAGACCGGCGAGAAGGAAGCCAGCAAGGCCAAGACCGAGATGGTCGAAGCCAACCTGCGTCTGGTGATCTCGATTGCCAAGAAGTACACCAACCGCGGCCTGCAGTTCCTCGACCTCATTCAGGAAGGCAACATCGGCCTGATGAAGGCGGTCGACAAGTTCGAGTACCGCCGCGGCTACAAGTTCTCGACCTACGCCACCTGGTGGATCCGTCAGGCGATCACCCGCTCGATCGCCGATCAGGCGCGCACCATCCGTATCCCGGTGCACATGATCGAGACGAGCAACAAGCTGGTGCGCACCAGCCGCCAGATGCTGCACGAGATCGGCCGCGAGCCGACGCCGGAAGAACTGGCCGAGCGTCTCGTCATGCCGCTGGAAAAGGTCCGCAAGGTTCTCAAGATCGCCAAGGAGCCGATCTCCCTGGAGACGCCCATCGGCGACGAGGAAGACAGCCACCTCGGCGATTTCATCGAGGACAAGAACGCGGTCATTCCCCTGGATGCCGCGATCCAGTCCAACCTGCGCGAGACCACCACGCGGGTGCTGGCCAGCCTGACGCCGCGCGAGGAGCGCGTGCTGCGCATGCGCTTCGGCATCGGCATGAACACCGACCACACTTTGGAAGAGGTCGGCCAGCAGTTCTCGGTCACCCGCGAACGTATCCGCCAGATCGAGGCGAAGGCGCTCCGCAAGCTGAAGCATCCCAGCCGCAGCCGCAAACTGCGCTCGTTCCTGGATACCTGAGCGGCTTTATCACCGAACAAGACGAAGGGCCGTCCCTCGGGACGGCCCTTTTTCGTTGCGCGTCCCTGGCGCTGCGTTAGCTTTCGGCGATGGAAATCGTCTTTCTCGGCACCGGCTGTCCGGTGGTCTCGACCGAACGCTATGGCCCGGCGCAGCTTATCCTGGGCCAGGACGCCAGGGTGCTGGTCGACTGCGGCTCCGGCGTGACGCAACGGCTGGTGGCGGCGGGCACGCCGGGGCGCGCCCTCGATGCCCTGCTGCTCACCCATCTGCATTCCGACCATCTGGTCGATCTCTACCAGCTTATCGTGTCGTCGTGGCACCAGGGCCGCGACCGTCCCCTGCCGGTCTACGGGCCGCCGGGCACCCGGCGCTATGTCGAGGGGCTGATGGCGCTGTGGGAGCCGGAACTCAGCCAGCGCATCGCCCATGAGCAGCGGCCGTCCACGGCGGCGCTGGAGGTCGCGGTGACCGAGATCTCGGCCGGCGAGGTATTGGAGATCGGCGGGCTGAGGGTGACCGTGGTGGCGGTCGACCACCAGCCGGTGCGCCACGCCTTCGGCTTCGTCTTCGAGGAGTCCGGGCGGAAGCTCGCGCTGTCCGGCGACACCCGGCGCTGCGACGCCCTGATCGACGCGGCCGGGGGTGCCGACCTGCTGGTGCACGAGGTCTTCATCCACCGCGAAATGCCGGTGATCCCCGGCGTGCGCTCGGCCGCGACCGTGGCCAACGTCGCCAGCTATCACACGCTCTCGGCTGAGGTGGGCAAGATCGCCACGGAAGCCGGCGTGCAGGCGCTGGCGCTCACCCACTTCGTGCCGCCGGCGGCCGACCGCGCGGCGCTGCTGGCCGAGGTGGCGGCGGACTTCGCCGGGCCCCTGGTTCTGGCCGAGGATCTGCTGCGCATCGACCTGACGGCGCGCAAGGTGGTCTATGGCCAGGCGGTATTGTCGCTCGGCCGCTAGAAGATCGCTAGCCGCTGGCGTCTTCCAGCATCTCGAGCACGTCCAGGCGGACCTCGGCGACGCCGTCGCCGATGATGCCTAGGTGCCTGGCGGCGGCGCGCGACAGGTCGATGACACGGGATTTCACGAAGGGGCCGCGGTCGTTGATGGTCACCACCACCGAGCGGCCGTTGTCCAGGTTGGTGACGCGCACGCGGCTGCCGAACGGCAGGTTCTGGTGGGCGGCCGTGTAGGCCGTCATGTCGTAGGGCTCGCCGCTGGCGGTGAGGCGGCCGTGAAAGCGTTTGCCGTACCACGAGGCCAACCCGGTGAAGCTCATGAGGACGGTTTCTTCCGGCGCCGCAGTCTCGGCGGGCGGGCTGTCCTCGGGCAGGGTGGCCAGCTGCCTGCTGTCCCGCGGTGCCGCGGCGCGCGGGACGGGGGTGGCAATCACCGGCGGGTGCCGGGTATCCGACTTCATGGCGGCATTGCGCGAGCCGGTCTCGGCGGTACAGCCGCCAAGCAGCAGCACGACGGCCAACGCGCCCGCTAAACCGCCTGCCAAGCCGCCCGCCATCCCCCCTGCTAGCCCAGGGCCGCGCCGTCCTTTTGCGGTTGTCTTCACGGTGTCCATCCTATGCGGCGCCTGGGGGTGCCGCGGTTGAAGTGATCGGCCGGCAGGCCGCTGGAGGCTGCCGGCAGGACAACGGATAAACAAATCATCGGTCCGTCCAGTCGAAGTGCCGCGATTTTCCCCCCGGGACGATATAGAGAGGCAAATCCGGCTATTGCTATGTCAAAACTATGCCCTTAAAAACGTTAAGGCGACGCTTTCTTGCGCTTTGGGGTAAGCTTGAAAGCAGGAGCAGGGCTACGACTGGACCGGCCCACGCAAGCACTTGAGTTTGTCTTTTCCATTGCTTGGGTCCATTGCCTGGGCCGTCGTTCAGGGTTTGTCCCCGCCGGGTGGCGGGGATGCCGTTGAGGGGAAACGCCGATATGCAGACCGCCGACGCCTGCCGCCCGACGCCGCGCGAGGGCCGCTGCCGCCCGTCGCGGCGTGGCCTCTGAGGCTGCCCGGTCCGATGCGGCGCCCGCTGCTTGGCCTGGTCTTCACACTGCTGGCGGCGCTCTCCGCCGCGCCGCAGGCGGGCGCCACCGACGCCGGCCTCGACGATACCCTGATCCGAACCGGCGCCTACGGCACCTCGTTGTCGGGGCCGTCCGGGCGCAACGCCCTCGCCATTCAGCAGGCGGCCCGTGATCTCATGGCGTCGTCGCGGCCGTCGCGCGATGACCTGCCCGGCCTGGACAGTCCGCTGGACGAGGCGGCTGCCGCCGGCCTTTCCCTGCTGCCCGAGGCCCCGGCGCTGCCGCGGGCCCGCCCGGTGGTGATGAAGGCGTCGCGGCCGCTACAGTGCGTGCCCTATGCCCGCCAACTCTCCGGTATCGCCCTGCGCGGCGACGCCTGGACCTGGTGGAAGAAGGCCGACGGCCGCTACGAGAAGGGCAAGGCGCCGCGCGCCGGGGCGGTGCTGGTGCTCAGCAAGACCCGCCGGCTGCGCCTCGGCCACCTTGCCGTGGTCGTCGAGGTGCTGGACAGCCGCAACATCGTCGTTCACCAGGCCAACTGGCTGAACGGCGGCCGTATCCACCGCTATACGCCGGTGCGCGATGTGTCCCCCAAGAACGACTGGTCGGAAGTGCGCGTGTGGTACACGCCGGGCCGCCAGTTGGGCTCGCGTGCCTATCCCGCCTACGGATTCATATATCCCAATCCCAAGGGATCGCCGGACGTCCGCCAGGCGGCCAACTGAGCCTGATCCGGCTTTTCCCGTCTTCCCCCTGATCTGGCCCCTTGATCTGCCGCCCGGCGGCGGCACAATGGCGGCACCGCTTCCCCGGGGGGCCCGTAGTTCAGCGGTCAGAACTCGCCGCTCATAACGGCGTTGTCGCAGGTTCGAATCCTGCCGGGCCCACCATCCCCCTCTCCCCGTGTAGGGTGCCTAGATTTAGTATCTGCACCAGGGTCGGGAACGACGGCGACGGCCTTCCTGGCCGGCTTCGCCTTGCGTACGGCCCGATTGTCGATTGTCGATTGCCGACGTCGCCCGTCAGCCGGCGCGGTATTGCGCCCGTGGCGTCGTGGCGGGGTGCTTCTTCAGCGCGAGGCAGCGCGCGACGTAGGGGATCTGGCCGCGGTGCAGGCCGATGTCGCGCAGGGCGGTATCGTCGAGACAGGACAACTGGCGTGTCGTCTCGTGCACGCTGCGCCAGTAGGCATAGGTCTGGACCAGGGAACCGGCGGCGCGGCGCGTGCGCTCGACCGCCGCCGCCGCCTTGCGGGAGGCGACCTCGAAGGCCTGGACGCTGTCGGCCCCGAGACCGGCGGAGGACCTGTGGGCCTCAATGGCCGGGTAGAAGTTCCGAGAAGGGTAGGTCATGGCGTTTTCCTCTTTTCTTGCGGATGTCTTGCGATTGTCGGAGCGCGGATCCGCTCAGGGCATGCGCTCCGGTGTTGCAGGCACTATCTGAGGCCGCAAGGTTTCCAGGCCGCATCGCGCGGAGAGGTTTCGGGTTTCCGTTGTTTCCGTCGCGCCCCAGGAAAAGCCCGGGGAAGGCCCAGGAAAGACCCGTCTATCTAATTGAGGTCACATGAAAATTGGCCGGGATCCGGTGTTGGAATCCGGGCGCGGTCCCGGGAGCGGCGCGACGCCGGCGGCAAAAAACAACGCTGCGCCGGCGGCAATACCACCGGCCTTACAACGCTGGCTACAACGCCGGGGCGTCACAGTCCTCGTCACGGGCAATGCACCGCCAACCGCAGGATCCGGTCAGATGCAGACCAGGACGCGGCCTGGGGGCACGGCCACTTGTTCTGGGGACGCCGCAACGACCCCTGAACAAACGATCAGCAAGCACATAGTTCGACGCCTCCCCCGGCGAAACGCCGGGATGGCTCACGATGCGGGAGGGTCAGGTGGCCCTCGTTTCATTCCTCTCCGTGACGCCTGTCCGTGATGGGGGGTGAAGGCGCTGCCGCTTCGCTTCCGGCGATGTCGCCGGCGAACTCAAGAGTTGATGCGTTGACTTTCCGTCCGCACGCCGCGGCGGGAAATGACAAGAAAACGGAGAGAAGACCATGACCTATTCGGCAGAGACCTATTTTACGACCTTCAAGCTGGCGAGCGCGGTTGACCTGCGCACCGCTGTCACCGCAAGGCTGGCGCGAATCGCCTACCGATACCGCGTGCGTCGGACGACCCGGATACTCTCGGCCCTCAGCGAGATGACCCTGCACGACATCGGGCTCGACCGCGATCAAATCGCGTGGGCCGCCCGCCACGCTGCCAAGGTTGCCGAGCACCGCATCGCGCGGTGACCGGCGGCCCCGGGGAAGCGCGCCTGTCATGCGGCGATTCAGGCGCGCTTCCCCAAAGCCGGCTGTTTTCCATCGGCGCGCCACAATGGAAACAATTCTCCCGATTACCGACACCTTCCGGAAACGTGGCAGTCATAACCAACGTTCAGGCGCGAAACCCGCTGCGTCGGATGCCCGTATGACTCTTTGGACAAGAGGGCAGCCAGCCGACCCGCAAACGCGTCAAGCAACCTCGATTGACAGCGCGATGAAAGGAATTTGGTTATGAATGCTCTCAGCTACGCTGAGTACATCTGGCTTGACGGTGGCCAGCCCGTGCAGCGCACACGCTCGAAATCCCGCGTGGTGAGCGTTCCGGAGGCTCCCCGTGCGAGCGACTTCCCAGAGTGGAGCTTCGACGGCTCCTCGACCGAGCAGGCCAGCGGCGAAGATTCCGACTGCCTTCTGGAGCCGGTTTGCGTCGTGCGCGATCCGCTGCGGGGTGCGGGAAACTACCTGGTGCTCTGCGAGGTGCAGAACCCCGACGGCAGCCCGCACGTGTCCAACCAGCGCGCCACCTTGCGTACCGTGATGGCCGCCGCCGACGCCAACATCGGCACCGCGGGCGACGAGAAGACCGAACCCTGGGTCGGCTTCGAGCAGGAATACACGCTGTACCGCGACGGCCGGCCGCTCGGCTTTCCGGTGAACGGCTTTCCCGGGCCGCAGGGCCCCTACTACTGCGGCGCCGGCGCCGGTCTCGTCTACGGCCGGCAGATCGTCGAAGAGCATGCCCGTGCCTGCCTGGATGCCGGCATCCAGATCTACGGCCTCAATGCGGAGGTCATGCCCGGCCAGTGGGAGTTTCAGGTGGGCTTCCGCGGTATCGAGGGCGAAACCGGCGACGCGCTGCTGATCAGCGATCATGCCTGGCTCGCCCGCTGGCTGCTGCACCGCCTCGGCGAGCGCCACGGCGTCGAGGTCTCCTTCGACAACAAGCCGGTTAAGGGCGACTGGAACGGCGCCGGTATGCACACCAACTTCTCGACGGCGCAGACCCGCGATCCCGCTTCCGGCATGGCGTCGATCGAGACGGCGATCCGCCGTCTGGAGCGGCGCCATGTCCAGCACATCCGGCACTACGGCGACAAGCTCGCCGAGCGCCTGACCGGGCTGCACGAGACCTGCGACATCAACACCTTCAGGTGGGGTGTCGCCAACCGCGGCGCATCGATCCGGGTGCCGACCCCGGTGGCCACCAAAGGCCACGGCTACCTGGAGGATCGCCGCCCCGGCGCCAACGCGGACCCCTACATGGTCGCCGCCTCGCTGATCGCGACGGTGTGCGGCGTCGAGGAGGTTTTCGACGCGGTGTACGACCTCTCGGTCGCCGCCTGATGCCTTCGGGGGCCGGGTGACGACTCGCTGCCCGGCCCTCCCTTTCAGAGCCCCGGATACGGTTGGATCAATTTTCCGCCAGGAACGGCACCTGCAAGACCAGGAACGGCGCCTGCAAGAAACGTCACTCACCTAAATAAACAGGCCGCCAAACGTCTCGGCTTCCGAGAACGGCTCGTGGCCTGGAACCGGCACATGCCAAAAGAGAGGAAGTTCTTGATGACTGGGAGCCACTTGCCTGAACCCCGTATGACGGTGCCGATGTCGCATTCAACGGATCCGGTGCCCTTCGCTCATGTGTTGGCGCCCCTCAGTGGCGTTGGGGACGCCGGCTATCTTGTGACAGCCGCCGCCGTCCGCCTGGTCGCCCGCTGCTGCAGCCTGATCGGGTCCAGACTGGCGACCCGCCTGCATCGCCATGCCGGCCGCTCCGCGTAGGTCGTGGAGACTGGGAATGGGGATGGGGAAAGTTGCAGCTTTGCAGACGGCCGCCGCCGTGCAGAAGAGGTGGCAGCACGCCAATAATCCCGGCGCTGCCGAGCGCATACCCGGCAAAATCCGCGGCGATGCCGCGCCGGCTGCGCCCTCTCCGCTCGGTGCCACCAGCAGTGAAGATCTGCTGCGCTATGTGCTCGACTGCTGCCCGGTCCCCATCACGCTGAACCGCGTCGATGACGGCCGGATTCTCTACGAGAGCCCGGCAACGGCCCGGCTGCTGGGATACAAGGGGCCGAATGTCCCGCGCAGCGTGCTGGGCCGCTGGGCCGACCCCGCAGACCGGGAGGCCTATCTGCGCCGCCTGCGCGAGGCCCGCTCGGTCGACGGCCTTGAGGCCCGCTTCCGCAAGGCGGACGGCACGGTCTTCGCCTGTGCCGTCTCATCGCGTCTCCTGAAGTTCCGGAGCGAGGAGGTCATCGTCTCCGGGCTGTTCGACCTCACCGAGCTGCGCACCGCGCAGGCCGAGGTGGTACAGCAACGGGAACTGCTGGAGCAGAGTGCCCGGTTGAGCGCCATGGGCGAGCTGCTGGCCGGTATCTCTCACGAACTGAACAACCCCCTCTCGGTCCTGGCCGTGCAGGCGGCTTCTCTGGAGGAGACGGCCACCGACGAGCTCTCTGCGCGTCGGGCCTCGCGGATCGCCCGGGCGGCCGATCGCTGCGCGCGCATCGTCAAGTCGTTCCTCGCCATGGCCCGCCAGGAGCCGGCGGAGATGGCGCCTCTCGATCTCAACGCAATCATCGAGGACGCGCTTGAAATCACCGCCTATTCCCTGCGCACCTCGGGGATTGAGGTCACGCTGCGCCTGGCGAAGAATCTGCCGGCGGCGCGTGGCGACACCGATCAGCTTCGCCAGGTGCTGACCAACCTGCTGGTCAACGCCCACCACGCCCTGCAGGGGATCGATGGTCCGCGCCGGTTGCTGATCACCTCGCGCTACCGGAAGCAGGACGGCAAGGTCATCGTCAAGGTGAAGGACAGCGGCCCCGGCGTGCCCGCCGACATCCGCTCGCGGATCTTCGATCCGCTGTTCACGACCAAAGAAGTGGGCGTCGGTACTGGCATGGGTCTCAGCCTATGCCACCGCATTATGGAGGGCCATGGCGGCAGCATCTCGCTGCAGCGCAGCTACGACAGCGGCGCGGTCTTCGTGCTGAAGCTTCCCTGCGCCGACACGTCGCCGGCGCCTCCGCCCGACCTAGCCCCTATCCGCAACAGTTCGGCAATCTGCCGCGTGCTGGGCGTTGACGACGAGCGGGACCTTGGCTTGTGCCTCGCGGAGATCCTGGAGCACGACGGTCATTGCGTCGATTACGTTTCCGCGGCCGGTACTGCCCTGGAGAAGCTGAGGCGCCGTCACTACGAGGTGATCCTCTGCGATATCCGCATGCCGGGCATGGACGGGCCCAGCTTCTTCCGCGAGGTCCGCAATCGCCATCCCGATCAGCTGCGCGGCTTCGCCTTTATCACCGGGGACACCTGCACGCCGCAGCTGAAGGATTTCATCGATTCCACCGAGCGGCCCTGCATCGAGAAGCCCTTTGCCCCGCGCGATGTCCGCCAGGTGGTGGATTTGATCCTGAGGGCGCAATTGCGGTGACAGGCAACAGGACTCCGCAGCGCGCACAGTGCTGCCAGGCCAAGTGAGAGAAGACATGGAAAAGAAAGTGCAGCTCGCCGTCGTCGATGATGAAGAAGATGTGCGCGAAACGCTGAAGGACTATCTCAGCGACCGCGGCTTCGAGGTGACGACGGTGAAGAACGCCGCGGAGATGCGCCGCCTGGTCGAGGCAAAGGCGCCGATCGACCTCGCGATTCTCGATATCACCATGCCGGGTGAGGACGGCCTGTCTTTGGCGCGCTATCTGCGCGAAGAGACGAACTTCGCCATCATTATGGCGACGGCTTCGGGAACGATCACGGACCGCATCGTCGGCTTGGAACTGGGCGCCGACGACTATCTTCCCAAGCCCGTCGACCCACGCGAACTGCTGGCCCGCATCAAGGCAATTATCCGGCGCCGTCACGTGGACGTTCCTGCTGAACCGGTGGCAGCGCCACCACGCGTTGTTCCGTTCGGGACCTGCCGGCTCGACCTCGATGCGCACAAGCTGTTCGACGAGGACGGCCAGGAAATCCCGTTGAAGGCGATGGAATTCGACCTGCTGAAGACATTCGCGAGCCGGCCCAATCGGGTGCTGAACCGCGACCAGCTGCAGGAACTCGCGCACAACAGAAGCTGGCGGCCCTTCGACCGTTCCATCGACATCCGCATCGCGCGCCTGCGGCGCAAGATCGAGGTCGATCCCGGCAGACCGCAGGTCATCAAGACCGTGCGCGGCATCGGCTACGTTTTCTGCACCGGGCCGGGCTGAGGCGGCCGAAACATTGGAAACCCAAAATCGCCGGACGGAAATTCAACAGATACCTGACGGTCGTAGTGAGGCGGGGTTCGAAAGAAACTCAGCCGCGGCCGGCGAAGGCCGCATGAAAGGAAAGACAGCAATGCGGACACGACGCAACGGGCCTCGGGGACCGTCCTGGAAGCGTCCGGCGGGCAGCGCCGGCGCTGCGCGCGTCCTGATGGCGGCCTCGCTTCCCGCTCAGGCAGCGGTCTCGGCGGAAGCCAGCTACATCTTCAACACCATCTCCATCCAGGTGCACGGGTTCCAGGTGCTCTGGATGGCCGCCGGTTTCGCCATGCTGGAGTCCGGCCTGGTGCGCAGCAAGAGCGTGACCACGATCCTGCTGAAGAACGTGACGCTGTTCTCGGTCGCCGGGGTCGCCTTCTACCTGACCGGCTACAACCTGATGTATGACGGCGTGGATGGCGGCTTCCTCGGCTCCTTCGGCATCTGGCGGGCGGACGACGCGGCAGCGCTGGCCGGCGACTTCTCGGCCGGCTACGCGGCGTCTTCCGACTGGTTCTTCCAGATGGTCTTCGTCGCCACCTCCGCGTCGATCATCTCCGGCACCCTGGCGGAGCGCATCCGGCTTTGGGCCTTCTTCGCCTTCATCGCCTTCTTCACCACCCTGGTGTACCCGATCCAGGGCGCCTGGGTCTGGGGCGGCGGCTGGCTCAGCGAACTGGGCTTCACCGACTTCGCGGGCTCGACGCTGGTCCACTCCGCCGGCGGCTGGGCCGCTTTGACCGGCGCGATCGTTCTCGGCCCGCGCCGTGGCAAGTACGACGCGGCAGGCAAGGCGCGGCGGTTCCCCGCCTCGTCGCTTCCCCTGGCCACGCTTGGGACCTTTATTCTTTGGTTCGGCTGGCTCGGCTTCAACGGCGGCTCGCAGCTCGCCCTGGGCAGCGGCGCGGACGCGGTTGCCATCGCCAACATCTACGTCAACACCACCATGGCCTCGGCCGGCGGCGTGCTGGCGGCGGTGATCGTAACGCAGCTTATTGGCAAGAAGATCGACCTTTCCATGGTGCTGAACGGCGCCCTGGCGGGCCTGGTCAGCATTACCGCCGGCCCGGACACGCCGCTGGTCGGCGAGGCGATTCTCATCGGCGCCGTGGGCGGTTCTTTGGTTGTGCTGGCCTCCCCTCTGCTCGACCGCTTCAAGATCGATGACGTGGTCGGCGCCATCCCGGTGCACCTCTTCGCCGGTATTTGGGGAACTCTCGCGGTGCCGATGACCCATCCCGACGCCAGCTTTGCCACTCAACTGCTGGGCGTCGCGGCGGCCGGTGCCTTCGTGATGACCCTGAGTGCTTCGGCCTGGCTGCTGCTGAAGGTCACCATCGGCCTGCGCCTCAGCCAGGCGGAAGAGGCGCTGGGCATCGACAAGGTCGAACTGGGCACCATGGCCTATCCCGACTTCCCCGCCGCGGGAGCGGACACGGCGCTGCGTTCCTGACGCCAAAGCCGGGCGCTGGCTTTTTTTGCATGGGTGGGCCGCGATCCTCAGGGATCGCGGCCCTTATGTGTTCCAGCGGCCGTGCAGGGCGGTCTTTGTCGGCAAATCTTGTATTCTGCCGCGCCGCCGTGCTGGCTGAAGGGGCTGTGTTAGGCTTGCCGCCCGGCCGGTGCCGTGGGATCGGTACTGCCTGACCTTCCGCCTGGGACTTTCCGATGCGCCGTGTTCTGCCTTCGCTGCCCGCTCTCACCGTCTTCGAGGCCTCGGCCCGCCACGCCAGCTTCACCCGCGCCGCCGAGGAACTGAACCTCAGCCAGAGCGCCGTCAGCAAGCGGGTCGCCAGCCTGGAGGACTTTCTCGGCACGCCGCTGTTCGAGCGGGTGCGCCAGCGCATCGTGCTGACCGAGGCGGGCCAGCACTACCTGGCGCGCATCCGCGAGGCGCTGGAGATCATGGAGGAGGCGACCATGGAGACGCTCGCCTTCCGCAGCGGCGGCGCCATCCTGAACATTGCCACGCTGCCCAGCTTCGGCAACCGCTGGCTGCTGCCGCGCATCGGCCGCTTCACGGAGGCCTATCCCCAGGTCGCGCTGAACGTCATGGCGCGGCAGTGGCCCTTCGACCTGACCCAGGAGAACATCGACGCCGCCATCCTCTATGCCGCTGCGCCCTGGCCCGGCGGCCCGTCGGAGCGCCTGCTGGGCGAGGAGGTCGTCCCGGTCTGCGCCCCCGGTTTGCTGGCCCTGCCGACCCTGGAGGCGCTCGCCGCCGTCCCGTTGCTGCATCACCGGGCCAGGCCACGCGCCTGGCAGCACTGGCTGGAGGCGGGCGGCGCCGGCGGCGTCAACGCCTACCACGGCAGCCGTTTCGAGCAGTTCGACATGATCATCCGCGCGGCCATCGCCGGCGCCGGCGTCGGCCTGGTGCCGCGCTTCATGGTCGTCGACGAACTGGCCGCGGGCCTGCTGGAGGCGCCATTCCCGCGCGGCATGAAGAGCGACGAATCCTATTACCTCGTCTATCCCGAAAGAAAGCGCAGCTTGCCGGCACTTCAGCTGTTTCGGGCCTGGATCCTGGCCGAGGCCCAGGGTGAGGAGGGGGCCGGGGAGGAGGCCGGGGTGGCGGCGGTCGGGGCGGACACAGGTCATTCCTGAATGGAATGATGTCAGCGAGATTCATCGTTTTGTCCCATTGCCGCCCGGGGCCTACCGTCAGAGGATAATTCCCAACCGCCCCTCGGCATGAAGTGGAGGAATGGGAAGCGCTTTCGGTCCCCGCCACAGGGCCCCGTCCAGACAGGAGCTTCATGATGCGCAGAACCCCGCTTTCTCTCTCCCTTTGCCTGGGTCTCGCCCTCGGCACCGCTGCAAGCCTGGCCCCGGCGTCCGGCTCGGCGGCCGACGGCGGCACCATCACCCTCGGGCGCGTCTCCGACGGCGACCGCTACGACCCGCACCGCTCCTCCGCCCTGGCCGCCGCCGAGGTGCTCTACATGGTCGGCGATACCCTGGTCACCCTGGGTTACGATCTGCAGACCCTGCATCCAGGCCTCGCCAAGAGCTGGGATCTGAGTGAGGACGGCCTCACCTACACCTTCCACCTGCGCGACGACGTCACCTACTGCGACGGCAAGCGGTTCACTGCCAAGGACGTGGTGGGCACCATGGACCGCTGGCTGAAGCCGGACGCGCCCAACGTCAGCACCTGGAAGGCCGGCAGCGTCGACAGCATCACCGCCGCCGATGATTTCACCGTGGTCTACAAACTGCAGGAACCGAACTCGGCGCTGCTCTACCAGATGGCGCAGTTCAACTTCGTGATGATCGACCCGGAGCAGGCCGAGGCACTGGGCGAGGACTTCGGCGTGAAGGCCTTCAACGGCACCGGCCCCTACTGCTTCGAAAGCTGGCAGCCGCGCGAGAGCGTCGTGCTGCGGCGCCACGAAGGCTACACCTGGGGCCCCGAGTTCATGGCGAGCCAGGGCCCGGCCAAGGCCGAGACGGTGATCTGGAAGATCGTGCCGGAGGAGGCGACGCTCGCCGCCACCATCACCGCCGGCGAGGTCGATGCCTCCTACGCCGTGCCGTCATGGAGCCTGGCGCAGTTCGAGGCCGATCCGACGACGGAGCTGCTGCGCCCCGAAGCCAGCTTCCGCACCCACTACCTCGGCATGAAGATCACGCGTCCCAACATGCAGGATCGCAAGGTGCGCGAGGCGGTGAGCCTCGCCAGCGACCAGAGCGCCATCGCCGATGCCATCTTCTTCGGCACCGCCGAACCGGCGACCGCCTACTACTCGCAAAAGGCGCTGGATTACAATCCGGAGATCGACCAGTCGCCCTTCGGCTACGATCCGGACAAGGCCGCCGCCCTGCTGGGCGAGGCCGGCTGGGCGAAGGGTGGCGACGGCATGCTGGAAAAGGACGGCCAGAAGCTGACGCTTACCCTTTACGGCTTCAACAGTTCGTCGTCGCGCGAGGCGGCGGAGGCGGTGCAGAGCGACCTGCGCAAGATCGGCATCGAACTGGCCATCGAGCTCTACGACAACACCGCCATCTGGGGCAAGCTGCGCGAGCAGACATATGATCTCTATCAGATGGACTATCCCTACCTGAACGCCGGCGACGCGCTGAACCTGTACTTCCTGTCGGCCAACGTGCCGTCGCCCAACCGCATGATGTGGGAGGACCCGACGACCGATAAGCTGATCGAAGACGGCAACAAGGCAACCAACGACGCCGCGCGCCATGCCGCCTATGCAGGGGCCGGCAAGGTGGTGCACGATGCCATGCTGTGGAAGCCGCTGGTGAACGAAAGCCTGGTGGTGGTCGCCGGGGCGCGTCTGAAGCCCTTTCAGCCGCACGGCATCAGCGGCGCCGGCTTCAACAACGGCCTGACCCTGGAATTGAAGTAGGGCGGCTGACGTAAGCCGCGCAGAAAACGGGCGCCTCTCCCCCCGAGGGCGTCCGGGACCGGCACCAGGATACAGAGGACATCGCAACGGTGATCGGACGTCTGCTGCATCGCCTGATGACTTCCTTCCTGGTGCTGGTCGGCGTGCTCTGGATCGGCTTCATGATGCTGCAGGTGCTGCCGGCCGATCCGGCGGCGGCCATCGCCGGGTCGACTGGCACCGCCGCCGAGATCGAGGCGATCCGCCGTCATCTCGGCCTCGACCAGCCGCTGGTCTGGCAATTCTGGATCTATCTGCAGCGGGTGGCGGTGGGCGACTTCGGACGCTCGGTCATCAACAACGCGCCGGTGGCGGGCGAACTGCTGCGCGCCGCCGGGCCGACCCTGGAACTGATGCTCGCCAGCATGGCCTGGGCCGTGCCCTCCGGTCTGCTGCTGGGCGCCTTCGCCGCCACCCGTCGCGGCGGCGTGATCGACCGCCTGGTCATGGCGATCTCCGTTGCCGGCGTCTCGGTGCCGGTGTTCTGGGTCGGCCTGCTGATGATCCAGTTCGCGGCCGCCACGCGGCTCTTTCCGCTCCAGGGCCGCGGCGGCCCGTTGTGGACGGCGGAGGGCCTCAGCCACATCGTCCTGCCGGCGACGGCGCTGGGCCTTATCCTCATCGGCCCGGTCGCGCGCATGACCCGCACCGCGCTGGCCGACACCCTCAGCGCCGACTACGTGCGCACCGCCCGGGCCAAGGGCGCCTCGGAACTGCGTGTCGTCGCCGGCCACGCCATGCGCACCGCCTGGTTGCCCATCGTCACCCTGCTGGGCCTGCAGGTCGGCACCCTGATGGGCGGCGCCGTGGTCACCGAGACGATCTTCTCCTGGCCGGGCGTCGGACGGCTCGCCGTCGGCGCCATCGTCTCCAGCGCCTATCCGCTGGCGCAGGGCGCGATCCTGTTTCTGGCGACTGCCTTCATCGTGGTGAACATCGTGGTCGACCTGCTGTACGGCGTGCTCGATCCGCGCGTCAGGCGCAGCGCATGATCGGGACCACGCCAACGTCGCTGCGGCCCAGTGTACCGCCGAGCCTGCCGCCCAGCTTGCCGCCCAGTTTGCCGCCCAGTTTGCCCCAGCCCCGCGCGCACAGCCGCACCCTGCGCCGCCTGCTGGCCAATCCGGTGGTCGCGCTTGCCGCCGGCGTCCTGGTGTTGATCACCCTGGCGGCGATCCTGGTGCCGCTGGTCTCGCCCTTCGATCCCTACGAGACGACCCTGCGCCTGCGCCTCAAGCCACCCGGCGGCGACTGGTTGCTGGGCACCGATACCCAGGGGCGCGATCTGCTGACGCGCCTGCTGTACGGCACCCGCACCACGCTGCTGCTGGGCTTCACCGGCGTTATTTTCGGCACGCTGCTGGGTGGCGGCATCGGCATTCTTGCCGCCTTCTACCGGCGGCTCGACGGGCCGCTGATGCGCCTGATCGACGTCTTCCTGTCGTTTCCGTCGATTCTCTTCGGCCTCTCGCTGGCCGCCGTGCTGGGGCCGGGCCTCGACAGCCTGATCCTGGCCATCGGCCTCTCCGTGATGCCCGGCATTGCGCGCATCGCGCGCGGCGCCGCCGCCTCGGTGATGGCGCAGGAATACATGGACGGCGGGCGGGTCATCGGCCTGCCGGACCGCATCCTCATGACACGCTACCTGCTGGCCAACTGCGCGGCACCGATTCTGGTCTACGTGACCCTGGCGTTCGGCGACGCGGTGCTGCTGGCCGCCTCGCTGGGCTTCCTCGGCCTCGGCCTGCAGCCGCCGATGGCGGAGCTGGGCAGCATCGCAGCGGAGGGCCGCAGCTTCCTGTTCATCGCGCCCCACGTGTCCACCGCCGCCTCGGCGCTGATCTTCTGCATCGTGTTGAGTTTCAATCTGCTGGGCGACGCCTTCCGCGATGCCGCCGACAAGAGGTTCACATGACCGCGGCGGCGACTGGAAAGATTTTGCGCAGTCCCGGCCACCCGGCCGGCGCCCTGCCGCGGGCGGAAAAGGCGCAGCCGCTGCTGCAGGTGCGCGGCCTCTCGGTGCGCTTCCAGACCGATGCGGGCCCGTTGCAGGCGGTCGACGGTGTCGATCTGGATCTGCATCCCGGCGAGACGCTGGCCATCGTCGGCGAGTCCGGCTCGGGCAAGAGCGTGCTGTCGCTCGCGCTGATGGGGCTGCTGCCGAAGATCGCCACGGTGACGGCGGAGCGCTTGCGGTTCGCCGGGCACGATCTGCTCTCCCTGGCGCCGCGCGACTGGCAGCGCCTGCGCGGGCGCGAGATGTCGATGATCTTCCAGGAACCGGCCACGGCGCTGAACCCGGTGCGCAGCGTCGGCGCGCAGATCGTCGAGGCGATCCGCCTGCACGAGAAGGTCTCCCGCAAGGCGGCCTGGGCCCGTGCCGTCGAGATGCTGCGCCAGACCGGCATTCCAGCGCCCGAGCGCCGCGCGGCGGCCTATCCGCACGAGCTTTCCGGCGGCATGCGCCAGCGCGCGATGATCGCCATGTCGCTGGTGCTGCGCCCCAGCCTGCTGATCGCCGACGAGCCGACCACAGCGCTGGATGTCACGGTGCAGGCGCAGATCCTGGACCTGCTGCGCGGCCTCGCGCGGGAAAGCGGCACCGCCATCGTCATCATCACCCACGACCTGGGCGTGGTGGCCGAGATGGCCGACCGGGTGCAGGTGCTCTACGCCGGGCGCGCGGTGGAAAGCGCGACGGCGGCGGCCCTGTTCGACGGGCCGGAGCATCCCTATACGGTCGGCCTGCTCGGCTCCATGCCGTCGAAAGGTGAACGCGCCGAGGCGCTGACGCCGATCGAGGGCAGCATACCCGACCTGCGTGCCTTGCCGCCGGGCTGCCATTTCCATCCGCGCTGCCCCTTCGCGGCGCCGCGCTGCCGCGCCGAGCGTCCGCCGCTGGCCCCGGTGTACCCCGGACATGAGACGGCCTGCTGGTTCAGCCCGCTGCTGGAGACTCTTGGGGAAGGCGCGGGAAGGGAAGGCACATGAGTTTGCTGACGGTGGAAAATCTCACCCGCGATTTTCCCATCGGCGCCGGCCTGCCGTGGCGCCGAGAGACCCTGCGCGCCGTCGACGGCGTGTCGTTCGCCATCGCGCCGGGCGAGACGCTGTCGCTGGTGGGGGAGAGCGGCTGCGGCAAATCCACGGTGGGACGCATGATCGTCGGCCTGCTGTCGCCGAGCGGCGGCAGTATTGCTTTCGAGGGCCGCCCGGTCGCGGCCGGCCGCGCCCGGGCGCGCCAGATGCAGATTGTCTTTCAGGATCCCTTCGGCTCGCTGAACCCGCAGATGACGGTGGGCGCCATCGTCGCCGAACCGGCGGTGCTGCACGGCCTGGTGACGCGCCGCGAGGCGGCCGCGCGTGCCCGCGATCTGCTGGCCCTGGTCGGTTTGCCCGCCGATGCCGCCGAGCGCTATCCCCACGAGATCTCCGGCGGCCAGCGCCAGCGCATCGCCATCGCCCGCGCGCTGGCGGCGGAACCGAAGCTCATCGTCTGCGACGAGGCGGTCTCTGCCCTGGATGTTTCGGTGCAGGCGCAGATCACCAACCTGCTGCGCGACATCCAGCAGCGCAGCGGCATCGGCTATCTGTTCATCTCGCACGGGCTCAGCCTGGTGCATCACATCAGCCCCCGCGTCGCGGTGATGTACCTGGGGCGCATCGTGGAGATCGGCCCGGTCGAGCAGGTCTTTGCCGCGCCGCGCCATCCCTACACCCGCGCGCTGATCGCCGCGGCACCGGAGCCGCGCCCGCTGCGCGAAGGCACGCGGGCCCATGGTGGTACAGTACTGGAAGGCGAGGTGCCGAGCCCGCTCGATCCGCCTTCCGGCTGCCGTTTCCACACCCGCTGCCCTTACGCCACCGACCTTTGCGCCGCGGCGGAGCCGGTGCTGGGCGGCGAGGGAGGGCATGCCGTCGCCTGTCATCATTTCCAGACGCTGCCGCCGGTACCGCCGCTGCGCGCCGACACGGCCGCGCGGACCGAAAGTGTGCTGCGGCTCTACCGCCGTGCCGCCGCCGCGCGTGCCGCAACAGTCACCTGAAGAGGAGAGACCTTGAACACCTCGATCTGGGCGTCGGTCGACTACGACCGTCCGGGCAAGCAGACCGGCGATCTCTGGCTGCCTTACTCGGTGCACCGCTCGGCCTACGGCAACCTCACCATCCCGCTTGCCGTCGTGAACGGCGCGCCGGGACCGACTCTGCTGCTGACCGGCGGCACCCACGGCGACGAGTACGAAGGCCCGGTCGCCTTCCGCCGCCTGTTGCGCTGGATCGACCCGGGTGCGCTGCGCGGCCGCCTCATCATCCTGCCGGCGCTGAACGCGCCCGCCGTGCGCGCCGGGCTGCGCACCTCGCCGGAGGACGGCGGCAACCTGAACCGAGCCTATCCGGGCGAGCCCTTCGCCGGACCGACGGCGGCCATCGCGCACTACGTCAGCACGGTGCTGCTGCCCCTGGCCGACTTCTATCATGACGCCCATGCCGGTGGCTCGTCGCTGGCCTACCTGCCTTTTGTCTCCCTGCGGCGCAGCGGCAACGCCGCCCTCGACGCCGCCGCCCTGGCCGCCGCCCGGGCCTATGGGGCGCCGAACATCCAGATCTGGGGATACAGCCCCGATCCGCGTCTCAGCACCGCGGAAGCGAACCGGCAGAAGGTCGTTTCCCTGGGCGGCGAGTTCGGCGGGCGCGGGACGGTCTCACGCGACGGTGTCGCGATCGTCGAGCGGGGCGTGCGCCGCCTGATGGCGCAGTGGGGCATGATCGACGCCCGGCCGGAAGACGCGCTGCCTGACGAAACCCCGGCGCGCACGGTGGAGGTCAGTGGGCGCGACTGCTACGTCTATGCGATGCGCAGCGGCATTTTCGAGCCGGCGGTCGACCTGGGCGATGCCGTTGCCGGGGGCGACCTCTGCGGCGCCGTCTGGGGCCTGGAGGATATCGCCGACCCGCCCCACGACGAGCATTTTCAGCGCGATGGGATTGTGATGTGCCTGCGCCATCCGGGGCTGGTACAAAAGGGCGACTGCCTGGCCCATCTGGCGATCGAGGTGCCGTCATGAGCGCGTTGTCCGCCCCCTCGCTACGCATCGAATCCGTGGCGCTGCCCTTTGCCGGGCCGCCGGCCATCGCCGCCGCGCGCCCCGGTGGCGCCGTGGTTCTCGCCCTCGCCGCCCGTGATGCCGGTGGTGGCTTGCTCGGCATCGTTGCGGGCCGGCGGCGGCGCAACGCCAGTGTCCTGCGCCTGACCGCCTGGGAGGCTGACGGCGCCGCCTCGGCAATGCTCGCCGAGGCCTTCGTGCAAACGGCGCAGGATCAAGGCGTGCTGGCGATCCGCGCTGCCGACGACCTCGCCGCCGCCCATCCCGTCTTCGGCCTGGAGCCGACCGGACGCGGCTATGCCCAGCGCTGGCTCGGCACGGTCCTTCCCTGCGACCCGCGCATCGGTGTCTTCCCCCAGACGCCCGGCTTCACCTGCGGGCCGGTTTCGCTGGCCATGGCGCTGCACCGCAACGTCACCCGCCACCAGGAGATTGCCCTGTGGCGGGAGGCGACGACGGTGATCGGGGTCGCCGGGCCGGGTGGCTGCGATCCTTACGGCCTGGCGCTGTCGGCGGCGCGACGCATCGACGACGTCACGCTTTACATCGATACCGAGGAGCCGGTGCTGCTGGACCGTGCCAACACGCCGGAGAAGCGGGACCTCATGCGCTTCGTGCAGGGCGAGTTCAAGGCGGCGGCCCAGGAGGCGCTGAAAGTGGTTCCCCGTGCCTTCCGTATGGAGGAACTGCGCGATGCCGTGGCCGGCGGCGCGCAGGTGATGCTGCTGGTCGACCAGTGCCACACCCACGACCACTCGGCGCCGCACTGGGTGCTGCTGCATGCCGTCGCCGGCGACGTCTTCCTGGTCAACGACCCTTGGATGGAGGTCGATGACGGCGAGGTGCCCGCGGACTGCGACTGCCTGCCCATGTCGGCGCAGGCTCTCTGGACCATGGGCAGCTATGGCAGCCCGCCCTATCGCGCGGCCATCGTTCTGACGTAGCTCAACCCGCCGCAGGCCGTCGGATCGCCCGTGCAGCGGCCGGGTGCCGATTCCGCCTCGAAGAAAGGCAAAATAGCGGCCAGCGGCGATTTGCTTTAGAGATAAGGCAGTCTCGCTGCCTGGGCCCCGCCTGTGAACATTCGGTCGCTTCGCCTCTTTCGTCAGATCATCCTGAGCGGATCGCTCGCCCAGGCGGCGTCCACCCTGGGGATGAGCCCCTCGGCGGCGAGCCGCCTGTTGTCGCTGCTGGAAGCCGAAGTGGGGCTGACGCTGTTCCTGCGGGAAAAGCGCCAGCTGGAACTCACCGCCGAAGGCAGTCTCTTCTACACCCAGATCGCCCATGTCCTCAGCGGCCTGGAGGAGATCCCGGCGATCTCCCGCGAGATCCAGCAGAAATCCTATGAGCGCCTGAGCCTGGTGACGGCGGCGCCGATCGCGCTTGGCCTGATCTCGCCGGCGCTGGGGCTCATGCGCCGCGGCGGCGGCAAGTTCGACTGCACCCTGAACGTCGAGAACCGTTTCGACATCGAAAGCAAGGTGGCGGCGCGCAGCTACAACCTGGGTGTGATCTCGCTGCCGGTGGAAAATGCCATCGTGGATCTGGTCATCGAGCCGATCCTGGAGGCCCGGCTCATGGCCGCGTTGCCCGCCGGCCATCCGCTGGCCGATCTGGACGAGGTTCCGGTCGACAGGCTGGTGCAGGAGGAACTGGTGGTGCTGCGCTCCGGGCAGCGCTGGCGCCACCGGCTGGACAATCTCTTCACCGGCACCGGCCGGCCGCCGCGCATCGCCGTCGAAACCTCTTCCACCGTGGTCGCGATGCGGCTGGTGGCCGACGGTGTCGGCGTCGCCATCGCCGACCGCATCTGCGGCCAGCCGGTGACGCCGGCGGCGATGGAACTGCGGCCGATCCTGCCCGCCGTGTGGATCCGCTATGCCAGCATCCACGGCCACGGTGCCCGCAGTGCGCTGGCCCCGCGCTTCCTGGAGGCCGTCGCCGCCACGGTCGAGGGGATGCGCGCCGCCGATGCCGGCGCGGCGGCCACCCTGCGCCTGCTCTAGGCCGAGACTCGGTCCAGGCGGTCGCGCAGCCGGTCGCGCAGCCGCGCGGCGCTCTGCCGGCCGCGCGTGGCGGCCTCTATGGCGATGTCGCGGCTGCGGCCCATGTAGGCCTCCGGCGCCAACAGGCTGTCGATGGTCGGTGCGTCGAACACCGCGGCGATTTCCGCATCGGCGTGGAGGTGGCTGCGGATCGACTCGCCCTTGGCCGTCGCTTCGGCGATGGCGTGGTGCAGCACATCGTGCGCCCGCTGCCGCCCGATCCGCTCGGCCAGCTTCATCATCAGGTTCTCGGAGGCGATCGCGGCGCCCGAGCGCGCCAGGTTGGCGCGCATGCTCTCGGCGCGCACCTCAATGCCGGTCACCAGCTCGGCGAACTCACCGCTCAGCTCCCAGGCCAGCGGGCAGGCCTCGTCCAGCACCATGGACAGCAGGCGGTTGGAGACCGCATCGCCTTCGTGGCTCGGCCGTCCGGCCTGCAGCGCCGCCGCCGCCTTGCTGCACAGCAGGGAGGCCTTGGCGCAGACCGCGACCACCAGCTTCGGGTTCACCTTGTGGGGCATGGTCGAGCTGCCGCCGACACCGGCGCCCTGGCGCTCGGCGATCTCGTCCATTTCCTCGGACATCAGCAGATAGATCTCGTCGGCGATGCGCCCGACGGTCATGCCGAAAAGGGAGAGCTGGACGACGTACTCGATGGCGGTATCGCAGGAGACCCGGTTGTGGGCCAGGGTGTCGGTCAGGCCCAGGCGTTTGGCCAGGATCCCCGTCAGCTTCACGCCCTCGGCGCCGAAGCTGTGCATCGGGCCGACCGCGCCGCCGAAGCTGAGCGAGAACACCCGGGTTTCGGCATCGCTAAAGCGCGCCTCCACGCGCAGCAGTTCCTCGATCCAGCCGGCGACCTTGTAGCCGAAGCTGATCGGCAGGGCGTGGCGCCGGTTGGTGCGGCCCGCCATGGGCGTGGCGGCATGGCTGTTGGCCAGCGCGGCCAGGCCGTCCAGCGCCGCGGCGACGTTCGCCAGCAGGGCGCGGTGGGCCTGGCGCAGCAGCAGGCTGCGGCCGGTCTGCATGATGTTCTGGGTGGTGGCGCCCCAATGGACGAAGCCGCCGGCCTCGCCGCAGGCTTCGGCGAGCACGCGCACCAGCGCGAAGACCGGCGCCTTGGTCTCGGCGATTTCCCGCTTCAGGGCGTCCAGGTCTAGGCAGCCGAGATCGGCGTTGGCGGCGATTCGCTCGGCGGCGTCCTGGGGGATGATGCCCATCTCGCCCTGGGTCAGGGCCAGCGCGGCCTCGACATCCAGCCACGACTGCCAGAGCCGTTCCTGGCTGAACAGGGTCGCGGGGGTCAGGGGGGCACGCTCGCGCCTGCTCATCGGCCGGCCTCCGCGGCGGGCGGGGCGAGTTTCTCCAGTCTCGGTACGGATGACAGCAGCAAACGGGTGTACTCCTCCTGCGGCGAGTCCAGCACCTGGCGGGCCGGACCGGTCTCGACGATGCGGCCGTTGCGCATGACGGCGATGCGCGAGGCGGTCTGGTGCACCACGCCCAGGTCATGGGTGATCAGGAAATAGGTCAGTTGAAGTTCCTGCTGCAGGTCGACCAGCAGGTTGAGAATCTGCGCCTGGACCGACACGTCCAGCGCCGAGGTCGGCTCGTCGCACACCAGAACCGCCGGGCGCGGCACCAGGGCGCGGGCGATCGCCACCCGCTGGCGCTGGCCGCCGGACATCTGGCTCGGATAGTTGTGCAGCACGCGGCGCGGCAGTCCGACCAGGTCCATGGTTTCCTCCACCGCGCGGCGCCGTTCGTCGCGCGCCGAGATCCCGTGGATGATCAGCGGGCGTTCGATGATCTCCGCCACGGTGCGGCGCGGGTTCAGCGAGGAGTAGGGGTCCTGGAAGATCGGCTGCACCTGTTTGGCGCGGTCCCGCCGGCTGGTTTCGGCCAGGGGCTTGCCGTTCAGGAACACGTTGCCCGAGGTCGGTTCGTCGAGTCCCAGCAGGATCCTGGCCAGGGTGGTCTTACCGGAGCCGCTTTCGCCGACCAGGGCGAAGGTCTCGCCGTGCATCACGCTGAGATCGACCGCGTCGACCGCCAGCACGGTCTCCACCGCGCCGAAGATACCGCGGCGGCGGCGGTATTCGCGGCTGAGGCCCCTGACGGCGAAGATTTCCCGGGTATCGGTGACCGGCGCCGGCAGGGCGTCGCCGGCGCGCGTGTCGGGCAGGGTGGCGAGTTCCGCCGGCGGCATGACGCAGCTGTAGCGCTGGGCCTGTCCCCCAAACCGTCCCGCCATCTGCTGGGGCGGCCGCTGCTGGCGGCAGACCGGGCGGACATGGGGGCAGCGCGAGGAGAACACGCAGAGCTGCGGGTCGCCGAAGAACGCGGGCACCACGCCAGGGATGGCGCCCAGCCGGTGCGGCGGCCCGTCCATCCGCGGCGCCGCGGCCATCAGCGCGCGGGTATAGGGGTGGCGCGGCGCGGTCAGCACCTGCGCCGCCGGCCCCTGTTCGACGGTCTCGCCGCCGTACATCACCATCACGTTCTCCACCGCCTCGGCGACCACGCCCAGATCGTGGGAGATCAGGATCATCGCCATGCCGAATTCGCGCTGCAGGTCGGCGAGCAGCGCCATGATCTGGGCCTGGATGGTCACGTCCAGCGCCGTGGTCGGATCGTCGGCGATGATCAGCTCCGGCTCGTTCATCCGCGCCATGGCGATCATCAGGCGCTGGCGCTGGCCGCCGGAAAACTGGTGGGGATACTTCGACAGCATGTCGCCCGGCGCCGGGATGCCCACCCGCTCCAGCAGCTCGACCGCCCGCCGGCGCGCCGCCGGACGGCTCAGCCTCCCGGTATGGATTGCGCTTTCGGTCATCTGGCGGCCGACGCTGTAGACGGGATTGAGCGAGGTCATCGGCTCCTGAAAGATCATCGAGATCCGCTGCCCCGCGATGCGGTCGAAGAACACGCCGTCTTCGATCCGGTCCAGCCGTTCGCCGTCCAGCTCCAGGGCACCGCAGCGCAGGCGCGCGATGCGCGGCAGCAGCCGCATGATGGCAAAGGCGGTCATCGACTTGCCCGAGCCGCTCTCGCCGACGATGCCCAGGCTTTCGCCGCGCCGCAGGTCGAAGGACGTGCCGCGCACCGCCTGCAGCACGCCGTTGGGCGTATGCAGGCTGATGTCGAGATCGCGCACGGACAGCAGGATATCGCCGGCCACCGCTCAGTTCCTCCCTTCCGGCGAGGTCACGTCGCGCAGGCCGTCGCCGAACAGGTTGGCGCCGATGACCAGCAGGAACAGCGCCATGCCGGGCAGCACCACCAGCCAGGGGCGGGAGAACATCGCCTGCTTGCCCTCGGCGAGCATCAGGCCCCAGGACGGCGTCGGCGGCTGGATGCCGACGCCCCGGAAGCTCAGCGAGCTTTCCGCCAGGATCGCGATGCCCAGTTCGAAGGTGAAGATGACGATGATCTGGCCGGCCAGGTTGGGCAGGATCTCGTGGCTCAGCGTCTGCCAGGCGCTGGCCCCCATGGCATTGGAGGCGGCGACGAAGTCCAGCGCGCGGATGCGCATGGTCGCCGCCCGGGTGACCACCAGGTAGTAGGTCCAGTGCAGCACGCCGACGATGCCGATGACGACCCAGACCGAGGGACCGATGATGAAGACCAGCGCCATGGCCAGCAGCAGGCCCGGCAGGGCGAGCTGCGCGGGCAGCAGGAAGCTGACCGCATGGTCGACCAGGCCACCGAAGTAACCGGCAACGATGCCCAGGCTGACGCCGATCAGCAGGCCGATGGTGGCGGCGCCGAAGCCGACCATCAGCGAAATCTGCGTGCCGTAGATCAGGCGGCTCAGGTAGTCGCGGCCGTTCTGGTCGGTGCCCAGCAGGTACTCGGCCTTGCCGGCGGCTTCCCAGGCCGGCGGCAGCAGGCGGTTGGCGAGGGACTGCGCGCCGGGATCGTGGGGCGCCAGCAGCGGCGCGAAGACCGCGACGAAGATCAGCGCCAGCAGGATGACGGCACCGGTGATCAGGCCGCGGTGGCGGCGCGCGCGCCGCAGGCTGACCTGGCGCGGCGTTGGCGGCGCGGCTTCCAGGGCGGTGGCGGTCTCTGGTGCGGTCATTTCCGGCTGGGTCATCCGATGCGGATCCTCGGATCGATGGCGGCGTTCAGCATGTCGGCCAGCAGGTTCATGGCGACGAACACCATGGCGAAGACGAAGATCAGCATCTGTACGGTGGGAATGTCCGAGCCCAGGATGGACTCGAGGGCGAGGCGGCCCAGGCCGTTGATGGCAAAGATCGTCTCGGTGATCACCGAGCCGCCGAACTTCTGTCCCAACTGCACCGCCAGCACGCTGACCACCGGCAGGATGGCGTTGCGCATGGCGTGGCGCCGCAGCAGGGCAAAGCCCCTGAAGCCCTTGGCGCGCGCCGTGCGGATGTAGTCGCTCTCCATCACCTCGATCAGGCCGGTGCGGGTCAGCCGCATCACCGCCGGCACCGAACTGGCCCCCAGCACGAAGGCGGGCAGAACGAAATGCAGCCAGGTATCGTCGCCGGAAACCGGAAAGATCGGCAGCATGACGCCCAGCAGAATGATCATGATGAGGCCGAGCCAGAAGTTCGGCACGGCCTGGGCGGAGACCGCGACGGTCAGGGCGAAGCGGTCGATCGGCGAATTGGGGTTGAGGGCGGCCAGGGCCCCCAGGGGAATGGCGATCAGGATGGTGACGAGCAGTGCCGACGCCGCCAGGGCGATGGTCACCGGCGCGCGGTCGATCACCAGTTCGGCGACCGGCTTGTGCCAGTAATAGCTGTCGCCGAAATCGCCTCGCAGCACGCCGCCGGCCCACTCGACATAGCGGACCATGATCGGCCGGTTCAGCCCGTAGGTCTCGCGGATCTGCGCGATGACATCCGGTTCGGCATCCTCGCCTGCGATGGCGTAGGCCGGGTCCGTAGCGTAGTTCAGCAACAGGAAGGTCGCGAAGGAGACGACCGCCGCCACCGCCAGGGCAAGGATGGCGCGCTGCAGGGTGTATTTCAGCATCGGCAGGAGTCCGGAAGAAGGGCGGGTGCCCGCCTGCGCGACAACGCAGAGGGCACCCGCAGAGGGTGGACAGTTATTTCCAGGACGCCTCGTAGAGGCGCGGCAGGCCGTCGGGCTCCAGGGGGAAGTTCAGACCCGGATTGACCAGATAGTTCTGGGAGTAGGTGAACATCGGCACCCAGTAGGCCTGGTCGGCGATGATGGTCAGCGCCTGCTTGTAGAACTCGGCCCGCTTGGCCTCGTCCATAGGCTGTTCGTCATCGATTACCAGCTTGGCCACCTCGCCATCGCCTGACATGTTGCGATCCGTTTCCGGGTCGAGTTGGATGCGGGCGATGGCCGCGGTGTCCTCGGTGCCGCCGGAGCCCCAGGTCCCGATGTAGGCGGGGATCTCACGCTTGGCACGCGCCTGGTT
>JBHJIR010000092.1:0-12817 GCA_050043265.1 Kiloniellaceae bacterium
GGGCGGGCTGGCCGAACGGGCCGGCGTATCGCTGCCGACCAGCCAGCGCATGGTGGCCAGTGTCGTCTACGTGCGCGGCGTGGTCGACAGCCTGACAAAGGTGGTGGCGGCTTTCGAGGCGGCCGGCATCGAGCTGATCGGCGACGAGGCGCCCAGCGCCGGGCGCGGGCGCGGCGTGCGCCTGCGCGCGCCGCAGCCGCCCGTCACAGCCGGCGGGCGGGGGACCCGATGAGCGATCTGCCCAAGGAGATGCACACTGCTTCCTTCTGGCAGCTGTTCAAGCCGAAGCTCCTCACCGTGCTGGGCGAGGGCTATGGGTTTTCTCATTTCAAGAGCGATGCCGTCGCCGGCCTGACCGTCGCGGTGGTCGCCCTGCCGCTGGCCATGGCGCTGGCCATTGCCTCCGGCACCACGCCGGACAAGGGGCTGGTGACGGCGGTGGACGCCGGCTTCCTGATCTCGGCCCTGGGTGGCAGCCGCTTCCAGATCGGCGGGCCGACCGGTGCCTTCGTGGTGGTGGTGTTCAACGTCATCGCCCAGCACGGCTATGACGGCCTGGTGCTGGCGACGCTGATGGCCGGGGCCATGCTGGTCGCCGCCGGGCTGCTGCGCTTCGGCACCTGGATCAAGTACATCCCGGAACCGGTGGTGACCGGCTTTACCGCCGGCATCGCCGTCATCATCTTCACCAGCCAGATCAAGGACCTCTTCGGCCTGCGGCCCGACAGCCTGCCGGCGGAATTCCTGCCCAAGCTGGCGGCGCTCTGGGGCGCGCGCGGCACCCTGGACCCGGAAACCGTCGCCATCGCCGTGGCGGCGCTGGCGGTGATTCTGGGGCTGCGCCGTTTCGCCCCCAAGGTGCCGGGCTTTCTGGTGGCGGTGGTCGGCGCGTCGCTGGCGGTGACCCTGTTCGCCCTGCCGGTGGAGACCATCGGTTCGCGCTTCGGGGCGATCCCCTCCAGCCTGCCGCTGCCGCACATCCCGGCGCTCGATCTGGCCAAGGCTGCCGAGGTGCTGCCCTCGGCCTTCACCATCGCCTTCCTGGCCGGTATCGAAAGCCTGCTCTCGGCCATGGTCGCCGACGGCATGACCGGCGCGCGCCACCGCTCCAACTGCGAACTGGTGGCCCAGGGCATCGCCAACACCGCTTCGGCCTGCTTCGGCGGTCTGCCGGCGACCGGCGCCAGCGCGCGCACCGCCACCAACGTCCGCACCGGTGCGCGCTCGCCCATCGCCGGCATGCTGCACGCGGTCTTCCTGCTGATCTTCATGCTGGTGGCGGCACCGCTGGCCGCCTACGTGCCGCTGGCCAGTCTCGCGGCGGTGCTGGTCATCGTCGCCTGGAACATGAGCGAGATCGACAAGTTCCGGCACCTGTTGAGCGCGCCGCCGGGCGACGCCGTGGTGCTGCTGGTCACCTTCTTCCTCACGGTCATGGTCGACCTGACCGCGGCCATCGAGGTCGGCGTGGTTTTGGCGGCCGTGCTGTTCATGCACCGCATGGCCCAGGTGGTGCAGGTGGAAAAGGGCGTCGGCTTCCTGCAGGGCGACGTCGCCGACGCCGAGATCCCGGCGCTCGACTACGCCTTCCAGACCCTGCCGCCGGGCGTCGAGATGTTCTCCCTGCGCGGCCCGTTGTTCTTCGGCGCCGCGCGCAGCCTGCGCGATGCGCTGGAGGCGATGCAGACGCCGCCGCGGGTCTTCATCCTGCGCATGCGCAACGTGCCGATGATCGACTCGTCCGGTGTCGCGGCGCTGTCCGACTTCCTGCGCCGCTGTCGGGAGCGTGGCGTCGCCGTGATCGTCTCCGGTATCCGCCCGCAGCCGCGCGACGTCATGAGCCGCATGGGCTTCGCCGAGGCCTTGGAGGGCGGCCACGACAACCTGCGCGTCGCCGAGAACTTCGCCGAGGCGCGCGCCATGGCGGCGGCGATGATCGAGGCGCCCGATTCCGCAAAGGGCGCCGAGTAGGGCCTTCTAATCCTGCTGGTGGATTTCGTGCGCCTCGGGATTGAGGCGGCTGGCCACCGGCGTCGCCGCGTGCCCGACCGGCAGGGCTATGCCGGTTTCCGCCGCCTTCTCGCCGGCGACGAGGCGGTAGAGCGCCAGCAGGCCCGTCGCCCCCTGCAGCACGGCAAGGCAGCCGAACAGCGCCGGGGCGCCCAGGTGGGTGATGGCCAGGCCGCCGGCCGGCGGGCCCAGCACGATGCCGGCGTTCATCACCAGCACCAGGCCGCCTGAGGCCGCCACCATCTGCTCCGGCGCCAGGCGGTCGTTGGTGTGGGCGACGCCCAGCGAATACAGCGGCAGCACGAAGGCGCCGACCACGGCGATGGCGCCGTAGAGCCAGAGCGTGCCGGCCAGCATCGGTGCCGAGACGGCGAGGAACACGCAGGCGACCAGCGCCACGGCGGCGGCGCCGGCGATCACCAGGCGGCGGTCGACACGGTCGGAGAGGGCGCCCAGCGGGAACTGCCCGATGACGCCGCCGACCGTGCCGGCGGCGACCAGCAAGCCGACCTGGCCGATCGGCAGGCCGATGGCGACACCGAACAGGCCGAGGCCGACGTAGAAGGCGCCCTGCGAAATGCCGTTCAGGAAGCTGACCGAAAGCCCCAGCGGCGACAGGCGGAAGAGGTCGCGCACCGACAGCCGCGCCGGCGCCTCGAAGCCCTGGCTCTGCTGGGCCGACAGCAGCATCGGCACCAGCGACAGCGAGATCAGCACCGAGACGATGACGAACAGCAGGGTGCCGGCGCTGTCCGGGATGCCGAGCAGCAGTTGCCCCGCCGCCGCGCCGGCGGTCTGGGTGATGAAGTAGATCGACAGCAGCGCCGCGCGGGGCTGGTTGTCGGCGCGCCCGTTCAGCCAGCTCTCCGCCACCACGTAGAGGCCGGGAAAGCAGAATCCGGCCAGCGCGCGCATGGCGGCCCAACTGTAGGGGTCCGAGGTCACCATGTGGATCAGCGCCGCCGTCGAACACAGCGAGGCCAGCGCGCCGAAGCTGCGGATGTGGCCGACCCGGGCGACGATGCGCGGCGCGACGAGACAGCCGAACAGGGCGGCCAGGGGATAGGCCGCCTGCATGAAGGCGATCTCGGTCTGCGAAAAGCCCAGGTCGGTCGCGCGCAGGGTGAGCAGCGTCACCAGCAGGCCGTTGCTGATCATCAGCAGCAGCATGCCGAGGAACAGCGGCCAGGAATCGTAGATGCGGCGGGCAAGCATGGAGAGCAGGGGTCCTAATCACGCGGCAGCGGCGAAAAGCCGCTCCTGCTCCCCTATCCGGTTTTCAGGTGCCCGGCAAGTTCAGTGAAGCTCCCCCTCACCCTCCCGCTGACGCGGGCCCCTCCCTCTCCCCGGTGGGGCGAGGGGCATGCCGGAGCTCGACAGCAAAACCCTCGCCCCACCGGGGAGAGGGTAGGGTGAGGGGGCTTTTGGTGTCAGGCACACGCGGTCGCCGCCACCTCCACAGTTGTCATGCTCGGACTTGTTCCGAGCATCCAGGGCGACCGATTCACACTTGGCCCCGGACCCTCGGGACAAGACCCTCGGGACAAGCCCGAGGGTGACGAAACCAGAAAAGGACCCTCACCCTGAGGAGCCTTGCGGAGCAAGGCGTCGCGAAGGGCGAGGCGGGCCGCCTTTGGACTTACCAGCTCCCGGTATTCTCCATCGACTGCCACGGCTCCTGCGGCGGCAGGTTGTCGCCGCGCTGCAGCAGCTCGATGGAGATGTTGTCCGGCGAGCGCACGAAGGCCATGTGGCCGTCGCGCGGCGGGCGGTTGATGGTGACGCCGCCGTCCATCAGGCGCTGGCAGGTCGCGTAGATGTCGTCCACCCGGTAGGCCAGGTGGCCGAAGTTGCGGCCGCCGTCGTAGTCCTCCGGGTCCCAGTTGTAGGTCAGCTCCACCAGCGGCGCCTGGCTCTGCTTGGCCTGGTCGACGTCTTCGGGCGCGGCCAGGAACACCAGGGTGAAGCGGCCCTTGTCGTTCTCCATGCGCCGCACCTCGGTGAGGCCCAGCTTGTTGCAGTAGAAGTCCAGCGAGGCGTCGAGGTCCTTCACCCGGACCATGGTGTGCAGATATTGCATCGAAAACTCTCTCTGATCGTGGGGTTATTTGAGCATGTCTTGGCCACAATTTAGGGCCATTGGCGCTGCCTGTGTAGGGGCGATCAATGGAGACGGACATTCACCACAAATTGGACTGGCTGATTTCTTCTCGCTTTTTCTCGACCCTTTCATTTAGGGCAACGATCGAATCCAGAAGTTCTTTGTGTGCGTCTGCAGACGAGTAAGGCAGAATTCTCAGATTATAATTGCTCTCTAGCATTTTAATGTATTCTGTGGACCTTTTTTCAGAAAGCGCTAAATAATGTGGAGGAGCGGCGCCAAATGATCGAGCGTATTGCTCCAACAAAAGAGATAGGTCTGGATCATTCATTCCACAACCAATAAAGAGAAATGTATTTGTGAGAATCAAAGCGTCCATGGCGCGATAGAAATTAGCATATTTGCTCCGAATGTCGGCATAATCTTCACGAGAAAATATAAGCTTGTCTGGCGTATCAATGCAGCCGTGCATCTTTATTATTAATCGTTGTTTTTCACTGCCACGAAGTGCTCTTGGTATGTCATCGTCATAATATTTCTTTATTTTTAAAAGATTTTCCGTCTCTGCGGTGGCGTAGTTATCATATATTTTGTCAAAGTTTGGTGTCACGACAATGGAGGAGTCTAAATTTAAAATGGCCTCATGAATTTCAGATTTAATGAATTTCGGAGATAAAAATGTTTCCTCAAGAAGCGGTACCCAGTCATGGCCAAGTTTGTATTTTATTATTTGGCAACAACTCAGATAATCTCCCCTCTTAAGGAGGCGTTTTAATTCTGTTTGGGCCCCTCCGCACTTCTGAATGCCGGCTTTCAAGAAGCCATGCCAAGATGGTGGCCGTTGTCCCTGAGCATTTTCTGAGTTCATTGAAATGCCGGCACCAAGGAATAGCACTGATCGTCGCCTAGCAATAGACGCGACCAATTCATCAGGCCACGAGATCATCTAATGCTCCGATGTTCTCTAGGAACCTTTTCGAAATTCCGCGAAATATTTCATTAGACTCTGCAACTTTCAGAAAATGAGCTCCGACGATCCCATCGGCACTCTTGAGCGAGAAAATCGGCTTCCTGCTCGATTGGGACATTGGGACCAAGCTATGCAAGCTCGGAATCGATCCTAGGCTATAGTCGAAACCGCTTGGTTCTTTCTGGTGTTCGTCGACAATGCTCTTCTGGATTGCATCGGGAATTTCCCGCATGATCTTTTCATAAGCTTTAACGGCCCGTCGTACCCCTTTGGCGTCACGTTTTGCTGTGTATTGTTGGTTTACGTAGCCGAGCAATCGAAGATGGAAATCAAGATCAGATATTTCTATCTCTGAGATGTCGCCTACGGCCTCAAGTTGGGCTTGAAGTCGTTTCTTCCATTCCCTTAGCCAAGAAGAAATGTTCTCAGTCGCTCTTATGCTGAATACGTCAATGGAGAGCGGCAGGACGAAATAGTCGCAGCCAATCAATACTGATCGATTGATTGAGCCGAGAGAGGGTCCCATGTCAAAAAAAACAAAATCGTAGTTATTGCAGCTAAGCAAAAAGTTGCGAAACATGAAGGTAGTTCTGAGTCCACGAACCCCACCGCTGTTCCAATCCGCCGCTAAAGTGTCCTCGATTAGAGCTAATCGCGGATCTCCAAGCAAGACGTCGACGGTAAAAGAAGGAGACTTTCGGAACTCAATTGATGTGGAGAACCCCTTTCCCTGAGAAAGTGGCCGCGCCATGGAATAGACGGTGTAAGCGGATTTTTTGTCGTAGATTTCGTCTAGGACGTTGTCCTTGAACATATACTGGGTGGCATTGGTTTGAGGGTCAGCATCAACCACAAGGATTTTTTTATCGTGATGACGCGCAAGATGTGCTGCTAAGTTGCACACCAGTGTAGTCTTTCCGACGCCACCTTTATTCGTGAAGAATGCAATTGATTTCATGATCACCGTCAAAAAGTCATAATTGATGAGGCGGTCGAACTGACCCTAAGGTTGGGCGTCGATCAGTCAACAGTCAATAAGCAAGGCTGGGAATGTGAGGGTGGGTGAAGTGGACGCGAGGTGTTGCAGACTGACTCCGAGCGTAGGTGGCTAAGTTTGTCTTCAGAAACTGATGGTTTTCTGGAGACGCGGTCTTCTCCTAAAACCCGAACATGTGGTCGAAGGAGAAGGCCTTCTCGCCGTTGGTGAGGCCGTGGTAGCCGAACAGGCGGCAGGTGGTGTCGCGGATGATGACGTAGCCGGCAGGGCCGGCTTTTTTCATGTCTGCCGCGGAGAAGTAATCCGAAGGCGTCCACAGCAGGGAGCCGCCGCAGGCGATGCGCACGTCGTGTTCCGCGAGCGTGTTGCCGTCGCTGTCGTGCAGCGCCAGCGTGGTGCGGCTCTCGGCGTGCCACGGCGTCGAGGCCGGGTAGATCAGGTGGCACAGCGGCCGGTAGCGCTCCGGCCCGAAGGAGAGGAAGAGGCGCGTGGAGAGCCCCGGCGCGCGCCCGGCGTAGGACTGCGGCTCGCCCTTGTAGGTCAGCACCGCGTTGAAGATGTGGGCGCCGAACGACGTCTCGGCCACGTGCCCCGACGCCTTGTCCTCGTAGCGGAACAGGCCGTGCAGCCAGCCGTCGGCCTCGCCGCCCGCCGCGAAGTCGTAGACCAGTTCCATGTGGCCCCACTCGCAATCGGCGCCATCGACCAGGTCGTCGATATCGACCAGCGTCGCATGGTTGCGCGGCAGCTTGCCCAGGGACTTGCCGCCGATCTCCTTGCCTTGCGGGTCGTAGGCATAGAGCGCCACCGGCAGGTTCTCCTGGCAGGTCGACATCGGCGTCGGCAGGGCGAGCGAGCGGAAGCGGCCGCGCGGCAGGATCGGCGCCGGCAGGATGAAGCCCTTGCCCAGCAGGTTCGACAGGTCGGGAATGCGCGGATCGGGCTTCAGATCGACGCGCTCCACGTTGGGATGGGCGATGCGCCGGCGCGGCGGGCTCACGCTGCCGTTGGCGATCACTTCATAGCGCGGGCGCACGAAGTGCTTGCCGGCCTGCACCTCGATCTGCTGCGGCCAGCGCGCGTCCGGCAGCAGCTCGGCGGTGTCGATGGCGAGGGTCCCGAAGGGCGGGATGGCGCGGTCCAGCCAGGCGATGGCCGTGTCGCCCATCAGGTTCAGGCCGACGCTGCCGGCGGGCACCGGGGCGGGATGGCTGTTCTGCACCCACAGCAGCACCTGTTCGTTCTCGGCGGGCGCCGGCAGCCCGGCATAGAGATCGGCCGGCCAGGAGTTGGAATCGTGGGTGCAGGACAGCACCTCGTCGCCGTCGCCGTAGGTGTCCAGCGCGTACTTCACGATGTCATGGCCGGCGATGCCGCAGATGTGCAGGAACAGGCTGCCGGTGAATTCTTCCAGCCCGAAACGCTGGCGCACGTCTTTCGAGTCGATCACCACGCTGGCATGGGCGCCGGGCAACGGGTCGGACCACTCGGCGAGCGGCTGGCCGTCCTCGTCCATCAGGCAGCACCAGGCCATCGGCGACTTGGCACCGTAGCCCGACCAGTAGTTGGCGGTGGCCAGGCGCGTATGGTGGCCGTCGCCGTCGCGGAAGAACACCAGGTTGGTGGCGAAGTTCAGGCTGTCGAGATAATGGCGCGTGTTGGTCAGCATCGTCTCGGGCAGGCGCAGCGCATCCAGGCTCACCACCTCGGCGTCCGCCGGCAGCAGGTGGCGCACATGGGCGATCAGGCGCTCGGCGTCGAAGGCGGTGATGAAAATCTTCGTCACTTTTGCGCCGGGCAGGTCGGTGACCGGCTGGGCCTGACAGCCCAGGATCTCACTGCCGATGTCTTCCAGGTCCTGCACGTAGACCGCGGCGATGTCGAGGCCGGAGAGATCGTAGATCTCGGCGAAGGCGCGGGCGTAGCCCAGCGGGTCGTAGACCGCCACCGGCCCGCTGTCCAGGTCCTGCAGCAGCCGCGCCGCCTGGCGCGCGGCCAGCGGATGGCCGATGGCCTTGAAGAAGGCGTTGCCGCCTTTGGCGTTGCTGAAGGTCTCGATGTTCAGGGCCATAGGTCTCTCGGGGAAACTCTCGGAATGTTGTTTAACGACGGCGCGTCAACGCCCGAAGCGCAGCAGCTTCTTGGTCCAGGCCGAAAAGGCGTGGCGGTTGAGTTCTCTTTTGAGAACGCTGGAATCGGTCAACCAGTTGAGCTGGATCGAGCGGCGCTGGCCGACGAAGGGCTTGTGGCCGTGCCAGGCCTGCGGCCCGCAGCGGAAGGCGACCAGGGTGCCGGCTTCGGGCGGCACCTCGGCGGCGTAGTTCTCCAGGTCGTCGGGGCCGTTCAGCATGCGCAGGCGCCCGCCGTCGGACTCCCAGGCGCTGTTCAGGTAGATCAGGGCCGTCACCAGTTTGGTTTTCGAATCCGTATGGATGGCGCCGTCCTTGGCGCGCGACTGGCCGCGCAGGGTGACCATGGTCGGGTGTCCGGTCAGGTCCAGGCCGAACTTTTCCGCAAAGGCCGCCGTCACCGCCGGGCCCTGCAGTTCCTCCAGCAGGGCATTGAAGGCCGCGCCGCATTTCAGGCTGGGCGCCGGGAAGCTGCCGCCGCTGGCAATGGTCGGGAAGTCGCGCTCCACGGCGGGCAGCGCCTCCGCTTTCAGGAAGCCGGGGACGATGAGGAACTCGAAGGGTGCGCGCTGCAGGGCCGTCGCCTCGAAACGTTCCAGGTCGAGGCGCGGGGAGCGGGCGGCGGTTTCGGCGGTAAGGCTCGACAAACGGCAGGTCCCCGGGCGGTTTTCCAGCGGTGAACTCACCCAGCGGTGAACTCACGCTGTCTTTTTACTGGGGGGGCGGGGAAAGATCAAATGACCCAGATCAGGCCGCAAGGATCAGGCCCCGAGGATCAGGCCCCAGGATCAGGCGGCCCGCTGCGCCAGGTGATCGAGCAGGCGGCGGCGGATCTCTTCGGCGGCGCGCTGCGTCTCGGCCAGCGGCGTGTAGGTCCACTCTTCCAGTTCCCCGCTGAACGGCCGGGTGATGCCGGCCTCCTGCAGGGCTTGGTGAAAGCGGCTGAATTTCGGCGCGTGGCCCTGCAGATCGACGACGTGCACCGGCTTGCCGGTGCTGGCCGCCTCGGAGACCATGTTCACCGAATCGCCGGTCACCACCAGGTGGTCGGCCAGCGCCAGAATGCCGAAATAAGGGTTCTCGCCGGCGGTGTCGCCGGGGCCGTCCCAGATGTCCGCCGGCAGACCGGCCAGGCCGCGGCGCAGGATCGCCTCGTTGCGTTCGCCGGTGCGCCGCGACGGCGTGATCATCAGGCCCCAGCCGGCGCGGGCGAGGGCGGCAAGCTGGTCGGTCAGCTTGGTCATGGTGCGCGAATCGAGCCGGAACACCTTGTTGTCGCCGCCGATCAGCACGCCGATGCGCTTTTCCGGCAGTTGGGCATAGCGCGGCCCGAACCGCGCGGCGGCCTCGGCGAGGCGCTGCGGCGTCACCTGGCCCAGAGAACCGCGCGTGGTCAGCACGTTGGCCGCGCGCAGGCGGACGTGCTCCGGCGTCACGATCAGGTCGATGGCGGCGGGGTCGATGGCCGGGGTCTGGATCTGCACGGTGAAGCTCCGCCCGCCGCTCTGTTTGCGCAGGTCGCGGGTCAGCGGCACGGTCTGGCGCCCGCTGGCGATCCACAGGTCGGGCCACGGCGGCGCCAGGCGGTCGCCCTTGGGCCCCAGGGTCGCGAGCGGATCGCGGATCAGTCCCGCCGGCAGCCAGCGCCACGGCTTGGTCACCGAGACGCGCTTGATGTCCGGCGTGAAGCCCAGCGCTTCGGCCAGGCCCTTGCACTGGATCTCCATGCCGGCCTTGCCGTCGGTGACGCCCCAGCAGGTCAGCCCGGACAGCGCGACGCGCGCAGCGGCCGTCGGGCAGTGGGAATCGGTGTCGGGGGATGCGTCCGCTTGGCGCATCGCGGGCGCGACTATGAGCGCGCCTCCGGTCCCGTGCAAGGGTGAAAACCACACGGTTCCCAGGGCTTTGCCCCTGCCGTTACCCCTGCCTTTACCGGGGGCTTTTCAGCACCGATGCGGCAGCGGGAAATCGAATTCACACAGGCTGGCTGGGTTGTCTTGCACTTGCCAGCGGAGGGTTGCCGGGTAATATTGTTGCTCAGCGGCCGCCGCGGCGGCCGCGATCTTTTGTTTTCGTTGCTGAGAGGACCCATGCGCCGGGTCAAATTGGACCGAATCGACCTGCAGATCCTGCAGGATCTCCAGGAAGACGGCCGGATCACCAACGTGTAACTGGCGCGTCGCGCCGGCATCTCCGCGCCGCCGTGCCTGCGCCGCGTGCGCGCCCTGGAAGAAGCCGGCTACATCAAGGGCTACCACGCCGACCTCGACGCCGAGGAACTGGGCTTCGAAGTCACCTTCTTCGCCCTGGTCGGGCTCAACAGCCAGTCGGAGACCGTGTTGCATGGCTTCGAGGCGCTGGCCGGCAGCTGGCCGGAGGTGCGCGAGTGCCACATGGCGCGCGGCCCCGACGACTTCGTGCTGCGTCTGGTGGCGCGCAACACCGCGCACGAGAACGAACTGACCCAGCGCCTGACCTCGGCGCCCCACGTGGTGACGGTGAAGACCATCCAGGTCATCCGCACCGCCAAGTCGATGCCAGGCGTGCCCATCGACATCGCCCAGGGCGTCGAACCGGCCAGCCACGACTGATCTTCCGACTTAATCTCCCTCGCCCGACGCAGGGCGCCCGTTGCGCGGCGAGACTTCACGTCCGCCGGACGGGTGCTATGATCGTGCTCTAACAAACGTCGGGCTACCGGCGTCGGGGCGCCGCCGGCAGGATCTCCGGCAGAGTTTGCGGCGGGCGGCTACTCCGAAAGAACCACGTGAACAAGGAAGCGCGGTGCTGGACGCTTCACGACCGCTGACTTATAAGGCGGATTCAGCGCCGCCAACACACTGCGGAAAGGAAATTCCCATGTCTTTCTCGTGCTTTAGGCAACCTGCCCCGGTCGGCAGGACGTTCGCCGCCACCGCGGCGGCCTCGCTCTTCGCGCTCACCGCGCTGGCCACTGCCACGCAGGCGGCCGAGGTGAAGATCGGCGTTGTCGGCGGTATCTCCGGCCCCATCGCGGCCCTGGCGCCGCCAATGATCGATGCCTCCAAGATGGCGGTCGCCCACGTAAATGCCCAGGGCGGTATCCTGAGCGGCGACACCCTGGTCGCCGTCATCGGCGATGCGGCCTGCAGCCCGCAGGGCGGCACCGATGCCGCCACCAAGGCGGTGAACGTCGAGGGCGTCGTCGCCCTGGTCGGCCCGTACTGTTCCGGCGCCACCCTGGCCGCCGCCAACTCGGTCGCCATCCCGGCCGGCGTCGTGCTGGTCTCGCCCTCGGCGACCTCGCCGGAGCTGACCAAGCTGGACGACAAGGATCTGGTGTTCCGCACCGCGCCGTCCGACAGCTACCAGGGCCAGGCGCTGGCCCGCAAGCTGCTGGCCGACGGGACCGACACGGCCGCCGTCGCCTACCTCAACAACGACTACGGCAAGGGTTTCGCCGAAGCCTTCAAGGCGGAGTTCGAGGCCAAGGGCGGCAAGATCGCCGGTTATGCGGCGCACGAAGGCGACAAGGCTTCCTACCGCTCCGAACTGGCCGAGCTGGCCGGCCAGGGCGCCGATACCCTGGTGCTGATCGACTACGGCGACGGCGCCGGCATGACCATCCTGCGCCAGGCGCTGGAGAACGGCTTCTTCTCGAAGTTCGTCGGCGGCGACGGCATGAAGACCGACGCGCTGATCGCTGCGCTGGGCGCCGACAACCTGAAGTCCTTCACCACCTCGGCGCCGGTCGGCGCGGAGTCGGCGGGGCTGGACGCGTTCAACAAGCTCTATGCCGAGGCCGGCGGCGACCAGACCGCGGTCTACGCCACCACCTCCTACGACGCCACCTTCCTGCTGGCGCTGGCCATCGAGAAGGCGGGCTCGGCCGACCGCGCGAAGATCTCCCAGGCGCTGCGCGACGTGGCCTCGGCGCCGGGCGAGGTCATCCTGCCGGGTGAGTGGGCCAAGGCGAAGAAGCTGATCGCCGAGGGCAAGGACATCAACTACCAGGGCGCCGCCGGCGACATGGAGTTCGATGCCAAGGGCGACGTGCCGGGCGTCTACGCCCTGTTCGGCGTCGACGGCGGCAGCCTGAAGATGGTCTCCGCCATCGAATAGGCGCTGACGTCAGGCTTGAGAGTGCCGCGCGGCGGCGGGGGCGTGCAGCGTCCGCCGCCGTCGCGTTTGGGCCGCCCGAGCGGCGCGTGGGCTCTTCCGGCAGCAGGCCTTCCGGGCGGAAGCGCCGCACCAGTTGCAGCATCAGGCCGATCAGGAACATGCGGATGTACTTCGCCTGGATGGCGACTTCCGTCGGCAGCTGATCGGTGACGATCTCGCTCATCGACCAGATGATCCACACCACCGCGGTGCCCAGGATGGCGCCGCGGTTGTTCCCCGATCCGCCGAGGATCAGCATGATCCAGATCAGGAAGGTGGCGATCATGGGATCGATGCCTTCGGGCGTGATCGAGCGGTTGAAGTGGGCCAGCAGCGCGCCGCCCAGGCCCATCAGGCAGGCACCGAAGACGAAGGCCTGCAGCCGGCGGTAGGCGATGTTCTTGCCCAACGCGGCGGCGGCGGTTTCGTTGTCGCGGATCGCCCGCATCATGCGGCCCCAGGGCGAGCGG
>JBHJIR010000093.1:0-10318 GCA_050043265.1 Kiloniellaceae bacterium
TCTTCCGACAGGTCGCCGCGCACCTTGGTGTCGTAGTGGGCCAGCACCTCCTCCGTGCGGCCCTGGTCCAGCAGGAACAGGCAGCGGTGCCAGTAGACGTGGTAGGCGAAGTTGTTGCAGCCGGCCCAGGCGGGCTCCAGGCCGTCGATCCAGGGCGCGCCTTCGGCCGGGCGGTCCTGCATTTCCATCACATGGGCGACGGCGTGGGCGGCCCAGATGTCGCCGGGATTGCGCGCGACCGCGTCGCGCCCGGCGGCCTCGGCGGCGCCGTAGTCACCGGTTTCCTCCAGGGCGAAGGCCTGAAGGCCCAGCACGTAGCCGTAGCCCGGTACGCCGTCGTCCCAAGCGTAGAAAGGCCGCGCCACCGAGGCGCGCAGGGCCGGCGCGTCGCCAAGGTAGAAATGCAGGTACTGCGCCAGCTTCAGCGCCACGATGTCGTGCGGGTGGTCGAGCAGCACCGTGTCGTAAATCGCCGCCGCCGCGGCCAGGTCGCCGGCCAGCCAGGCCTCCAGCCCGGCCAGGTGCCGGGCCTCGCGCGGCGTGAGGCCGGCCCGGGCCCCGGCGGCCTTGGCGTCGGCCAGCGCCTTTGCGGCGCGCGCCGCCAGGTCGCGCTTGGCGGACAACAGCAGGAAACAACCCTTCAGGCCATGGGCCAGCGGCATCGCCGGGTCGAGGGCGAGAGTCTCCTTCAGGCGGTCGCCGGTCGCCAGTTCGAAACCGAGGTAGGCCTCCACCGTGGCGTCGAAGGCATGCAGGGCCTCAGCGCTGGCGGCGGGCTGCGGCAGACCCCGGAGGTCATGCTGCATCGTCTCTGCTCTCTCAACTGGATGTCCAACGGGGCGGCGCGGCCACCATAGGACAACGGGGGCGGGGTCGGAAAGGTCATGGCGCGCCCGGCGCCAGTAGTGGCCCCAGCAGGTGCAGGGCCAGGCCGGCGCGCGCGGCGCCGGCCAGCAGCCAGCCCGTGCCGACCGTGAAGCGGAAGACCGCCAGCAGCGCCGCCGCGGCCAGCGCCGCCGCCGTCCAGTCGATCGAGGACAGCTCGGGGACGATGACGCGCAGGCCGAGGCCGGTGACATCGGTGGTTTCGCGGAAGATCACGTGCAGCGCGAACCAGACGGCCAGATTCAGGATGACACCGACGACGGCGGCGGTGATCGCCGTCAGCGCCGCCGACAGCGCCCTGTTGTGGCGCAGGCGCTCGACGTAGGGGGCGCCGAGGAAGATCCACAGGAAGCAGGGCGCGAAGGTGACCCAGGTGGTGAGCAGGCCGCCCAGCACGCCGGCGGTCACCGGGGCGAGGCCGCCGGGGTCGCGGTAGGCGCCCAGGAAGCCGACGAACTGCGTCACCATGATGAGCGGGCCGGGCGTAGTCTCGGCCAGGCCGAGGCCGTCGAGCATCTCGCCTGGGGCCAGCCAGCCGTAGGATTCCACGGCGGCCTGGGCGACGTAGGCCAGCACCGCATACGCGCCGCCGAAGGTCACCACCGCCATCTGGCTGAAGAACACGGCGATGTCGCTGAACACGTTGTCGGGGCCCAGCAGGACCAGCAGCAGGGCGGTCGGGCCGAGCCACAGCGCCAGCAGCAACGCCGCGAGCATCAGCGCGCGCCGGCGGTTCGGGCCGGCATGGCGCGGCACCTCGATGCCCAGGATGGTCTCGGCGTCGGCGACCGGGGCCGTCCCGGCGGCGCCGTGGCCGCCGCCGCCGGCAAAGGCCTTCAGCCCGCTGCGGCCGCCGAGATAGCCGATGAGGCCGGCGGCCAGGATGATGGCGGGGAAGGGGGCGGCGAAGCCGAAGATCGCCACGAAGGAGGCCGCCGCCAGGGCGACCATCACCGGGTTTTTCAGCGCCCGCCGGCCGATGCGCACCACCGCCTGCAGTACGATGGCCAGCACGGCCGCCTTCAGGCCGAAGAACAGCCCGGCCACCACGCCGACGTCGCCGTACAGCGCATAGACGATGCTGAGGACCATGATGGCGGCCATGCCCGGCAGCACGAACAGCAGGCCGGCGACCAGGCCGCCGGCGGTACGGTGCAGCAGCCAGCCGACGTAGACGGTCAGTTGCTGGGCCTCCGGCCCCGGCAGCAGCATGCAGAAGTTCAGCGCGTGCAGGAAGCGTTCCTCGCCCAGCCAGCGCTTCTCCTCGACCAGGATGCGGTGCATCACAGCGATCTGGCCGGCGGGGCCGCCGAAGCTCAGCAGGGCGATGCGAGCCCACACCGCCACCGCCTCGCCGAAGCTGGGCCAGGGCCGCCCGTCGGCCCCCACGGGCAGCCGCTCCGTGGCGACAACATCAGACATTGGCAGTCTCCGGCTTGGCGGCGGGCCAGTTGTGGGTCTCGGCCGCGGCATCGCGGGCCCAGAGGAAGAAGGCGTCGTAAAGTGTCATACCCGCGTTCAGTTGTGCCAGATCATCATTGAACATTTGCGACAATCCGAGCGAAGCGGCGAGCAGGCCGGCGGATTCCGGGGCCAGACCGGGCCGCGCCGTATCGGCGCCGCGCACGATGGTGGCGAGGCGCCGCAGCGGGGCGGTATCCAGGCCGAAGGCCTCGACCATGACGTCGAAGGTGCAGCGCTCGCCGCGATGGCTCCAGGCAACGCCCTCGACGTCGAAGGGCGTGGCGGCGAAACGGTCGGCCACTGCCGCCACCTGGGAGGCCTCGACGAACAGGAAGACGGCGGCGGGATCGACGAAGCGCCGGATCAGCCAGGGGCAGGCGAGACGGTCGATCTTCGGCCTGGCCCGGGTCACCCAGAGGCTGCGCCCCCGGGCGCCGCCGGAGCCGTCACGCGGCGGGATCTTGTCGGCCGGGACCAGCGGCAGGCCGGCGGCACGCCAGGCCTGGAAGCCGCCGTCGAGCGCGGTTGCCGATGCCCCCGCATGACGCAGCCAGGCGGCACCGCCCTGGCTGATTTTCAGGCCGCGGTCGCAATAGACCACCACGGTGCGGCCCGCGAAGTCCGCGGCCCAGTCCGCTGCCTGCAGTCCCGGCCGGCGGTATGCCGAGGGGATCAGGCGTGGATCGGCGTCAAAGTCCTCGTCCGTGCGTGTATCGAGGATCACCGGCGCGTGCGCTGTGCCGATGAGATGGGAGAGAAATTCCGGGGAGACAATGGTTTCGGCAGGCATAGCGGCGTTCCTCCTGAAACAGGATCAGAACGATGCTTGGGCGAGTTGCCTGACGGGGAGATCGCAGGTCCCCGATGGACATGATACGACGCCTGTCCCGCGGCTTTGTCAAGCGGCCGCGCTGTCAGCGGTTCAACGCCTCCCGCCCGGCGGAAACGATCAGCTGAGCCCCCAGGGCGCCCATCACGGCGCCGGCCGCGCGATCGATCCAGATCCTGGCGGCCAGGTAGACCGACCGGGGCCGCCGTGCCGAGAAAACCAGGACCACCGCTGTGTACCAGAAGGTCTCCACCGCCATCACCAGCGGCGGCAGTGCGATCAGCATCCACAGCGGCGGCGAGACCGGCAGCAGGGCCGCAAAGATACTGGCATAGACGATCGCCGTCTTCGGGTTGCTGAGATGAGTCAGCAGGCCGATGCCGAAGGCGCGCAGACCGCTTCTTTGCAGGCCGCTTCTTTGCACGCGGGCATTTTCCGGTGGGCTGATCGGCTGGCCGGCGCTGCGCCAGATGCGGATGCCGAGGTAGATCAGGTAGGCGCCGCCGGCCAGCTTCAAGAGCAGGTGCAGCCATTCGACCTGCAGCAGGAGGGCGCTCAGCCCGAAGACGGCCAGGGTTGCGAAAATGGCGCCGCCGACGCCCACGCCGAGGGCGGCAGCAAGCCCGTCGATGCGGGAGGTCGATATCGAGATGCGCGAGACGAGGACGAATGTCGGCCCGGGGCTGGCCGCGCCGATCAGGAGGGTACCGAGGATACTGGCAAGAATGACAAGGCTGGTCATATCCGTTCCTATCGTCGCATTGAAACACAGGGATATAGGGTGTCGGGAGGCGGCGGCTCCCCAATGGCGCCATATCCTATTCCGCCAGCCGCGCGGTGGTTGAAGCATTGTTGGGTCCGTCGGCCGCCCACCCTTCCCCGAGGCTGTGGAGAGAGCTCAGTTCGCCAGGGGCGAGAGACGATGGCGGCTTTGCATCAGACTGGCGCCTTCGGCTGACGCCAATAGGCGACGGCAATTTGCAGTTCCTGCCGGTGATGCGTTGCGGCCTGGGGGCCTTGGTCGGGGCCGTCATAGCGGCCCAACTCCGCGAGCAACTGAAAGAAGCCGCGCCCCGGCATGTCCCGTTGGGCGCGGCTGACGGCCAGCGCCGCCAGCAGGGGGCGACCGGCGGCGTGGTCCTCGCGCACAAGGGTCTCCAGCAGGCCGGTCAGGCGGTGGATGGCGTGGGGACCGGGGAAGGCGGTGCGCCAGGCGAGATCCTGATAGGTGACGGTTTCGCCGGCCTGCGCGCAGGCCAGGAGTTCGCGGCGCAGGGCGGCCATCAGCCTGTCGTCTTCGGGGCTCTGGCCGTCGGGGCTCTGGCCGTCGGGGCTCCGGTCGTTCATGGTGCGGATTGCGATTCGTTGGGGAACAGACTGGTCATGACGATTCTGGTTACGGGCAGCGCCGGCCACCTGGGCGAGGCGCTGGTGCGCACCCTACAGGCTGGCGGAGAGGCGGTTGCCGGGCTCGACATCGTGGCCTCGCCGTACAGCGATCATGTGGGTTCTCTGACCGAACGCGCTTTCGTAAAGCGCTGCCTCAAAGGTGTGACTACCGTCTACCACGCTGCCACCCTGCACAAGCCCCATGTCGCGACCCACAGCCGTCAGAACTTTGTTGATACCAACATCAGCGGTACCTTGAATTTGTTGGAGGAGGCGGTGGCCCAGGGTGTCGCGCGCTTCGTCTTTACCAGCACGACCAGCGTCTTCGGCGATGCGCTGGTGCCGCCAGCGGGCGAACCGGCGGCTTGGATTACCGAAGATATTGCAGCGATTCCCAAGAACATCTACGGGGTCACCAAGGCGGCGGCGGAGGATCTCTGCCAGCTCTTCCATCGGCGCTTCGGTCTGCCCGTGATTGTGCTGCGCACCGCGCGCTTTTTTCCCGAAGCGGACGACAGCAAGGCGATGCGCGACAGCTACGCCGACGCCAACGTAAAGGCCAATGAGTTTCTCTTCCGGCGCGTCGACATCGAAGACGCGGTCTCCGCGCACCTGCTGGCTGCCGAGCGTGCCGAGGCCCTTGGGTTTGGGCGCTATATCATCAGCGCAACCACGCCGTTCCAACCGGAAGATATGGGTCTGCTGCGGCAGGATGCTCCGGCCGCTGTCCGGCGCCATCTGCCGCACTACGAAGATATTTACTCAAAGCATGGCTGGCGGATGTTTCCGGCCATCGACCGGGTTTATGTCAATGCCCGGGCAAGGTCGGCCCTGGGCTGGCGTCCGGTTTACGATTTTGCCCGCGTGGTTTCGGACCTGGCGGCGGGGGAGCCCCTGGGCAGCCCGCTGACGCGGCAGGTCGGCATCAAGGGCTATCATGTGGAGGACTTCGCCGAGGGTCCCTACCCGGTGGAGTGAGACGATGAACAGTTTCGATGTGATTATTCTGGGCGCCGGTGCCGCCGGCCTGATGGCGGCGGTCGAGGCCGGCAAGCGCGGCCGCTCCGTCCTGGTGATCGAAAAGTCGGAGAAGCCGGCGGAGAAGATCCGCATCTCCGGCGGCGGGCGCTGCAACTTCACCAACCTGCATTGCGCCCCGGCCAATTACATCTCGCAGAACCCGCGCTTCTGCGTCTCGGCGCTGAAGCGCTACACCCAGCACGACTTCCTCGCCCTGGTCGAGGCCCACGGCATCGCCTGGCACGAAAAGACCCTGGGCCAGTTGTTCTGCGACGGCTCGGCCCAGCAGATCATCGACATGCTGCTGGGCGACTGTGCCGAGGGCGTGATGCTGCTGACCGAAACGGTGCCGTTGCATGTCGAACGGCAGGAGGACGGCCGCTTCCATATCGCGACCGCCCAGGGCGAGTACGACGGCGCCTCGCTGGTGGTGGCGACCGGCGGGCCGTCGATCCCCAAGATGGGCGCGACCGGCTTTGCCTACGAACTGGCCAAGCAGTTCGGCCTGAAGGTGATGCCGCCGCGCCCGGCGCTGGTGCCGCTGACCTTCGACGCGGCGCTGCTGGAAAAGCTGACGCCCCTGGCCGGTGTGGCCAGCGAGGCGACGGTGGCCTGCGGCAAGACCCGCTTCCGCGAGGCAGTGCTGTTCACCCACCGCGGCCGCAGCGGCCCGGCGATCCTGCAGATCTCGTCGTACTGGCAGGCGGGCGAGGAGATCGTGGTCGACCTGCTGCCGGGCCGCGACGCCTTCGCGCTGCTGCGCCTGGCGCGCGACGATAAGCCGAAGCAGGAACTGCACAACGTGCTGTCCGAAGCGCTGCCGCGCCGCCTCGCGCTGTTCCTCTGCGAAGAGGCCGGCGGGGGGGGTCGTCTTGCCGAGCTCTCCGACAAGACGCTGCGGACGATGGCCGATCTGCTGAACCGCTGGCGCCTGAAGCCCAGCGGTACCGAGGGCTACCGCACCGCCGAGGTGACGGCGGGCGGCATCGACACCGACGGGATTTCCTCCAAGACCTTCGAGGCCAAGCAGGTGCCCGGCCTCTATTTCATCGGCGAATGCCTGGACGTCACCGGCTGGCTGGGCGGCTACAATTTCCAGTGGGCCTGGTCGTCGGGCCACGCGGCCGGGCAGGTGGTCTGAGACGACGCGCGACCGACAGTCGCAGGGCGGACACAGCCTTGCCGCTTGCCGCCGGGGCGGCTTTTGGCGACACTCCGGCCCACTAAAAAACCAAGAGCCGCCTGTTCCAAGGCGCCCGTCCTGTCATTTCAGCGAGGCCCCCTATGCCGACCTTCAAGACCCTCGACGACCTCGACGTTGCCGGCAAGACGGTGCTGCTGCGCGTAGACTTCAACGTGCCGATGGCCGACGGCAAGGTGACCGATGCGACGCGCATCGAACGCGCGGCGCCGACCATCCGCGATCTGACCGCCAAGGGCGCCAAGGTGCTTCTGCTCAGCCACTTCGGCCGGCCCAAGGGCAAGCCGAACCCGGAGATGTCGCTGAAACCGCTGGTGCCGGCGGTGTCCCAGGTGCTGGGCTGCGAGGTCGCCTTCGCGGAGGACTGCATCGGCGCGCAGGCCGAGGCGGTGGCGAAGGGGCTGCAGGCCGGCGGCGTCGCGCTGCTGGAGAACCTGCGCTTCCATGCGGGCGAGGAAGCCAACGACAAGGATTTTTCCAAAGCCCTGGCGGCGCTGGGCGATGTCTACGTGAACGACGCCTTCTCGGCGGCGCACCGCGCCCATGCCTCGACCGAGGGCATCGCCCGGCTGCTGCCGGCGGCCGCGGGACGCCTCATGCAGGCGGAACTGGAGCATCTGGCCGCCGCGCTGGAAAAGCCAAAGCGCCCGGTGGCCGCGGTGGTCGGCGGCGCCAAGATATCCAGCAAGCTCGACCTGCTGGGCAACCTGGTCGCCAAGGTCGACATGCTGGTGATCGGCGGCGGCATGGCCAATACCTTCCTGAACGCCCTCGGCGTCGACGTCGGCAAGTCGCTCTGCGAGCACGACCTGGCCGATACCGCCAAGGATATTCTCGCCAAGGCGAAAGCCGCCGGCTGCGACGTGGTGCTGCCGACCGATGCGGTGGTCGCCGGGGAATTCAAGGCCGGCGCCGCCAGCGAGACGGTCTCGGTGAAGGAAGTCCCCGCCGACAAGATGATCCTGGACTGCGGCCCGGCGACGGCGGAACACCTGATCCGGCGCCTCGGCGACTGCGCGACGCTGGTGTGGAACGGGCCCTTAGGTGCTTTTGAGATTCCCCCTTTCGACGCGGCGACCAACGCCGTGGCCCAGGCGGCGGCGAAGCTCACCAAGGACGGCAAGCTGCTGACCGTGGCCGGCGGTGGCGACACCGTGGCCGCACTCGCCCACGCCGGGGTGATCGACGATTTCTCTTATGTCTCCACGGCGGGCGGTGCCTTCCTGGAATGGCTGGAAGGCAAGACCCTGCCGGGCGTGCAGGCGCTGGAAGACGCGGTGTAGTGTTTAAAAGCACATATCGACATAGTGCTGCTTAAAAATTCGAAGACAAGAGTGGCCTAGAGAGGCAGCCTCTCTTCCAAGTATTGGATGCTCTGGCGCCTCAACAAGATTTCCCGCCTAAGATGATAATTAGATGGCTAGATTCCATCTAGAGCCGTACCTTTGGCTAAGCCTATTATCTTGGGCAAGTGCAGCTAAGGGCTAGCTCGCAAGGGGGGAGAATGCTTGAAGGCCTCGCTATCCAATACACGAATCAAACCGAGCAAGACCTTCGGCTCATTGGATACGGCCTATCCATATTGGGCGCGATAATTTCTGCTACTTTATCGCGGAATACCTCGGTTCTCAGGCGCGCTCCCTACTTCGCATATTCTGGCGCTCTGTTTCTGGCGTCGGCATCAATTCAGCTAATTTGGCTTGGATCGCTATCAGCGTTGACTGGAGGATATCTCTGGCTGTTCTTCTTGACCGACGTGATGTCATCGGTGGTGGTTGGGTATTTCTATGGAATTGTCGCCATGGCCCGATCTCGCGACGCGTTCGGCACTAGGCGGTATGCCGCACTAGCATTCATTCCACTGGCGAATCTTTGGCTACTTCTGAAGCCGTCCAAGAATGAGTCCGCAGCAGACCCGACGATCCCAATTCTGACGGGTGGCTTTGGTGTAGCAACCGGGTTTGTGTTTTATCTTGGGGCCGTTGGGCTTTCCAGCTACCTTGCAACGGAGGTTGATCGGATAGCCGAGTCAGCGACGCACAATACACACGCACAACAGGTGAGCATAGACTATCTACTACGTGCGAATGGATTGGAGGCGACACTTGAGCAGCTTGCAGTCGGCGTGCCACCACAAAAAATTGATCAATCCACTTCTCTTAAACACGTAGAATCGCACGGTGCGACTTTGCAATATGTCTATGAGGTCTCGGACGATATTGCAGTTCTTCCGAATTCTTTAAGCAAAGACCTGACCCATAAGAACTGTTCCAATCAAGCAATCCGTCCGCTGATTGAAGCCGGTGCGACGTTGGAACATATCTACCTTCGGCGCAGCGGTGATGTTGTCGGGACAGTTGTCGTTACACCTGAAAAGTGCGGGCTTAAATAACGTATCTGTTGCGGGAAGCGTGACGTCGACTGCTTGGCAACCCTAATTCTTACCCCAGCCGCGCGGTGAGGATCTTGATGCCGGCGGCGGCGAAGGCGATGGCGAAGACCGCCTCGAACCAGCGGCGCAGCCTGGCGTAGCCGGCGGCCATCGGCGGGCTGGAGAACAGCAGCGCGTAGCCGTGGAAGAGCAAGAAACTCTGCAGTCCGATGGCGGCGATGACGACGGCCAGCGTCGCCGGCGACGAGCCGGCCGGCACGCCCACCGCATAGAGCGAGCCGAAGAACAGGATCGCCTTCGGGTTGGTGAGATGCAGCAGGAGGCCGCGGCGGTAGGCCGCGCCGAGCGAGGGCGCCACGATCTTCGTGGCGGCCGCAACCTCGCGCCGGAGCGCCGAACGCGCCGACTTGACGGCGAGGAACAGCAGGTAGGCGGCGCCGAAGTAGCGCATGACCTCGAACACCCAGGCGTTGGCCAGCATGACGACGCTGAGGCCCGCTGCGGCGGCGATGGACCAGGTCAGCGATCCCGTGGTGATGCCCGAGGCGATGGCCAGGGTCGCCGGGCCGGGACTGCCGGTGGCGATCAGCGCGGCCAGCAGAATCAGCGGCAGGTTTACGTCTGCGATCATGACGGTCATTCCTCCACAATCATTTCTGGCTGGCAAGCGCTTTGGCGCGAAGGTGGGGGCGCGAAGGTCAGGGTCCGAAGGTCAGGGCGAGCAGGTCCCGGCGCAGGGCGTCGCCGTCCTTGTCGCGCAGCCCTTCGTCGACGGCGTCGTGCGTCGACCGCCAGATCGGCACGGCCTGCACCAGCAGTTCGCGCCCGGCATCGGTCAGGCTCAGGCGTCGGCTGCGTTTGTCTTCAGGATCCGGCGCGACCGTCAGCAGGCCCCGCCGCTCCAGCGGCTTCAGGTTCGCCGTCAGGGTCGTCCGGTCCATCGCCAGCAGGTGGGCGACGTCGCCGATGCGCGGCGGCTTCGGCCGGTTGAGGGAGACCAGCAGCGAGTACTGGCCGTTGGTCAGGTTCAGCGGGCGCAGCGCCTCGTCGAAGCGGCGCCCCAAGGCGCGGGCGGGGCGGTGCAGGTTAAGGCAAAGGCAGCGGTAGGGGGCGTGATGGGGACCGCACAGGGGCGAGG
>JBHJIR010000094.1:0-16997 GCA_050043265.1 Kiloniellaceae bacterium
GGGGCCCCCGTTATTTCCTCGGGTCGCCCCCCCCTCGCCGCGGGGCCCCCCCCCCTCCGGCGGCCCCCCCGCGGCGATGATGTCCGCCTTTACCTTGGTGGCCGAGCGGATCGCCAGGCCGTCGTACTGGCCGATGCAGGCCTTCAACTCGTCCGGCGTCATGCCGGTCTTCACGTCCACGCCCACCCCGCGCTCGCGGAAGATCTCCGCCGCACGCGCGCTCAACTCGTCCGAAATCAAAACCTTGGGCATGTCTGTCTAAACCTCTCTCGGCGGCGCGCCAATTTCACCCAAGCCAATCGGGGGGGCGCATCCGCGTTTGCGAACTGATGGGATTGCTAAAGGAAGTGCCGGTCAGGCTGCCGCCTTCTCGGATTTCACCGCACCGTAAGCCCAGTCGAGCCAGGGCAGCAGCGCCGCCATGTCGGCGGGCTCCACCGTGGCCCCGCCCCACAGGCGCAGGCCCACCGGCGCATCGCGATAGCCGCCGATGTCGTAGGCGACGCCTTCCTCGTCCAGGATGGCGGCGACGCGCTTGGCCGTGGCGGCCTGGGCATCGCCGTCCAGCGAAAGGAACCAGGGATCGACGATCTTCAGGCAGATCGAGGTGCAGGAGCGCGTCTGCGGCGTCTCGGCCAGGAAGTCGGCCCAGTCGGAGGCCTCCACCCAGTCGGCGACCGCCTGCAGGCTGGCTTCGGCGCGCGCCTTCAGCGCCGGCAGGCCGCCGATCTCCTCGGCCCACTTCAGGCCGTCGAGGGCATCTTCCACCGCCAGCATGGAGGGGGTGTTGATGGTCTCGCCCTTGCACACGCCGTCGATCAGCTTGCCGCCCTTGGTGAGGCGGAAGATCTTCGGCAGCGGCCAGGCCGGGGTGTAGCTCTCCAGCCGTTCCACCGCGCGCGGGCTGAGCGCCAGCATGCCGTGGGCAGCCTCGCCGCCCAGCACCTTCTGCCAGGACCAGGTGCCCACATCCCGCTTGTCCCACGGCAGGTCCATGGCGAAGGCCGCCGAGGTGGCATCGCAGCTGGTCAGGCCGGCGCGGCTGGCCGGGATCCAGTCGCCGTCCGGCAGCCGCACGCCGGAAGTCGTGCCGTTCCAGGTGAACACCACGTCGCGCGAGAAATCCACCTGGCTGAGATCGGGTAGCGCGCCATAGCCGGCCTTGAGGAGGCGCAGATTGTCCAGTTTCAGTTGCTTGGACACATCGCTCGCCCAGCCCTCGCCGAAGCTCTCCCAGGACAGCACGTCGACGCCGCGCCGGCCCAGCAGGGACCACAGCGCCATCTCCACCGCGCCGGTGTCGGAGGCCGGCACGATGCCCAGGCGGTAGTCGTCGGGCATGCCCAGCAGCGACTTGGACCGCTCGATCACCTCGGCCAGCGTGGCCTTGCCGATCTTGGCCCTGTGCGATCGCCCCAGCGCCGCCTCGCCAAGACCGCCCAGGGACCACCCCGGGCGCTTCGCGCAGGGGCCTGAGGAAAAGCAAGGGTTCCCTGGCCGGTTGGCCGGGCGGACGGCGTTCATAAGGCTGCTCCTTGGCAAGTCGGTACACATGAGGGTCTGACGGCGGAGGTCTGTCGATTGCCCCCGCGAAAAGCGGCAAACGCCCCTGGTCTTTAAAACATTCCAGGACGCGCGCGGGCGGATACTAGCACCGTGCTGCACCGCGTCAATTATTGATCCGCCGCTTTTCGGCGCCAAAGCGTCGCAGTTGGAGAACTTGACCGGAAGGCCAGGAATCAGCGGGCCCGCCCTCGCCCCCTTAGCCCGGAAGAGCATCGCCGGCGCCTGTACAGGCCGCGTCAAAGCGATCACTCTGGTTTTGTCCCCCTCCCCGGAAACATCAGCCCACGCCGCCATGACCGACCCCCATCCCCTCGCTGACCGGCGCACGCAGAAGGCGCTGCTCTTCACTGCCTTCCTGGTGGCGGGCGAGGTGCTGCTGATCACCGGCTCGGCGGGCTTCTTCCGGGCGATGAACGGCGACATTCCCGCCGACCTGCTGACCGGCCTGCTGCCCGATCCCGCCGATCCCGCACTGCGCGCCGAGGCCCTGCACGGGCGCCTTGCCTGGATCGTCAGCGTGGTGGTCGCCCTCTTCGCCTCGGTCGGCGCCACCTTGCTGGCGGTCACCAAGATCCTGAAGGAGGCGCCGCCGCTGCGCGGCTGGCTGCTGATCGCCGTCGCTGTCCTCGCCCTGGTGACGGCCTATGTGGCGAGCCTGTCGGATGTCTCTCGCGAGATCCTGCAGCGGCCGGTACTGGAGCCGACCCTGGGCAGCTTCGCCGTCGGCGGCATCGACATCGCCGGCAGTTTCGCGAAAATCCGCCAGTTGGTGAACGCCCTCTTCTCCGCCGCCACCGTCGCCCTGGTCGTGGCGCTGGCCGCCCGCGCCGCCGTCGGGCCGACCCAGGCGGCGATGCAGGGGGAGGCATTGAACCTGCGCGAGCGTTTCGCCGATCTCCACGAACTGCTGCTGGGCGCCGCGGCGGTGCTGATCTCCATCGTCGTCACCATGGCCGCCTGGCTCACCTGGCCGACGGCGGGCCTCGCCGACGACTCCGCCGCCTTCGGGCTGATCATGCACCTGGCCCGTGGCATCGGACTTTACTGGGGCACCGTCTTCTCGCTCTGCCTCGTCCTGGCCTACCTGCCCTGCGTCGCCTACCTGAAGCAGCTGGCCGCCGGCGATGCCGCGGCCCTTGCCGAGGCCGGGAACGGCGGCAAGCAGATCAAACTGGTTCAGGATGTGGTGGCCCTGCTCAGCCCCTTCGTCTCGGCGCTGATCCCGGTGTTTCTGATCTAAGCGGCCTTCCTGGCGAAGATATGGATGGCGGTGAAGGTCATCACCGTCTCGCCGTGCTGGTTGGTGACGTCGTAATCCATCATCAGGGTGCCGCGGTCGGGCTTGGAGCGCGAGGGGCGCTTCTCCTTGACCGTGCCCTTTACCTTGACGGTGTCGCCGGGGCGCACCGGCCTGAGCCAACGCAGTTCGTCGAGGCCGGGCGAACCCATGGAGCAGGCGTTGATCACCTTCTCCTGGTAGAACAGGCGGAAGGCGACGCAAAGCGTCTGAAAGCCGGAAGCGATGAGGCCGTTGAACGGCCCATCGGCGGCGGCTTCCTTGTCCAGGTGGAAGGGCTGCGGATCGTAGAGCAGCGCGAAGTCGAGGATCTGCGACTCGCTGAGCGTCGCCCCCTTGCTCTGGAAGGTCTGGCCCGGCTCGAAGTCGTCGAAGTAAAGCGCCTGCACCGTCTCGTGCCCCTGCTGCTGTTGTCGGAGGAAAAAGTCTCAGGCCGGCGCGGTAGCGGCCAGCTCGCAGGTCATGCGGCGCACACCATCCGGCGCGTCGCCCTTGTCGACCTCGCGGAAGCCGAGATCAGCATAGAGCGCCTGCGCCGCCGCCATGAAATCGACCGTCTCCAGCACGATGCGCCGGTGGCCGGCGGCTCTTGCCCCTTCCACCACGGCCTCCATAAGGCGGCGGCCGAGCCCGAGGCCGCGATGGGCCGGACGCACCCACAGCCGCTTCACCTCGCAAGCGCCCTCGCCTTCCGTGCCGTTCAGCGCCCAGAGGCCGACGATGCCGGCAACCTCCCCATCGACCCGCGCCAGCCACAGGCCGCCGGTGGGCGGCGCATAGCGCCCGGGCAGGCTGGCCAGTTCATCCTCGAAGGCCTGGAGGCAGTAGTCGACCTTGAGCCAGTCCGCGTATTCCCGGAACAGGCTGCGCACCGTCTCCATCTCCGCGGGAGCGGCGGGCGTGATCTGGACCGCCGCCATCAGTAAGGCTCCCCGCTCTTTTTGGTGAAACGCCGCTTGCCGTGATGGGCACTGGTCAGGAACAGATCGATGTCGGGATAGGTCACTTCATCGTCCAGCGAGCGGCTGCCGACCTCCAGGTAGACCGCCCAGCCCTCCCCCTCGTTCACCACGTGGTGGCCGTCGCCCTTGCCGCTGGGAAAGCCCGCCGCCATACCGGGCTTCAAGGTCTGCCTGCCCTCGTCGGTAATGAGGGTCAGTGTTCCCTCCAGCACGTAGACGAACTCGTCCTCGTGGCTGTGCCAGTGGCGCTGCGACGACGGCGCGCCGGGCGGCAGGCGCACCAGGTTCACGCCGAAGTCGTCCAGGCCCAGCGCATCGCCCAGCGCGCGCTTCTCCCGCTCGCCGCAGGCGCTGCCCCAGGGCTCGGGATAGGACGACCCTTTGCGCGGCTCGATGCTCATGGGATCGAGCGCGGGAATCTTGGGGGGCTTGGTCATGCCGTCTGCTCCTCGGACTGCGGAAAAACCGGACGGCAGTCTACACGCGGATCCGGCCTTCGAGATAGGGGGTGACGGTGCCGGAGATCAGCGTGCGGTCGCCCTTGTCCTCCACGGTGAGGTCGCCGCCGCGCGCCGAGATCTGCCGCGCTTCCAGCCTGGCCTTGCCGAGGCGCGCCGACCAGAAGGGAGTCAGCACGCAGTGCGCCGAGCCGGTTACCGGATCCTCGGGAATCCCGGCATGGGGCGCGAAGTAGCGCGAGACGAAATCCACCTTGTCGCCCGGCGCGGTGACGATCAGGCCATCGCCCGGCAAGATGGCGACCTTCGCCAGATCCGGCGCGGCGGCGCGCACCTCGGCTTCGCTGGCCAGCGAGGCCAGCAGCTTGCCGCCGTCCACCTTGGGCGCTTTCAAAACCGCCTGCGGAACAATGCCGAGCGCCGCGGCCACGGCGCCCTTGTCGTCGAAGGTCACCGGCGCTTCGCTCGGGAAATCCAGGGTGAAGATGACGCCGGCCCGGGTCACCGTCAGCGGCCCGCTGGCCGACTGAAAAACGATCTTCCCGACGCCGGGCTCGATGTGCTGGGCAATCACATAGGCGCTGGCCAGCGTCGCATGGCCGCAGAGCTCGACCTCCATGGTCGGCGTGAACCAGCGCAGGCGGTAGCCACCCTCTTCGGCCACGAAGTAGGCCGTCTCCGACAGATTGTTCTCCGCCGCGATGGCCTGCAGCAGCTCGTCCGGCAGCCAGGCTTCCAGCGGGCAGACCGCCGCCGGATTGCCGCCGAAGGGCCGGTCGGTGAAGGCGTCGACCTGATAAAGGGTGATTTCCGTCACGCGTCTTCTCCTCGTACCGCCTAGTCCTTGTACCGCCGGCCCTAGTACCGCCAGCCCTAGTACCGCCAGAACGGCTTTTCCGCCTCGCGCAGCGCGTCCTCCCGGGTGATGCCGATATCCATCAGCTGCCCCGCCGTCATGCTTTGCAGGGCATCGCGGTCCCTCAGGCGCTTCTGCCAGAGCACCAGGATCTCGGCCAGGCCCAGGACCGCCCGCGCCACCAGGTTGTCAGCGCGGCCGCCAGCCTTCCAGCCGCCCGGCGCCCGCCCGGACAGGGGGGACAGGGGCGATGCCGGCGTTATTGGCGCCCGGCCAGCTCTCGAAATTGTACCCATGACTTCCTCCATTTCGTCAGAATTGTATCGATCACCTCCTGAGCATTGTATTTATTGTTGCGCGCGAATTGGGTCAATTGTATTATTGTCCCCATGACAAATTGGACTCCCTCCCTGGAAAAGGCCGCCGGTCCCCGCTATCTGGCCATCGCCGAGGCCCTGGCCCGCGATATCGGCGCCGGGCGCCTGAAAGCCGGCGACCGCCTGCCCACCCACCGCGACCTCGCCTGGCACCTGGGGGTCACCGTCGGCACCGTCAGCCGCGCCTATGCCGAGGCGGAACGGCGCGGCCTGACCTCCGGGGAGGTCGGCCGCGGCACCTTCGTGAACGTGCCGGCGATGACGGACCAGCTGCACCGCTGGCACGACGCGCCGCCCGGCACCATCCACCTGCGCTCGGCACCGCCGATGCCCTGCCCCGAGGAAGCCGCCATCGCCGAGGTCATGGCCCGGGTTGCCGCCAGCCCCCGGGCGATGGAAATGATGAGCTACCAGCCCCAGCGCGGCCTGCCGGAGCACCGCGAGGCCGGCGCCCTGTGGATCAGCCGCCCGGGCTACACGGTCGACGCCGACCAGATCACCGTCAGCTCCGGCGCCCATCATGGCGTGATGGTGGTGCTGGCGGCGGTGACGCGGCCGGGCGACCACATCGTCTCCGACTCGCTGACCTATCCCGGAATCCGCAGCCTGGCGCGCCTGCTCGGCCTGCGCCTCGACGGCCTGGAGCGCGATGCCGACGGCCCCCTGCCGGATGCCTTCGAGGAGGCCTGCCGCACCCACGACGTGAAGGCGATCTACCTCTGCCCGAACCAGCACAACCCGACCAGCCTGACCATGCCGGAGCAACGCCGCCGCGAGCTCGCGGAGATCGCGCGGCGGCATGAGGTGGCGGTGATCGAGGACGATACCTTCGGCTTTCTCGACGGCGAGGAACCCGCCCCCATCGCCGCCCATGTGCCGGAACTCGGCTTCTACATCGCCGGTGTGTCGAAGACGGTATCGCCCGGTCTGCGCAACGGCTACGTGGTGGCACCCGAGCGCGCGCTGACTCGCGTCAGCAGCGCGGTGCACAGCTCCTGCTGGATGGCCTGCCCGCTGACCGCGGAGATCGCCGCCGAGCTGATCCGCAGCGGCGTCGCTCGCCAGGTCGCCGCCGGCCGCAAGCGCGAGGCCGCCGCGCGCAGCGCGCTGGCACGCGAGGCCTTTGCCGGCGCCGACTTCGACTGCTCGCCCGGCGCCAACTTCCTGTGGCTGCGCCTGCCGGAGCCCTGGCGCTCCAGCGAGTTCGCTGCCGAGGCCGAGCGCCGCAGTGTGCTGGTGACGCCCAGCGATCCCTTTATGGTCGGCCGCCGCGAAAGCGCACCGGCGGGGCGCGTCTGCTTCGGCCCGCCGCGCGACCGCGACGAGCTGCGCCGCGGCCTCGGCATCCTCGCCGCTCAGCTCCGCGAAGGTCCGACCTACACCTTCAGCAACGTGGTGTGAGGCAGCAACGTGGTGTGAGGCAGCAACGTGGTGTAGCGATTCCATCGGCCAGACGCAGTGCACCCCCGGGGCGGACCTCCGGGGGTGCACTGGACTGACGGGCTTTGGGGGCCGAGCCCCCTGCAGCCTTATCCGATGGCCGCGTTGTCGGACCGCTTGATGGCGACGATCGACGAGCGGGGCAGCGCACCGCCGCCGTCGGGCCAAGCACCGCCCGGATGCTGAATACCGACGAACATGGTGCGGTTGTCGGCGGACCAGCACAGCCCGGTCACCTCGCTGCCGTTCGGGCCGGTCATGAAACGCACGATCTCGCCGGTCCTGGGATCACCGACCAGCATCTGGTTGTTGCCCATGCCGGCGTAGTCGCCCTCGTTGCTGTCATCGCCGTCAGTCTGGATCCAGACCATACCCTTGGTGTCGAAGGCCATGCCGTCGGGCGAGTTGAACAGATTGCCTGCATTGATGTTCTGCGAACCCGCATAGGCATCTTTGTGAACCGTCGGGTTGCCCGCCATCACGTAGAGGTCCCACTTGAAAGCGCTCGCGCCGTGGTCCTCGCCGTTCGGATACCAGCGCACAATCTGGCCGTAGTTGTTGGCCGCGCGCGGGTTCGGACCGCCGACCGGCGTATCGTCGCCACCGGCGTTCGTCTTCTTGCCGCGGTTCTTGTTGTTGGTCAGGCAGCAATAGGCCTCGACCGCCAACGGATTGGCGGAGACCCATTCCGGACGGTCCATGGTGGTGGCACCCACCTTGGAAGCCGCCATACGGGCAAAGATCAGCATCTCGGCGCGTTCCATGCCCGTGGTTTCCGGCGTCAGCGCAACCCACTCGCCGGTCTGGTCGTCGTTGAACTTCGCGACGAACAGCGTACCGTCATCCAGCAACCCCTCGGTCGGGCCGCCCGGCGTGTAAGTGCCGTTGGAGACGAACTTGTAGAGAAACTCGCCCCGCTCGTCGTCGCCCATGTAGACGACAACGCGGCCGTCGGCGGCCAGCACCACCTCTGCGTTCTCGTGCTTGAAGCGGCCAAGGGCGGTGCGCTTCACCGGCGTGCTCGCCGGGTCGGTCGGATCGATCTCGACGATCCAGCCCGCGCGGTGCGGCTCGTTCGGGTTCTTCGAAGTGTCGAAGCGCGGATCGAACTTCTCGTAGCCGTAACGGGTTTCGGTGCCAACCCCGTAGCGCTTGTAGCCTTGCTGCACCTCGGCCGGCAGTTGGTCGTGGCTGCTCGCGGTGCTTCCGAAATAGGAATTGAAGTTCTCTTCGCAGGTCAGGTAGGTGCCCCAGGGGGTCTTGCCTGAGCCGCAGTTGTTGAAGGTGCCGAGGCTGGCGGTACCCGAGGCGTCAGCGTCGGTCTGCAGCAACCGGTGACCGGCGGCCGGCCCGGAAATCTTCATCGGCGTGTTGTGATGGATCCGGCGGTTGTAGGGGCTGTTCTTCACGATGGCCCAACCATCGGATCCTTCGGCAATCTCGATCACCGAAACACCCTGCAGGTTCTGCAGCTTGCGCACGTCGTCGGCGCTCTGAGCCTTCCCGCCCTCGTTCTGCGGCAGGTTGACCTTCGTGTTCACGTATTCGTGGTTTACCGCCAGCAGCTGGCGGCCGTCGTGGACGAAAGTCTCCATACCGTCGGTGTTCTCACCGAACACCTTGTCAGAGGCCGCCAGGGTGACGCCCTTCCCGGCGTCGAAGGGGTCCACGCCGTCAAAATAGGAGTCGCCCCAACGGGCCAGGACTTTCCACTCATAGCCGTCCGGCACATGAACGGTGCCATCCGTGAAGGCCTTGACCGGCGTGAAGGCAAAGGACGGCTCGGCGGCCAGCGCCCTGGTGGAAACGCCGCCCAGAAGGCCGGCGCCCATCGCCGCGGCGCCGGAGCCGAACACCAGGGCACCGCCCAGGAAACCCCGGCGGGAAATGGCGCGCTCGACAACGCGGTCGAAATCGTTCTCTTCAGGGCGGGGGAAATGCAGCTCATCCCATTCGTCGGCGGAGACTGCATGCGGCTGTTTGTCGTTCACTGATCGCTCCTTCGTTGTGTTTTGGCGCCACATTACTGGCGCTTGTTGACAGTTTCATGAAGGCGACGTGACGATCGCTCAAGCGATCAACAGCCCGGTGAAGTCCCCCGTCGGTGCCGGCTCTACTCGCCCGTTTGGGCCAGCGGCTGCGGGCTGGCTTTCGCGGCCTTGAGGGCATCGCTGGGCGATTCGCCGAAGTGCTGCCGGTACAGCTTGGCGAAGTGCCCGACGCTGGCGAACCCGCTGGCGTAGGCGACCTGCGCGACTGTGGCGGCCCGGCCCCGGCGGAGCAGGTCCCGGGCGTGGTCCAGGCGAACGGCGCGGATCAGGGCGGCCGGCGACAGGCCGCAGTCCTCCTTCAGGCGGCGTCCGAGAGTCTTTTCGCTCATGCCCAAAAGGGTCGCCAGTTGGCGGCTGCCGAAAACCTCCTCGCTCATGTTTTCGCGAACCTTCTCGCCCGCGGCCTCTGTAAAGGGCGGCCAACCGAGCGGGGTGCGCTGGTCCTGCTTCTGGTCGCGCAGGCTCGCCTCCAACGCTTCGATCCGCTCGCCGCTCGCCTGCAGCGCTGCGGCGTGAGCATCGACGGTCCGGCGCGCCGCCGCCGCATCCCGCAGCGCCGCCTGCCTTTGCACCCGGATCGACTTCATCATGATCGAGATAGCCAGTGCCATGAACGCCACCTCGCCCAGAATGGCGAAGTAAAAGGCCCAGTCCGTCGGCTGCGCCAGCACGAGATCGAAGGCGGATTCCGCCGCGGCGATGGAGATCGGATTGTAAAAGAAATAGAAGGCGGCGAAGAGGCCCAGGGTAAGCGAGAGCAGCGATCCCAGGATCGGCTTCGCCTGCGGCAGCCCTTCACGCAGCTTCAACAGGCAAATGCCAAGCAGGACGATCGGACAGCAGAAGTAGGCGAGGTGCAGCGGCTCGGCCCAGTGCCAGGGGTCGAAGACGGCAAGGGCCCCGGCGGCAAGCGTTGCCGCCGACAGCGCCGAGAGCAGGCCGCGCCGCCACCGCGTGTCCGCGTCGACCTCCAGCAGGATGCGGCAGTACTGGATGTTGGCGAACACGGCCAGGGCGGCCCAGAAGTCCGCCGCGCGCATCAGGACCGTCACCGGCAGGGTGGAACCGACGATCTGGCTGAACCAGCCGTCGAAGAAAAAGGGATAGCCGAACTGGCAGAACATGTAGAGCAGGTAGTACTTGAAGAAGCGCGGGTCGATGTGACGGAACAGAATGACACTGATCAGGGCGATGGCCGTGACGAAGCCCAGGAAGACCGCCGACATCGCCATCGACAGCGCCGACCACGTCAGGAACAGGTCCGCCGGCCCGACAAGCGGCGTCACCGAGGGGTTGAAGGTGCCCGAGAGCCGCAGGTAGTAGGTCTTCTCCTGGCCGGGGGCGACGTCCAGCGCGAGGACGGTCTTCACCGGAACGCCCAGGCGCTGATCCGGCGGAACGGTCCGCCCCTTCCGCAGCAGCGGGACAACCGCCGCGCCGCGTTGTTCGTAAAGGGTCACCTCATCGAAGATGGTCTCGGCGAAGGCGACGGCCCAGGTGCCCTGGAGGGCGCCGTTTGCCGAAATCCCGCCGCCCTGCCCGGGCCTGGCGGCGGTGAAACGCAGCCAAAGCGCCTCGCCGGGCTCCGGTGCCGGGAAGATGCCGTCGCAAGGGCCCGGCCGGAAGTCCTGCGCCGCAATGCCTGCCGCGCCGACGCTGCCGTCGGGGTTGCGGAAGAAATCCGCCGCCAGCGACCGCACCCGGCCTTCCGAGGAAGGCGAGAGCAGGTTTATGGCGGTCCTGCCGGATTCCGCACAGGCCGGCGCCGCCCCCTCGGCAACGGCGCGCGGCACCGGAAGAGCCATCAGAAGCAGAACGGCCAGAAGGAAGCTGAATGGTCGGCGGCGCAAATGAACCATCGGCTGAAAATTTACCCCGATAACCTGACCGGGCAAGCGGACTTTGGCGTTAACGTGATGCACGATTTTCGGACAATCTTGCCCGCAAATCGGACAATCCCCTGATTTTCCGTTCAAATTTTCCTGCAGATCACACCGACGAGGTCGCCCCGCCGGACGCCGACTTGGCTGCGCCTAGCGCACCCACTCGATCAGCAGCGGCACCAGGAAAGCGGTGACGAGGCCGTTGAGGCCCATGGCGACGCCGGCGAAGGTGCCGGCGACCTCGCTGACATGGAAAGCCCGCGCGGTGCCGATGCCGTGCGCCGCCACCCCCGCCGCGAAGCCGCGCGCCCGCCAGTCGCGGATGCCCAGAACATTCAGCACCGGCGTCGCCAGCATGGCCCCCAGGATACCGGTCAGGATCACCAGCACCGCGGTCAGCGACGGCAGGCCGCCGATGCGCTCCGAGATGCCCATGGCAATCGGCGTGGTGACCGACTTCGGCGCCAGCGAGGCCAGGGTCTCGAAGCTGGCGCCGAGCAGCGCCGCCGTTCCGACCGCCGTGCCCACCGCGGTCACCGCCCCGGCGAGCAGCGCCACCAGCATCGGCAGCAGCACCGCGCGCACCTTGCCGAAGTGGCTGTACAGCGGCACCGCCAGCGCGATGGTCGCCGGGCCCAGCAGGAAGTGCACGAACTGCGCGCCCTCGAAATAGGTCTGGTAGTCGGTGCCGGTGGCGGTGAGCAGCGCGGCCAGCAGCACGACGGCGATGGCGACGGGATTGAGCAGCGGGTTCAACCTCGCGCGCTCGTAGATCCACTGCGCCAGCACGTAGGCCGCCAGCGTCACCGTCAGCCAAAGCAGCGGGCCGGTGCGCAGGTAAACCCAGATATCGGAGATCTCGGCGATCATCCGCGATCGCCCGTTCCGCCGCCGGCCTCGTCGTCCAGCTTCATCAGGCGGATCATGCCGCGCATCACCACCGCAGAGCCCACGATGGTGGAGACGGAACTGACCAGCAGCGCCGCGGCGATGGCCAGCCATTCCGCCTCGATACGCGCCAGGTGCTGCAGCACGCCGACGCCGGCCGGCACGAACAGCAAAGACAAATGCCTCAGCAGGCCGCCGGCGGTGGTGTCGAGGCTCGCCGGCACGCTGCCCTTGGCGGCCAGCAGCGCCAGCATCAGGACCAGGCCCAGCACCGGACCCGGCACCGGCAGATCGAGAAGCCGCACCGCGGCCTCGCCGGTCAGCTGGCAGAGCAACAGGGCGGTCAGCGCCGCGAGCATCGCTCTCCCCTGCCCCGCGGGGATCGCACGGCGCGCCGGTCAGCCACGCTGCTCGATGGTCTGGCAGATATCGCCGACCACCTGATCGACCAGGGCTTCGTCCTCGCCCTCGGCCATCACGCGGAGCAGCGGCTCGGTGCCGGACTTGCGGATGACCAGCCGCCCGGCGGCTCCCAGGCGGGTCTCGCCGTCGCGAATCGCCGCCAGCACCCGGTCGTCCTCCAGCGGCGCGCCGCCGTTGAAGCGCACGTTGCGCAGCAGCTGCGGCAAGGGCTCGAACAGCCGCGTGACCTCGCTGGCCGCCTTGCCGGACTGCACCACGCCCGCCAGCACCTGCAGCGCGGCGATCAGGCCGGCGCCGGTGGTGGCAAAGTCGGTCAGGACGATATGGCCCGACTGCTCGCCGCCGACGTTGAAGCCGCCGCTGCGCATCTTCTCGACCACATAGCGGTCGCCGACCGGCGTGCGCACCAGGCCGAGGCCGAGCCCGCTCAGATAGCGCTCCAGCCCCAGGTTCGACATCACCGTGGAAACCACTGCCCCGCCGGTCAGGCGATCGTTCTGCAGCCAGGCGCGCGCCACCAGCGCCATGACCTGGTCGCCGTCGACGATGGTGCCCTTCTGGTCGGCCAGGATGACGCGGTCGGCGTCGCCGTCCAGGGCGATGCCGATGTCGGCGCCGTGGGTCACCACGGCCTCCTGCATGCGCGCCGGCGCGGTGGCGCCACAGCGCTGGTTGATGTTGAAGCCGTCGGGATAGACGCCGACCGGCACCACCTCGGCGCCCAGTTCATACAGCACCTTCGGCGCCACGCGGTAGGCGGCGCCGTTGGCACACTCGACCACCACCTTCAGGCCGTCCAGGCGCAGGCCGCGCGGGAAGCTGCTCTTGACGAATTCGATGTAGCGGCCGTGCCCGCTCTCATCCAGGCGCTGGGCGCGGCCCAGCTGATGGGCCGGCGCGACTTCCAGGGCCCCATTGTCGATGCGCGCCTCGATCTCCAGTTCGACCTCGTCGGACAGCTTGAAGCCGTCCGGGCCGAACAGCTTGATGCCGTTGTCCTCGTAAGGATTGTGCGAGGCCGAGATCATCACGCCGAGGTCGGCCCGCAGGGAGCGGGTCAGCATGCCGACCGCCGGTGGCGGCAGCGGCCCCAGCATCACCACGTCCATGCCGACGGAGACGAAGCCGGCGGCCATGGCCGGCTCCAGCATATAGCCGGACAGGCGTGTGTCCTTGCCGATCACCACGGTGTGGCGGTGGTCGCCGCGCATGAACTGGCGGCCGGCGGCCTTGGCGACGGCCAGGGCGGTTTCGGCGGTGATCGGCTCCACGTTGGCGGTGCCGCGAATGCCGTCGGTTCCGAAAAGCTTGCGTGTCATCTGAAAATCCCGGTTCAGCCTTGCCGCTTCCCCCCGGGAACACGGCAATTCTCTTATAGCAGAGCGCCGGCGCGATGCCGACCGTACCCTTAAAGAAGCGCCCCCCGGGCACTGTCCGCCGGGCTGTCGAAATCGTCCGCCGGCGAGGGCACGCCAGCGGCGGCCTGCCACACGGCGACGGCTTGGCAGGTCTCCGCCACGTCATGCACCCGCAGGATCTGCACGCCGCGCTGCAAGCCGAACAGCGCCGCCGCCAGGGAGCCGCCGAGACGCTGTTTGGGGGCGTTGCCTTGGGACGACAGCTTGGCGATGAAGCTCTTGCGGCTGGCCCCCAGCAGCACCGCGGTGCCGAGGCCCTGAAACAGGGCCAGTTGCTCGAAGGGCTGCAGGTTATGGGCCAGGGTCTTGCCGAAGCCGATGCCCGGGTCGATCACCACCCGGCCCCGGTCGATGCCGGCCGCTGCGCAGGCCTCCAGCCGCCGGGCAAGGTAGCGGTAGATGTCCAGCGCCGCGGAATCGTAGCTCGGGTTGGCCTGCATGGTCTGCGGCTCGCCCTGCATGTGCATCAGGATCACCGGCACGCCGCTCTCCGCCGCCACGGCGAGGCTGTCGGGATCGCCCTCCAGGGCTGTCACGTCGTTGATGACGGCCGCTCCGGCGGCCACGGCGTCGCGCATGACCGCCGCGTGGCGGGTGTCGATGGAGACGATGGCACCGGCCTTGGCGAGCGCCTCGACCACCGGCAGCACCCGGGCGCGCTCCTCCTCCAGGCTGACCGGCTGCGAGCCGGGCCGGGTCGACTCGCCACCGACGTCCAGGATGTCGGCCCCGGCCGCCAGCATGGCGAGGCCGTCGCGCACGGCAATCTCCGGGTCGGCGCGGTCGCCGCCGTCGGAGAAGGAATCCGGTGTCACGTTGAGAATGCCCATGATGCGCGGGCGGTCGAGCGTCAGGCCGGCCAGCGGCGCGCGCGGCGCCGCAAGGCGTGCCAGCAGGGCCGCCGTCAGGGCGCCCTGACCGCGCCGGCGAGCCTCGGCCCAGGGGGCCACGTCCGCCAGCGGCAGGACTGCCCGGCTGGCGCCAAGGGCGGTGCGCCAGATCGCCTCGCAGTGGCTGAAATGCAAGGGGCCGCCGGCCAGGCACAGCAGGTGCTCGGCGCCTTCGTCGATTTCCGCCGGTCCGCGCAGGCCGACCGGCCTCAGGGTCAATTCACCAGTCATCGCCTCTGCTTATATCCGCGCCGTGCCGCGATGGGAACGCCGTTCAGGACGCCTGGGCCGGAATGCAAAAGGCCCCCGCCACGGCGGGGGCCCCTGCAGTTCAAATCCCGGTGCCCCGGTGTCGGTGCCCCGGTGTCAGTACCCGGTGTCGATATCCGGTGTCAGCTACCCGGCTGGGGTTCCGGCTCCAGGCCGCCCGGCGTCTCGCCGCTGTCCTTGCCCTTGGTGGCCTTGCCGCTGGAGGGCACCGACGAGCGGCGTCCGGTCGGCCCGGTATCGCTCTCGTCGCCGCGGTCGATGCTGCCGCCGTCGAGGATGGTCCGCACCTCGCCGCCGGACAGCGTCTCGAACTCGAGCAGCGCCTTGGTGACCTTGTGGAGATCCTCCAGGTGGTCGGTCAGGACCTGGCGGGCCTTGGCCTCGGCTTCCTCGATGATGCGGCGGATTTCCTCGTCGATCAGCTTGGCCGTGGCACCGGAAATGGTCTGGCTGCGCGACACCGAATGGCCCAGGAAGACCTCTTCCTGATTGTCGACGTAGCGCAGGCGGCCGAGCTTGTCGCTCATGCCCCATTCGGTGACCATGCGGCGGGCCATGTTGGTGGCCTGCTGGATGTCGTTGCTGGCGCCGGTGGAAACGTTCTCCAGGCCGTAGATCAGTTCCTCGGCCATGCGACCGCCGAACATCATCGCCAGCTTGGCCACGATCTCCTTGAACTTCAGGCTGTAGCGGTCGGATTCCGGCAGGTTCATGGTGACGCCCAGGGCGCGGCCGCGCGGAATGATGGTCACCTTGTGCAGCGGGTCGTTGCCCGGCACGAACAGGCCGACCAGAGCGTGACCGGCCTCGTGATAGGCGGTCATCTCCTTTTCCTCTTCGCTCATGACCATGGAGCGGCGCTCCGCCCCCATCATGACCTTGTCCTTGGCGCTCTCGAAGTCGGCCATGGTGACGACGCGCTTGTTGGCACGGGCGGCCAGCAGGGCGGCCTCGTTCACCAGGTTGGCAAGATCGGCACCGGAAAAGCCCGGGGTGCCGCGCGAGATGGTCTTGGCGTCCACGTCGGGGCCCAGCGGCACCTTGCGCATGTGCACCTTCAGGATCTTCTCGCGGCCGACGATGTCGGGGTTCGGCACCACCACCTGGCGGTCGAAGCGGCCCGGACGCAGCAGCGCCGGGTCCAGCACGTCCGGCCGGTTGGTCGCAGCGATCAGAATGACACCCTCGTTGGCCTCGAAGCCGTCCATCTCGACCAGCAGCTGGTTCAGGGTCTGCTCGCGCTCGTCGTTGCCGCCGCCCAGGCCGGCGCCGCGATGACGGCCGACCGCGTCGATTTCGTCGACGAAGATGATGCAGGGGGCGTTCTTCTTGCCCTGCTCGAACATGTCGCGCACGCGGCTGGCGCCGACGCCGACGAACATCTCGACGAAGTCGGAACCGGAAATGGTGAAGAAGGGCACGTTGGCCTCGCCGGCGATGGCGCGGGCCAGCAGGGTCTTACCGGTACCCGGCGGGCCCACCAGCAGGCAGCCCTTGGGGATCTTGCCGCCCAGGCGCTGGAACTTCTGGGGATCGCGCAGGAATTCGACGACCTCCTCCAGTTCCTGCTTGGCCTCATCGATGCCGGCGACGTCGTCGAAGGTGATCCGGCCAACCTTCTCGGTCAGCAGGCGGGCCTTGGACTTGCCGAAGCCCATGGCCTTGCCGCCGCCGCCCTGCATCTGGCGCATGAAGAAGATCCACACGCCGATCAGCAGCAGCATGGGCAGCCAGGAGATCAGCACGCTGGACAGGAAGGAGTTGTTCTCCACCGGCTTCACGGTGAAGTTCACGCCGTTGGCGCGCAGCGCCGGCACCAGACCGTCCAGGTTGTCTGTGGCGCGCGTCGAGAAGGGGCTGCCCCGGCTGTCGGTGCCCACGATGTCGGCGCCCTGGATGGTCACGTTGGCGACCTGACCGTTCTGGACGTTATCCAGGAAGGTCGAATAGGGGATTTCCGTTTGCGGGCCCCTGCTCATGTCGTTCTGGAAGAAGCTGAACAGAGCAAACAGCAGCAGAACGATGATGATCCAGAGCGCTGCGTTCCGGCTGAAATTCACGGTCTGATCCCCTGTTGAACGTCCAGACGCCACGGCATGCCACGGAGGGTCTCACGGCGGGCGCCCAGGCGGCCGCGGCGGCTGCCTGACCTATGAAGATAATGCGCCTTGCAGTCTAAACAACCGTAAAAGCGGGGTTGGCTAACCCGTGTGTGGGG
>JBHJIR010000095.1:0-28753 GCA_050043265.1 Kiloniellaceae bacterium
GGGTTTCAGCGCGAAATAAAGGTCGTCCAGCGGCAGGGTGCCGTGTTCGACCACCAACTGGTCGACCTCGCGGGTCTCGGTGCGGTCCGAATAGTCGGCGCCCAGGGTCACCTTCAGGCGGTTGCCGGCGCGTTCGGCGGCGATGCCCCGCTTGCTGATGGTCAGGCGCGTGCCGTGTTCGTCGAAGCAGCGGGCGTAGGCCACGTGGTTCAGGCCGCCGGCGTCGGCGGCGAAGAAGCGCTCCGGCGTGACGATTTCCAGGGCCGCACCGCTGTCGGCGATCTTCTCGGCGGCGGTCAGGCCGGGATGCGCCGCGTTGTCGTCATACAGCAGCACGGACTCGCCGATGGCCACGTCGCCGGAGAGGATGTCCCAGGAACTGCCCGCCAGTTCGCTGCCGCGCAGGATTTCCGTGTTGGGCAGGCCGCCGGTGGCGATGACGACGACCTCGGGGTTTTCGGCCAGCACCTCCGGGGCGCCGACGTAGCTGTTGAAGCGGAAGTCGACGCCGGCCTCGGTGCAGCGCGCCATGCGCCAGTCGATGATGCCGATGAGCTCGGCGCGGCGCTTCACCCGCGCGGCGAGGCGGACCTGGCCGCCCGGCTGGTCGGCGGCCGCGAACAGCACCACCGCATGGCCGCGCGCGGAGAGTACGCGGGCGGCCTCCAGCCCGGCCGGGCCGGCGCCGATCACCACGGCGCGTTTTGGCGTTTCCGCCGGGCGCAGCACATGAGGCATGGTCGCCTCGCGCCCGGTCGCCGGGTTGTGGATGCACAGCGCCTCGTGACCCTCGTAGATGCGGTCCAGGCAGTAGGTGGCGCCGACGCAGGGGCGGATCTCGTGTTCCCGGCCGGCGGCGATCTTGTTCACGATGTGCGGGTCGGCGATGTGGGCGCGGGTCATGCCGACCATGTCCAGCTTGCCCTCGGCCACCGCGTGGCGCGCCGTCGCCACGTCGGCGATGCGCGCGGCATGGAACACCGGAAATTTGGTCTCATGGCGCACCTCGCCACAGAAATCGAGGTGCGGGCCGGAGGCCATGCCCTGCACCGGAATGACCTTGGAGAGCGCCGCGGCGGTCTCGATGTGGCCCCGGATCAGGTTGAGGAAGTCGATCTGGCCGGAGGCGACCAGGCGCTGCGCGATCTCGACGCCCTCCCGGCGGGTGAGGCCCTGGTCCCAGTCCTCGTCGGCCACCATGCGGACACCGACGATGAATTCCGCGCCGACCCGGGCGCGGATGGCGTCGAGCACCTGGAAGGTGAACTTCAGGCGGTTGTCGAGGGAGCCGTTCCAGTCGTCGTCGCGTTTGTTGGTGGCGGGCGACCAGAACTGGTCCAGCAGGTGGCCGTAGGCCTCCAGCTCGATGCCGTCCAGTCCGCCGGCCTGCATCCGTTCGGCGGCGTCGGCGTAGTCGGCGACGATACGCGCCAGGTCCCAGTCCTCGGCGGCTTTGGGGAAGGCGCGGTGGGCCGGCTCGCGCACCGGCGAGGGCGCCAGCACCGGCAGCCAGTCCGCCTTGTTCCAATTGGTGCGCCGGCCCAGGTGGGTGATCTGCATCATCACCGCCGCGCCGTGCTCGTGGCAGGCGTCGCTCAGTTCCTTCAGCCAGGGCACGATTTCGTCCTGGTAGGCGTGCAGATTGCCGAAGGCCTGGGGGCTGTCGCGCGACACCACGGCGGAGCCCGCGGTCATGGTGAGGGCGATGCCGCCCCTGGCCTTTTCCGCGTGATAGAGCCGGTAGCGTTCCTTGGGAAGACCGTCCTCGGAGTAGGCCGGCTCGTGGGCGGTGGAGAGGATGCGGTTGCGCAGAGTCAGGTGCTTCAGCCGGTAGGGCTGTAGCAGGGGATCCCTGGAGGCCTGGGAGGAATCGGCGGATTCGGGCCGGGATGAGGCGATCATATGTCAAGTTTGGTCCGTTGCGGGCCCGGTTGCAATGCCACGGAAATTGAACCGTACCTGCATCCTTTGCGACCTATGATTACGTAGGTGGACGTTGGGGGGATGGGAATAGGCCTGTAGATATCAGTTGAAGGTAAGCTGTCCCGTGAAACCTCCCGTTCCTCTCAGTTCCTCACTCGTCGCCGTGGTCTCAGCCCTGTGCGTTGCCGCCCTGCTGCTGCCGTCGCACGGTCGCCCTGGCGACACCGCGGACATTCCCACCGCGGAGGTCGCGGTGGCGGCGCTTCCCGCAGCCGCGGCAAGCCCGCCCGATGCCGGCTGGCGGGAGGGCGACTACCTGCTGCACTACGCCCAGGTGATCTGCCTGCGGGCGGCCTATGGCGGTCTGGACCCGGCGCCCTCGCAGGTGCTGGAAGCCCTCGACGCGGAGGGTTGGGCCATGGTCGAACTGCGCCACCAGCGGCCGGAGGTCTACGACGCTATCCACAAAAAGGCCTGGGCGGTCGGCGGCGACCAGGCCCCGGCCCGCGCTCTTGCCGGTTGCAAGGCCTGGGTGAAGGGCTCGACGGGCGGGATCCTGAAAAGCGCGCCCCGCGCCGACTAACCGCCAAGGCGGCACAATCTGGTCGTGTGAGGCCGCCCGCGGCCGCCCCCTGCGGCGGCTTTATACGCTTGCGACGTTTCATGGCCGCGTGACGAAAGCGACAAGAACCTGACACGCAACCGTCACGACTCCCTGGCATTGGTGACGGGTCACAGCTTGACCAACAGGGATATTCGTCATGTTCGCCAAATTCCTCAAAGCAGCGGCGGCCGCCGCGCTGCTCGCCTCGGGCGCGCTGGGACTTTTCGCCGCGCCGCAGGCCGCGCTGGCCGATGACCGGCCCGATCTCATCGTCGCCGTCAACGCCCTGCCGCGCAGCCTCGAGTCCGCCGAGTTCATGGGCAACGTCGACGTGCGCGTCACCTACAACCTGTTCGACAGCCTGATCCGCCGCGACTTCCGCGCCGATGGCAGCGGGACGGCGTCCAAGCTGGTGCCCGGTCTGGCGGAGAGCTGGACCCGCATCGACGACCGCACCCTCGAATTCAAGCTGCGCCAGGGCGTGAAGTTCCACAACGGCGATGAACTGACCGCCGAGGATGTGGTGTTCTCCTTCTCGCGCGGCCGCCTGACCGGCCCCAAGGCGATCCTGCCGGAAGGCCCGCGCTTCTGGTCCACGCTGGACCGGGTCGAGGCGGTCGATCCCTACACCGTGCGCTTCATCGGCAAGGTTCCGGACGTGCTGCTGGAACAGCGCCTGGCCGGCTACGCGAGCTGGATCGTCAACGCCAAAGATTACCTGACCAAGGGCAAGGACGCCTACGCCTGGAACCCGGTCGGCACCGGCCCCTACAAGTTCGTCGACTGGAAAGACGGCGACTACGTGAAGCTGGAAGCCTTCGACGACTACTTCGGTGGCAAGCCGACCGCCAAGACCGTGACCTACAAGGTGGTGCCGGAGCTGTCGGCCCGGATCGCCGGCCTGGTCTCCGGCGAATACGACATCATCGTGAACGTGCCGCCCGATCAGGTGGCGACGCTGGACAGCTACGACGGTGTCGAGGCGCGCTCCATCGTGCTCGATAACAGCCACATGCTGGTCTACAACACCAACAATCCGGCGCTGGACAAGCCGCTGCGCGAGGCCATGAACCTGGCGATCGACCGTGCCCTGCTGCGCAAGGCGCTGTGGCTGGACAAGAACTACACGCCCAAGGGCCACCAGCTGGCGTCCTACACCATGTACGACGACACCCGTCCGGCGCTTTCCTACGACGTGGAGAAGGCCAAGGCGCTGGTGAAGCAGTCCAGCTACAACGGCGAGGAGCTGACCTACCGGCTGATCCCCGAGTACTACCTGAACGGTCTGCCGGCCGCCCAGGCGATCCAGCAGATGTGGAAGGAAATCGGCGTCAACGTGAAGCTGGAACCGGTGGAGAACTGGGGCCAGGTGCGCGCCGGGGGCTGGGACATCTATCCCTGGTCCAACACCCACCGCCTGCCCGACCCGGTCGGCTCCTTCGTGCCGCAGTGGGGCCCGCTGTCCGGCATCCAGAAGAACAAGCTGATCGCCTGGAAGGCGCCGGCCGAATACAACAAGCTGAACGCGGTGATCGAGGGCAGCGCCGACTGGAGCGAGCGCAAGGCGGCCTACAAGCAGGCGCTCGACCTGTGGGAATCCGAGGCCCCGGGCACGCTGTTGTACAATCCGCTGGAGACCTACGGCGTCAAGTCGGACATCGACTGGCTGCCCTACGCGCTCTACTACATGGACTTCCGTCCAGACAACCTGACCTTCAAGTGATGTCCGCCTTGGGAATGCTCGGCGCGGAATCCTTCAACCTGACGGGCGGCGGCGACCCCGGAAAGGGTGTGCCGCTGCCGTCCGCCGCGCTGTCCCGCCAACCGCTGCTGTCGCTGACGGACCTGGTTGTCGGTTTCGGTTCGGCGCCGCCGGCGGTGAACGGCGTCTCCTTCTCCCTCGCCGCCGGCGAGTGCCTCGGCCTGGTCGGCGAGTCCGGCTCGGGCAAGAGCGTCACCTGCTTGGCCCTGATGGGCCTGCTGCCGCCGCAGGCCGTGGTGCGCGGCGGCGGGGCCACCTTCGCCGGGCGCCAGGTCTTCGACCTTGATCCGCGGGCGCGCGCCGCCTTGCGCGGCCGCGAGATCGCCATGGTGTTCCAGGATCCCCTGGGCGCGCTCAACCCGGTGCACAGCGTCGGCTGGCAGATCGCCGAGGCGCTGATGCTGAACCAGGGCCTGAGCGAGCGCCAGGCCCGCGCCGGCGCCGTCGCGCTGATGGCGCGGGTCGGCATCCCGGAGCCCAAACGCCGGGCGCAGGCCTATCCGCACCAGATGTCCGGCGGCATGAACCAGCGGGTGATGATCGCCATCGCCATTGCCGCGAAGCCCAAGCTGCTCATCGCCGATGAGCCGACCACGGCGCTGGACGTCACCATCCAGGCGCAGATCCTGGACCTGCTGGACGACCTGCGCCGCGAGCTGGACATGGCGCTGCTGCTGATCACCCACGATCTGGGCGTGGTGGCGCAGATGGCCGAACGCGTCGTCGTCATGCGCCACGGCACGGTGGTGGAAAGCGGCGCGGTGGATGCCATCTTCCACGCGCCTCAACATGCCTACACCCGGGCGCTGCTGGGCGCGGTGCCGCGCCTCGACCGCCGGGTGGCACGGCTCGCCAGTCTGCCTGAGGCCCTGCACCTGCCGGAGGCCCTTCAGGCGTGACGGTGCCGGCGGAGACTCCCCTGGTGGAGGTGACGGGGCTGCGGCGGGTGTTCCGCGGCGGCCGGCGCGCCAGCTTCGGCGGTCTCGGCTTCGGCCCGCGCCTGGAATGCCGCGCCGTCGACGATGTGTCGTTTTCCATCCGGCGCCACGAGACTTTCGGCCTGGTCGGCGAGTCCGGTTGCGGCAAGTCGACCCTCGGCAAGCTGATCCTCGACCTGCTGGCGCCGAGCGCCGGCCGCCTGCGGTTCGACGGCAAGGCGCCGGCCGACTGGGGCAAGCGGGCCTTTCGACGCCGCGCCCAACTGGTGTTCCAGGATTCCCTCGGCGCCCTGGATCCGCGCCAGTCCATCCTGGCCCAGGTGCGCGAGCCGCTCGACATCCACGATGTCGGCCCGAGGGGTGGACGGGGCGCCGGACGCGACGAGCTGGCGGCGGCGATGCTGCATGAAGTCGGCCTGGACGAGGCCTATCACGGCCGCTACCCGCACCAGCTCTCCGGCGGCCAGCAGCAGCGCGCGGTGATCGCCCGGGCCCTGGTGCTGCGGCCCGACTTCGTGGTCTGCGACGAGCCGGTCTCGGCGCTGGACGTGTCGATCCAGGCGCAGGTCATCAACCTGCTGCGCGACATGCAGCACCGCTACGGCCTGACCTACCTGTTCATTTCCCACGACCTTTCGGTGGTCCGCCACAGCGCCGACCGCATCGGCGTCATGTACCTGGGCCGACTGGTCGAGCTGGCCGACGGCGAGTCGCTATTCGAGCGGCCGCTGCATCCCTACACCAAGGCCCTGATCGCCGCGGTGCCGATCCCCGATCCGCGCAAGCGGCGCGATACGCCCGTGCTGCGCGGCGACCCGCCCAGTCCCTTCGCGCCCCCGCCGGGCTGCCGCTTCCACACCCGCTGCCCGCATGCCGAGGCGCGCTGCCGCAGCGAGGTGCCGGAACTGCGCGCGCTCGCCGATGGTCATGCGGTGGCCTGCCATCTGGCCGAGCGCTTCGCCCGGGAGGTAACGGCGTGACCGATTTCCGCATCGTCCAGGTGTCCGACATCCACCTGTCGCGCAAGCGCGCCTACTTCCTCGACAACTGGGATGTCTTCGTCGAACAGATGCGGGCCGACCCGCCGGACCGCATCTACGTGACCGGCGACCTCTGCGTGAACGGCCCCAACGAGCCGGACGATATCGTCTTCGCCCGCGAGCAGCTCGACCGGTTGCCGGTGCCCTGGAAGGCGCTGCCGGGCACCCACGACTCCGGCGAACTGCCGCCCGACACCCGCCTGGGCAAGCCCCTCACGGCGGAACGCCGGGAGTTCTGGTTGGAGCATTTCGGGCCCGACTACTGGTTCGAAGATGTCGGGGATTGGTGCTTCGTCGGGTTGAATGCGCAGCTCATCGGCTCTGGCCTGGATGAGGAGCGTGCCCAGTGGCTGTTCCTCGAGTCCGTTGCCGAGGGTCGCGCCGATCCTCGGCGATCCGGACGGGCGCTGGGCCTCTTCCTGCACAAGCCGCTCTACCTGCGCCGGCCCGACGAGACCGACCAGCAGCTCTCCGCCCTGCCGCCGGAAGGCCGCGCCAGGCTGCTGGCGTTCTGCGCGCAGCACAAGGTGCGCTTCGTCGCCAGCGGCCACCTGCACTGCTACCGCTCGATGCGCCACGGCGGTTTGCGCCTCATCTGGGCGCCGGGGACGTCCTTCATCAGCAGCGTGAAGGCGATGCCCGCGCCCAAGGCGCTGCGCCGCGCCGGTTACGTGGAGTACCGCTTCACGGGCAAGCGCTTTACCGCGCGCCTCGTCGAGCCGCCGCTGTTCGTGTCGCACGACTTCCGCAACTGGTTTCTCGACCAGGGCTCGACGGTGCATCTGCCGCCCAGGCCGCTGCGGGCCGGAGAAGGGGGATGGGGTGAGGGCGGCACATGAACTTCGGCTTTGTCCTCATGAAGACCCTGCGCGCGGTGGTGACGGTCTGGCTGGTGCTGACCTTCGTCTTCATCGTATTGCGTCTGTCGGGCGATCCGGCCTCGCGGCTGCTGCCCGATGACATCGACCCGCAGACGGTCGCGTACTACCGTGCCGAATGGGGGCTCGACCGGCCGCTGTGGGAGCAGTACGCGGCCTACTTCACGTCCGCCGCCGAGGGCAGCTTCGGGATTTCCTTCCGTGACCGGCGTCCCGCCCTGGAGGTTATCCTGGAGCGCGTGCCGGCGACGCTGGAACTCGGTCTGCTGTCTTTCGCCTTCGCCATCGTGGTGGGCATTCCGCTGGGCGTGGTGGCGGCGCTGAAGCGCAACACGGTCTTCGACCGGCTGGCGATGAGCTTTGCCGTCCTCGGCTACGCCATGCCCTATTTCTTCATGGGCGTGCTGTTGATCCTGCTGTTTTCCCTGCAGCTGCGCTGGCTGCCGTCGTCGGGCAGTTCGACCTGGTGGCATCTCATCATGCCGGTGCTGACCCTGGGCACCACGCCGGCGGCGATGTTCGCGCGCTTCACCCGCTCCTCGGTGCTGGAGGTGATGAACAAACCCTTCATCCGCACCGCGCGGGCCAAGGGCGCGCTGCCGTGGCGCGAGATCGTCTTCCACGCGCTGCCCAACGCGGCGATCCCGGTGGTGACGGTGATGGGCCTGCGCCTGGGCGAACTGATCGGCGGCGCCGTGGTGACCGAGACGGTCTTCGCCTGGCCCGGCATGGGCCGCCTGCTGGTCGGTGCCGTCGCCAACCGCGATCTGGCGGTGGTGCAGGGCATCGTGGTGCTGATCGCGATTTCCATGGTGACGGTAAACCTGCTGATCGACCTCGCTTACGGCTGGCTCGACCCGCGTATCCGCACGGCCCGGCAAGAGGGCCGGGCGGAGGGCAGGGCATGACGGTGGAGCTGGCACGCCTGAAACAGGACAACAGGCGTTTTCGCGTTAGGTTTCGTCTGCCGAGCTTCGGTCTGCAGCGCTTCCCGGCAGCGGTCGCGGCGGCGGCGGGGTTCCTCGCCCTGATGGCGATCTGCGCGGTCTTCGCCGATATGCTGGCGCCTTACAGCTATGAGGAACAAAGCCTGCTGGGCCGCCTGCAGCCGCCGTTCTGGCTGGGCGGCAGCGGCGGCTATCTGCTGGGTTCCGACGAACTGGGCCGCGACGTGTTCAGCCGCACGCTCTTTGCCATCCGCACCTCCATGGCCGTGGCCCTGCTGGGCACGGTAATCGGCGCGCTGTTCGGCACCTTCCTCGGCTTCCTGGCGGCGCGCTTTCGCGGTTGGGTCGAGGATCTGGTGATGATGCTGGTCGACTGTCAGGCGGCGATGCCGTTCCTCATCATCGCGCTGGCGGTGCTGGCCTTCATGGGCAACAACTTGGTGCTGTTCATCGCCCTGATGGGCATCTACGGCTGGGAGAAATACGCCCGCGTCGCCCGCGGCCTGGTGTTGTCGGCGCAGGAGCAGGGCTACGCCCTGGCGGTGCACTCGCTCGGGTCCGGCGGCTTCCGGCTGTACTTCAAGCACATCCTGCCCAACGTGCTGAGCCCGCTGATCGTGCTGCTGACGCTGAACATCCCCGACACCATCCTGATGGAAACCACCCTCAGCTTCCTCGGCTTCGGCATCCAGCCGCCGCGCACCAGCCTGGGCCTGACCCTGGGCATGGGCCGCGACTACCTGCTGCCCGCCTGGTGGATCGCCGTGGTGCCGGGCGTGGTAATCTTCCTGACCACGCTGTCCATCAGCCTGGTCGGGGACTGGCTGCGCGACCGCTTCGACCCGACGCTGCAGTAGGGCGGTTTCGTTTCCGCCTGAAGGCTGTCGTCCCGGCACTGGTTGCCGGGACCCATTGCCCTGGCCGCAGCCGCGGTGCAAGGGCACTCAGGTATCGTCCTCTGCGGACGCCAATGGATCCCGGGGCCAAGCCCCGGGATGACAGCGAAAGGTGGTGAGGGAGTGCGGGGATTCTGCTGTCCTACTCCGCCGCCCGCGCCAGGGCCTCGCCGTCGGTCACCTGGGCCGGCACGCCGTCGACGCGGTGATGCAGGCCGCCGGTCGCAAAGTAGCCGGTCAGGCTGCGGTTGGCGTGCGCCATGCGGCGGGACAGCAGCTTCTGCGCCATCTCGGCCAGGAACTCGGCGAAGGCCGGGTCGCCGGCCAGGTTGTCGAACTCGCCGGGGTCGTTCTCCAGGTCGAACAGCAGCGGCGGCAGCGCGGCGAAGTGGACGTACTTCCAGCGCTCCGTCTGGTAGACGGCGAGGCAGCATTCATCCATCTCGATGCCGAAACGCTGCTCCACCGTGGGGTCGACCACTTCGCGGAAGTCGAATTCGAAGAAGACGCCGTCGCGCCACTTGGCCGGCGGATGGCCGTGGCAGAACGGCAGCAGCGTGTGGCCGTCGCACTGGCGCGGCACCGGCTGGCCGAGCCATTCCAGGACGGTCGGCATGACGTCGACGGACTCGGTGAAGGCCTCGACGGTCTGGCCGCGGGTCGCGGCGGCCGTGGCCGAGGGGTCGCAGACGATCAGCGGGATGTGGTAGCTGTCGCGGAAATAGCCGACCTTGCCCAGCAGGTGGTGGTTGCCGAGCTGTTCGCCGTGGTCGCAGGTGAAGACGATGAGAGTGTTGTCGATTTCGCCGCTGGCCTCCAGTTCGTCGAGAATGCGACCCAGATGGTGGTCGGCCTCGGAGATCAGACCGTAGTAGTGGGCGCGCATCTGGCGCACCTCGCCGTCGTTCATCGCGGCGCCGGGCCCCTGGCGGTTGCTCATGAACTTTTTCTGGTCGATGCGCCCCAGCAGCAGCTTCAGCAGGGGGTGCTGGGCCGCTTCCTGGGCCGGCGAGGCGGCACGCAGCGGCCCGTCCAGCCGGGCGGGGTCGTAGAGGCCGAGGAATTCCGCCGGCGCGCAGAACGGCGGGTGCGGCCGGTAGAGGCCGTAGTGCAGGAACCAGGGTGTGCCGGCGTGGTGGCGCAGGTAGTCGAGCGCGCCCTCGGTGAACCAGGCGGTATCGGAATGCTCGGCCTTGATCGGCGAGGGCAGCTCCAGGCTGCCGGTGCGCGTCTCCGCCAGATGTTCCGGATCCCAGAGGTCCTCCTTGCTCGCCGGCACGTCGTAGCCCTGGGTGCGCAGCCAGGCGAAGTAGGGGTGTTTGTCCGGCGCGAAGCTGTTGAGTACCCGGAAGCCGTCCATCAGGTCGCCGTGGGTGGCGTAACGCGGATCGTTGGGCGCGGTGACGCGCGGGTCCGGCGTGGTGGTGGTGTAGCCGGTCAGCGCCGGGTCGTAGCCGGCGCGGCGCAGCTCCTTCGGCAGCGTCGCCAGGCTGGCGTCCAGCGGCGTGCCGTTGCGCGTGACCCGGTGGGTCATCTGGTAGGTGCCGGTCAAGAGCGCCGCGCGGGCCGGGCCGCAGGGCACCCCCTGGCAGTAGTGGTTGGCGAAGGTGACGCCGCGCCGGGCCAGGCGCGTCACGTTGGGGGTCTTGATGTGCGGGTGGCCGAGGTGTTCGAGGGTGTCGCCGCGCCATTGGTCGACGACGATCAGCAGGACGGACTTGGTCATGGCTTGGCGATGTTCCCGGGTTGGAAATTTACGGTTGAACGCGCGGATTTGACCGCAGTTTAACGGCCCTCGGCGGAGGTTTTGTGACAGCGCCCCTTCCAGAGCCCCGTATCCGTCAGCAAAAAACATGACGGCGGGCGGGGATGTGCCGGGGCGCCGCCGCGTAGTCCAATCAGAAGCGAATGCAGCCCCCGAGGCTAAGCCCCAGACTGAGAGGACCCCCCCATGAAGACTTCGACCAAGATTGCCGTGGCTTTCGTTGCCCTGGCCGGCGTTGCCGGCGCCGCGCTCTCGGCCCAGGCCGACAGCCGCTGGCAGGGCCGTGACGGCGGCCACATGCAGGGTATGCAGGAGGCCCACCGCGGTGGTGGCCACGGCAGGGCCGGCGGGCACATGTTCCGCATGATGGAAAGCTTCGACCTCAACAACGACGGCAAACTGAGCCAGGAAGAGATCGACCAGAGCCGCGGCGAGCGTTTCGGCAAGTTCGATGCCAACGGCGACAAGACCCTGACCCTCGGCGAATACGAGCAGTTGTGGCTCGACGCCATGCGCGAGGTGATGGTCGACCGCTTCCAGGATCTCGACGCCGACGGCGATGCGACGGTGACGGCGGAAGAGTTCGCCCGCCCGTTCCAGAAAATGGTGGAGCGGCGCGACCGCAACGGCGACGGCGTCATCGACCGCCAGGACTTTCAGCGGCAGGACTTCCATCGACAGGGTCCCCGTATGCCACAGGGCCCGGACGGCCAGGGCCCCCGCGGCCAGGGCCCCGATAACGGCTGATCTTAACGCCTGGGCTGATCTTAACGCCTGACTCTCGTGTACGGGGCGCGGAAGGGCGGTCGCCCACCCCATTCTTCCGTGCCTCACTGCACCGCGGACCCCGACGGCCCTGGTCCGCGGTGCAGGCTTTTCCGGAACCGGACCTTAGTCCTCGTTGCCCTGATACATGGCGCGGATGTCGAGCGGCGAGTTCTTACCGAGGTGCTTGAAGTTTTCCCGCAGCCAGTCGTCGGCGGCACGCTGGCCGATCTCGAAGAGATAGTCCAGGAAGGCCCACTCGGCGTTCATCTTGCTGGAGGAGCCGAGCGGATTGACCGCATATTCCGCCGCGATGCGGTGAATCAGCACCTGTTTGTAGTCCGCCGGGTCCAGCTTGCCGTTGTCGAGCAGGCGCGAGACGAAATCGATCGCCCGGAATTCCCTCAGCAGGCTGGAGTTGAAGGTGATTTCGTTCATCCGGTTGAGAATCTCGCGGGCCGACCGGGGCGCGCCGCTGCGGGTGATCGGATTGATCTGCACGATGACCACGTCGTGGGCGCTGGATCCGTCGAAGAAGGGAAACAGCGCCGGATTGCCCATGTAGCCGCCGTCCCAATAGGGCACGCCGGCGATCTCCACGGCCTGGAAGACGAGGGGCAGGCAGGCCGAGGCCATCACCATGTCGGCGGTCAGTTCGTGGCGGTGGAAGACCTTTACCCGGCCGGTTTCCACATTGGTCGCCGAGACATAAACCTTCAGCTGCTCGCAGGCGCGCACCTGTTCGAAGTCGATCAACTGGTCCAGCAGGTCACGCAGCGGATTGATGTTCAGGGGATTGGTCTCGTAGGGCGAGGCGACGCGTCCGATCAGATCGAAGAAGGTGAAAGCGGGCGACCTGTCGAGATTCCAGTTGCCCATGACCCAGTCCAGCGGGGTGCGCCGGATCGGACTGCTGTTGGCCGAGAGGCTGACCGCCTTCCAGAAACGGCGCAGACAGGCGCGCGCCTCCTCCGGCCCGCCGGTGGTCATGCCTTCGGCGACCGCAACGGCGTTCATGGCGCCGGCGGAGGTGCCGCTCAGCGCCTCGATCTCCAGGCGATCGTCCTCCAGGATGCGATCCAGAACGCCCCAGGTGAAGGCGCCGTGGGCACCGCCGCCCTGCAGCGCGAGATTGATCGGCTTCCTGTCGGTCTTTGCCATGACCGCTATGCTCCCACCGCGAACCAGGTGGTCATGCCGCCGGCCTGATGCTCCAGCATGTGGCAGTGGATCATCCACTTGCCGGGATTGTCGGCGACGAAGGCGATCTTGGCGGTCTTCTGCGGGTCGATCAGGACGGTATCCTTCCAGGCATCGCTGTTCGTCGCGACTCCGTCGCGCTCCAGCACCTTGAAATGATGCCCGTGGAAGTGCATGGCATGCGGCCATTGGGTGTCGTTGCGCAGGGTCACCGGCACGGTCTTTCCGCGCGGCGCGCTGAACAGGGGCGTGTCGGTCATGCCGGCGACACCGTTCAGCGCCCAGACCATGCCTTCGCCGACCAGGCCGCGCATGTCCATCATCTGGCCGTTGTGCATGGCCTGCGCCATGGCCCCCATGGCGCCGCCTTCCATCAGCAGATCGACGGCCTGGGCGTTGGCGAGGTCGAGGGTGGTGGAGAGCGGGTTGGCGGGTAGGGAGTGTGGCGGCACCGGCAATGGCGCGAGGCGCATGATGATGCCGTTGAGGATCAGGCGGCCCGCGACCAGGCGCTGTCCTCCGCTGACCTCGGTAATGGCGGCTGTCTTGCCGGGCTCCAAGCCATCGGGGAACGCGTCAAGAACGACATCGGCGCGCTCGCCGGGCGCCAGGCGGACATAGCCGTCGGGAAGCTCGCGCGGCGCCACCGGCTGGCCGTCGAGAGCCATGAGCCAGACCTGATGATCTTCGATGCGCAACTCCAGGACGCGCGCGTTGCAGGTGTTGCAGCGGCGCAGGCGGACGCGCTCACCGCTCTGCACGGGGATATCCAGGACATCCTGGCCGTTCAGCGTCAGAGTGTTGCCGAGGCGACCGGCGTGGCTCCAGTCCATCATATGGCCGAAGGAGGCCTCGTCGATCTGGCCGTCGTCGCCCAGGCGCCAGTCGTCGGCGCCGATGGCGACGTCCTGATCGACTTCAACGTTGCGCGGTTCCTCCACGATCAGCAGGCCGTAGAGGCCGCGCGCCACCTGCTCCCACGAGCGGTTGTGCGGGTGGTACCAGAAGGTGCCGGCGTCGGGCACGGTGAAGCGGTAGTCGAAGCTTTCGCCCGGCGGCACGGCCGCCTGGGTCAGGTGGGCGACGCCGTCCATGGCGTTGTCGATGCGGATGCCGTGCCAGTGGATGGTGGTCGGCTGCGGCAGGCTGTTCACCAAGCGGACGTTTACCGCCTCGCCCTGGCGCGCGCGGATGACCGGGCCGGGCGAGACGCCGTCGTAGAGCCAGGTGCGGGTCTTGGGCTGGCCCTGTTCCAGCAGCAGCGCCTCACCGGGGCCGGCGGTGAGCGCGCGGGGTTCGCCGGCCCGGACAAGGGCGGGCAGGCTGAGATTGACGGCACCCAGGGCCAGGCCGCCTTGCAGCAGGCGGCGGCGGGTGAGGGGGAAGCGGGCGGGCATGGAGGCGGTCTCTCCCGGGTTTGTCGTTGCCTCTAATCTAGGGCGGCGTCGGCCCGGCATCAAATGAACGAGTTGTTATCGGCGGATCGACCTGGCCTGGGGGCCATCCTTCGAGACGCCCGCTGACGCGGGCTCCTCAGGATGAGGTTTCAGTTTGAAATAAATGGCCTCATGCTGAGGAGCGAGCGGAAGCGAGCGTCTCGAAGCACGAGGTTCTGCACGCTGTCACCGCCTTTCGGCGACGGCGCTGGCCCATTCGGAGAGGAAGGCGCGGCGCTTCAGGGCGTCGAGGAAGACCAGCAGGCCGGGGCCGCGGCGCACCGGGATCAGGGTGCCGTCGTCGCCTTCCGGCAGCACGGGGCTGAGGAAGGCCTCGTGCTGGATCACCTCGCGGCCCGCATCGGAGACCAGGAAGTCGATGAAATCGCCGGCGGCTTCGGCGTTGTCGCTGACCTGCGGGATGAGGGCGGTGCGCACCATCAGCAGGGTATAGTCGCGCGGCAGGACGATGCCGATCGGCGCCCCGGCGTCGCGCCGGGCCTGGGCATAGGAGCCCAGCACGTTGTAGGCCAGCGCGATCTCGCCGCTCGCCACCTTGTCCAGCATTTCCGAAGAACAGCAGGACAGCCGCGCCGAGAGGTTGCCGAAGATCTCCATGAGGCGCCAGTAGGTGTCGGATTGCAGGCTGTCCTGCGTCGCGAAAAGATAGCCGAGGCCGGAGACGTTGGGATCGTAGGTGGCGATGCGCCCGTCGAAGAGGCCCGGCGTGCGGCGCAGCAGGTTCACCAGCTCGAAGCGCGACTGCGGCACCGGCACGTCTTGAAAGGCCTGGGTGTTGTAGATGATCACCGCCGGTTCCCGCGTGAAGCCGAAGATGCGGTCGCGCCAGGTTGCCCAGCGCGGCAGCCGCGCCGTCGCGACCGAGCGGTGCTGGCGCGCGCGCCCGTCGTTCACCAGCTTGATCTGCAGGTCCATGGCTGAGGAAATGGCGAGGTCGTAGGGGCTGCCGTCGACCGTCTCGTTGTCTTCGATGGCGTTGTAGACGGCACGGCTGGTGGCCTGGTCGTACACCACGGCGACTTTCGGATGGCGCGTGCGATAGGCCTGGATGAGGCCTTCCATCACCGATGCCTCGGTGGTGCCGAGGATGTGCAGGGTGCTGTCGGCCTCGACGTCACGCGCCGGGTAGCTGCGGTGCGCCTCGATCTCCACGGCGCCGGCCCGCAGCGGCACCAGCAGCGTGAGAACCAGAATCCAGAATCGCATCATCGCTTCTGCCTCGGCGCGGGAAAGGTGAGGCGCAGGCGCAGGCCTTGCGGCTGGTTGTCCTCCAGGCGCACGCGGCCGCGGTGGGCCAGCATCACCTGGCGCACGATGGAAAGGCCGAGGCCGGAGCCCATGGTCTGCGCCCCGGCACCGCCGCGGCGGAAGCGCTCGAACACCAGGTCGCGTTCCTGGCGCGGAATGCCGGGGCCATGATCGGCGATGGCGATCTCCGGCGCCGTGTTGCCGGTGGCGGGGCCGCCGGTGACGGTGATTTCAATGAAGTCGTCGGGCGGGCCGTACTTCACGGCATTGTCGAGCACGTTGCGGATGGCCTCCAGCAGGGCGATCTCGTCGCCCATAATCTCGGCGCCGTCGTCCAGGTTCAGGCGGAAGTCGATGCCGCGCATTTCCGCCGCGACCTCCAGGTCGCGCGCCGCGGTACGCGCCAGGGCGGCCAGCGACAGGCGCTGGCGTTCGGCACGCTCGGCCCGGTAGGCCACCATGGCCTGGGGCAGCAACTGGGTGGTGAGCTGCGAGGTTTCGTCGGCGGCGCGGCGCATGCGGCGCAGGCTGTCGGTGCTGGCCTGACCGGCGCCGTTCTCGCCGTCGCGCAGGGCGACCTCCGCCTGGGCCTTCAGCGCCGCCAGCGGCGTGCGGATGCGGTGCGCCGCCTCGGCGATGAACTGCTGGCTGGTGTCGAGGGTCAGGCGCAGGCGCTCGACGAAGTCGTTGATGGCGTCGATCAGCGGGGCGATCTCGCGCGGTGCCGCCGTCTCGATGGGCGTGAAGTCGTCGCTGGCGCGCGCGGCGAGCAGGCTGCCGATCTGCTGCACCGGTTTCAGCGCCCGGGCAATGGCGATCCAGGCGAGCAGGGCGGCCAGGGCGAGGAAGCCGAGGCCGACGCCGGCGGCCGACAGCGCGATGTTGGTGGCCAGGGTGCCGAAGGCCTCGCGGGTCTGCGCCACGCTGATCAGCACGGTCTCGCGGTGGTCGCTGGTCAGGAGGGAGCGCCGCGCCGTCGCCACCCGCACGGTGTCGCCGCGGTAGGTGGTGGTGAAGAACAGCGGCACGTCCTCCTGCTGCGGCGCGCTGCCGCTCGGCAGGTCCTCGTAGCCGGTGATGAGCAGCCCGCCGTCGGTGGCGACGCGGTAGAACACGCGGTCCTCGCCGGACAGCCCCAGCATTTCCAGCGCCGCGTAGGGCAGGTCGACGGTCAGCCCAGCCGGCCCGATGCCGGTGTCGCCGACGCGCACCTGCTCGGCAATGGCGATGGCCGAGGCGCCGAGGATGGTGTCCTGGGTCGAGTCCGCCGCGCGGCCGGCGACCGCCTGCACCGAGAGATAGAGCAGCACCGCAAGGCCGGCGAAGACCAGCAGCAACTGGCCCAGCAGGCGGCGGCGCAGCGACCAGGTCGCGAGCATGGGGGCGGCGGTCATGCCCGCGCCTCGCCGCCGCCGTCTTCTTTAGGGGCGTCTTGAGGGGACTCGCGCAGACGGTAGCCGAGGCCGCGCACGGATTCGATCGCCACACCGCTGTCCAGGATCTTGCGGCGCAGACGGCCGATGTAGACTTCGATGGCGTTCTCGCTGGCGTCGTCGGCCAGGCCGAACAGCTTGTCCATCAGTTGCGCCTTGCTGAACACCTGGCCCGGCGAGGCGACCAGCACCTCTAGCAGGCGCAGTTCGCGGCTGCGCAGGTCGAGGGCCTGGCCGGCGACGGTGACGGTGGAGGCCGCGGCATCGAACGTCAGCCTGCCGAGCCGGACCAGGCTCTGGGTCTTGCCGTGGCGCCGCCGCACCACGGCGCGGCAGCGCGCGTCCAGTTCGGCAACGTCGAAGGGCTTGGTCATGTAGTCGTCGGCGCCGAGGTCGAGCAGATGCACCCGGTCGGCGACCTGGGAGCGGGCGGTCAGCACCAGCACCGGCAGGTCGCTGACGCCGCTGCGGATCTGCTGCAGGATCTGCCGCCCGTCGCCGCCCGGCAGCATGATGTCGAGCACCACCAGGTCATAGCCGGAGGTGCCGCCGGAGCCGCTGCGGTGGACTGGGCCCCCACTGGCGACGCTCAGGTAGTCGGCCGCTTCCGGCGCCGTATGGGCCCAGTCCACCGCATGGCCGGCGGCGCGGAAATGCCGCTCCAGCGCGTCGCCCAGGTCTTCGTTGTCTTCTACCAACAGTAGACGCATGGCCGGCGACTCTACCTCTTGTCATCAAGCGTTCGGCCGCCGGGTACCCGGGCGGCTGCCCGGAGTCCGCCGGGGCCGTGCGCGACAGGTTGGCGACAGTTTCCCGCGCTATGGTCCGTTTCAGCAAGCAAGGGTGAATGCCCGATAACTAATAAAGTACTGGGAGGAATGAATGCGACCCTTTCCCACAGCGGAGAGGCTTCGCGCAAGCAGGCAACGGCGCCAGGGTGGCCGCCGAACCGGCACGACTACAGTAATTTCCCCGAACCGAAGAACCGTTTGACAACCTTTGTCGGCGGGACGGTATTCTGCGTGAAGAAAAAGCCGGCCCACCGGCAAGAAATCATCGGCCCGGTCAAGCATGACCACATCAACCAAGGCCTTTTTGGGAGGAACCTTATGAAGAATACCCTGACCCGCCTGGCGGCGGGCGCCTTTCTGTCCGTCTCCGTCGCTGGCTTTGCCGCCGGCCCCGCGCTGGCGACCGAGTGCATCGCTCCGGCCAACCCCGGCGGCGGCTGGGACTTCACCTGCCGGCAGGTCGGCAAGATCCTGTACGACCTGAAGCAGGTCGATCAGCCGGTGCAGGTCACCAACATGGCCGGGGGCGGCGGCGGCCTGGCCTTCGCCAACGTGGTGAACGAGCGCAACACGGACGCCGAGCTGATCGTCGCGGCCTCCTCGGCCACCACCACCCGCCTGGCCCAGAAGGCCTTCGGCGACGCGACGGCGGACCAGGTGCGCTTCGTCGGTGCCATCGGCGCCGATCCGGGCGTCATCGTCGTGGCGGCGGACAGCCCGTACAAGTCCCTTAAGGATCTGGTCGAGGCTGTGAAGGCCGATCCGAAGTCGGTCACCTTCGCCGGCGGTTCTGCGGTCGGTGGCTTCGACCACCTGAAGCCGCTGATGCTGCTGCGCGAGGCCGGCTTCACCGACGTGCGCAAGGTGAAGTACATCGGCCTGGACGGCGGCGCCGACGCCATCACCCAGACCATCGGCGGCTTCACCCAGGCGATGACCGGCGACATGTCCGAGGTTGTCGGCTTCCTGAAGTCCGGCGAAGTACGCGCCCTGGCGGTGCTGACCGAGGAGCGGGTGCCGGGTTTCGAGGATATCCCGACGGCCAGCGAGCAGGGCTATGACGTCGTCGCGGTGAACTGGCGCGGCCTTTACGTGCCCAAGGGCATCTCCGACGCCGACTTCGACAAGTGGGCCGCCCGCCTGAAGGCGGTGGCCGACAGCGCCGAGTGGAAAGAGGTCATGACGGCCAACGGCCTGGCGCCCTTCACCAAGGTCGGCGGCGACTTCCAGGCGTGGGTCGACAAGGTGGTGGCCGACACCGCCGAGCTGTCCCGCGAAATCGGGGTGATCAAGTAAGTGATCCGCTCCGACCGAATTCTCGGTCTGGTTACCGTTGGTGTGGCGCTTGCGTTCATCGCAAGCGCCACACAGATCGAGACCAGTTTTCTGTCCGACCCCGTCGGCTCGAAGACTTTTCCCTACGGGATCGGCGCGGTGGCGCTGCTCTGCGGCCTGGCCTTTCTGTTTCGGCCGGATCCGGACCCCGAGTGGCCGGGGCTGAAGAGTTGGCTGTCGCTCGGCCTCGCAGCGGTGGTGCTGGTGCTCTACGCCTATGCGCTGAAGCCTTTCGGCTTCCTGATGCCGACGGTGGTGGTGGGCGCGATCCTCAGCTTCCAGATCCGCCCGCGCGCGGTCCCGGCGCTGCTCGCCGGCTGCGGACTCGCGGTCGGGCTCTTCATCGTTTTCAAATTTCTGCTCGGCCTCAGCCTCTTCGCCTTTCCGCGCTGGCTGGGCTGGTTCTGACGCTGACCGGACCCTGACGCTTACTGGAACCTGATATGGATCTGCTGTCCAACCTCGCTCTCGGGTTTTCCGTGGCGCTGTCGCCCTGGACGCTGCTGCTGGCTGTCGGCGGCGCCTTCATCGGCACCATCATCGGCGCGCTGCCGGGGCTCGGGCCCTCCAACGGCGTCGCCATCCTGATTCCGCTGGCCTTCACCTTCGGCCTGGACGCGACGGCAGCCCTGGTGCTGCTGACATCCGTCTACTACGGCGCCATGTACGGTGGGCGCATCTCCTCCATCCTGCTGAACATCCCCGGCGACGAGCCGGCGATGATGACCACCCTGGACGGCTATCCCATGGCCAAGCAGGGGCGCGCGGGCGACGCCCTGGTGATCTCCGGCGTCGCTTCCTTCGTCGGCGCTTTCGTGGCCACCATTGGCCTGGCGGTGCTGGCGCCGCTGCTGGCGCGCGTCGCCTACCTGTTCGGCCCGGCCGAGTACTTCGCGCTGTACCTGCTGGCGTTCTGCACCCTGGGCGGACTGGCCTCCAAGAACCAGGCCAAGGCGGCGCTGGCCTCCTGCATCGGCCTGGGCTTTGCCATGGTCGGACTCGACAACAACTCGGGCCTGCCGCGTTTCACCTATGGCAACCTGCATCTGCAGGACGGCATCGATTTCCTGGTCGCCATCGTCGGCCTGTTCGCCATCGCCGAGGTGTTCTTCTTCATCGAGAGCCACGGCAAGGACAGCGCCATCGGCGTGAAGCTTACAAAGTGACGATCCCCTGGCGCGACCTCTTCGACTGCCGCTGGACTATGCTGCGCGGCACGGTGATCGGCTTCATCTCCGGCGTGCTGCCCGGGGCCGGCGCCTCGCTGGGGTCCTTCCTGGCCTACATCTCGGAAAAGGGCCTCGCGCGCGACAAGGACAGTTTCGGCAAGGGCAATCCGCGCGGCGTCGCCGCGCCGGAGGCCGGCAACAACGCCTCGGCGGGCGGGGCGCTGGTGCCCATGCTGACCCTGGGCGTGCCCGGATCCGGCACCACCGCGGTACTGCTGGCCGTCCTCATGACCCTCAACATCACGCCCGGCCCGACCCTGTTCGCCGATCGCCCGGAGGTGGTCTGGGGCCTCATCGCCTCGCTGTTCATCTCCAACTTCGTGCTGCTGGTGATGAACGTGCCGCTGGTGAAGATCTTCGTGAAGGTGCTGAGCGTGCCGAGTTGGGTCCTGCTGCCCGGCGTGACCATGGTCTCTTTTGTAGGAATTTATTCTCTTAGCGGTTCCTACTTCGACCTGGTGCTGATGGTGGGCTTCGGCGTTCTTGGTTACTTCCTGCGCAAGCTGGACATTCCCACGGTGCCGGTGATCCTGGGCATCTTGCTCGGCAACGCGATGGAAGATAACCTGCGCCGGGCGATGGTGATCTCGGACGGCGAGTGGACGTTCCTGTTTTCCTCGCCCATCGCCATCGGCCTCTGGACCGCCGCGATCCTGGGCTTCGTCGCCCCGATGTTCCTGCGCGGCCTGCTGAACCGGCCGTCGCAGCCGGCGACGGCCCTGCCGACCGATACGGACTGACCCGCGTTCTTTTTCTATGGGAGTAGTTGAGATGCCGACCCGTGTGCTCGTGCCTTCCGGCGTGCTCGGCCTCGGCTTCGACCGCGAAGCCCTGGCGCGTGGCGTCGCCGCCAAGCCGGACATCATCGCCATCGACGGCGGCTCGACCGACAGCGGCCCGTTCAGCCTGGGCGCCGGCGAGTCGAAGTACTCCCGTGCTGCCACCAAGTCGGAATGGCGCCAGCTCATGCGGGCGCGGGCCGAAGCGGGCGTGCCCCTGGTGATCGGTACCGCCGGCACCTGCGGCACCGACGCCACCGTCGACTGGATGGTGGCGATCACCCGCGAGCTGGCCGAGGAACTGGGCCAGACGGTGAAGATCGCCAAGCTGTATTCCAGCCAGCCCAAGGAGCGTATCGCCTCCGCTTTGCGCGAGGGCCGGGTGATGCCGCTGGAGCCGGCGCCGGCGATCGACGCGGGCAAGGTGCTGGAGATGACCAACATCGTCGCCCTGGCCGGCGCCGAGCAGGTGCAGGCGGCGCTGGCCACCGGCGCCGACATCGTCATCTGCGGGCGTACCACCGACACGGCGACCATCGCCGCCCTGCCGCTGCTGCGCGGCGACCATGCGGGCGGCGCCTGGCACGGCGCCAAGATCGCCGAGTGCGGCGCGCTGTGCTCCACCAACCCGACCTCGGGCGTCATCCTGGTCGACTTCGACGAGACCGGCTTCACAGTGGAGCCCATGGCCAAGAGCGCGCGCTGCACGCCGCATTCGGTCTCTGCGCACATGCTGTATGAAAACGTCGATCCCTTCGTGCTCTACGAGCCGGGCGGGCGCCTGGACGTGCGCGGCGCCGTCTACCGCGCGCTGGATGAGCGCCGCGTGCGCGTCGAGGGCTCCGAATGGATCCCCGGCCCCTACACGGTGAAGCTGGAGGGCGCGCGCGTCGCCGGCTACCAGACCACCATCATGGCGGTGCTGCGCAACACCCACTATGCGACCCACGCGCGTGAGTGGGTGGCGAAGCTGACGACCTTCCTGGAAGGCGAGATCGACTCGCGCATGGGCCTGAAGCCCGGCGACTACCACATGGACTTCCGCCTGATCGGCGTCGACTCGGCGCTGGGCGCGCTGGAGAACCGCCAGGGGACGCCGGTCGAGGTCGGCGTGCTGGGCGTCGTCACCGCGCCGACCCAGGAAACCGCCGCCGAGATTGGCAAGCTCATCAATCCCTTCGTGCTGCACTATCCGCTGACCGAGGACGAGGAACTGCCGACCTTCGCGTTTCCCTATTCGCCGGCCACCACGGACCGCGGCGAGCTGTTCGAGTTCGCGCTGAACCACATTCTGGCGCTGGACGATCCCGCAGACGATCCCTTGGCGGCCTTCCGCCTGGAGCTTGAGGAGGTCGGTCATGCCGAGCTTGTCTGAAAAAGTCCTGAAGGTGCGCTCCAAGAACGCCGGGCCGTTCTGGGTCACCATCGATATCTTCTGCGGCTCCAAGCCGGCCTTCGAGGAGGTTTGCGCGAAGCTGAAGACCGAGCGCGTCGCCGAGCTTTATAAGGCGCCGCTGGAAACCCTGAAGCGCTTCGACATCGCCGACCTCAACGTGGTGAAGTTCAGCCTGCCGCGCCCGGGGGTGCAGGGCAGCCGCGAAGACCGCGACATGCACGGCGCCGGCTGGGCCGTGCTGCTGGAAGAAGCCGAACTCGCCTGAGGCTTGCCGCCCGGGCCTTTCCGGCCCTCGAAGCCGCGGGCTATAGTTCCCTCGACCGAAGAGTCGCGAGAACAAGCGAACGGGGAAGAGGGAATGGCGGTGGAACCGGCCCGGCAGGATTCCGGAACATTCGACTATGTGATCGTGGGCGCCGGCTCGGCGGGCTGTTGCCTGGCCAACCGGTTGTCGGCCGATCCCGCCGTATCGGTCGCCCTGCTTGAGGCCGGCGGCCGGGACAACTGGTTCTGGATCCACGTTCCCGTCGGCTACCTCTACACCCAGAACACCCCGCGCACCGACTGGTGCTACAAGACCGAGGCGGAGCCGGGCCTGAACGGCCGGGCGCTGAACTATCCGCGCGGCCGGGTGCTGGGCGGCTGCTCCTCCATCAACGGCATGATCTACATGCGCGGCCAGGCGCGCGACTACGACCACTGGCGCCAGCTCGGCAACGCGGGCTGGAGCTGGGACGAGGTGCTGCCCTATTTCAAACGCTCCGAGGATCACTATCAGGGCGGCGACGATCACCACGGCGGCGGCGGCGAATGGCGTGTGGAAGAACAGCGCCTCAAGTGGGAGATTCTCGATGCCTTCCGCAAGGCGGCGGCCGAGACCGGCATCCCGCCGACCGAGGACTTCAATCGCGGCGACAACGAGGGCTGCGGCTACTTCCAGGTGAACCAGAAGCGCGGCGTGCGCTGGTCGTCCTCGAAGGCCTTCCTGCGTCCGGTGATGAACCGGCCCAATCTCACCGTGCTGACGCATGCCCAGGCCGAACGTCTCGTTCTGGACGGCAAGCGCGTGACCGGCGTCGATTTTTTGCAGGGGGGTGAGCCGCGCCGCATTCGGGCGCGCGGCGAGGTGATCCTGGCCGCGGGCTCCGTCGGCTCGGTGCAGCTGCTTGAACTTTCCGGCATCGGCAATCCGGCGGTGCTGGGCGAACACGGTATCGAGACGCGGCATGCGCTGCCCGGCGTCGGCGAAAACCTGCAGGATCACCTGCAGATGCGCATGATCTTCAAGGTCGAGGGCACCGTGACCCTGAACCAGCGCGCCGGCAGCCTGTTCGGCAAGGCGATGATGGGACTGGAATACCTGCTGAACCGCAGCGGGCCGCTATCCATGGCGCCCAGCCAGCTCGGCGCCTTCGTGAAGTCGGACCCGGCGCGCGAGACGCCGAACCTGCAGTACCACGTGCAGCCCCTGAGCCTCGACAAGTTCGGCGACCCGCTGCACGCCTTTCCGGCCATTACCGCCTCGGTATGCAACCTCAGACCCGAAAGCCGCGGCAGCATCCACATCCGCAGTGCCGACTTCCGCGATGCGCCGGTGAGCAGGCCGGCCTACCTCAGCGCCGCGGCCGACCGCCAGGTGGCGGCCCAGGCGATCCGCCTGACCCGGCGGATCTGCGCCGCCCCGGCGCTGAACCGCTTCCGGCCCGAGGAGATCAAGCCCGGCGCCGGGATCGACGGCGACGCAGCCTTGGCCAAGGCCGCCGGCGACATCGGCACGACCATCTTCCACCCGGTCGGCACCTGCAGGATGGGGAACGATCCACAGGCGGTGGTGGACGAACGCCTGCGCCTGCGCGGCCTCACAGGGCTGCGTATTGCCGATGCCTCGGTGATGCCGACCATCACTTCCGGCAACACCAACTCGCCCACCATCATGATCGGCGAGAAGGCGGCGGAGATGATCCGCGAGGACCGGCGCTAGGTCCCTCTCCAGGCAGGGGAGAGGGGCGGAAAACCGCGGTTTCCCACTTCCTGAATTGACCTCGGTCAATGTTTGGGATCGGGCCGGCGGGTAATTTTCCCCCATGGCCAGCATCCCGATCCGTCTGGCGGAGGCCCAGGCCCCGCGTTACACCAGCTACCCGACCGCGCCGCATTTCAACGGCTCGGTGGAGGGCGCCCTCTATCGCCAGTGGCTGGCGGACCTGCCCGCCGACGCGCCGCTGTCGCTCTATCTCCACGTGCCGTTCTGCCACCAGCTTTGCTGGTACTGCGGCTGTCACACGGCGGTTGCCAACGGCTACAAACGCATCGGCGCCTATGTCGATCTGCTGCGCCAGGAAATCGGCCTGCTGGCGAGCGTGCTCGGACCCGGCCGGCCGGTGACCGGGCTGCACTGGGGCGGCGGCACGCCGTCGATCCTCTCGGCGGAGGATTTCACCGCGGTGATGGACGACCTGCACCGCGCCTTCGCCTTCCAGCCGCAGGCCGAGCAGGCCATCGAGATCGACCCGCGCCACCTGGATGCGGAGAAGGCGGCGGCGCTGGCCGCCGCTGGTATCAACCGCGCCAGCCTGGGGGTGCAGGACTTCAACCCCCATGTGCAGGACGCCATCAACCGCGTGCAGCCCTTCGTGCAGACCGCCGAGGCGGCGCGGCTGCTGCGCGAAGCCGGCATCGGCGCGTTGAACTTCGACATCATGTACGGCCTGCCGCACCAGAGCCTGGCCGACGTGACGCAGACCGCCTCGCTGGCCGCCGACCTGCATCCCGAGCGTATTTCGGTTTTCGGCTACGCCCATGTGCCGTGGATGAAGAAGCACCAGAAGATGATCGACACCGCGGCGCTGCCCGGCGCCGGCGAACGCCTGGCCCAGGCTGAGGCGGCCGAGCGCTGCCTGCTGCTGCGCGGCTACCGCAGCGTCGGCATGGATCACTTCGCCCTGCCCGACGATACGCTGTTTCGGTTCGCCGGCGCGGGCAAGCTGCGCCGCAACTTCCAGGGTTACACGACGGACCAGGCCGGTGTGCTGCTGGGCCTCGGCGTGTCGTCCATCGGTACCCTGCCGCAGGGCTATGCGCAGAACGACAAGGATCTCGTCGGCTACGCCAGGGCGTTGGGCGAGGGCCGTCTGCCGGTGGTGCGCGGCATCGCCCTGACGGCCGAAGACCGGCTGCGCCGCGATGTCATCCAGGCCCTGATGTGCGACTTCGCCGTCGATCTCGCCGATCAGGCGGCAGCCCACGCCATGCCGGGCTTCGACTTCTCCGAGGCGCTGGACCGCCTCGCCCCCTTGGCCGACGACGGGCTGGTGAGCGTCGAAGGCACGCAGGTGCGGGTCGGCGAGGACGGCAAGCGCGCCGTGCGCCTCATCGCCTCCTGCTTCGATGCCTACCTGAAGGCCCCAGGAAACCTGGCCGCACGCTACAGCAAGGCGGTGTGAACCGTCTTCTGGCGTCCCGGTCGGGTGAAATCCCCTAAAATATCATCTACTCCCGGTTGCGTTTTGTTAAGAGCTTCCTGGCAGGCTTTGGGCCCGCCGCGGGAGTCCTTTCCCGGCGGCGCCCGCGCGCGAGAGGAAGGAACCGACGCGATGAAGCTGCCCGTGTTCAGGACCGTAGGGACGACCTTTGTCTTTGGCCTAAGGCACTTTCCTGTTTTCTATCTGCTGTGCCTGCTGATCAGCCTGCCGAGCATCCTCTACTGCCTGTTGACCGGCCAAAGCGAGTTCGGTCAGCTTCTGGCAGTTGAAGGGTGGAAAGGCGACCTGTTGAGGGCGGTCGAGACGGTGCTCTCTGCCTTCGTCACCGCAGTTATGGTGTGGACCCTCATGCGCGACCGCCAAGGCGAAGGGGGGACAGCCATCGCGGCCCTGCGCGACGCCTTCGAGCGGACGCCCACGATCCTGGGCGTGGGCGTTGCTTTCGCGGTGGGCACTACGCTGTTTTCGGTCCTCAGGGATGTCTTGACGGAAATCCATCCGGGCGGCGGGATCGGACTCAGTGTTGCCATGATGTTTGTGGGACTGTACTTCGCCGTCGCGGTGCCCTGTGCGGCGGTTGATAGCAACGGCGTCATGGACTGCTTCTCGCGCAGCGTCAACCTGACGCAAGGATCGCGGCTGCGCATTCTGCTGACATATTGCCTCGTCTGCATTCCCCTCGTCATCGCCATCTTCATTTTTTTCGTGATCATGGACCCGGGCTCGGAACGGATTGAGGGCCTGCCGGTTGCATGGTTCTTCTTCGGCGGCCCAGGCCTATACATTTTCTTCCTCACCGCGCAGGTGGCCATGCATGAGAACCTCGCTGGACTGGAAGACGGCATGGCCGTTGGCGAGACGGCGGCGGTTTTCGACTAGGGACGCCGCCGCTGCTTCACTATAGTGCCGCCCGCATTCGGAATCAGCGAAAGGGGCGGCACGGTGAAGTTTCTGGTCATGGCGGGTGACGGCATCGGGGAGGAGATCACCGGAGCGACGCTCGCGGTGCTGCAGGCAGCGGACAAGCGTTTCGGTCTGGACCTTCAGTTCGAGGAGGCCGAGATCGGCCTGAAGGCGCTGGCGAAACACGGCACCACGCTGCCCGACGGCGTGCTGGAGCGGGCGCGGGCCAGCGACGGCATCATCCTCGGCCCCATTTCGCACCGGGACTATCCGGCGCCGGAGAAGGGCGGCGTGAACATCTCCGGCGTGGTGCGCACCCAGCTCGACCTCTACGCCAACGTGCGCCCGGCGCGCACCCGCGAAGGGCTGCCGGCCAAGGGCGGTGTCTTCGACCTGGTGATCATGCGCGAGGCGACCGAGGGCTTCTATCCCGACCGCAACATGTTCATGGGCCGCGCTGAGTTCATGCCGGATCCGGACACGGCGCTGACCATCCGCAAGATCTCCCGCAAGGCCTCCACGCGCATCGCGCGGCGCGCTTACGAACTGGCGATGAAGCGGCGCCGGAAGGTGACGCTGATCCACAAGGCCAACACCTTCCGCATGAGCGACGGCCTGTTCCTGGAAGCCTGCTACGACGTCGCCAAGGACTTCCCCGAGGTGGAGACCGACGAGGCCATCGTCGACGCCATGGCGGCCCTGCTGGTGCGCCACCCGGAACAGTACGACGTGATCTGCGCCACGAACTTCCACGCCGACATTCTCTCCGACCTGGCCTCCGAGCTGTCGGGCAGCCTGGGCCTCGCCGGTTCGACCAACGCCGGCGACGACCTGTGCTGCGCCCAGGCCCAGCACGGCTCGGCGCCAACCCTTGCCGGGCAGGACAGGGCCAATCCCTGCTCGCTGATCCTCTCGGCGGCGATGCTGCTGGAGTGGATCGCCGAGAAGCGCGGCCTGGAGAACTTCGCGGCGGCGGCCCGGACGATCAACGCCGCCATCGATGCGGCGCTGGCCAGGCCGGAAACCCGCACGGCGGACCTGGGCGGCGCCTTGGGGACCCAGGCCTTTACCGGGCATATCGTGTCGGGGATCGGGGGCTGACGGCCCTTCTGTCCAAAAAGGGTTAACGCGACCACAAAGAATCGACCGCAGATTGTGTGGTGGCTATAATTAGAGTGGGTCTGCGTGTCGCGGCGCCTGGTGATGCGACGCTCGCGACTCTTAGAGGGGGAACTTACGTAATGGTAGATACAGTCGCAGGAGGCACCGCCTTCAGCATCGGGGGCTGCCTGAAGCGCGCCCTATCGACATTCTTCGCAAACTTCATCCCGTTCAATCTGCTGGGTCTTGTGGTGATTGTGCCGGGTTTTCTGGTGATTTTCCTGGCCTTCGGCGCGGTGTTTGCGAGCATCTTCCTCGCCGGACAGGGCAACGGCGGCGCGCCGGATTTCGGTGCCCTCCACTTCGGCACCCTCGGGCTGGTTTGGGTGTTGGCGTTGACGCTGCAGTATTTCCTGACGGCGGTCATCGTCTACGGTGCCCTGCGCTATCTGCAGGGCTACACGGCGGGCTTCCTTGCCTGCCTGATGCACGGGCTGCGGCGTATCGGCCCCATCCTGGTCATTGCCGTCATCTCAACGGTCCTGATCTCGGTCGGCATGATCCTGCTGATCGTGCCGGGCATCATCATCGCCCTGATGATCTGCCTCGCGATCCCCGTGCTGATGGTGGAGAGCCCGGGAATGCTGGCCAGCCTCTCGCGCAGCCGCGCGCTTACCAAAGGCTATCGCTGGCATCTGCTGGGACTTTTCCTCGTTGCCGGCATCGGCAGCGCGGTGGCGACCTTCGTCGTCAGCCTGCCCTTCGATTTACTGTTGCCGCAGGATGGGGCCATCGCAATCGTCGGCGTTGTCGTCAGATCGGCCGTACAGCTTTTCAGCGCCGGGGTCCTGGGAGGGGTGCTGGCAGTCGCCTGCCGCGGT
>JBHJIR010000096.1:0-39884 GCA_050043265.1 Kiloniellaceae bacterium
ATCGACGCCCAGGACTGCGAACGCCTGACCCTGGCACAGATCGCCATGACACTGGACGGCAGCCCCTGGCACCTGCAGCGGCTGTTCAAGCGGGTCATGGGTGTCAGCCCGCGCGACTATGCCGACGCGCGCCGCAACGCCGCCTTCCGCGAACAGTTGAAGAACGGCGAGTCCATCGCCCAGGCAACCTACGGCGCCGGCTACGGCTCATCCTCGCGCGTCTACGAGCGCGCCGAGCGCATGCTGGGCATGACCCCGGCGTCCTACGCCAAGGGCGGCAAGGGCGCGGTCATCGTCTACGACACCGTCGACTCGCCGCTGGGCCGCCTGCTGGTCGCCGCCACCGCCAAGGGCTTGTGCTTCCTCAGCATCGGCAGCGACGACGCGGCGCTGATCGAGGAACTGAAGCACGAATTTCCCCAGGCCGAGCGCATCACCCGCGATCAGCACTCTATCGCCCAGTCGGTTTCCGTGGTGATCGACTTCCTGGAGGGCAAGATCCCCCATGCCGAACTGCCCCTCGACGTGCGCGCCACCGCCTTCCAGCGCCGGGTGTGGAACGAGCTGATCGCGATTCCCTGCGGCGAGACGCTGAGCTACTCCGAGATCGCCGAGCGGATGGGCGTGCCGCGCGGCCAGCGCGCGGTCGGCCGCGCCTGCGCCACCAATCCGGTCTCCCTGGTCATCCCCTGCCATCGCGCCCTGCGCGAGGACGGCGGATTGGGCGGGTATCGATGGGGCCTGGAGCGCAAGGCGGTGCTGCTCGAGACCGAGGCCGACCATCCGGAGTGATGCTTCGAGACGGTCTCCCGCAAAAGGCGGGAGACCTCCTCAGCATGCGGTTACATTTTTCGGATTATCTTCAAATCGCCTCACCCTGAAGGAACCGCCCGGTTGGGCGCCGTCTCGAAGGGCGGGGCGATCGGCACTATAGGTAACGGCCGCGCTCCAGGATCTCCAGGGTGTATTCGCGGTAGGTCATGCCGAGCGCCTGGGCGCGCTTCAGGCGGCGGCGCACGATCTCCAGCGGCGGCGTCTTCCAGGCCGCCGCGCAAGCCCAGCGCCAGACAAAGAGGTGCCCCTGGGACTCGACCAGCGGCGGTCCCTCGTTGTGGCCGATCCCCGCCGGCGCGGGCCCGGCCGCGCGGTCCGGTGAAGCGGCGTCCAAGCGGCGGAATTCCTGAACTAACGTACTGACAAGGCGGCAACAATCCGGCCCCGGATGAAAGGCTAGCACGGCCCCGGCGCGCGCCGCCAGCCCGCTGCCATGCCGTGGCTCTTGCCGGATTCGGAGTCGCCGGGATATAGAGTCTGCATGCCCCTGCGACTGGATGCGCCGCGCAGCCTGCGGCTTGATACACGCGACGTGCCGATGGAGATCAGCCGCCATCCGCGCGCCCGGCGCATTACCCTGCGGCTGAACGCCAACGGCGACGGCGTGCAGCTGGTGCTGCCGCGGCGCACCGCCATCCACGAAGCCATCGCCTTTGCCGAACGCAACAGCGGCTGGATCCTGAAACACCTCGAAAAGGTGCCGGCGCGCATTCCCTTCACCGACGGCGCGGTGATCCCGCTGTTGGGCCAGGATCATGTCATCGCCCACGACCCGGTCGCCCGGATTGGCGTGAAGCGCGGCGACGGCACCCTCTACGTCTCCGGCCAGCCGGAGCACCTGGCCCGGCGCGTCGGCGATTTCCTGAAGCGCGAGGCCCGCGCCGAGCTCGGCGCCCGCGCCCGCGACAAGGCGGCGCGCATCGCCCGCCGCGTGGCGCGCCTGAGCCTGCGCGACACCCGCAGCCGCTGGGGCTCCTGCAATTCCGACGGCAACCTGAACTTCTCCTGGCGCCTCATCCTGGCGCCCGAGCCGGTACTCGACTACGTCGTCGCCCACGAGGTGGCACATCTGGTCGAGCTGAACCATTCGCCGCGGTTCTGGAAACTGGCCGGCTCGCTGACCGACGACATGACCGGCGCCAAGATCTGGCTGCGCCGCAACGGCGCCCAACTGTGGCGCTACGGCTAAGGCCTCAGCCCCTTTCTTTTTTCGCGCTGTGCACCGAGGGCACCCAGACGTAGCCGTCGGGTCCCGCGATGTAGGCCTCACGCAGGCCGTGCGGTTTGTCGGCGGGGGCCTGCAGCACGGTGAACCCCTGGGCGTCGGGGCGCGCCGCCGCCGCGTCCGGGTCGACGCCGTAGAGCCGCAGTTCCAGCCCGGCGCCACGGATCGCCCCATCGCCGGTCAGGGCCAGCAGGGGGTTGCTGTGATAGCTGGCATCGGAGTGCAGCATCCACTGGTGGCCCTGGTAGCGGCAGACCGCGAAGTCGGCGTCGGCATGGAGAGTCTCCACGCCCAGGACCCGGGTCAGGAAGGCGAGGCTGGCGGCAACATCGCTGACCAGGATGTTGACGCCGAAACCGGTGAGGGAGCGGCCGTAGGCGGCGGCCGGCATGAAGGTGCTTTCGGCCATGACCTGAATTCCTCTGCGCGGTTCTTGCGATTGCTTCCCTGGGGCGACTATAAGCGGGGGCGGGGTCCCCCCGTAAACATCCACTTTCCCGCATCGCTCGGGGGCCAGTTCGCCTGCCTGTCCTGGCCGCTGGACCCTGTTCCGGAGTTTCCATGGCGCGTGCCGAGAGTCTGCTCGTCTCTGTCCTGTTGACCGCCATGGTCGCCCTGGGGCCGATCTCCACCGATCTCTACCTGCCCTCGCTGCCGGCGATCGGCGTTGCCCTCGGTGCCGACCATGGCCAGGTGCAGCTGACCCTCTCGGTCTTCCTCGCCGGCTTCGCCGTCAGCCAGCTCGCCTGCGGCCCGCTGTCGGACCGCTTCGGGCGGCGCCCCGTGATTCTGGGCGGGCTGGTGATCTATCTCGCCGCCAGCCTGGCCTGCGCCGCCGCCGCCAGCATCGAGATGCTGATCTTCGCCCGCTTCTGCCAGGCGGTCGGCGCCTGCGTCGGGCCGGTGCTGGGCCGCGCGGCAGTGCGCGACATCTACGGCCGCGAGCGCGCCGCGCGCATGCTGTCCTACATGGGCATGGTGATGGCGCTGGCCCCCGCCTTCGGACCGCTCCTGGGCGGCTTCCTGGAGGTCGGGTTCGGCTGGCGCGCCAACTTCCTGGTGGTCTCCGCCGTCGCGCTGGTCATCCTGGTCGCCACCCTGGTCACCCTGCCGGAGACCAACCAGTGGAAAAGCCCGGACGCCACCCAGCCGGGGCGCATCATCGGCAACTACCGCGCGCTGCTGCGCCACCGCAGCTATGTCGGCTACGTGCTGATCGTTGCCTGCACCTATTCCGGCATCTTCTCGTTTATCTCCGGCTCGTCCTTCGTGCTGATCGGGCTACTCGGCCTCAGTCCCCTGGTCTACGGCTTCTGTTTCGCCGCCATCGTCGTCGGGTACATGGTCGGCGCCTTCGGATCGGGCCGCTTCACCGTGCTGATCGGGCTGGAGCGCATGGTGCAGATCGGTACCGCCATACAGGTCGCCGGCGGCCTGGCCGGCGTCGCGCTCTACGCCGCCGGGATCGTCAACGTGGCCAGCATCATCATCCCGGTCGCCATCTTCATGGTCGGCACGGGGCTGGCCATGCCCAACGCCCAGGCCGGCGCCATCGGGCCTTTTCCGCGCATGGCGGGCGCCGCCTCGGCGCTGCTCGGGTTCTGCCAGATGGGCCTGGCCGCGCTGGTCGGCATCGCCGTCGGCCACGGCAGCGGCGAGTCGGCACTGACCATGATGGCGGCCATCGCCTTGGTCGCCCTGGGCGGGGCCTTGGCCTACTGGCTGGTGGTGCGCCCGGCGCCGCAGATCGCTGGCGGCGACTGACGCACCCCCATCGCGTAACGACTAGATCAGATCACGGTTGGATGGAATCGCCTGCGGCGATCCATCAACCGTGTGAAGCTGATCTATCTCTTTGAGGTAGAGCGGATTCACGCGATCGGACGAAACCGCAAAGCGGTTCCGTCTGATCACGATCCGCTCTAGTCGCGCTGGTCGTTGCGCTGCCAGAAGGGCTTGTCGTCCTCGCGGGCGGCGGGGCGCGCCGGCGTGCCCGCGGTGGGCGCCGAGGCCGACTGGTCGGCGGTGAGGCCCTTCAGGATGCGGCCGATGAAGCCGCCGATGCTGTCGTCCTGCGGTTTTTCCGCGATCAGAGCGCCGCCGCCCGGCAAGGGGCGCTGCGGCAGGCCGTCGAGGCCACGCTTCATCACCCGGCCCCACAGCCGCGCCGGCAGCGAACCGCCGGTCACCTTGTTCATCGGCGCGCCGTCGTCGTTGCCGAACCACACACCGGTCACCAGTTCCGCGGTAAAGCCGACGAACCAGGCGTCGCGGAAGTCCTGGCTGGTCCCCGTCTTACCGGCGGCGGCGCGGCCCGGCTGTGCCGCCTTGCCGGTACCCCAGACGACAACCGCCGACATCATGTTGGACAGTTGCGCCAGGTGGTGCGCCGAGACCACCGTCTCGCCGGGCGCTCGGTCGCGCTGGAACAGCAGTTGGCCGCGGGCGTCGCGGATCTCGGTGATGCCGTAGGGCGTCACCCGGCGGCCCTGGTTGGCAAAGACGGCGTAAGCGCCGGTCAGTTCCAGCAGCGTCACCTCGGAAGCGCCGAGCGCGATGCCGCCGGTCGGCCTGAGATCGCTGGAGATGCCGAGGCGCTGAGCCGTGGCCACCACGGTCTTGGGGCCGACCTTCTGAGTCACCCGCACGGCCACCGAGTTCATCGAACGGGCGAAGGATTCGCGCAGGGTGACGTCGCCGTAGTAGTGATCGCCGTAGTTGCCCGGCGTCCACTTGCCGACGCGCACAGGCGCGTCCTTCACGGGACTGTCGGGGGTGAGGCCCGCCTCCAGTCCGGCGAGATAGACGAAGGCCTTGAAGGCCGAGCCCGGCTGGCGCAACGCCTGGGACACGCGATTGAACTGGCTGTCGCCGTAGTCGCGCCCGCCGATCAGGGCGCGCACCGCGCCGTCGGGCGCCAGGCTGACCAGCGCCGCCTGACCGGCCTGACGCTTGGTGCTTTCCTCGTTCAGCACGGTCGTCAGTTCCTGGTTGGCAATGTTCTGCAGGCTGGGATCGAGAGTGGTAACCACGCGGATGTCAGTGTCGATGCCGCCCAGGTAGTCGCGCACCTGGGCCAGGATCCAGTCGGCGAAATAGGGCGCGATGTCGTCGCGCGCCACGTGCGTCGGCGTCTTCTCGCGCAGCGCCGCCTCGGCCTGGTCCGCGGTGATGAAGCCGGTATCGACCATGGTCTGCAGCACCAGGCCGGCGCGCTGGTCCGCCCCGGCGGGATCGTGCGACGGGTTCAGCCGCGACGGCGCTTTCAGCAGGCCGGCCAGCAGCGCGGACTCGTAGAGCGTTACCCGGGTCGCCGGCTTGCCGAAGTAGTGTCGCGCCGCGGCATCCACGCCGTAGGTGCCGGCGCCGAGATAGACCCGGTTCAGGTAGATGGTGAGAATCTGGTCCTTGGTGAAGCGGTGCTCCAGCCAGAACGCCAGCATGACCTCCTGGATCTTGCGCTTCAGGGTGCGGTCGGAAGTGAGGAAGAGGTTCTTGGCGAGCTGCTGAGTCAGCGTCGAGCCGCCCTGGGAGATGCGGCCATCGCGCAGGTTCACATATACCGCACGCAGCAGGCCGCGATAGTCGATGCCGCCGTGGTCGTAGAAGCGGCGGTCCTCCACTGCGATCACCGCATGGGGCAGATGCGGCGGCAACGCCTGCAGGCTGTAGGTCGCCCCGAAGCGGTCGCCGAAGGAGGCCAGGTGCGTGCCGTCGGCGGCCAGCAGGGTGACGTTGGGCCGCCGCGTCATCCGTTCGATCTCGCCGATTTCCGGCAGGTCGTAGGCGTAGTAGGCAAACACCCCGCCGATCGCCACGCAGACCCAGATGGCGGCGACCAGCGACCAGGTGACCACGCGGCGCAACAGGCAGGCGGCACGCTTGGCCTTGGCGGTGCGCGCGGTCTTTCTGGACTTGCCTTTACCGGGGCCTTTGCCGCCTCCACCGCGGGCCCCATTGCGGTCGGGGCCGCGGCGCTTGGACGGCTGACTTGAGACAGTTGTCTTGCGGCTGCGCTCCGCCATGGCCCTATAGATAGAGAAATCCGGGGTGCTTCACCACTGCCCAGCAGCGGCCCTGCGGTGGCATTCTTGGGGCACCCGCAAGCCTACACGTCCAGGTTGGCGACTTCCAACGCATGCTGCTGAATGAAATCGCGGCGTGGCTCGACAACGTCACCCATCAGGGTGGAGAACACGTCCTCCGCCTCGTCGGCGTGTGCCACGCGCACCTGCAGCAGGGCGCGCACGTTGGGATCCAGCGTGGTTTCCCACAGCTGTTCCGGATTCATTTCGCCGAGACCTTTGTAGCGCGCGACGCTGACACCCTTGCGGCCCAGTTCGAACACCGCGGTCACCAGATCGATCGGCCCGGTGATGCGATAGCTCTTGTCCTTGGCGTTCAATTCGCTGAACTGGGCATAGCCTTCCTTCAACTCGGCCGCCATCTCGTCGAGGCGCCGCGCCTCGCTGGTGCGGATCAGTGGCCCGTCGAGGACGCGCTGTTCGGTCACGCCGCGTCGGGTGCGGGTAAACACCAGCCCGCCGTCGGCGAGCGTATGGCCCTGCCAGCCCTTTTCGTGATCCTTGGCCAGTGCATCCAGGCGCGAGGCGATGTAGTCCGCCGCCTGGGTGGCCCGCGCTTCGTCGGCCAGCAGCTCGGCGTTGAGTACGCCGGCGATGGCCGCCTGCTCGACCACATCGGCGCTGCCGACCTTGCGGATCAGCGGCCCGAGAAAATGCTTGGCGCGCACCGCCCGCTCAACCAGATGGCGCAGATCCTCGCCGGCCATCTGACCTTCTTCGGGATGGGTCAGCACGCTGTCGCGCAGGCCGCTGTCGATGAGATAGGCCTCCATCTCGGGATCGCCCTTCAGGTAGCGCAGCGATTCGCCGCGCTTGGCGCGGTACAGCGGCGGCTGCGCGATATAGAGGTAGCCGCGGTCGACCAGCTCCGGCATCTGGCGGAAGAAGAAGGTCAGCAACAGGGTGCGGATATGGCTGCCGTCGACATCGGCGTCCGTCATGATGATGATCTTGTGGTAGCGCAGTTTGTCGATGTTGAACTCGTCGCGGCCGATGCCGGTGCCCAGCGCGGTGATCAGCGTGCCGATTTCGTTCGACGACAGCATCTTGTCGAAGCGTGCGCGTTCCACGTTCAGGATCTTGCCGCGCAACGGCAGGATCGCCTGGTTCTTGCGGTCGCGGCCCTGTTTGGCCGAGCCACCGGCCGAATCGCCCTCGACGATGAAGAGTTCCGCCTTGGCGGGATCGCGTTCCTGGCAGTCGGCCAGCTTGCCGGGCAGCGAGGCAATGTCGAGCACGCCCTTGCGTCGCGTCAGCTCGCGCGCCTTGCGCGCCGCTTCGCGCGCCGCCGCCGCCTCGACCACCTTGCCGACGATGCGGCGGGCCTCCTGCGGATGCTCCTCGAAGTACTGGCCAAGGCGTTCGTTGACCACCGACTCGACGATCGGCCGGACTTCGGAGGACACCAGCTTGTCCTTGGTCTGGCTGGAGAATTTCGGATCTGGCACCTTCACCGACAGCACGCAGGTCAGCCCCTCGCGCGCGTCGTCGCCGGTCAGCGCCACCTTCTCCTTCTTCAGCAGGCCGGAGGTGGTGGCGTAGGTATTGATCTGGCGCGTCAGCGCGGCGCGGAAACCGGCCAGGTGGGTGCCGCCGTCACGCTGCGGGATGTTGTTGGTGAAGCACAGGACCGTCTCGTGATAGCTGTCGGTCCACTGCATGGCGACCTCGACGGTGATGCCGTCGCGTTCCGACGTCATGGTGACCGCCGGTTCGATCAGCGCCGTCTTGGTGCGGTCGAGGTAGTTCACGAAGGCGATCAGACCGCCTTCGTAGTGCAGCTCGATCTCCTTGGCCTCGGCACTGCGCGCATCGGTCAGCGTCAACCGGACGCCGGAATTGAGGAAGGCCAGTTCGCGCAGGCGGTGTTCCAGCGTCGAGAAGTCGTATTCGGTCTGGGTGAAGATCTTCGTCGACGGCAGGAACGTGATCTGCGTACCGGACTTGCCCTCGGCGGACCCGGTGTCGGCCAGTGGCGCCTCGGCGTCGCCGCCGCGGAAGCGCATGGTGTGTTCGCGCCCGCTGCGCCAGATGGTGAGTTCCAGCCATTCGCTGAGCGCGTTGACCACCGACACGCCGACGCCGTGCAGTCCGCCGGAAACCTTGTAGGAGTTCTGGTCGAACTTACCGCCGGCGTGCAGCTGGGTCATGATGACCTCGGCCGCCGAGACGCCTTCTTCCGAGTGGATATCGACGGGAATGCCGCGGCCGTTATCCGACACGGTGACCGAACCGTCGCCGTTCAGCGTCACCGCGACGGTGTCGCAGTAGCCGGCCAGCGCCTCGTCGATGGCGTTGTCGACCACCTCATAGACCATGTGATGCAGGCCCGAGCCGTCATCGGTGTCGCCGATATACATGCCCGGGCGCTTGCGCACGGCATCCAGGCCCCGCAGCACCTTGATGGACTCGGCACCGTAGTCGGCGTCGTCCTTGCGCTTGCGCTCGGCATCGCCGGAGCCGTCTGCAGTCAGCTTGTTGTCATCGTTGCTCATAGAGAAGAACCTGATTTCGCTTCTTTAGATAACATCACGAGGCGGCGGAGGCGGCGGGACTGACCGCGCCGTCGTTCACCGCAAAAAACTGTGCCCGGCCGCCAAGGCCGTCGAAGTCGGCAGCGTCGGTACCGGTCAGCCAGGCCTGGGCGCCGAGGCCGAGAATCTCTTCGTACAGCGCCGCCCGGCGTGTCGCATCCAGGTGCGCGGCCACTTCGTCGAGCAGCAGCAGCGGCGCGGCGCCGCGCTCCAACGTCAGCAGGCGCGCATGAGCCAGCAGGATGGCGATCAGCAGCGCCTTCTGTTCGCCCGTCGAGCAAAGCTCCGCGGCGATACCCTTGGCCCGGTGCTGCGCCAGCAGATCGCTGCGGTGCGGTCCCAGGCCGGCGCCGCCGCTTTCGGCATCCTGTCGGCGCCGCGCGGCGAGGCCATCGCGCAGCTTGTCTTCGGCGTCCAAGGCAGGGCCGGCCCGCAGCCAGCCCTCCACCGCGCCGTCCAGGCCCAGGATCACCTTGGGGAACGGCCCCTCGGCGTCGTCGCAGGCGCGCTGCAGCCGTTCCACCATGTCGAGCCGCGCGGCGGCGATGGCGCCAACGCGCGTCGCCAGCGAGTCTTCCAGCGAGGCCAGCCACGCGGCATCGCCCTGGCCGGTCTTCAGCAGGCGGGCCCGCTCGCGCAGCGAATGCTCATAGGCATTGCAGCGCGCCGAATGCTCCGGGTCGAAGCCGTAGACCAGACGGTCGAGGAAGCGCCGCCGGCCGCCGGCGCCTTCGCGGAACAGAGCGTCCATCTGCGGCGTCAGCCAGACCAGCGACAGCACCTCGGACAGCGCCTGCTGGCCGCGCGCCGCGTTGCCGTCCACCCGCACCAGGCGGCGCTCGCGCCCGAGGCCGCCGCCCAAGCCACCGGGGCCACCGGCCCCCTCGACTCCCCGCGCCCCTATATTCTGCGCCCGGGCGTGCTGGCCGGGATCGCGCCCACTGCCGAGATCGCGCGGACCGTCCGGCGTCATCACCGTCGCGGCGACGGCCCAGGGGGTCCCCGTTTCCGCGCCGGGCAGGCGGCGGTCGATCTCGCTGAGCCGCGCCCCGCGCAGGCCGCGCCCGGGCGACAGGAAGGAGATCGCTTCCAGCAGGTTCGTCTTGCCGGCGCCGTTGGGCCCGGTCAGCACCACCGGTGCCGGGTCAAGCCGCAGTTCTGCCTGGGCGTAGCAGCGGAACTGCGTCACCAGCAGGCGGTTCAGCCACAGGCCCGCCCCGCTGCGCGGCTGCGGCACGGCACCTGCGTCCGCATCGCCCCAGGTGGCGGCGTTCAGCAAGAGGACCGGCGGAGGTTGTTGCAACGGTGGTTCATGATTCCGCTAAGCCGTCTCACACCCGCATCGGCATCAGCACGTAAAGCGCGCTGCTGTCGGCCGCTTCGCGCACAATGGTCGGCGAGGCGGCATCGGCCATGGTGAACTGCGCCGAGTCGCCTTCGATCTGCTGGGTAATGTCCAGCAGGTAGCGCGAATTGAAGCCGATCTCGATGCCGGCGCCGTCGTAGTCGATTTCCAGTTCCTCGACGGCGGTGCCGTTTTCCGGGCTGTTGGCCGACAGCACCAGGGCGCCGTCGTGTACCGCCATCTTCACCGCTCGGCTCTTCTCCGAGGAGATGGTGGACACGCGGTCGACCGCCTCGGCGAAGGTCTTGCAGTCGACCTCCAGAACCTTGTCGTTGCCGGCGGGAATAACGCGTTCGTAGTCCGGGAAGGTGCCGTCGATCAGCTTGGATGTCAGCACGGTGGAGCCGAAGGCGAAGCGGATCTTGGTGTCGGACAGGGCGATCTCGACCGGATCGTCGACGCCGTCGACCAGCCGCCGCAGCTCGCCCACCGTCTTGCGTGGCACGATGACGCCCGGCATGTCCTGGGCAGCGTCGGGCAGCGGCATCTCGACCCGCGCCAGGCGGTGGCCGTCGGTCGCCACCGCGCGCAGCACCGGCAGCGAGTTGCTCTGGGCGGCGTGCAGGTAGATGCCGTTCAGGTAGTAGCGCGTCTCCTCGGTGGAGATGGCAAAGCGCGTGCGGTCGATCAGGGTGCGCAGCTCGGTCGCCTTCAGGGTGAATCTCTGCGGCAGGTCGTCGCCGGAGGTCAGCGGGAAATCCTCGCGCGGCAGGGTCGCCAGGGTGAAGGTGGAGCGTCCGGCCTTCAGCTTCAGGCGGGAGTCGTCGCCACCGGCCTCGATCTCCACCTGCGCGCCTTCGGGCAGCTTGCGCACGATGTCGTACAGGGTGTGCGCCGGCGCGGTGGTCGCGCCCGGCTGGCCGACCGTCGCCGCGATGCGGTCGATCACCGTCAGGTCCATATCCGTGGCGGTCAGCGACAGCGCCTCGCCATCGGCCTCGATCAGGACGTTGGACAGGATGGGGATGGTGTTGCGCCGTTCCACCACGCTTTGCACGTGCGTGAGGGACTTGAGGAGCGCAGCGCGTTCAATGGTCAGCTTCATGATCGGATGCTTGGCCTTCGGGCAATGATGTTGATCGTTCTCTTTGCGTGCCTGGCGGTGCTTTTCAGCTCTTGCGTCAGCTTCTTGGATGGGAGCCCTGGAACGAGGCTCGCGCGGCCCCTTCCGCGGCGGCGGCGCACCGGAAGTTCCGGGGGACGCCGGCGCCGATTCGGGGGCCCATCGACACCGCGTGCCAAGCCTGCAAATGCGGCTCCGCAGCGCGGTCGCCGAGTATAGCATGGAAGGGGGAAAACGTAAGCTTTAAGCGCACTTGGGGCGTCTCGACCGGGCCCGACGCCGGGCGCCGGTGATGCACCTGCTAAGCGACTCTTTTGGCTGGCTTTTCGCGTCAGCGGCGCGCCGGCCGGTAGGCGGAAATCCCAGCCGGGAGGCCGGTTTCAGGCCTCCAGCATGCGGCGCAGCAGCTCGACGTCCTCGGCAAAGCTGGAGTCAGTGGCCTTCAGCTCCTCGACCTTGCGCACGGCGTGCAGCACCGTGGTGTGGGCGCGGCCGCCGAATTTGCGGCCGATTTCCGGCAGCGAGCGGGAGGTCAGCTGCTTGGAGAGGTACATGGCGACCTGGCGCGGACGGGCCACGGCCCGGGCCCGGCGGGCCGAATGCATGTCGGCGATGCGCACGTTGAAGTGGGCCGAGACCCGCTTCTGGATCTCCTCGATGGTCACCCGGCGGTCGTTGGCGCGCAGCAGGTCGTGCAGCACCTCCTGGGTGGTCTCCAGGGTGATCGGGCGGCCGACCAGGGTGGCATGGGCCAGGATGCGGTTCAGGGCGCCCTCCAGCTCCCGCACGTTGGAGGTGATCTTGTGGGCCAGGAACTCCAGCACCTTCACCGGGATCTCGGTGGTCGCATGCTCGGCCTTGGCCTGCAGGATGCCCAGGCGCAGCTTGTAGGTCGTCGGGTGGATGTCGGCGACCAGGCCCCAGCCCAGGCGCGAACGCATGCGCTCTTCGACGCCTTCCAGATCGCTGGGGGACTTGTCGGCGGAAATGATCACCTGGCGGTTCTGATCGACCAGCGCATTGAAGGTATGGAAGAATTCTTCCTGCGTCGCCTCGCGCCCGCCGATGAACTGAACGTCGTCGATCATCAGCACGTCGACCGAACGAAACTGTTCCTTGAACGCCATGGTGTCCTTCGTGCGCAATGCACGAACGAACTGGTACATGAATTTTTCCGCCGAGAGATAAATGATGCTGCGCTCGGGCGCCTGCTTTTTGATGTGCAAGCCGATCGAATGCATCAAATGCGTCTTGCCGAGCCCGACACCGCCATAGAGGAACAGCGGATTGAACGGCGGCGTCGGCGCTTCGGCGACACGCCGCGCGGCGGCATAGGCCAGTTCGTTCGGCTTGCCGACGACGAAGTTGTCGAAGGTGAAGCGGGGATCGAGCGGTGCGGAAATGCCGTCGCGCATGCTGCTGGACGGCGCCACGTCCGTCGACGACATGCGCGATGCCGCACTGGCCTGCGCGCTCATCGCCACCCGGGTAGCGGCATTGCCGTCACCCTCGCGCGCCGCGATCATGCCGTTGTGCTGCGCGCCCGCTTGCGTTTCGGTGCTGTGCGTTTCCGCGGTACCGCCCAGCAATGCGGAACCGGGTTTGGGCGTCGGACGCGCCGGCGGCTGCACGACAATCTCGATGCCACCGACACCGCAGTCTTCCTCGCTCCACAGCGCAAAGAGACGCTCGGCGTAATTGCTCGCAACCCAGTCGCGCATGAAACGCGTCGGCACCGCAAGCCGGAGTCTGCCGTTACGCGAACCGGCAAGGGTGAGCGGCTTCAACCAACTGCGATAGGCAGCCTCTCCGACTTCGGCACGCAAACGACCGCGCACCCGGGTCCACTGCTCAATCACCGTCGCCTCACCGTCACCACCAACCATTCAGACTACCCCTTCATGCCGCGCGTACATTCCGACCCCGACCGTGCACCGCTTCTGCCAGAGGTAAATCTCCGCGAAAGCACAAGCATCGTCCATGACGTGGCCAGCAACCTCATTCATCATTAGTTGTCCGAGCGATCGGCTTGGAAGGGCCCCAAGAGCCAGGCGGGTCAGGAAAAAACAAGATTGACCTAGAGATGCATCAAGCTCTCGCCGCGGCGGCTACAATCTCAATAATTCATTTCAGGAATTACTTGATTGGCGCGGCTTTTTATTTTGCTTTTTCCAGGAATTTCTATCTAAGGACCCCCAAGCGCGACAGAGTTAATGTACCCAGATAGACTTCGGGTGACAAGCGGATCGAATAGGGAACGGGTGTTTTTTTAGGTCCGGAAGAACGATCGGTCAGCCGAACGTCACGTCAAAGCGGACATCCGAAACCACATGCACTGTATAGCGCGCACGAAAAACCGCGCCTTCATTGCAGAAGGCGCGGCATCGTTTAGACCCGGAATTGTGTCCGGACCGCGAAGCGGACTTAGGCGATCCCTTTGACGCGCGCTGCCAAGCGCGACATCTTGCGTGATGCCGTGTTCTTCGGCATCACGCCAGCGCGCACGCCCCGGGCCAGTTCCGGCTGGGCTGCACGCAGGGCCGTCTCCGCCGCCGTCTTGTCGCCACTGGCGATCGCCAGTTCCACCGCTTTCACATGGGTGCGAATGCGGCCCACGCGATCACGGTTGACGGTCGCCCGACGGGCGTTGGTGCGGATCCGCTTCTTGGCAGATTGATGGTTTGCCATGCTTAAAACATCGTTCTCAGTACATGAGGAAGGCGGGTTTATAGCCCCCGCCCTCGGCTGCGTCAAGCCGCCATTCGGCCCTGGAACTCCGGTTTAGAACCGGCTCGAAACCGGCCTGAATCCGCGGAAAATCAGGGTTAACCGGCGGCAACCCTCAACGGTTCTTCCAGTTCGGCGGCCGCTTTTCGGCAAAGGCCGCCATGCCTTCCTTCTGATCGTCCAGGGCAAAGGTGGCGTGAAACACCCGGCGTTCGAACTTGATGCCTTCGGCCAGGGTGGTCTCGTAGGCGCGGTTCACCGCCTCCTTGGCCATCATCACCACCGGGCGCGACAGCCCGGCGATCTTGCGCGCCGTCTTCTTGGCGTCGTCCAAAAGATCCGCCGCCGGCACGATGCGCGCGACCAGGCCGGCGCGCTCGGCCTCCTCCGCATCCATCATGCGCCCGGTCAGGCACAGCTCCATCGCCTTGGCCTTGCCGACAAAGCGGGTCAGCCGTTGGGTGCCGCCGGAACCGGGAATGGTGCCGATGGTGATTTCCGGCTGGCCGAACTTGGCGGTGTCGGCGGCAAGAATGAAGTCGCACATCATGGCGATCTCGCAACCGCCGCCCAACGCATAGCCCGCCACCGCGGCGATCACCGGCTTGCGCGTCTTGGCCAGACGTTCCCAGCCCTGGGTGATGAAATCCTCGGCGTAGGCCTCCTGATAGGTCTTGTCCTTCATCTCCTTGATGTCGGCGCCGGCAGCAAAGGCCTTGTCCGATCCGGTGATGAGAATGCAGCCGATGGAATCGTCGCTTTCCATGTCGTCCAGCGCCTGCTCCAGCTCGACGATCAGCGCCTTGCACAACGCGTTCAACGCCTTGGGCCGGTTAAGGGTAATGCCACCGCCGCCGTCTTCCTTCTCGACGATGATGTTCTCGTAGCTCATGGCGTCGTTCCTTCCGCTTTTCATCTCGTTCTTCGCCGGGGCGCGGCGATGGTCGCGCGCCCGCTGCACCGACTCGGCGCCTGTTCTCTTATTACGGGTTCTCTATTGCGGGATCAGTCTGAAATGCACGGTGAGTTGTCCCGCATCCTGGCTAAGGTCCAGCTTCAGGCGTTCGCCTTCGCGCAGGTAGGCACCGGGCGCTTCGCGCCGCCAGCCGAGCTGCGGCAGGGTTTCGTCATAAAAGGCGATCACCGACTGCGGCGTAATCGCGCCGCCCTCCGCACCGCCCTCCGCAAACGCCTCGACGATGCGTCCGCCCGGCTTGTCGAATACCAGGCCGCTGTCCGGCAGGGCCCTCAGGCCCGGCATCAGCGGCAGATCGGGAATGCCGGCGACATAGCCGTCGGCCGTCTGCGCCGCCGCAAAGCCGGGCGCGGCGGCCAGCGAGAGCACAACGGCAACGATGAAACGGCGCAGCGACACACGAAGCATGCGATTTCCTACCCCAGCACCCGGCTCATGGAAACAGAATCCTCCCGGCTCACTTCTCTAGCCTCTTCTTCGCGCCTCACCTTTGGCCCCCTATCGCTGGCAGCGCGAACAATAGAACGTCGACCGGCCGCTTTGCACCATACGTTGGATCGCCGCGCCACAGTGCCGGCAGGCCTCGCCCTCGCGGCCATAGACCGCCCATTCGTGCTGGAAGTAGCCGAGCTCCCCGCTGGCCTGCACATAGTCGCGCAGTGACGAGCCGCCGGCCTCGATGGCACGGGTCAGCACCTGGCGGACCGCCGCGGCCAGCTTCTCCGCGCGGTTGCCCTGGACGGTGTAGGCGAGGCGGCGCGGCGATAGCCTGGCGAAGAACAACGCCTCGCAGACGTAGATGTTGCCGAGCCCGGCGACCACCTGCTGATCCAGCAGCGCCGATTTGATCGGCGTGCGCTTGCCCTTCAGCGCCGCGGCCAGCGCCGGGCCGTTGAAATCGTTGCCCAAAGGTTCCGGCCCCAAGGCACGCAGCAGCGGATGGTCGTCCAGCGCCGTTTCGGCGAAGAGGTCCATGATCCCGAAGCGGCGGGCGTCGTTGAAGCGGATCTCGGTGCCGGCCTCGGTGGTGAAGACCACGTGGTCGTGGCGGTCGAGCGGCAGACGCTCCCGATCGCCGCCCTGCTCGACGATCACCATGCGCCCGGACATGCCGAGGTGGCACAACAGCACCTGGCCGTCGTCCAGGTGCAGCAGCATGTACTTGGCCCGCCTGATGATGCGCTCGACCCGGCGGCCGGTCAGGCGCTGGGCGAAGTTCTCCGGAAAGGGATAGCGCAGATTGGCCCGGCGCTGCTCGACCTGGCGAAGCACATGGCCTTCCAGCTTCGGGCGCAGGCCGCGCACCACGGTCTCGACTTCGGGCAGTTCCGGCATGTGATCGGGAAAGGTCCAGCAGGTTGCGGCAAAAGGCCCCAGGGAGAGACGACCCCAGGAAGAAATGCTGGCCACAGTAGCGCGGCGGCGGCGCGCGCGCTATGGTCCGCGCGATGAACCCACGCCATCCTTCTGACTCCGAGGGGGAAAACCCCTCCACCACCCATTTCGGCTACCGCGAGGTCGACGAGACGGAAAAGCCGTCCCTGGTACAGGGCGTCTTCCAGTCGGTCGCCGGACGCTACGACCTGATGAACGACCTGATGTCGGGCGGTGTCCACCGGCTGTGGAAGAACGCCATGGTCGACTGGCTGAACCCGCGCCCGGGTCTGAAGCTGCTGGATACCGCCGGCGGCACCGGCGATATCGCCTTTCGCGTGCTGGACCGCCTGGAACAACAGGGCCATGGGGGTGAGGGACAGGTCATCGTCTGTGACCTGACCCCGGAAATGCTGGCGGTCGGGCGCGACCGCGCCATCGACCGCGGCCTGCTGAAGGGGATTTCCTGGGTCTGCGGCGATGCCGAGCGGCTGCCGCTGCCCGATCGCTCGGTCACCGCCTACACCATCGCCTTCGGTCTGCGCAACGTCACCCATATCGATCGCGCGCTGGCCGAGGCGCGCCGCGTGCTGAAGCCGGGCGGGCGATTCCTCTGCCTGGAGTTCAGCCGTGTCGTGGTCCCGGTCTTCGCCCAACTCTACGACCAGTATTCCTTCAAGGTGCTGCCGGCGATGGGCGGCGCGGTCGCCGGCGACCGTGAGTCCTATCTCTACCTCGCCGAGTCGATCCGCCGCTTCCCGCCCCAGGAGGACCTGGTGGCGATGATGGGCGACGCCGGCCTGTCCCAGGTGCGCTACCGCAACCTGTCCGGGGGCATCGCCGCGCTGCATTCCGGCTGGCGCGTCTAGGCCGAGACAGAAACCCTTATGCTCCGGACCTTCCGCTCCCTGCTGCGCTTCCTGCGCATCGCCCGCACCCTGGCACGCCATGACGCCCTGGCGCCGCTGGAGGAAGCCGGCGTCGCACCTGGCCTGGTGTGGCTGGCCCGGCGCCTGTCGCGCCGCGCGGCGACCGGCCGGCCCGGCCAGAAGCTGGCCCGCGCGCTGACCGAAATGGGGCCCAGCTTCATCAAGCGGGGCCAGATGCTGTCGACCCGCGCCGACCTGCTGGGCGAACAGGTCGCCCTCGACCTCGCCGAACTGCAGGACCACCTGCCGCCCTTCGACGGTGCGCTGGCCCGCAAGATCATCGAGGAGGAACTGGGCAAGCCGGTCGAAGAGCTGTTCGTCAGCTTCGACCCGGAGCCGGTCTCCGCCGCCTCCATCGCCCAGGTCCACAAGGCTACCGTGGCGCCCGAAAGTGAAACGGAATCCGAAAGCGCCAACGAAAGCGGGCAAGAAACGCACCCGGAGCCGCATAAGGTCGCGGTGAAAATCCTGCGCCCCGGCATCGAAAAGGCCTTCGAACGCGACCTGGAATTCTTCTACTGGGTGGCCGAGTGGGCCGAGCGTGCGCAACCGAAACTGCGCCGCTTCCGCCCGGTCGAGGCGGTCGGCGTTTTCGAGGAAACCGTGCGCCTGGAGATGGACCTTCGTATGGAAGGCGCCGCGGCCTGCGAGCTGGCGGAGAATTTCGCCGACGATGCGACCTACAACGTGCCGGATATCGACTGGCAGCGTTCGTCGCGCCGCGTGCTCACCATGTCGCGCGTCTCCGGTATTCCGATGGACGACCGCGACGCCCTGTTGGAGGCCGGCCACGATCTGGCCGAGGTGCTGACCAAGGCCGCCGGCACCTTCTTCAACCAGGTGTTCCGCGACGGCTTCTTCCATGGCGACCAGCACCCGGGCAACATGTGGGTCGACCGCGACGGCAACATCGTCGCCGTCGACTTCGGCATCATGGGGCGGCTGGACTGGCGCACCCGCCGCCATCTGGCCGACATGCTGATCGCCACCCTGGACGGCGACTATCACCGGCTAGCCGCCGTCTACATGGAAGCCGGCTACCTGCCGCAGAGCCGGGCGCTGGACGTCTTCGCCCAGGCGTTGCGGTCGGTCTGCGCGCCGATCGCCGGCCGGCCGCTGAACGAAATCTCCTTCGCACGGCTGCTGCAGCAGCTGCTGCGGCTGACCGAATCCTTCGAACTGCCGGTGCAGCCGCAACTGCTGCTGCTGCAGAAGAACATGCTGATGGCCGAAGGGGTGAGCCGGCGGCGCGACCCTTCGCTGAACATCTGGACCCTGGCCCAGCCGCTGATCGACGCCTGGATGCGCGAAAACCGCGGCCCCGAGGCGCGCCTGCGCGAAGGCGTCGAGGACGTGCTGCACGGCCTGCGCCAGTTGCCGGCGCTGGCCGACAATCTGGAGCGGGCGACCGAGGAACTGGCCGCCGGGCGCATCCGCCTGCACCCGGAAACCGTCGCCCAGTTAACCGGCCGCAACGGCGGGAGTCTGGCCCGCTGGGCCTTGCCGGTGGCCCTTGCCGCCCTCGCCGTCGCCCTGGTTTCTCTTCTCTAACCTACTGAATTGGCGCAACAAATATAGATTGACCCTGGGTCTCTTGCCTTCCCGAGGGCAAGTCCCTAGGTTATTCACGACAGTTAACCGTGAAATCTGGGCTTAACCACCGTGTTGACCGGGAAACGGGTTCTCCTGATCGTCTCAGGAGGCATCGCAGCCTATAAGTCGTTGGAGCTGATTCGCCGCCTGAAGGAAAAGGGCGCTGCGGTGCGCTGCGTCCTGACCCGGGCCGGCGGGCACTTCGTGACGCCGCTGTCGCTCTCGGCGCTGAGCGGCGACAAGGTCTACGGCGACCTCTTCGACCTGACCGACGAGGCGGAGATGGGCCACATCCAGCTGTCGCGCGACGCCGACCTGCTGGTGGTGGCGCCGGCCACTGCCGACATTCTGGCCAAAATGACCCACGGCCGCGCCGACGACCTCGCCTCCACCGCCCTGCTCGCCACCGACAAGCCGGTACTGGTCGCCCCGGCGATGAACGTGCGCATGTGGGAACACGCGGCGACCCAGGCCAACATCGCGACGCTGAAGGCGCGCGGCATCGTCACCGTCGGCCCCAACGAAGGCGACATGGCCTGCGGCGAATACGGCTTCGGGCGCATGGCCGAGCCGGCTGAAATCCTCGCCGCCATCGAAGCTTTGCTCGACGCACCGCGGGCCTTGAGCGGCCTGCGCGCCCTGGTCACCTCCGGGCCGACCTACGAACCGATCGATCCGGTGCGCTACATCGCCAACCGGTCCTCCGGCAAACAGGGCCACGCCATCGCCAGCGCCCTGGCCCGCCACGGCGCCGAGACCACGCTGGTCTCCGGCCCCAGCCAGCTGCCCGACCCGCCGGGCCTGAGGACCGTGCACGTCGAGACCGCGCAGGAGATGCTGGCAGCCTGCCGCGCCGCCCTGCCGGTGGAGATCGCCGTCTGCGCCGCCGCCGTCGCCGACTGGCGCGCCGCCGCGGCGGCGCAGCAAAAGCTGAAGAAGGACAACGGCAGCCCCGCCGCCCTGGAACTGACGCAGAACCCGGACATCCTGGCCGAGCTGTCGCAAGCCGGGGCGCAACGGCCCAGCCTGGTCATCGGCTTCGCCGCGGAAACCGAGAAGGTGGTCGAGCAGGCCAGCGCCAAGCGGACACGCAAGGGCTGCGACTGGATCCTCGCCAACGACGTGGCGCCGGGCACCGCGACCTTCGGCGGCGACGACAACCGCATTCACCTGATCACCGCCGAAGGCGTCGACGACTGGCCGCAGATGACCAAGGCCGAAGTGGCCGAGCGGCTGTGCCGGCAAATCGCCACCGCGCTCGTGCGCTGACGGCCTCGTGCGCTCACAGAACGCAACACCGACAACACCAATTCAGGGACCGCGAAGCAAAACATGACCGCCCTCAGCGTCGCCATCAAACGCCTCGACCACGCCGCCGACCTCGCCCTGCCCGCCTATGCCACCAGCGATTCCGCCGGTATGGATCTGCTGGCCGCCGTCGCGGCGCCGGTGACCCTGGCGCCGGGCGAGCGGCGGCTGGTCCCCACCGGCATCGCCATTGCCCTGCCGGCGGGCAGCGAGGCGCAGGTCCGCCCGCGCTCCGGCCTGGCCCTGAAGCACGGCATCACCGTATTGAACGCGCCGGGCACCATCGACGCCGACTACCGCGGCGAAGTGGGCGTGGTGCTGATCAACCACGGCGACCAGCCCTTCGTCATCGAGCGCGGCAGCCGCATCGCCCAGATGGTGGTGGCGGCTTACGCCCGCGTCGCCTGGACGGTCAGCACCGACCTGGAAGACAGCGCACGCGGCACCGGCGGCTTCGGCTCGACCGGCCTTTCCTCTGAAAAAGTATCCGCAACAGGTGGCTGACCGCTCATGCTGAGGCTGTCGAAGAAACTGCTGTTCGCCATCGAGGCCGTGGTCGACATCGCCTACCACGCCGGTGCCGGGCCGGTGCGCTCGACCGATATCTCGCGGCGTCAAGGCATTCCCCGGCGCTACCTGGAGCAGGTGCTGCAGCAGCTCGTCCACCACAACGTGCTGGCCGGCCAGCGCGGCCCCAAGGGCGGCTACCGCCTGGCGCGCGAGCGCCGGCGCATTTCCGTAGGCGAGATCATCCGCATCGTGCGCCAGCTGGAAGGCACCGCCGACCCGGCGAGCGAGCCCGACGGTTCCGAGCTGGGTGTGAAGGTCCTGCGGCCGATCTGGCACGACATGCAGCAGCAGATGATGGAACGCTTCGACAAGCTGACCGTCGAGGAGCTCTGCGACCAGGCGCGCGAAAAAGGCATCACCAGCGAAGCCCGGCAGATCACCGACTTCACGATCTAACAAACAACAAGTGTCCAACAGGAACCACGACGCATTTCAGGGAACGGAAAGCGCGCCATGAACGCAAGCGACAGCGGAGAGTTCCGCGGCAAGGTTTACGACTCGATCCTCGACACCATCGGTGCGACGCCGCTGGTCCGGCTGAAGAAGCTGGCCGCCGCGCACGGTGCCGCCAAGGCCGACATCCTCGGCAAGTGCGAGTTCTTCAATCCGCTGGCCTCGGTGAAGGACCGCATCGGCCTGGCCATGGTCGAGGCGCTGGAGCGCAGCGGCAAGCTGAAGGAAGGCGGCATGATCGTCGAGCCGACCAGCGGCAACACCGGCATCGCGCTGGCCTTCGTCTGCGCCGCCAAGGGCTACCGCCTGATCCTCACCATGCCGGAGACCATGTCGCAGGAGCGCCGCAAGATGCTGCGCCTGCTGGGTGCCGAACTGGTGCTGACCGAAGGTGCCAAGGGCATGACCGGCGCCCTCGCCAAGGCCGAGGAGATTCTGGCCGAGAACCCCGGCGCGGTGATGCCGCAGCAGTTCAACAACCCGGCCAACCCGGATATCCACCGGCGCACCACCGCCGAGGAAATCTGGCGCGACACCGGCGGCAAGGTCGATGCGGTGATCTCCGGCGTCGGCACCGGCGGCACACTGACCGGCGTCGGCGCGGTCCTGAAGGAACGCAAGCCCGACGTGAAGATGATCGCGGTGGAGCCGGAGGACAGCCCGGTGCTGTCCGGCGGCACGCCGGGCCCGCACAAGATCCAGGGCATCGGCCCGGGCTTCGTGCCGGGCAACCTGGAAACCGGCCTGATCGACGAGATCCTGCGCATCGGCAACGACACCGCCTTCCGCATGGCACGCGAGGCGGCGACCCTGGAGGGCCTGCCGGTCGGCATTTCCTCCGGCGCCGCCCTGGCCGCCGCGGTGGAAGCCGGCGCCCGCCCGGAGATGGCCGGCAAGACCATCGTCGTCATCCTGCCGTCCTTCGCCGAACGCTACCTCTCCACCGCCCTCTTCGACGGGCTGTAGCCGCAAAAAGCCCCCTCGTGGTTCGAGACGCGCCCATTAGGGCGCTCCACACCATGAGGGAAGTGTAAAGGCCTCACCCTGAGGAGGCGCCCAGCGCCGTCTCGAAGGGCGAGGCCGTTGTTCGCCCCCTTGTGCAGGGACATCAAGGCGCTAACATACCTCTCATGGATTTCAGCGACGACCAGATCGACCGCTACGCGCGCCACTTGGTGCTGCCGGAGATCGGCGAGGCGGGCCAGGAAAAGCTGCTGAACGCCCGTGTGCTGGTGATCGGCGCCGGCGGCCTCGGCTCGCCGCTGCTGCTCTACCTCGCCGCCGCCGGGGTCGGCACCCTGGGCATCGTCGACGACGACGTGGTCGACCTGTCCAACCTGCAGCGCCAAGTGCTGCACGACACCGCCAACCTCGGCATGGCCAAGGTGGAGTCCGCGCGCCGCCGCCTCGCCGCGATCAATCCCGAGGTGACGGTGGAAGCGCACAGCCAGCGCCTCTCGCCCGACAACGCCCTCGACCTCATCGCGCGCTACGACCTGGTCGCCGACGGCTCCGACAACTTCCCGACCCGCTACCTGGCCAACGACGCCTGCTACCTGGCAAAAAAGACATTGGTCTCCGCCGCCATCATGCGTTTCGACGGCCAGCTCTCGACCTTTAAGGCGCATGAGGGCGCGACACCCTGCTACCGCTGCCTGTTCGGCCCGCAGCCGGGCGACCCCAAGGAAAGCTGCGCCGACGTCGGCGTGCTGGGCGCCCTGGCGGGCACCCTCGGCGCCCTGCAGGCCAACGAGGTGGTGAAGGAAATCCTCGGCATCGGCACCTCGCTGGCCGGCAGCCTTGTGCTGTTCGACTCCCTGGAGACCACCTTCCGCAAGGTGAAGGTCCCGCGCGACCCCGACTGCGCCCTCTGCGGCCCGCAGGCGACGATCCGCGATCTGACCACGATGGACTACCGTACCGGCGAAGCCCTCTGCGCGGTTTAGGGTTAGCCCAACCCTAAAACGGGAACCCAGTACCAAGCATAGGCAATGAACATCCCGTAGGCGGCGGCAATGACGACCACCCGCACCATGACGCGGGCGACGCCGTGACAGAGCGGATAGACGTAGTTGCCGGAAAGCGTCACGCCTTCGACGCGGTAGCGCCGAGTTCCCCAGTCCTCGACCAGGACCACCGCCAGCAGCAGAACGGCATAGAAAGCTGAAAGGCTGGGCGAGAGCCTCTGCACCATCAGACCCCAGAACAGCAGGGTAACGGGAAGCAAGGCCAGTCCGGCTCGGAACACCGATTGCCGGAAAGTCGTGGTCGCCCTCAGCAGGGCCGCAGCCAGCGGCAGGCTGGCAACGACCCACAGCAGCAGCCACCAGGAAGAGCCGATGCGATGGAGCCCCTCGGGCAGCAGGGCCGCGATGCCCTGGAATACGATCGCCAACGCAACGGCCACAATCAGAATGGTGAATTGCGCAACCGCCAACAGCATGCCGCCGACCCCGAGCCACACACCTCTCCGGCGCCAGCCTTCGCTATCGACCTTCAATGCGGCCCAGGCAATCGCGAGGGAGACGACGTAGATGGCGGCGTTGGCAACGGCGCTGCCGGCAACAGCAAACAAGGCGTCGACGGGGTCCACGTCGTCGTAAAACCAAGAACCCACGAGCAGATTCACAATGAGCAAGAAGCTCAACGCCCAGAAACGGCGGGCGAAAGGGTGGTCGGCAGCTTGGTCCGAAGGGTTTGCGCTTTGCGGCAGCGGCCGGAGCGTCCATAGGACAACCGGACGATTGGCATCCAGGATATCAAGCCCCACGCCAAGAACGACGAACAGAAAACCGAGTTCACCCCACACCCCAAGCGGAATACCGAAGATACTTTCCGTCGTGAGCCAGTGCTTCCCGATGATCGTTTGTAGAGAGTCCGAACGAGTCTCGCCCAGCACCGCTAAAAGAAAGCCCTGGAAAGCCAGCAAGGCAACCACGACCGCACCGAGCCAGCCGAACACCCGTGCCGCAGCCACAATGAGCATGACCGTCCCGATGAACGCGACGATCAGGGAAAAATCGCTCGGATTGCCGGGGTTTGCGGAAATACTGTCGTAGTGCCACCAGACAAGACTGCCTGTCACGGCCCCGACGAAGGCCAAGGCGAGATCCGCGACCGGCGGCACTTTGATCTGGCGGGAGGGAAAAATCAGGAAGGCAAGTCCCAGCGCGAAGCCAAGAAGAAGGCCCCGTTGCTCTGTTGCATTGGTGACCAGAGGGAGCCCTGTCGCATCCGACAGCATGTAAGGCAGCGGCGAGTTGGTCCAAAGGTGCAAGGCTACCCACGCCACGGCGACACCAAGTCCGAGGCGGCCGCAGTGCTCATAACCTGAAGACGCGGACTTAGCCGTCGCGGAAGCGCGTTCAACCATGGCTGCATGGTTGCATGTGACCGTCGCGCTCTCAACCGCACAAAAGGCGTCCTCTTCCGCCAAATCTAAAAATCGCCTAGAGTCCAACGGCTTGTTTACCTCCTGCCGGAGTGCCTTCCCGTGACCGCCGCCCGCGTAACCTTCGCCGCCGTCCTGGTCTGCCTTTTCGCCCCCACCGTTGCCGCCAAACCCGCCGTGATCTATTCCGTCGGCGGCAAGTTCGACGGGTCGTTCAACGAGGCGGCCTATGCCGGGGCCGAGCGCTACCGGGAGGAAACCGGCGAGGCCTACGGCGAGTTCGAGATCGCCTCGCCGGCGCAGTCGCTGCAGGCCCTGAGGTCCTTCGCGCAGAAAGGCTTCTCGCCCATCGTCGCCATCGGCTTCAACCATGCCAGCGCCCTGGCCGAAGTGGCGCCGCAGTTCCCGAAGACGAAGTTCGTACTGATCGATGCGGTGGTGAAGGCGCCTAACGTGCGCGCGGTGGTGTTCCGCGAACAGGAAGGCTCCTACGTCGTCGGTGTGCTGGCGGCCATGGCGTCGAAATCCCACGTCATCGGCTTCGTCGGCGGCATGGACATCCCGATCATCCGCAAGTTCGCCTGCGGCTACATCCTGGGCGCGCGCCGCGCCGACCCCACAGTGACGGTGCTGGTGAACATGACCGGGCCAACACCGGCGGCCTGGACCGACCCGGGGCGCGGCGCCGAACTGGCCCGCTCCCAGATCGAACGCGGTGCTGACGTCATCATCCAGGCGGCCGGCGGCACCGGGATCGGTGTGCTGCAGGCCGCCGCCGACGCCGGCGTCCTGGGCATCGGCACGGACTCGAACCAGAACGGCCTGCATCCGGGCCAGGTGCTGACCTCCATGCGCAAGCGCGTCGATACCGCGGTCTACGATAACTTCATGGCGGCGCGCGAGGGCGACTGGCAGCCCGGCGTGCAGGTGCTGGGCCTCGCCGAGGGTGGCCTGGACTGGGTGCTGGACGACGACAACGGCGCTCTGGTCACCCCGGAGATGGAAGAAGCCGCACAAGCGGCCGAGGACGCCGTCGTCAGCGGCGAGGTCGTCGTGCACGACGCCTCAATCGACGGCCCCTGCCCGGTGCAGTGAGGAGACGGAAAGAGCGCCATGCTCCGGATCCTCGGCCATAGTCTTGCGATCCTGCTGCTGACCGCGCTGACGCAGATCGGCGGTCTTGCCTATCTGCTGGCGCTACTGTTGCGCGGCCTGCTGTTCCGCCACAGCCAGCGGCGCGGTCTGGCGCTGCTGGCGATCTTTGTCCTGCTCTACGGCGGCGCCACCGTCGCGCTGGATGCCGGCGTCCTCACCCGGCGCGCCAGCCTGCCCTGCTGGGAGCACGACGGCGCACCCCTGGTGTCGGCCTCGCCACTCACTTGCCTGCTCAATCGCCACTACGTGACGCCAGGCACCTACAATGCCATCGCTACACTGGCCGGGTACGTGAACACGCGCTTTCCCGGCACTCTAACGCAGACCCTGGATGCCGGCTTTCCGTTCTTGGACGGGTTTCCCCTGCTGCCGCAGCTGTCCCACGACGACGGGCGCAAGGTCGACCTCGCCTTCTATTACAAGGGACCCGACGGCGCCTACCGGCGCGGCGCCTTGCCCTCGCCTCTGGGGTATTGGGGTTTCACGCTGCCGGCACCCGGCGAGCCACAGCCCTGCACCGGCACAGAGGATCCGCTGTCACTGCGCTGGAACATGGGCTGGTTCCAGCCCTTGGTGCGCGACGACCTGACGATGGACGAAGCGCGCAGCAAAGCCGCATTGCAATGGCTGACAACAAAAGGACCGGAGCATGACGTCGAGCGAATCCTGCTGGAGCCGCATCTGAAAAGCCGCCTCGGCATCGCCAGCAACAGGGTTCGCTTCCAGGGCTGCCGCGCCGCGCGGCACGACGACCACATTCATATTGAAATCAGCCGGTGAAACGTCCGGCCGGGAACCGACCTGAAGCCGGGAACCTGCCTAGAACATCGTCTCCAGGACGCGGTCGGGCGGGGTGTGGCCGTCGACGAAGGTCTTGATGGAGATGATCACCTTCTCGCCCATGGCGATGCGGCCCTCGATGGTGGCCGAGCCCATGTGCGGCAGCAGCACCACGTTGTCCAGACGGATCAGCTTGGGGTTCACCGCCGGCTCGTGCTCGAAGACGTCCAGGCCGGCGCCGGCCAGTTCGCCGGCCTCCAGCGCGCGGGTCAGGGCGTTCTCATCGACCACTTCGCCGCGCGAGGTGTTCACGATGTAGGCCTCCTCGCGCAGCAGCTTCAGCCGCCGCGCCGAGAGCAGGTGGAAGGTCGCCGGGGTGTGCGGGCAGTTGACCGAGATGATGTCCATACGCGACAGCATCTGATCGAGGCTTTCCCAGTAGGTTGCCTCCAATTCCTCCTCGACGGAGGGGTGCACCCGGCGCCGGTTGTGGTAGTGGATCGACATGCCGCAGCCGCGGGCGCGGCGCGCCACCGCGCTGCCGATGCGGCCCATGCCGATGATGCCCAGACGCTTGCCGTTCACCCGGTGGCCCAGCCAGCCGGTCGGCGCCCAGCCCTGCCAGTCGCCGGCGCGCACCAGGCGCTCGCCCTCGGCGAGGCGGCGCGGCACCGAGAGGATCAGGGCCATGGTCATGTCGGCGGTGTCCTCGGTCAGGACGCCCGGGGTGTTGGTCACGGTGATGCCGCGCTGGCGCGCCGTCTTCAGGTCGATATGGTCGACGCCGGTGCCGAAGGAGGCGATCAGCTTCAACTGGGGCCCGGCCTGGGACAGCACCGAGGAATCGATGCGGTCGGTCACCGTCGGCACCAGCACCTCGGCCTCCTTCGCCGCCTCGATGAGCTGCGCCTGGTTCATCGGCTTGTCCTCGATGTTGAGGCGGCAGTCGAACAGCTCCATCATCCGCGTCTCGACAGCGTCGGGCAGGCGGCGGGTGACGATGACGCGGACCTTTTTCTGGGGCATTGCTTCCTAACTCGAGATACGGGCCGGACGGGCGGCGGCCCCCTCCGGCCCCGCTTCAAGTGGGCTGCGAAAGCGGACCGACTTCGCGCCTTGCCATAGCAGGCGGGGCGCCGGCTTGTCCAGGGGACAGGCCACTTCCGGGGCGCCCTGTGGCGCGACCACCCCCTTCGGGGCGGTGCTCCCGGTGGCCATCATCTTGACCCGGCGCCGGGCCGGCGGTTAGGAAAAAGAAATGCCGAGGCGCCTCCCCCCGCCCATGCTGCTGCCAAGCCTGCTGATGGCCACCCTGCTGACGGCCGCCCTGCTGGGCACGGCCGTCGGCCTGACGGCAGGGAGGCCGGCGGCTGCCCAGGAACCGGGCCAGGATGCCGGGCCCGCCGCCGCCGATCCGGAAAACGGCGGCGCACCGCCGGTACCGGCCGGGCGCACCGGCCTGCCGCTGCCGCGGTTCGTCTCCCTGCGCTCCAACGAGGTGAACCTGCGCACCGGCCCGGGCACCCGCTATCCCATCGACTGGGTCTACCACCGCCGCGGCATGCCGGTGGAAATCGTCGACGAATTCGACACCTGGCGGCGCATCCGCGACTGGCAGGGCACCGAGGGCTGGGTGCACCAGTCCATGGTGCAAGGCCAGCGCGGCATCCTGGTCACCGGCAAACGCCACACCCTGCGCCGCCGGCCGGAGCCGGACGCGCCGGGCGTCGCCCTGGTCGATGCCGGGGCGATCGGCGTGCTGGAACGCTGCCTGGACGATTGGTGCGAGGTCACGCTGGACGGGTTTGCCGGCTGGCTGAAGCGCGACGCCTTCTACGGCCTCTATTCCGGCGAAAAGGTCGAATAGGCCCCGGTCACCCTCCGGCGGACGGGGAAAAGCCCCTCGCCCTTCGAGACGGCCCTTTCAGGGCCTCCTCAGGATGAAGGGTTTTCTGAACCACCGGCGCGCCTCACCCTGAGGAGGGCGAAGCCCGTCTCGAAGGGCGAGGCGCCGTGAAAAATCCTTCGACCCTTCAGGCTCAGTCGAAGTCCTTCGACAGGGCGGCGCGGGTTTCTTCCGGCAGGATCGTCATGTGGCCGTATTCCGGGTGCGAGAAGCCCCGCACCACGCGGCTGTCCGGCTGCTTGAACTTGGCAACCTGGGCGTCGGTGAAGGGGAAGTGGATGAACTGCACCGACGAGGCCTTGCCGTCTGCGGTGGTGCGGTCGACGTCGTCTTCCGGCTTGCCGACCACGCGCTCGCCGTCGACCTCGAAGAAGGCCGTCTCCTCGATGCCGCCCAGCTTGGACAGGAAGGTCTTGCGGCGCTGGGCATCGTCGATCTCGAACATCACCGTGGCGACCAGTTCGCGGCCTTGCGGGATCAGCGGATTGTAGGCGCTAAGTTCGTCCTTGATCTGCTCCTCGCCGCCCTTTTCGATGTACAGCATCTCGTGGATCTGGGCCCACATGGTGTCGTAGTTCTCGAAGTAGAAGGTGCAGACGGGGCCGACGTCCTGGCGGCGGAATTTCTTTTTGGCGACCAGGTCACGGCGCAGCTCGCGGCGCTCGGCCTCGTAGCTTGCCATCGGCAGGATGTCGTCGCGGGTGATTTCTCGTTTCATCGCAAGTTCCGTGCTCATGTCGTTGCACTCCTTACTGGGTGTCCGGCCTTACTGATGTGAGGCCGCCGGCGCCAGGCCGCCACCCTTTTTCGCCGACCTCAATCGGCCAGCCCGTAGGCCTTGGCGAAGAGTTCGATCGGGTGGTAGCTGCGCGCGATCTCCGGTTTGTCGTCCATCTTCAGGCGGTCGATGCCCTGCAGAATATGCTGCCCGGCCAAGGGACATTCCGAGGCGACGTAGGCCTTGCCGGCTTGGGCCGCCTGGCGTGCCGCCGGCCGGCCGACCTTGATGGCCACGTCGAAGTTGTCCTTCAGCACGCCCCAGGAGCCGCCGTGGCCCGAGCAGCGCTCGATCACCTTCACATCCGCCTCGGGCAGCAGCCGCAGCATTTCCGCCGCCTTGGCGCCGATGTTCTGGGCGCGGGCGTGGCAGGCCATGTGCAGCGCGACGCCGCCCTCCAGAGCACCGAGGCCGTCGGCCAGGCCCTCCTTCTTGGCGATGTCGACGACATATTCGGTGATATCGAAGGTGTGCTCCGACAGCCTCTTCACGGTGTCGTTGTCCGGCAGGATCAATGGCCATTCGAACTTCAGCATCAGCGCGCAGGACGGTGTCAGCGCGACGATGTCGTAACCCTTGTCGATCCAGTTGCAGAGTTCGGTCGATACGCGCCGGGCCGAGTCCGCGACCTTTTCGATGTCGCCGTTTTCCAGCTGCGGCATACCGCAGCAGGCCGGATAGACCACCGCGGTCTCGACGCCGTTCTTGGCCAGCACGGCCTGTGCGGCCTCGCCGATTTTCGGGTTGTTGTAGTTCACGAAACAGGTCGCGTAGAGTGCGACCTTGCGGCCCTTGGCCGGTGCCTCGGCGTTGCGCGCCGGCGGCTGCTGCTTGGCGCGCAGCACGAAGGTCTTGCCGTGGAACGCCGGCAGGTCGGCTTCGCGGGCGATGCCGGCGACGCTTTCCATGATCGGGCGCGTCAGCTTGTTGCGGGTGTCGCCGGCCCAGTTCACCAGGCCCGGCGCCATGCCGGCCAGCTTGCCGTTGCGGTCGGTCTTGGTCAGCTGCTCGCCGCGGCCGTTGCCGTGGCCGGACTTCCGCTCGGCGGCGCGGTAGCGCAGCATCAGGTGCGGGAAGTCGATGTTGAATTCATGGGGCGGCACGTAGGGGCAGCTGACCATAAAGCACATGTCGCACAGCGTGCAGGCGTCGACCACCGGCTTGTAGTCGGCCTTGTCGACGCTATCCAACTCGCCGGTTTCCGACTCGTCGATCAGGTCGAACAGGCGGGGGAAGGAATCGCAGAGATTGAAGCAGCGCCGACAGCCGTGGCAGATGTCGAAGACGCGCTCGACCTCGGCGTTCAGCTTATCCCAGTCGTAAAAATCCGGATCGTTCCAATCAATCGGATGGCGCACCGGTGCATTCAAGCCACCTTCGCTCATGTCTTCCCCTCGCGGTTGTCGCGCTTCGCCGGGCCGGCGACCGCCGGATCGCTGCTGGAGCGAGCGTCGCGGACAACGCCGCAACGCAGCGGCAGGTCTTTTCCCTGGGCCGGCAGTTTCCCTGTATCGAGATGCCCTGTTGAAGCGGGCCGAAATGGCCCCGGTAGGTCGCAGGGGCTGAAGCGGCGGGCGCGTTTCCGCGCCCGGCCGCTTCAGTCCTGCAACTACATGGGGAGAAACCCGGGTCGGGCCCGACCGGCCGAAGCCGGCCACAGGGCCCGGTCCCGAATCAAGCCATGGTGTCGAGCGCTTTCTGGAAGCGACCGGCGTGGCTCTTTTCGGCCTTCGCCAGGGTCTCGAACCAGTCGGCGATCTCGTCGAAGCCCTCTTCGCGGGCCGTGCGGGCCATGCCGGGGTACATGTCGGTGTACTCGTGGGTCTCGCCGGCGATGGCGGACTTGAGGTTCAGCGTGGTGTCGCCGATCGGCTCGCCGGTGGCGGGGTCGCCGACCTCTTCGAGGTACTGCAGGTGACCGTGGGCGTGGCCGGTTTCACCTTCGGCGGTCGAACGGAAGACCGCGGCGACATCGTTGAAACCTTCGATGTCGGCCTTCTGTGCGAAATAGAGATAGCGGCGGTTGGCCTGGCTCTCGCCGGCGAAGGCTTCTTTCAGATTGTTTTCGGTCTTCGAATCTTTCAGCGACATGGCTCTCTCTCCTGTAGGTGAGACTTGATTTGGCCCAAAGGCCTTTTTTGAGAGGGCTTGTTTGACGTCCGCTGACGGGCCGGAAAGGCCGCCGGGACCGCCCCCTGATGGGGACTAAATAGACCCCGGGCCAGAGTCTGTCAACAGATTAGAATGATTCTAAGGAGGTTTTCAGGAGACGGTGGCAACGGGCAGCGGCCGGGCAGACCGGCGGCGCGGTCTACTCGCCGTCGTGCAGCCGGATGATGACGTCGACGCGCGAGACCTTGGCGCCGCTGGGGGGCGTCGGCAGGCTGTCGAGCTGCACCAGCTCGCCAGGGATATCCTGCAGGCGGCCGCTGTCTTCGAAATAGAAGTGATGGTGATCCGACACATTGGTGTCGAAGTAGGAGCGGCCGGACTCGACCACGACCTCGCGCAACAGCCCCGCTTCGGTGAACTGATGCAGACTGTTGTAAATGGTCGCCAGCGAAACGCGCACGTTGTCGGCCACGGCCTCCGCATGCAACTGCTCGGCCGTGATGTGACGGTCGCAGCCGCCTTGTGCCTCGAACAGCAGCTTGGCAAGCGCCAAGCGCTGGCGGGTCGGCCGCAGGCCGACGGTCTTGAGGCGCTGGACGAGCGCGCTGTAGGGACGATCCTTAGTCATGGCTTCCCAATATATGGTTCCCAGCTGAACCAATTAAAGAGGCAAAACAGTCTCATGTCAATTTCTTTGGAACGTCTATAAAACGCATTGGCATAAAGTATCAGGTCCCGCCCGCGGCCGCATAAGCGCCTGCTAACCATGACAGTCCGGGCTTTTCAAAGGCTAGCGCCGCGACGCGAAGCTGTTTGACAGCGGTTTTCCTATGCTATAGTTCGCGAGGCGTTGGCCGGGACCTTCTCCGCACGGCGGAGGAGCGCATGCGGCAACGCTTTTTGTCGTGGCATCGATGCCCTATGGAGCCTATGTAGGGGAAAGGCTTCAAAGGGGAAATCCACGACGGATTTCAGGCGGCGCCAGTGGCGCTGACGAGCGATAACAGAATCAGGTGCCGGACCGGGTGGATCTATTGACCGACAGAAAGAACAGTTTTCACTACGAAGATCTGCTGAAGTGCGCGCACGGGAAGCTTTTCGGCCCCGGCAACGCGCAGCTGCCGTTGCCGCCGATGTTGATGTTCGACCGCATCACCGAGATCACCGACGATGGCGGCGAGCACGGCAAGGGCCACATCGTCGCGGAATTCGATATCAAGCCGGACCTGTGGTTCTTCGGCTGCCACTTCGAAGGCGACCCGGTGATGCCCGGCTGCCTCGGCCTTGATTCGCTCTGGCAACTGGTCGGTTTCTTTCTCGGCTGGATGGGCGCACCCGGGCGTGGCCGTGCGCTGGGTGTCGGCGAAGTGAAGTTCACCGACATGGTGACGCCGGCGGTCAAGAACGTCAGCTATCACCTGGACCTGAAGCGCGTACGTATGGGCAAACTGGTGCTGGGCATCGCCGACGGCATCATGAAGGCCGACGGAAAGCCGATCTACGAGGCAAAGGACCTGAAGGTCGGCCTGTTTCAGCGCGAGCCGCAGTCCGTCTGACGCGGAGGCGGCTGACGCGGAGGCGGCGCCCCGGACACGCGGGGCGGCGCGAATACCCGGAACCACGGTCCCAGGAACCACGGTTCCAGCAGCCACAGTTCCAGTAACCACAGTCTAGGACGGACAGGATTTCTATGCGTCGGGTCGTCGTCACCGGATTGGGCATCGTCTCCAGCATCGGCAGCAACAAGGCCGAAGTGATAGACGCCTTGAAGGCCGGCCGCTCCGGTATCGAGTTTTGCGATACTTATGCGGAAATGGGTTTTCGCAGCCATGTTCACGGGTCGCTGAAGGTCGATCTGGACGCCCACGTCGACCGCAAGGTCAGGCGGTTCATGGGCGATGGCGCAGCCTACAACTATGTCGCCATGCGCGAGGCCATCGCCGACGCCGGGCTGACCGAGGCCGAGATCTCACACGAGCGCAGCGGTCTGGTTATGGGCTCCGGCGGTCCCTCGACCTCCAACCAGGTGGCCGCCGCCGACCTGGCGCGCACCAAGGGCCCCAAGCGCGTCTGCCCCTACATGGTGCCGCGCTGCATGTCGTCGACCAACTCGGCCAATCTGGCGACGGCCTTCAAAATCAAGGGCCTCAGCTATTCGATTTCCTCGGCCTGCTCGACCTCGGCGCACTGCGTCGGCAACGGCGCCGAGCTGATCCAGATGGGCAAGCAGGACATCGTCTTTGCCGGCGGCGGCGAGGAGCTGCACTGGAGCCTGACGGTGCTGTTCGACGCCATGGGCGCGCTGTCCAGCGGCTACAACGACACGCCGACCCGCGCCAGCCGGGCCTACGACAAGGACCGCGACGGCTTCGTCATTTCCGGCGGCGGCGGCGTGGTGGTGCTGGAAGAACTGGAGCACGCCAAGGCGCGCGGCGCCAAGATCTATGGCGAGGTCGCCGCCTATGCCGCCACCTCCGACGGCGCCGACATGGTGGCGCCTTCCGGTGAGGGTGGCCTGCGCTGCATGCGCCTGGCCATGCAGGGCCTCGGCAACACCCCGGTCGACTATATCAACGCCCACGGCACCTCGACGCCGGTGGGCGACATCATCGAGCTGAATTCGATCCGCGAGGCCTTCGGTGCCGACATGCCGCGGATCTCCTCCACCAAGTCGCTGACCGGCCATTCCCAGGGCGCGACCGGCGTGCACGAGGTGATCTATTCGCTGCTGATGATGGACAACAATTTCGTGGCCGCCTCGGCGAACATCGAGAACCTCGACCCCGGGGCCGAGGGCATGCCGATCGTTCGCGCGGTGGAAGACAACGTGCAGCTTAATTGCGTCATGTCGAACAGCTTCGGCTTTGGTGGCACCAATGCCAGCCTCGCCTTCAAACGCTTCGACGGATAACAGGGCAGGCTTAAAGTACATGGCTGGGTTGATGGCCGGCAAACGCGGCCTAATCATGGGAGTGGCCAACGACCACTCCATCGCGTGGGGCATTGCCACCGCGCTTCACAAGCAAGGGGCGGAACTGGCCTTCACCTTTCAGGGGGCGGCCTTCGAGCGCCGGGTGCGGCCGCTGGCCGCCTCGGTCGGCTCCGAGCTGGTGATTCCTTGCGACGTCGAGCAGGAAAGCGAGGTCGCCGGCACCTTCGCCCAGTTGGGCGACGCCTGGGGGTCGCTGGACTTCGTGGTGCACGCCATCGCCTATTCCGACAAGGAAGAGCTGAAGGGCCGCTACCTCAACACCAGCCGCGCCAACTTTCGGCGCACCCTGGCGATCTCCTGCTATTCCTTCACCGCTGTGGCCCGCGAGGCGGCGCCGCTGATGACCGATGGCGGTAGCCTGATCACCCTGTCCTATCTGGGCGCCGAGCGGGTGACACCGAACTACAACGTCATGGGCGTCGCCAAGGCCGCGCTGGAAGCCAGCGTGCGCTACCTCGCCGTCGACCTGGGCGCCGACGGTATCCGCGTGAATGCGATCTCGGCGGGGCCGATGCGCACCCTGGCCGGCTCGGCGATCGGCGATGCGCGCTTCGTGTTCGGCTGGAACCGCGACCACGCGCCCCTGAAACGCAACGTGCTGCTGGAAGAAGTCGGCTCGGCCGGGCTCTATCTCGCCTCCGACCTGTCCCAGGGCGTCACCGGCGAGGTTCACTACGTCGACGGCGGCTACAACATCGTCGGCATTCCCTCGCCCGGGCGCATGACCCGGCCCAGCGAATAGGCCTCAGCCGTCTAAAGCGGGGATCAGCAGATCCGGCCGGTCGCTGATCAGGCAGTCGACCCCCTTGTCCAACAGCCGGCGCCCGGCGCGCACCCCGTTCACCGTGTAGACCGCGAAGGCATAGCCCGCCGCCTTCACTGCCGCCACATCGGCGCGGCGGGTGCGCCGCCAGTACATGTGCATCGAGGCACAGCCGAGCTCGTCCATCGCCTGACGCCTGCCGCCGGTAAAATCCTCCGCCTGGAAGCCGCGCGGCCAGTGCGTCGCGACCCGTCTGGCCGCCGCCAGCGAGGCACGTTCGAAGCTGCTGACCAGCGGCGGCAGCCGGTCGTCCGGCCACAGCTTCAGCAGCCGGGTCAGCGCCACCTCGGCGGTTTCGACCGCCAGGCCCGCAGTCGGCTTGATCTCGACATTGGGCGTCAGCCCCAATTCCAGCAGGCAGGCGACGCACGCCTCCAGGGTCGGCACCCGGCAGTCGTCCCGGCCTTGGAACAGCGTGCCGGCACGCCGGCTGTACGTCTGGGTGAAATGCCGGCTCGCATCCAGCCCGCGGACGACCGAAAGCGGCGTCCGCGCCATGGCGCCCTTGGTGCCGGTGGTGCGTTCCAGGGTGTCGTCGTGGAACAGCACCGGCTGGCCGTCGCCGGTCAACATGACGTCGAACTCGACCCAGGTGGCGCCGGCTTCGGCGGCTGCCTTCATCGACGCCAGGGTGTTCTCCGGCGCCAGCGCCTTGGCACCGCGGTGGCCCATGATTTTGGGAAGGCGCAAAGAAAAAGCCGGCGGAGAGGTCATGTCGCCCCCTCGCGCCGGCTTCTGTGCAGTACGTCGTTACGAAGACTTAGCTGGCCGCGGCCTCCAGGTCTTCGCCGGTCTCCTGGTTCACGCGCTTCATGGACAGCTTCACCTTGCCGCGGTCCATGCCGATGCACTTCACCTTCACCGCGTCGCCTTCGTTCACCACGTCGGTGACGGTGTTGACACGCTCGGGAGCCAGTTCGCTGATGTGCACCAGGCCGTCGCGCGGCCCGAGGAAGTTCACGAAGGCACCGAAGTCGACGACCTTCACGACCTTGCCGTTGTAGATCTCGCCGATCTCCGGCGCGGCCACGATCGACTTGATCCAGTCGAGCGCCGCCTGGGCCTGGTCCTGATCGACTGCCGCGACCTTCACGGTGCCGTCGTCCTCGATATCGATCTTGGCGCCGGTCTCTTCACAGATCTCGCGGATGACCTTGCCGCCGGTGCCGATCACGTCACGGATCTTATCCTTCGGGATGTTGATCACGGTGATGCGCGGCGCGTTGCCGGAGACGTCGTCACGAGCCGCGGGCAGCGCCTTGTTCATCTCGCCCAGGATGTGCAGGCGCCCGCCCTTGGCCTGGTTGAGGGCCACGGACATGATCTCCTGGGTGATCGAGGTGATCTTGATGTCCATCTGCAGCGAGGTGATGCCGCTCTCGGTACCGGCCACCTTGAAGTCCATGTCGCCGAGGTGATCCTCGTCGCCCAGGATGTCGGACAGCACGGCGTAGTCTTCGCCTTCCTTGATCAGGCCCATGGCGATGCCTGCCACCGGCCGCTTCAACGGCACACCGGCGTCCATCATCGACAGGGAAGCGCCGCAAACCGTCGCCATCGACGACGAACCGTTGGACTCGGTGATCTCGGAAACGACGCGGATGGTGTAGGGGAAATCCTCCTTGGCCGGCAGCAACGGACGCGCGGCACGCCACGCCAGCTTGCCGTGGCCGATTTCGCGGCGGCCCGGAGCCAGGCGGAAGCTGCACTCACCCACCGAGTAGGGCGGGAAGTTGTAGTGCAGCATGAAGTGTTCGCGGTAGCTGCCTTCCAGCGAGTCGACCAGCTGCTCGTCCTGCCCGGTACCCAGCGTGGTGGTCACCAGCGCCTGGGTCTCGCCGCGGGTGAACAGGGCCGAGCCGTGGGTCAGCGGCAGAACGCCGACCTCGGCCTTGATCGGCCGGATGTCGACGGTGGTGCGGCCGTCGATGCGCTTGCCGGTCTTCAGGATGTTGCCGCGCACGACGTCGGCTTCCAGAGACTTGAACAGGCCGGAAGCGCGCTCCTTTTCCTCGTCGCTGAAATCGGCGACGGAGGCTTCGCGCACCGCGGCGACCTTGGCCTGGCGCGACAGCTTGTCGACCTCGGTGTAGGCCTCGGTCAGCTTGTCGAGAATGCCGCCGGAGATCAGCTTGGCCTTGACCGCTTCGACCTCGGCGGACGGCGGCGGCACATCGCGCGGCTCCTTCGCGCAGCGCTCGGCCAGCGCGATGATGCAGTCGATGACCGGGTTCATCTGCTCGTGGCCGAAGGCGACGGCGCCCAGCATGATCTCCTCGGACAGCTCCTGGGCTTCCGACTCCACCATCAGCACGCCGTCACGGGTGCCGGCGAGGACGAGGTCGAGTTCGGAATCGCCCATCTCGTCCATCAGCGGGTTGAGGATGTACTGGCCATCCTTGTAACCGACGCGCGCGGCGCCGATCGGGCCCAGGAACGGCAGGCCGGAGATGGTGAGCGCGGCCGAAGCGCCGACCATGGCGACGATGTCGGGATCGTTCTCCAGGTCGTGGCTCAGCACGGTGCAGATCACCTGGGTCTCGTTCTTGTAGCCCTTGGCGAACAGCGGACGGATCGGCCGGTCGATGAGGCGGGAGACCAGGGTCTCCTTCTCCGACGGGCGGCCTTCACGCTTGAAGAAGCCGCCCGGGATCTTGCCGGCGGCGAAGGTCTTTTCCTGGTAGTTCACGGTGAGCGGAAAGAAATCCATGCCCGGGCGCGGCGAGGACTCGCCGACCGCGGTGCACAGCACCACGGTGTCGCCATAGGTTGCCAGCACGGCGCCGTTGGCCTGGCGCGCGCTGCGGCCGGTTTCCAGGGTCAGCTTGCGGCCGCCCCACTCGATTTCCTGCTTATGAATATCAAACATGCTTGTTAGGTCCTTCTAACCTGACACTTACGGAACCGCCGCGCCCGGATGGCGTCGTCAGCGTGTGCCGGAATGCAAAGCGCCGGACCCGCGCAAGGGGCGTCCCGCCCGGGGAAGCTTCCCCTGGACGCCCCTTACGTCGGCCCGGCCCTCAAAAAGCCATCGTGCCGGCACAGTCACGATACGGCTTGCGTTCATTCCGTCCATTCGTCCCCCCGGTGGGCGGCACCGACCGACGCCCGAAGGCAGGCGCGGCACCGCGGCACGGGGGAATCTTCTCTGGGTCCGGCCTTAACGGCGCAGGCCCAAGCGCTGGATCAGGGCGTCGTAACGCGCCTTTTCCTTGCTCTTTACATAGTCCAGCAAGCGCCGGCGCTGGCCGACCATGACCAGAAGGCCGCGGCGCGAGTGGAAATCCTTTTTGTGGGTCTTGAGGTGCTCGGTGAGGTTCACGATGCGCTCCGACAGGATTGCGACCTGAACTTCCGGCGACCCGGTGTCACCCTGGTGGGTGCCATACTCTTCGACCAGCGCAGTCTTGCGCTCGTTGGTGATCGACATCGCTATGTCTCCAATAACTAAAGGTTCAGAACCCGGACCGGATGAATGTCGCCTGCCTCATAACGGGCCAATGCCACCGGTTTACCGCCGGTTGTGGTAAAGACAATGGATCCGTTGCTGAGCTCGCTGATGCGATCGCGGTTGGCACGTGCCACCATGGACACGGCCTGCCCGCAGCGCAGGCGGTTCGCCTCGGTCTCGGACAGAGCCAGCGCCGGGATGTCGTCCAGCGCAGTCTCGACCGGGAGCACCTGCTCCAAGGCGGCGGGACTATGCCCCATTGATTCCAGGGAATCCAGCGAAATCGCGTCGGCCTCGGTGAACGGGCCTACGGTTAATCGCCGCAACTCTACGATGTGGGCGACGGTCCCGGTCGCCCGTCCCAGGTCGCGCGCCAGGGAGCGCATATAGGTCCCCTTGCCGCAGTGGACCTCGAAAACCGCGTGGTCCGGGTCCGGCATCGCCTCCAGGGTGATGGCATGAACCGTGACGGTGCGGGCCTTCAGCTCGAAATCGGCCTGGGCACGGGCCAGGTCGTAGGCTCGCTTGCCGTCCACCTTGATCGCCGAATAGAGCGGCGGGATCTGTTGGATGTCCCCAGTGAAACCGTCCAGCACGGCGCGGATCTGATCGGCGTCGGGGCGGTGCGGATGCTCCTCGATGACCGCGCCTTCGGCGTCGTCGGTCGCCGTCGCCTGGCCCCAGCGCAGGGTGAAGCGGTAGCTTTTACGCCCATCCATCACATAGGAAACCGTCTTGGTCGCCTCGCCGAGGGCGATCGGCAGCAGGCCGCTGGCCAGCGGGTCCAGGGTGCCGCCGTGGCCGACCTTGCGTGGCTTCAGGAGGCGGCGTACGCGACCGACCACCTGGGTCGAGGTGAGGCCGAGCGGCTTGTCGATGATCAGCCAGCCGTTAACGCCCCCCGCCTCAGCTTTCATCGGGATCGCTCTGGCCCCCATCTGAATCGCCATCGGGGCCGGCGTCTTCCGCGTCATCTTCCGCCTCGACATCCCGAACGACCCGGGGATGGTGCAGAAGGGCGTTGATGCGGGCGGCTTCGTCGAAAGAATGGTCGGCCTGGAACGACAGCCGCGGCGTGTGGCGCAGATCGACCTCGCGGCTGAGCTGGCCGCGCAGGAAGCTGGCGGCGTGGTTGAGGGCGGCGATGATCGGATCGAGATCGCTGCCCCCCAGCGGCACCACGAAAGCGGTGGCGCTCTTCAGGTCCGGGCTGACCCGCACCTCGGTGACCGTCAGGTTGACGTCGGTCAGACTTGGATCGCGCAGTTCGCCGCGCGTCAGCACACCGGCCAGCGCATGGCGCAATTCCTCACCGACCCGCAGCTGAGGCTGGCGGCGGCCCTGATCGGACCCGCGCGCTGACCCGTGATCGGAGCGTGAACTGGGTGCCTTGGCGCGCCCTTTGGCGCGTCGTGAATGT